>NZ_JAPVZD010000001.1:0-606627 GCF_041432215.1 Streptococcus sp. 27098_8_70
CACAAACGGCTCAACAGTAACTGTAACCGATAAAGATGATGACCTTCCACGTAAGATTACCTTCAGCAAGGTTAGCCTTGGTGGAACAGAAATCGCAGGCGCTCAAATCAAGATCTACAAGGGCGACAAGGCAGAAGGCACAGCCGTAGAAAGCTGGACTTCAGAAGCTGGTAAGTCTAAAGACTTGAATTTGGCACCAGGCACTTACACCTTCCATGAGGAAGCAGCCCCAACAGGCTACCTCAAAGTAACCGATATCACTTTCCAAGTCAAACATGACGGCACAGTGGAAGTGACCAATGTTGGTGAAAAAGACTCTAAGGGTGAAGAAAACAAAGTTGTAACCAACGGTTCAACTGTAACTGTAACCGATAAAGATGATGACCTTCCACGTAAGATTACCTTTAGTAAGGTTAGCCTTGGTGGAACAGAAATCGCTGGTGCACAAATCAAGATCTACAAGGGCGACAAGGCAGAAGGTACAGCCGTAGAAAGCTGGACTTCAGAAGCTGGTAAGTCTAAAGACCTCAACTTGGCACCAGGTACTTACACCTTCCATGAGGAAGCCGCTCCAACCGGATACCTCAAAGTAACCGACATCACTTTCCAAGTCAAACATGATGGCACAGTGGAAGTGACAAACGTTGGTGAGAAAGACTCTAAGGGTGAAGACAACAAAGTTGCCACCAACGGTTCAACTGTAACTGTAACTGATAAAGATGATGACCTTCCACGTAAGATTACCTTCAGCAAGGTTAGCCTTGGTGGAACAGAAATCGCAGGCGCTCAAATCAAGATCTACAAGGGCGATAAGGCAGAAGGCACAGCCGTAGAAAGCTGGACATCAGAAGCTGGTAAGTCTAAAGAATTGAGCTTGGCCCCAGGTACTTACACCTTCCATGAGGAAGCCGCTCCAACTGGTTACCTCAAAGTAACGGACATCACTTTCCAAGTCAAACATGATGGCACAGTGGAAGTGACAAATGTTGGTGAGAAAGACTCTAAAGGTGAAGAAAACAAAGTCGTTACAAATGGCTCAACAGTAACTGTAACCGACAAAGACGATGACCTTCCACGTAAGATTACCTTCAGCAAGGTTAGCCTTGGTGGAACAGAAATCGCTGGTGCAGAGATTAAGATCTACAAAGGCGATAAGGCAGAAGGCACAGCCGTAGAAAGCTGGACTTCAGAAGCTGGTAAGTCTAAAGATCTCAACTTGGCCCCAGGTACTTACACCTTCCATGAGGAAGCAGCTCCAACAGGCTACCTCAAAGTAACCGATATCACTTTCCAAGTCAAACATGACGGCACAGTGGAAGTGACAAATGTTGGTGAAAAAGACTCTAAAGGTGAAGAAAACAAAGTCGTAACCAACGGCTCAACAGTAACTGTAACCGATAAAGACGATGACCTTCCACGTAAGATTACCTTCAGCAAGGTTAGCCTTGGTGGAACAGAAATCGCTGGTGCACAAATCAAGATCTACAAGGGCGACAAGGCAGAAGGTACAGCCGTAGAAAGCTGGACTTCAGAAGCTGGTAAGTCTAAAGACTTGAACTTGGCACCTGGCACTTACACCTTCCATGAGGAAGCAGCTCCAACAGGCTACCTCAAAGTAACCGACATCACTTTCCAAGTCAAACATGACGGCACAGTGGAAGTAACCAATGTTGGAGAAAAAGACTCTAAGGGTGAAGAAAACAAAGTTGCCACAAACGGTTCAACTGTAACTGTAACTGATAAAGATGATGACCTTCCACGTAAGATCACCTTCAGCAAGGTTAGCCTTGGTGGAACAGAAATCGCTGGTGCAGAGATTAAGATCTATAAAGGCGACAAGGCAGAAGGCACAGCCGTAGAAAGCTGGACTTCAGAAGCTGGTAAGTCTAAAGATCTCAACTTGGCTCCAGGCACTTACACCTTCCATGAGGAAGCAGCTCCAACTGGTTACCTCAAAGTAACGGACATCACTTTCCAAGTCAAATACGACGGCACAGTGGAAGTGACAAATGTTGGTGAGAAAGACTCTAAAGGTGAAGAAAACAAAGTCGTAACCAACGGCTCAACAGTAACTGTAACCGACAAAGACGATGACCTTCCACGTAAGATCACCTTCAGCAAGGTAAATCTAGCGGGTGAAGAAATCGCGGGTGCAAAAATCCAAATTTTCCGTGGAGAAAAAGTTGCAGGTAATCCTGTGGCTGAATGGACTTCAAAAGCCAAACAATCACATGTACTTGATTTGACTCCGGGAGTATATACTTTCCATGAAGAGGCCGCTCCAACTGGATACTTAGCAGTAACAGATATTACATTCCAAGTTAACTACGACGGAACTGTAACAGTGGTAAATGCTAGTGGAAATCAGGTTGAGTTTAAGGATGGTAAGTTAGTAGTAACGGACCAAACTGAACCAGAAAATCCTAACCTACCAAACACTGGAAGCGAATCTGGACAAGCTGCATTAGCAGCAGGTTTAGCTCTTCTAGCTTTAGGTGCAGGTCTTGTTGCAACTAAACGAAGAAAAGAAGACTAATCTCATTTAGTAGCCAATAAGTACAGTAAAGAAAGATCAGGGATAACCCCCTGGTCTTTTTTCTATGATTCAGAATAATGAAATATGATAAATTAAACTATTTACCAGTATGGTATATGACTATTGCTAAATCTCTTCTGATTTTTACTTATATAAAATAGTTTGGATAATTATTAAGGTGTATCAAACTTATAAATAAATGGAACGTTTTGTGCATTGTTCCTTTCTGTTTGTTTAAAAGAGAAGTTGTTCGTAAGTGTTCACTATACTTAAAGAAACTTCAGTCTGATGAAAGAATTAATTTTTATGGCAGTAATTTTACACTGTGTCAATATTTTCAAAAGGCAATAACCTCATAATATTACAAAAAAAGTTAATTTTGTTTTATAATGAAATTAAAGGAGGTTTCTATATTAAGAATAGAACAAATATGGTAAATATTGCACTCACATATAGTTATGAAACATATTAATATGATGTAACTTATTCAATAACCCTCATGGATTTCAACGAATTCGAAAGGAGATGTGTGTTGAGATTTTATAATCATAGTTTGTCGTTTTAATGTTTTCGGTAATTTAGAAAGGAAGATTATGAAGAACAAGAAATTTTGGTTACCCATCCTAACTTCTCTGGCCTGTTTGCTAGGGATGTTCTTTGCTCCAAATTCAGTTCAAGCAAAGGAACTGAAGAACGTTATCAGTAATATTGGAATTTGGGAGGTTGATAATGGTAAGTTTATAAAACCAGATGCGAATGGTGTTTATACACTTTCTCCTGAACATCATAACTACTCAAATTATAAATTCACTGTTGATTACGATTTGAGCGCCTATGATGGTAAATTAGAGGACGGTGATACCTTTACCTTTACTGTTCCGAGCCCTTTAACTGTTAGAAATGAAACTTTTGATTTAAAAGATAAGGAAACAGATCTCGTTATCGGAGAAACTCAAATTGTATCAAACGGGGATAATAATGGTGGTAAGGCGACTATTACATTAAAAAATCTGAAAACCTATCTTGAGAAAAAAGGTGGCTATCAAGTCCAAAACGTTAAAGGAAATTTCTTTGTTGGTTTTAGTTCTAAAAATGAATTAAGCAATGAAACGCTCCGTTTTGATAAGACGGAAACTATAAATGAAATTACCCATCAAATTAAGGTCAAAAAAGGGGAAGCCTCTGATTATTCTGAAGGAATTGGACGTGCTAATTTCAGTAAGTATCATGGTCTGATTTACAAAGAGGATTGGACATCTAGTGCTCTAAATAAGAGTGGACAATATTTACACAGTTGGTATGTTCGAGCTAATCCTAAACAAGCTGCCTATAACAAAATTGAAATTCATGACTGGGTTGACCCAAATGCCTCACCGATGCAGATGATTCCTGAAACATTTAAAGTTACGGCAGGTTGGTACGATAAATCTTATTACTTTAAAGATGAGGTGGTTTTAGAAGCTGGTAAGGATTACCAAGTAAAATGGAATGATTCTTACACAGAATTTACTTTAACAATTAACAATGCATCTTCAATTCTTGCGAAGAACGGGAAACCAGCAGCATTTCGAATTAATTATAAAACAAGTGCTCCAGCTGATGGCACGCAAGTCCAAAACAATGCTGAAATGAAGGGTGATGACCAGATTCTAACATATGACGACTATAGTAATAAGACAGTCGTTAAGCAAATCGGAAACTCAGTCGTTGCTTCTGGTGGTACAATTCAGTTAGAAACAGGGTACCGTATCATTCTTTACAAGGTCGACGAGCTGACTCATGACCGTCTAAAAGGAGCAAAATTCAAGATTACTCCTCCGGCAGGAGCTACGGCTAAAGAGGAAATTGTAACGACAAATGATGACGGAATTGCTGAGTCATCTATTTACTCAGAAAGTGATATCAAGAAAGGGAACTTTACGGTAACCGAGATTGAGGCTCCTGAGGGATATGAGTTGAATCCTACTCCATTTGAGATGACTGTTGGACAAGATGGAGCTATCAAAACAGTTACAAATAAACGTAGCAAAGCTAAAGCTAAGATTAAAGCTAATAAAAAACTTACAGGACGTGAGTTGAAGGCTGAAGAGTTTGAATTCACTTTAACAGACCAAGATGGTAAGGTGAAAGAAACTGTGAAGAATGACAAAGACGGAAACATTGCTTTCTCAGAATTGGAATTCGACAAAGCAGGGACTTATACCTTTAAAATTGCTGAAAAAGCTGGCAGTGATACAGGCATCAAGTACGACACTAAAACTGTTACGGCTACAGTTACTGTAACGGACAAGGGTAAAGGTGCACTTGAAGCAACTGTTTCTTACGATGATGAAAAAGCTTTCGAAAACGCTTATACTCCAGCAAAAACGGAAGTTTCTGTGAAGAAAAAATGGGATGATAAGAACAACCAAGATGGTAAACGTCCATCTTCTATCACAGTTAAATTGCTTGCAGATGGCCAAGATACTGGAAAAACACTTGAATTGACTGAAGCAAATGGTTGGGCTGGAAGCTTCAAAGACCTTGATGCTGATAAAGGCGGCACACCTATCCAGTACACTGTAGTAGAAGTAACTGTTCCTAGTTACACTTCAGAAGTTACTGGTGACGCTGCATCAGGATTCACTATCACAAATAGCTATTCACCAGAAACAGTTGATGTAAAAGCAACTAAGAACTGGGAAGATGCCAACAACCAAGACGGCAAACGTCCGACTAAGATTACAATCAATCTTTTAGCAGACGGTGAGAAAGTAGCATCGAAAGAAATTCAGGCTGCTGCAGACGGAACATGGACTGCTACATTCGAAAAATTAGCAAAATATAAAGCTGGTAAAGAAATCAAATACACTGTAACAGAAGAAGCCGTAGCAGAATACGAAGCTACTATTACAGACTTTACCATCACAAACAAATATGCTCCTAAAGAAATTGACTACAAGGTAACAAAAGTATGGAACGATGCCAACAACCAAGACGGTAAACGTCCTGAGTCCGTAACGGTTCAACTTTACAAAAAAGTAGGAGTTGCAGATCCAGTAGCCGTTGAAGGTAAGAAATTGACCTTAACAGCTAAGGATAAGACAGACGATAACACTTGGGTAGCATCCTTCACCAATCTTCCACAATACGAAGCTGGAAAAGAAATCACCTATTCTATCAAGGAAGTGGATGTACCAGCTGGTTACGAAGCCTCTGTGACTGGTCAAGTAGTGACAAACACTCACAATCCAGATACAGTCATCCTTTCAGGAACTAAGGTGTGGAAAGATAACAACAACCAAGACGGTAAACGTACAACATCTGTGAAAGTTCAAATTCTTAACGGCGACAAGGTTGTTCAAGAAATTGAAGTTTCAGAAAAAACTGGCTGGAAGTTCGAATCTAAAAAACTTCCTAAGTATAAGAATGGTAAAGAAATCAAGTATACTGTCAAAGAAACTGCTATGACAGAATACAAAGCAACCATCACTACAGATAAGGATGGCAAGTACACCATTACCAATGAATATACACCAGAAAAAATTGCTGTAAGTGGACAAAAGACCTGGATTGATAATAACGACCAAGATCGTATCCGTCCAGCATCTATCACTGTCGCTCTTCTTGCCAATGGTAAAGAAACTGGCAAGATAGCAATCGCAACAGCTGAAACAGGTTGGAAGTATGAATTCACTGAACTGGATCGTTACCAAAATGGTAAAGCAATCGAGTACACAGTCAAAGAAGTTGGTGTTCCTACAGGTTACACAGCTACTGAAACTGGTATGAATGTGACCAACACCCACACACCAGAGAAAACATCTGTAAAAGGTAAGAAGATCTGGAAAGATGAAGATAACAAAGATGGCATCCGTCCAGCATCTATCACCGTAAAACTTCTTGCAGATGGTAAGGAAACTGGTCAGACAGCTACAGTGTCAGAAACAAGTGGCTGGACTTATGAGTTTACAGGTCTTGATCGTTATCAAGAAGGTAAGGAGATTGCCTACACTGTTGAAGAAGTGAATGTTCCAGATGATTATACAGCTTCAGTAGAAGGTTACAACATTACAAATACGCACACTCCTGAAAAACCAACACCTGGTAAACCAAATGAACCAGGTAAGCCTAAAAAAGGTGGGGAATTACCTAATACAGGAAGCGAGTCTAACCAAGCGGCTCTAGTAGCTGGGATCGCACTTCTTGGATTGGGAACAGGATTCTTGGCAAGACGCAAAAAAGAAGATTAAGTTTTTTAAACGGTATCTTTCACGAAATGTTGCAACACAGTTTAAAAGTAGAAACAAGTGTCAATGGAAATTGGCACTTGTTCTTTTGTACCTGACCCTGATTCTACTACCAGATACAAGTGGATAGTTGCCACTTACTGAAAAGCTATTGTTTTTGCTACGAAATCCTCTATAATAGGTGACAAATAGAAAAGGAGATGTTGCATATGATTGAAACAAGATTACAAGATAAATTGAAGTCAGGTTTAGAGGTAGAAAATTTTCAAAAAGATGGGGCTATCTATCTGTCTCTTAATCCTGATTATCTATCTGGAGATAATGCTAAATACATGACCATGTATAACCGTATGGCTCGTTGGTATGATATGAGTGAGAAATGGATAGGACCACTTCTCCATGGCAAGGCAATTGATAAGTTGAGAAGGGATCTGATGGGAGAAATAGAATGGAAGGATAATTTATCTGTACTTTATGTCTCTATCGGGACTGGTCAAGACCTACGTTATATTCCTGAGACAATCGACCTGAAAAGTTTAGACTTTGTAGGGGTAGATATTTCTATCAGTATGCTAGAAAAATGCCAGAAATCTTGCGCTAAAAAGACCAATTTGCAACTTTTCCATGCTTGCGCGGAGGATCTACCCTTTGCGGATAATAGTTTTGACATTGTCTACCATATTGGCGGAATCAATTTTTTCAATGATAAGGCCAAGGCTATGCAGGAAATGCTACGAGTGGCGAAGCCAGGGACTAAGATCTTAATTGCAGATGAGACGGCTGACTATGTGGATCAGCAATATAAGAAAAATCATTTTAGTAAGGATTATTTTAAAGACGCTACTGTTGATTTGAGTGAAATTGAGAATGCTGTTCCAAGCGAAATTAAGGAAAAGGAAATGAAACTTCTTTGGGATGGTAAATTCTACGCCTTGACATTTAGGAAATAAGAAAAAGTATTTTGGTAGAGCTTAGAAAGTAAGTATGAAGATAAAAACATTCCCTTAGACAGCTGTCTGAGGGAATGTTTTTTTATGGGAGCATCATCAATTCGACAATCATAGCTATATAGATGATTAAGGTAAGGAGAAAACCGGCTCTCCAGAAGAATTTGATGAATTTAGGGTAATAAAAACTTCGTTTTTTGACAAGGAAAAAGACTACAAGGAGGATTGCTAGGAGAGAAAGTGCGACACCAAGTCGCGGTAGAAAGTTGTGGGTAAAGGCTTTAGCAGTAATCAGATAGTACTCAAATACCAACAGTGGAAAAGCTAGATCCGCGAAATTAAATCCTATTTTCCTAAGTCCGAAAAGCTTGGTGACAATAAAGCAAACCACCAAGGTTAATATCAATAATAAAATAGATGCTATTTTCATTAAAATCATACCCATATTGTATCATAAAAAAACGCTAAAGGAAATGAGAAACAAGGGAATTTGTTGGAAAGTCAGGCTTTTGAGATTGTAGGTGTTTTTTGTTATAATGAAAGTTATGAAATCTTATAATACCTTGAATGATTATTATCGAAAACTTTTTGGAGAAAAGACTTTCAAAGTTCCTATTGATGCGGGATTTGACTGTCCAAATCGTGATGGAACTGTAGCTCATGGTGGTTGTACTTTTTGTACGGTTTCAGGTTCTGGAGATGCCATCGTGGCACCAGATGCCCCTATCCGTGAGCAATTTTATAAGGAAATTGACTTTATGCACCGCAAGTGGCCAGATGTTCAGAAGTACTTGGTTTATTTCCAAAACTTTACCAACACCCATGAAAAGGTGGAAGTGATTCGGGAGCGATATGAGCAGGCTATCAACGAACCTGGTGTAGTGGGAATCAATATCGGAACACGCCCGGATTGCTTACCTGATGAAACCATCGAATATTTGGCTGAGTTATCGGAACGCATGCATGTGACGGTTGAATTGGGCTTACAGACTACTTTTGAAGCAACCTCTGACTTGATTAACCGTGCCCATTCTTATGAATTGTATGTTGAAACAGTAAAACGCTTAAGAAAGTATCCCAAGATTGAAATTGTTTCCCATCTGATCAACGGTCTTCCTGGGGAAACCCATGAGATGATGGTTGAAAATGTCCGTCGCTGTGTTAGGGATAATGATATTCAAGGAATTAAGTTGCACTTGCTTCACCTGATGACCAATACACGGATGCAGCGAGATTACCACGAAGGACGTTTGCAACTGATGAGTCAGGACGAGTATGTCAAGGTCATTTGTGACCAGTTGGAAATCATTCCCAAGCATATCGTCATCCATCGAATTACAGGAGATGCACCGAGAGATATGCTGATTGGTCCCATGTGGAGCCTCAATAAATGGGAAGTGCTAAATGCTATTGAAACTGAGATGCGCCGTCGTGGAAGTGTGCAAGGATGCAAGGCTGTAAAACAGGAGTTTTAAAATGAAAAGACCACTTGAGATGGCACATGATTTTTTAGCGGAAGTCGTGACAAAAGAGGATATTGTTGTGGATGCGACCATGGGTAATGGCCATGATACCCTTTTTCTAGCCAAGCTAGCTAAGAAAGTCTATGCCTTTGATATCCAGGAGCAGGCTTTGGAGAAAACCCAAGAGCGTTTGGATCAGGCAGGTATGACAAATGCCCAGTTAATCTTGCAAGGTCATGAGACACTAGACCAGTTTGTGACAGAAGCTAAGGCAGGGATTTTTAATCTGGGTTATCTGCCTTCTGCTGACAAGTCCGTCATCACCCAACCTCAGACTACTATCGAAGCATTAGAAAAGCTGTGTCATTTGCTTGTCAAAGGGGGACGGATTGCGATCATGATCTACTATGGTCATGAAGGAGGAGATACTGAGAGGGATGCTGTATTGGAGTTTGTTAGCCAGTTGAACCAACAAGAGTATACAGCTGCCATTTATCGGACTCTCAACCAAGTTAATAATCCCCCGTTTTTAGTTATGATTGAGAAATTAGAAAGATATAGACATGGATAAGCAATACCTACGTGAGAAATTAGAGGCTATGCGCCAAAATTTTGTTGAGTCAACGCAGCATGAGCGAGCGGTTGGAGTACTCGACGAAGAGCATATGAGTAAGAAAATGCTTAAAATCAAAAAAAAATTAGTGGCTCTTGAAATGGAACGATGCCAGAAAAAAATTGAGCACAAAGACTGTTCTAAGATTGATCAGAAAATTCAAGAGCAAAAGGAGATTTTTGAATCTTGCTGTAAAAAAGACTAAGGAGGAATTGCGTGGAATTACTCATTTACCTGATTCTATTTTTATTTGTCTTAATTGTTTCCAGTACGACTAATAAACTCTTGCCTTTTTTGCCCCTCCCCCTAGTACAAATTCTTTTGGGAATTGGCATTGGTCTCTTTTTGCCAAATACTGACTTTCATCTCAATACCGAGCTGTTTTTGGCAGTTGTTATTGGTCCCCTACTCTTTCGAGAAGCTCAAGAAGCAGATATTACATCTGTTTTAAAACACTGGCGCATCATTGTTTATTTAATTTTTCCAGTGATTTTCATCTCTACCCTGAGTTTGGGATCCTTGGCTCATTTCCTTTGGCTCAGCCTTCCCTTAGCTGCCTGCGTGGCTGTTGGGGCAGCGCTTGGTCCGACGGATTTAGTTGCCTTTGCTTCTCTTTCTGAGCGTTTTAGTTTCCCAAAGCGGGTTTCCAATATCCTCAAAGGAGAAGGACTTTTAAATGATGCTTCTGGTTTGGTTGCCTTTAGGGTGGCTCTGGCTGCCTGGACAACAGGCGCTTTTTCCCTCAGTCAGGCTGGAACTTCCCTAGCGCTTTCTATCCTTGGTGGTTTTGCGGTCGGCTTTGTGACGGCAATGATCAATCGTTTCCTACATACATTTTTACTGAGTGTGCGAGCGACGGATATAGCGAGTGAACTTTTGCTTGAATTGAGTTTGCCTCTTATGACCTTCTTTATCGCCGAAGAAATCCATGTTTCAGGGATTATCGCAGTTGTAGTTGCAGGGATTCTGAAGGCCAGTCGTTTCAAGAAAATTACACTCCTCGAAGCCCAAGTTGATACCGTTACTGATACTGTTTGGCACACCGTGACCTTTATGCTAAACGGATCAGTCTTTGTTCTCTTGGGAATGGAATTAGAGTTGATAGCAGAGCCGATCTTGTCTAATTCTCTCTACAATCCCCTTCTTTTACTGCTTTCAGTTGTCGTTCTGACCTTCTTGCTTTTTGCAATCCGCTTTGTCATGATTGCTGGTTTTTACTTTGTGAGGACGCGTCGACTTAAGAAAAAAATTCATAAGTACATGAAAGATATGCTTCTTTTGACCTTCTCTGGTGTCAAAGGGACAGTATCTATCGCGACCATTCTCCTCATACCAAGTCATTTGGAGCAGGAATATCCTCTGTTACTCTTCCTTGTAGCAGGTGTCACGCTATTAAGCTTTCTAACAGGTCTCTTAGTTCTTCCCCACCTTTCCGAGGAACAAGAAGAAACAAAAGATTACCTCATGCACATTGCGATTTTAAATGAGGTCACAGCAGAATTAGAAAAAGAACTGGAAGGGCATAAGAATAAACTTCCCCTTTATGCAGCTATTGATAATTATCACGGTCGAATTGAAAACCTAATCCTTAGTCAAGAAAACAAAAGTGCCCAAGAGGATTGGGAGGCTTTAAAACTCCTCATCTTGAGTATCGAAAGCGATGGTTTGGAGCAGGCTTACGAGGAGGGGAAAATCGGTGAACGTGGTTATCAAGTTTATCAACGCTATCTGAAAAATATGGAGCAGAGTATCAATCGCAAGGTGGCTTCTCGCCTAACATATTACTTCCTTGTGTCGCTCCGTATCTTGCGTTTTCTCCTGCATGAATTGCTAACTTTTGGGCAGACCTTCCGTAGTTGGAATGACAAGGAGCAACGTCGCCTTCGAGCTCTTGACTATGATCAAATATCCGAACTCTATCTGGAGAATACGGAGTTGATTATCGAAAGTTTGGAAAACCTAAAAGGAATCTACAAGAGTAGTCTGATTAGCTTTATGCAGGAGTCTCGCTTGCGTGAAACAGCTATTATCGGTAGTGGTGCCTTTGTCGAACGTGTTATCAATCGTATTAAACCAAACAATATCGATGAAATGCTAAGAGGTTACTATCTAGAACGTAAGTTAATCTTTGAATACGAAGAGAAGAAATTGATTACGGCCAAGTATGCCAAGAAATTACGGCAAAATGTCAATAATCTTGAGAATTATTCTTTAAAAGAAGCCGCAAATACCCTACCCTATGATATGATGGAATTAGTCAGAAGAAATTAGTTTAGAAAATCAAAGTGTATTAGGAGGATCGCAACATGAAAAAGTGGTGGAAAGAGCTGATGGAACGGCCCTTATTGAAAGCTTTTTTACATTTTTATCAAGCTTCCGATAGTGAACTGACCAGTGTTGCGGTTGCCTACTATTGGTTGGTTTCAATCTTCCCCTTGCTGATGATAGTGGTCAATATTTTGCCCTACTTTCAAATTCCGATTTCAAATTTTTTACTCACCATCAAGGAATTTGTACCAGATACAGTCTATGATGTGGTTGCAAAGATTGTCCGAGAAGTCCTGACTCAACCATCGACTGGTTTGCTGAGTTTTGCAGTCTTGTCTGCACTTTGGACCTTCTCGAAATCAATGGATTTTCTCCAAAAAGCTTTTAATAAGGCTTATGGAGTGGCCAAGAGCCGAGGAATTATCTCCCATCAACTCATGAGTTTACTTGTTAGCTTTGGCTTGCAAATTCTTTTTGCCTTAGCCTTATTTTTGAGTATGTTTGGGCGTATGTTGCTCAACCTCCTCAAAACTTACTGGCAATCAGACAGTCCTTTCTTTGATTATCTACAGGACTTTACAGGCCCTTTGATTTATGCCTTGCTCTTTGCCATCTTGGTCATGCTCTACTATTTCCTGCCAAATGTCAGAGTCTCTCGTATTCGCTACGTTTTTCCTGGTAGTATCTTTGTTTTGCTGACGCTTGTCTTTCTTTTGAATATTTTTTCTGTCTATTTCAATAACTATGTCAACCATCTGGTCGATGTCCGATTTTTTAGTTCCATTATCGTGGTGGTCATGATGTTCTGGTTTATTCTCATCGCAAAGATTTTAATTATCGGAGCAGTTATCAATGCCAGTGTGCAGAGTTTGAAGGATCCAAAGTTTCGTGGTAACACATTCATTTTAAAGAATGGAGAATAATAAAAAGACGCTTTGAAAACAAAGTGTCTTTTTATTGCATTTGCAATAAAAATATGCTATTCTATCTTCATAGATCCGAAAGGAGGAAACATGTCATTATTACGCGAAATCGGAATTATAGCCCGCGCCTTGGACTCTATTGCAAATATCGAATTTCGTGATATAGACCTAGCTCGTGGTCAGTATCTTTATTTGGTTCGAATCAAGGAAAATCCAGGTATTATCCAAGAAGCTTTATCAGATTTGCTAAAGGTTGATCGCTCAACTGTTGCCCGTTCTGTAAAAAAACTAGAAGAAAAGGGATTGGTAGAGCAAAGAGCAGCTGTGGATAATCGAAAAAATAAGGAGTGGTTTGTTACAGAAAAAGGTGAGAGCCTCTATCCTTTTATTCTAGCTGAACATCACTACTCGGAGAATTCAGCCTTAAAGGGATTTTCTAAGGAAGAAGCCAATGAACTGGAAAAGCAACTGATCCGAGTTAGAGAAAATATTACGAGTGATTGGGAAATGGTTAAAAAAGGCCTGAAAAGAAATTATTTTTAATAAGAGGTGAAAGATGAAAGTTATCGTTGAAAATGAATTTTGGCACTTATTTCCAGAAGGACAAATTAGTGTTTTAGTAGTCAAGGGATTAGATAATACAGTTGATGAAAGCAAGGATTCCTATTTCAAAACCTTGCTAGATAAGGGAGCTAAACGAGCTGAGGATTTCATTTCGGATGAGAATTTTACTCAGAATGATGTCATTCAAGAATGGCGTCAGGCTTTCAGCAAGTTCAAAACGAAAAAGGGAGCACGCTCCTCTATAGAAGCTCTACTTAAAAGGGTCAGTCAGGGAAGAGAGTTTAATCCCATCAATCCCTTAGTAGACATCTATAATAGTGTCTCTCTATCTTATGCTGTTCCCTGTGGTGGCGAGGATGTGAACAAGATTGTAGGCAATCTTCATCTTGGTCAGGCCAAGGGAGGAGAACCTTTCTTTCCACTAGGAGCTGAAAACGATGCGCCTGCTTTACCTGAAGAGATCATCTATTATGATGATGAGGGAGCAGTCTGTCGTTGTTTAAACTGGCGTGAAGCTCAGAGAACCATGTTGACAGAAGAGACGAAGGATGCTGTCTTGGTCATTGAAGCGATCAATGGTGAACAGGCGGCGCGTGCTCAGTCTGCCATGCAAGAATTACAGGACTTGGTAAAGGACTACTTTGGTGTTCAAGGCAAACTGGTTCATCTGACTTCTGAGTCCCCAGAAATTACACTTTAAACAGAAATAGCCCTGTCATCTCTTAGGAATAAACTATCCTAAAGAAATGATGGAGCTATTTTTAATAGATAAACATGGCATCACCGAAACTGAAGAAACGGTAGTGTTCTTGAATAGCGTGCTGGTAAGCATCTAAGACTAATTCACGGCCTGCAAAGGCAGAAACCAACATGACGAGGGTTGATTTGGGCAGGTGGAAGTTGGTTGAAAAAGCATCCACGACCTTCCATTCGTAACCAGGTTTGATAAAGATATTGGTCCAACCAGAATCTGCTTGGATTTGCCCATTAAACTTGGAACCGATGGTTTCCAGTGTGCGGATAGAAGTGGTTCCTACAGCGATGACGCGACCTCCATTTTCCTTAACAGAGCGAAGGGTGGCAGCTGCTTCCTCAGAAAGTTGGTAGAATTCGGAGTGCATTTCGTGTTCGTCCAGATTGTCAACAGAAACAGGGCGGAAAGTTCCGAGTCCGACGTGAAGAGTGAGATAGACTAGATGGACACCTTTGGCTTGGATTTCTGCTAGCAGTTCTTTGGTGAAGTGGAGGCCAGCAGTCGGTGCTGCAGCAGAGCCACTTTCCTTAGCGTAGACGGTTTGATAACGTTCACGGTCATCTAGTTTTTCGTGGATATAGGGTGGTAGTGGCATTTCACCCAGACTTTCCAAAACTTCTAGGAAAATTCCTTGGTATTCAAAGCGGACAATACGGCCTCCGTGGGTCAATTCTTCCGTAACGACAGCGCTGAGACGACCATCTCCAAAGCTGACGCGAGTACCGACCTTGAGGCGTTTGGCAGGTTTAGCGAGAACCTCCCACTCATCTCCAGCAGTATTTTTGAGCAGGAGAAGCTCCACATGACCTCCTGTTTCTTCCTTTTGACCATAAAGGCGGGCAGGGAGAACACGGGTGTCGTTCATGACAAGGGCATCACCTGGTTCCAACATATCGATGATGGAGTGGAAGTGCTTATCCTGCATTTCTCCCCTCTCCCGGTTTACGATGAGGAGCTTGGAGGCATCACGTTTTTCAAGTGGTGTTTGGGCAATCAAATCCTCAGGCAAGTGGAAATCAAAATCAGCTGTATTCATTTTTTTCATCATTCTTTCTAACTTCTAATTTTATCCATTATAACATGTTTCAAGTTTGGACGCTCTTTTTTTGGAAAATAAATCGTTTTCACTTGACAAAAATTGGTCTATACCATATAATGAATATAGAAATATGGAGGATATAAAATGAAAGTTATTAAAGTTGAAAACCAAATTGAAGGTGGAAAAGTGGCTTTTGAAATTTTGAAGGAAAAGTTGGCCAATGGTGCTCAAACATTAGGACTTGCGACAGGTAGCAGTCCGCTTGAGTTTTACAAGGAAATCGTTGAGAGTGACCTTGATTTTTCAAATCTAACCAGTGTAAACCTCGATGAGTATGTGGGACTTGATGGAGACAATCCACAATCTTACCGTTACTTCATGCAAGAAAACTTGTTTAACCAAAAACCATTTAAAGAAAGTTTTTTGCCTCGTGGGGTTAAGGACAATGCTGAAGCTGAAGTTGAACGCTACAACCAAATTTTGGCTGACCATCCAGTTGATTTGCAAATCTTGGGAATTGGTCGCAATGGACATATCGGCTTTAACGAGCCAGGAACTCCATTTGATAGCCAAACACATCTAGTCGAACTTGACCAGTCTACAATCGAAGCTAATGCTCGCTTCTTTGACAAGATTGAAGATGTTCCAACTCAAGCCATTTCAATGGGAATTAAAAACATCTTGGATGCCAAGTCTATCCTTCTCTTTGCTTATGGTGAGTCGAAAGCAGAAGCCATTGCTGGAACAGTTTCAGGCCCAGTAACTGAAAGTCTACCAGCAAGTAGCCTACAAAACCACCCTGACGTGACCATCATTGCAGATGCAGAAGCTCTTAGCTTACTTGAAAAATAAAAATTACATGAACCACTTGCTCTTTGGAGTGAGTGGTTTTGTAATAATACTGAAAATATAAATCAAAAAATCATTGCAGTTTCATTATATTAATTTAAAATAGTTTTTAATTACTAATTTTTAAAGAAATAAAGTAAATTTTTGGGATTTTTCACTAGCAGACAAATAAAAAATACTGTATAATATCATAAGTTATGTAATTGTACTTAAGGAGATTGTAATGGGAAAAGATTTATTTAATTCACACTTTCATAAGTTTTCTATTCGAAAGCTAAATGTAGGAGTTTGTTCTGTGCTCTTATCTACCTTAGTCCTTTTGGGAGCAACTTCTCAAGTTAGTGCCGATGAAGCAAGCAGTAGTAGATCCCAAAATGATTTTAGTCGAAAAGATATATATGAGTCGCCGGTACTTTCTGTAGAATCAACAACTTATGAACAGGGTCAAAATACAGAAAGAACGGTATCTGCAGCAGATATAGAAAAATCACAATCTGCTGATGGTTCTATTCAAAGAAATTCAGAAATAGAGGGAGTAAAGGAATCTAAAGATTCTATTGAAGCTAAAAGTAGTGATGATTTTCAATCAACTGTTGTTCGGCAAGGATTGACTGAATCGCCGGTAATAGTTGATAATTCAGAAGTGACTCAAGCTACCCGGTCTCGTCGTGTGAGACGGGATGTTGCACCTACTGAACAACAGAACAGCGTAACAACAGGAGTTCCGATAGGTACTGGACCAGCTGGGGCAGATGATGCTACCTCTACGCCACGAGTACCTAAACCAAGCTTGGAAGAGTCGGTCAAGAAAGACAGTGTTCAGTTAGCCAAGCAGATTAGTTGGCTGGATTTCTCAGATAGAGCAAGCTGGAAGGATTTGAATGAGAGAGGTGGACTTAAGGTAGGGACCACCTTCACCAAGGAAATTTCACCTGACTATGAAGTGACCTTGACGGTCACAGAGCTTAAGCCTTTTAACTCGACCGAAATTTATAGAAAACGGGTTGAAGGTACAGCAACAGAGAGCACCTATAACCCCAACGCTGAGAATGGTTTCTTAAAATCTGCTGCAGCCTATGGTAGATTAACTACTCCTACAGTTACGGGGGCGGCTCAGAATCAATGGACTACTATACGCGATCAAGGCTTTAACACTCAGAATCGTAAGACTCAGCTGGTTTATCCGACTGATTCTACTAACTGGGGGGTAAAATTCAAGATTGAAGCGACCTATCTTGGTAAGCGCGTAGCTCCTACGGTGGTTATGGCCGATGGTGAAGATGCCAACCCAGGTGAATTCGCAATCTTTACCACGAATGGTGCGGGTTGGGAATACATGGGTGAATGGAAGATGAAGAGTGCAGCCAAAGAAGCCTATACCGTTATTACTAAGCAAATGGTGGATGAAGCGAATAAAAAAACTCGCGGCGGCCTCTTAATTTTAAGAGATACAAGCGTAGACTGGTATAAGTACCTCAGTCCAGATACTGTGACAGGAGGTCTGGGGACTCAGGTCTTCGGTCCAAACCGTTCGAATGAACGGACGGTTCCAGTGGTAATGACGCGTGGGGCTTCTGAAGTAGGTTTCTATGTGGCATCATCTGGGCAACAAGCCATGATGATGGGCTTCCTAGTGGTAGACGGAAGTGATGCGCCGGATAGTTATGGCGAAGCGTTTCATACTATTTCAGGACGTGACTCGGTGACCGATGCTCCTATTAATCAACCTTATTTAGGGACAACGCCAGCTGATATTGATGTTGAGTCAGCTAATGACTGGTTATTAGATGACCGCAAGGAAGTCGCGGATGAAGGGGTTGCTCAACTATTGACAGATGAGCAATTAAGTAACTCCAATGATTTGTTGGACTTAACTAAGGCCCAAAATGGGACTTACAAGCTCAAAATCAAGGCTAGTCCGAATGGAAATCCACAAGCACATATTAAGGCTTGGATTGACTTCAACCAGAATGGGAAATTTGAAGATAATGAAGGTAGCGAGGTCAAGACCATTACGACTGCTGGCGACCATACTTTGACTTTTAACGCTATTCCCGGTTTAAACGGAGGAACCGTTGACAAGATTGGGATGCGTCTACGTATTGCCACCAATGCGGGAGATATTGAGAAGCCAACAGGTATTGCCTTTAGTGGTGAAGTAGAAGATATGCTCTTGCACCGCATCTTCCCACCGAAAGGCGAGAAGCAAACAACGGATGGCTTCACGGGTGAGACCCAGAATGCGACTCTTCACTTTACTACCAATGGAGGCAGTCGAGAAGATAATACTGCAACCATTGGTATGTCTAGCCAAGCGCCTCAAGTCTTAGACAATCAGGGCAATGTTTTGCAGTCAGCGGATGGCACGACTTATATTCGTCCAGAAGGGACCTATGTTGTTACAAGCAATGGCAATGACGTGCAAGTAGCCTTCACACCAAATGCGGCCTTCTCTGGAACAGCTGAGGGAATTAACATTCGTTGGATTGACAGCAACGGCACCTCAACTGGTTGGAATTCTACTGAGGCTTCTGATCCTAATAAGAATGATCATTTATCCACTATGGACGGTCGTTATGTGCCGACTGTTCGGAAGGTTCCTAACTATGAAACGAGTGGTATTCAAGGGCTGGACCAAAGCCAAACGCTAGTCTTTAACGATGATGATACTAATGCGACTCCTGTCACACCAGACGCTTCTCGTCCTGCTAGCTTTGTAGATGCAAGCGGACGGCCAGTAACAGGTAACACGGTCCCTGCCATGGCCAACGGCCAGCAAGTCGGAACCTATGAATTGGATCCAAACACCGGCCAAGTGACCTTTAAGCCAAATAAGAGCTTTTATGGTACGCCAGACCCAGTGGTGGTTCAAGTCAATGATAGCGATGGTAAACCACACCGGGCGCGTTACCAACCTACGGTCACCCAGGTAACGCCAAGAAGTACCAATGCTGAGTCAAGTGGCCTGCAAGGTCAGCCACAAAGCGGTAAGCCAAGCTTCACCCCAGGTGACCAACGAATCCCTATCGATATGAACCAAGCCATGACCTTTGAAAATGGGAAGGATACCTTGGAAGTGGCGAATGAAGGGACTTATACCATTAATGCGGATGGTTCTATTACCTTCAAGCCACTTAAGCAATTCACAGGCAAGGCGACTCCTGTGACGGTTAAACGTGTCGATGCTAACGGTACCGAAGTGACCGCTACTTATACACCTAATGTGACCAAGGTCACACCAAGTAGCACACCAGCCACTTCATCAGGTCCTCAAGGGGTGCCACAAACAGGTACGCCAGTCTTCAAAGAAGGCGCTCCAGCGGTCCCAATCGACTACAGCAAGCAAATGACCTTTGACGATGGTCAACCTAAAAAGACGGTTGCCGGCGTAGGGGAATATACCATTAATTCAGATGGTTCCATTACCTTTACACCAGATAAGAAATATGTAGGAACCCCTGCCGCAGTGACGGTCAAACGTGTTGACGAGAATGGTACCGAAGTGACGGCGACCTATACGCCAACTGTTACCAAGGTAACTCCGACTGGTACTGGTGATAAGACAGAAGGACTTCAAGGTCAGGTCCAAGAAGGTAAAGTGACCTTCACTCCAGGCCATGACTCAGTTCCATTCCCAGCTGATTCGACTCCACTATTTGACAATGGGACAGCTATGAAAGAAGTGCCAAATGTTGGTAAGTTCGAAGTGAACGCAGATGGTAAGGTGACCTTCACTCCTGATAAACAGTTCAAGGGTGAGACACCAGAACTTGAATTGACTCGAGTGGATGCCAACGGAACTCCTGTTACTGTCAAGTACCAAGCGGTGGTGAAAGAAGTAACCCCAACTTCAACGGACGCCACTTCAAATGGTATCCAAGGTCAACCGCAAAAGGGTACCCCAACCTTCACAGAAGGTAATCCATTGGTTCCAATTGATGATACCAAACCAATGACTTTCGAAGATGGACAGTCAACGAAAACAGTTCCAGGTGTGGGTGAATACAGCATCAATCCAGATGGTTCTATCACCTTTACTCCAGAAAAACAATATGTTGGTACACCAACTCCAGTCACAGTGAAACGTGTGGATAAGAATGGCACTCCAGTTACTGCGACTTATACTCCAACAGTGACTAAGGTAACCCCAACCAGCACTAACGCAACCAGCACAGGTCCTCAGGGTGTTCCACAAACAGGCACTCCAAGCTTCCAAGGTGGCGATCCACTTGTTCCAATCGATGAAACGGTTGAACCAACCTTTGAAGATGGAAGCAAAGAGAAATCTATTCTAGGTCAAGGAACTTACACGATTGCGCCAGACGGTACAGTGACCTTCACACCAGACAAGCAGTTTGTCGGAAACCCAGATCCAGTCACAGTCAAACGCGTAGATAAGAATGGCACCCCAGTTACTGCGACTTACAGTCCAGAGTTTACGAAAGTAATCCCAACTGGAATCGGTGCAACAAGTACAGGTCCTCAAGGACTTCCACAAACAGGCACTCCAAGCTTCCAAGGTGGCGACCCATTGGTTCCAATTGATGAAACAGTAGAGCCAACCTTCGCAGATGGCAGCAAAGAGAAATCTATTCCAGGTCAAGGAACTTACACGATTGCATCAGATGGTACAGTAACCTTCACCCCAGACAAGCAGTTTGTAGGAAAACCGGATCCAGTAACGGTTAAACGTGTCGATAAGAATGGCACCCTAGTTACTGCGACATATACCCCAACAGTGACCAAGGTAACACCAACAGGAACCGGCGCAACCAGCACAGGCCCTCAAGGACTTCTGCAAACAGGAACTCCAACGTTTAAAGGTGGTGACCCATTAGTTCCAATCGATGAAACAGTAGAGCCAACCTTCGCAGATGGCAGCAAAGAGAAATCTATTCCAGGTCAAGGAACTTACACGATTGCATCAGATGGTACAGTAACCTTCACCCCAGACAAGCAGTTTGTAGGAGAACCGGATCCAGTAACGGTTAAACGGGTCGATAAGAATGGTACAGAAGTCACCGCGACTTATAGTCCAGAGTTTACGAAAGTAACACCTACAGGAACTGGTGCAACTAGCACAGGTCCTCAAGGCCTTCCACAAACAGGCACCCCAACTTTCCAAGGTGGTGATCCACTGGTTCCGATTGATGAAACAGTCGAGCCAACCTTCGAAGATGGAAGCAAGGAGAAGACTATTCCAGGTCACGGAACCTACACGATTGCGCCAGATGGAACTGTAACTTTCACTCCAGACAAACAGTTTGTTGGTAAACCAGATCCAGTCACAGTCAAACGTGTGGATAAGAATGGCACTCCAGTGACTGCGACTTACAGTCCAGAATTCACTAAGGTCACACCTACAGGAACTGGGGCAACTAGCACAGGTCCTCAAGGTGTTCCACAAACCGGTACCCCAACCTTCCAAGGTGGTGATCCACTGGTTCCAATCGATGAAACAGTAGAGCGAACCTTCGAAGATGGCAGCAAAGAGAAATCTATTCCAGGCCAAGGAACTTACACGATTGCATCAGATGGAACTGTAACTTTCACCCCAGACAAGCAGTTTGTTGGAAACCCAGCTCCAGTTACAGTCAAACGTGTGGATAAGAATGGCACTCCAGTTACTGCGACCTACAGTCCAGAGTTTACGAAAGTAACACCAACTGGTTCAGGTGATAAGACAGAAGGACTTCAAGGTCAGGTACAAGAAGGTAAAGTGACCTTCACTCCAGGCCATGCCTCAGTTCCATTCCCAGCTGATTCAACTCCACTATTTGACAACGGTACAACTGTGAAGGAAGTGCCAAATGTTGGTAAATTCGAAGTGGACGCAGAAGGTAAGGTAACCTTCACCCCAGATAAGCAATTCAAGGGCGAAACACCAGAACTTGAATTGACTCGTGTGGATGCCAATGGAACTCATGTTACTGTCAAGTACCAAGCAGTAGTGAAAGAAGTAGTTCCAACCAGCACTAACGCAACGAGCACAGGTCCTCAGGGTGTTCCACAAACTGGCACCCCAACCTTCCAAGGTGGTGACCCACTGGTTCCGATTGATGAAACAGTTGAGCCAACCTTCGCAGATGGAAGCAAAGAGAAATCTATTCCAGGTCAAGGAACTTACACAATTGCGCCAGATGGAACTGTAACTTTCACTCCAGACAAACAGTTTGTTGGAAACCCAGATCCAGTCACAGTCAAACGTGTGGATAAAAACGGTACAGAAGTTACCGCAACTTATACTCCAACAGTGACCAAGGTAACCCCAACTGGTTCAGGTGATAAGACAGAGGGGCTTCAAGGACAGGTCCAAGAAGGTAAAGTGACCTTCACTCCAGGCTATGCCTCTGTTCCATTCCCAGCTGATTCAACTCCACTATTTGACAACGGTACAACTGTGAAAGAAGTGCCAAATGTTGGTAAGTTCGAAGTGGATGCAGATGGTAAGGTGACCTTCACCCCAGATAAACAGTTCAAGGGTGAAACACCAGAGCTTGAATTGACTCGAGTGGATGCCAACGGCACTCCTGTTACCGTTAAGTACCAAGCGGTGGTGAAAGAGGTGACTCCAACTGGAACCGGTGCAACAAGTACAGGTCCTCAAGGACTTCCACAAACTGGTACTCCAAGCTTCCAAGGTGGTGATCCACTGGTTCCAATTGATGAAACAGTAGAGCCAACCTTCGAAGATGGAAGCAAAGAGAAGTCTATTTCAGGTCAAGGAACTTACACCATTGCGCCTGACGGAACTGTAACCTTCACTCCAGACAAGCAGTTTGTTGGAAACCCAGATTCAGTTACAGTCAAACGTGTAGATAAGAACGGCACCCCAGTCACTGCGACTTACAGTCCAGAGTTTACTAAGGTGACTCCTACAGGAACCGGTGCAACCAGCACAGGTCCTCAAGGTGTCCCACAAACTGGTACTCCAAGCTTCCAAGGCGGCGATCCACTGGTTCCAATCGATGAAACAGTAGAGCCAACCTTCGAAGATGGAAGCAAAGAGAAAACTATTCCAGGTCAAGGAACTTACACGATTGCACCAGACGGTACAGTGACCTTCACTCCAGACAAGAAGTATGTTGGAACTCCAGCTCCAGTAACGGTTAGACGGGTAGATAAGAATGGCACTCCAGTGACTGCGACTTACAGTCCAGAGTTTACTAAGGTAACTCCAACTGGAACTGGTGCAACAAGTACAGGTCCTCAAGGACTTCCACAAACTGGTACTCCAAGCTTCCAAGGTGGCGACCCATTGGTTCCAATTGATGAAACAGTTGAGCCAACCTTCGAAGATGGCATCAAAGAGAAATCTATTCCAGGCCAAGGAACCTACACGATTGCACCAGACGGAACTGTAACCTTCACTCCAGACAAGCAGTTTGTTGGAAACCCAGATCCAGTTACAGTGAAACGTGTGGATAAGAATGGCACTCCAGTTACTGCGACTTACAGTCCAGAGTTTACGAAAGTAACACCAACTGGTAAAGATACTTCTTCAGTTAACATTAAGGGTCTTGTTCAAACAGGTACGCCAACATTTGAAGGTGGTAATCCGCTTGTTCCAATCGATGAAACTGTGGCGGCGACATTTGAAGATGGATCAACTGAAAAAGTGATTCCAGGTGAAGGGACTTATGTAATCTCACCAGATGGCACAGTGACCTTCACTCCAGAAGCTAATTTTGTAGGACAAGGAACCGGTGTAACGATTGTCCGCAAGGATAAGAACGGAACTCCAGTTACTGCAAGCTATCGCCCAACAGTTGTAGATCCATCTACTGGTCATGATACGGCTTCTACAGGAGCAAAAGGCCAACCACAAGTGGCAACACCAGTGTTTGAAGGGAATATCGATCCGACTGTTCCACCAACCTTTGAGGATGGTAGCACGACTATGGTTGTTCCGGGTGAAGGAAGCTATACAATTGATAAAGATGGTCACATTACCTTTACTCCAGAACCAGACTTTGTTGGTAGAGCTAAAGGATTGGTTGTGAAGCGTCTGGATGTGTATGGAAATGTAGTTATTGCTCATTACACACCAACTGTCCTTGGACAAACACAAGTGAGTGATGCGACATCAGAAGGTCTTAAAGGTCAAACTCAGACTGGTAAACCAAACTTTACAGGTGATGTCGATCTGACAGTTCCGCCAACCTTTGAAGATGGAACAACTGAAAAAGTCGTTCCAGGTGAAGGGACTTATGTAATCTCACCAGATGGCACCGTCACCTTTACTCCTGAGGTAAACTTTGTAGGACAAGCCAAAGGTGTGAAAGTGATCCGTAAAGACCGTAATGGAAATATCATTTCAGGATTCTATACTCCAACAGTAGTAGAACTTCCTGTAGTTGAAAATCCAGAACAACAAGGTATTACAGAAGAAAGAACTACTAAAACTCTTCCAAATACGGGTTCTGAGGAGACATCTCACTTGACAGCTGGTCTATTGGCTGCTTTATCAGGTATGGGATTAATTTCTCTAGCTCAAAGAAAAAAATCTGAGGAAGAATAATTAGTGGTGAAAGTCATCTAGTAAGTTGTTTTAGATACTTGATTGAAATGATTACATTCATTGCTATCTAAGAAGATGTCAGTCTAACAGAAAGAGAGAACCAACTGGTTCTCTCTTTTTGGTAATTGATTTGAAAATCGTCTAATTATTTTGCCTCAATTGTTCACTATCCTGCTAAAAGAAATTTTTCTGTAAAACACTGTAACAGTTGTCGATATTTCATATAAAAAGGCATCCAATAGAAAATTCTTAAATGTCTGTAAACTTTGATATAATCGTATTGACTATTTTTTATGATACTATACGATTTTTATTAAGACAGTCGATAGTTGTTGATGCTGGAAACTATGATATAACTGGCAATTCCTGACATGTGAAGAAAGGTTGAAATCCAACCTGTTATATTTGGTAGAAGCATGGTGAGAGATAGAACGATTAAAAAGATATAAAATAGTTTTAATCCTAAATTGAAATTTTCCCATATACTAAACATACTCATCACCCCACCCGTTACAAAAGCATAGCCAATAGCAGAGATACCCGATGCCTGAATTTCTTGATTCTGTGTTAATAGATGGAATACAATTGAAGATATTACCATAGAAGTAATAAAAACTAAAAATACATATTTTGATCCCTTTTTATACTCCAATAGCCCACCAAAAGGAAGTAACATTAAAGTATTTAAAACTAAATGAAACCATATAAACCATACTGGTGCTTCTTTACTTCCATGCATAAATGTACCACTAAAGTATTGCCAACAATAAATTGGCTTTGAATGAAATGCAAATAAGTCATACATTACACTTCCCAAAAAGGTAGTAAGAATCCCTAGCAATAAACAAATTACAACTAAAATACTGACCACAGGGCAAATTTTTATGATTCTTTTCATGTTATAGATTCACTTCTAAATAATACTAATTTTTGCTAATCAATATGTGCTACTATTATATCATTTCCATCTGTAAATGTTAATCAATTTTAACAAGATTAAAAAGATTAAAATTGAAGATAATATAAGTTTATGGCAGTTTTTTCTTGACAATTATTCCTTTTACGTGTAAAATAGAATAGATCTTGAACTTGAAGGGAGTGAAAAAAATGTCTAAAACAGTAGTACGTAAGAATGAATCTCTTGACGATGCACTTCGTCGTTTCAAACGTGCGGTTACTAAAGCTGGTACTCTTCAAGAAACACGCAAACGTGAATTCTATGAAAAACCTTCTGTAAAACGTAAACGTAAATCAGAAGCAGCTCGTAAACGTAAAAAATTCTAATTTGAAATGAAAGGCTAGACTTGTCTAGTCTTTTTTTGCATAGTGTTTAGAGGAAAAAATATTATGAGAGAGTATATAAAAGAATATCAAAAGATGCGTGAAAATCACTTGGAAGATTGGGGTTATTGTGCTGATCCGATAGATTGGAAGGATTTTGAAGAGTCAAACAAAAGAATTTTTGAAAAGTATTTGACCGAGTCAAAAGTATTGTCTGACAAGGTTTTAAGAGTAAAATTGTACAGTAGCTTATTGCTAGATGATACTAAATATTTTGCCTATTATGCGGCGTTTTTAGATGGGGATTATAAGCAGTTAAACAACGCTCTATGGCAAACAGGAAGAACCGAGCTGCTGAGAGGCGGTTTGTTGGCAAGTGGAACCATCTACACAGATGGAATTTTAAAAGGCTTGT
The DNA here is from genome assembly GCF_041432215.1 of Streptococcus sp. 27098_8_70. GTDB lineage: Bacteria > Bacillota > Bacilli > Lactobacillales > Streptococcaceae > Streptococcus > Streptococcus oralis_CP. Next base: position 26,403 of record NZ_JAPVZD010000001.1, read on the forward strand.
TTACCTCTTTTGCTTGTAATGATTTTTCAGCCATTCCATCATTCATCCCCAAAGATTTACCCTTGTTGAAAGGAACCTATTATCCAGAAAATGTGATGAATCTTTTATACGCTCTTTATTATCAAGATGAAGAAAGATTATCCGAGTCTCTCTTGCGTGCACAACAGTTTTTAGGGAAGAAAAAACGAACTGGTATGGAAGAATTTTCTGTTCGGTATTTCATAAACTTGGCAAGAAAAGATGCAGTTGCATTAAGTGAGTCCCTACAAAGTTTATGCCAAGCTTATCAGAGACGAGGTTACCCCTATGAAAAAATTGATAAGTGCTTTGCGGATGAGATTCATGGTCTATATCGTTTGGTACGATTGTTTGACCATTCCTTGTTCGAAGAAGTCAGTATGCCATCTCATAAGACTTTTTTGAAGGAGTTTGAAGAATGGCAAGTCCAAAATCAGTTTCCAAAAGGTCAACAGTTCTATACCTATCCTCAAGATATGGCTGATGCAAATAGAATATTAACAAAAGGTCTTCCAAGAATTTACTTTGAAAAATCTGGAAGGGACTTGGTGATAGACGTTGACCAATTTGCAGTAGATTTGTCTCGGTTAATTTAAAAGAGTAGGAAAAGACTTACTAGTCAAATCTTTTCCCAAGCAACATCAAATAAATACTGTAAATCCTGCAAAAAAAGGAAACTTCCAACTACAATCTGATATAATAGTAGGGAGAACTCGATTGAAGGAGGAAATTATGTCGGTTTTAGTAAGAGATGTCATTGAAAAACTCAGACTAGATATTGTCTATGGTGAAGGCGAATTACTTGAAAAAGAAATCAATACTGCGGACATTATGAGACCTGGTCTTGAAATGACGGGCTATTTTGATTACTATACACCAGAACGGATTCAGCTGTTAGGGATGAAGGAGTGGTCCTATTTAGTTGCCATGCCTGCCCAGAACCGTTATCAAGTTTTGAAGAAAATGTTTCTACCTGAAACACCTGCGGTTATCGTGGCTCGTGGTCTGGTAGTGCCAGAGGAAATGTTGAGGGCTGCTAGAGAATGTAAGATTGCGATTTTAACCAGTCGAACAGCAACCAGTCGTTTATCTGGAGAACTTTCCAGCTACCTTGATTCCCGTTTGGCTAAACGTACCAGTGTGCATGGTGTCTTGATGGACATCTATGGCATGGGGGTCTTGATCCAAGGGGATAGTGGTATCGGTAAGAGCGAGACAGGTCTTGAGCTTGTGAAACGTGGACACCGTCTAGTAGCAGACGATCGTGTAGATATTTATTCTAAGGATGAGATGACTCTTTGGGGCGAACCTGCTGAAATCTTGAAGCATTTACTTGAGATTCGTGGAGTTGGGATTATCGATATCATGAGTCTCTATGGTGCAAGTGCTGTAAAAGATTCTTCACAAGTTCAGCTAGCAGTTTATTTGGAAAATTATGATACGCATAAGACCTTTGACCGTCTAGGAAACAATGCCGAAGAACTCGAAGTTTCTGGTGTAACGATTCCGCGTATCCGCATCCCAGTAAAAACAGGACGCAATATCTCCGTTGTTATTGAGGCAGCTGCCATGAACTATCGTGCTAAAGAAATGGGCTTTGATGCGACGCGTTTATTTGAAGAACGCTTGACAAATCTAATCGCTCAAAATGAGGTGAAACATGATTAATCCAGTCGCATTTGAAATTGGTCCCTTTGCTATTCGTTGGTATGCTTTGTGTATTGTAGCTGGTTTGATTCTGGCAGTTTATCTTGCCATGAAAGAAGCTCCTAAAAAGAAAATTCTATCAGATGATATTTTGGATTTTATTCTGATTGCTTTTCCAGTAGCTATTTTAGGTGCTAGACTATACTACGTACTCTTTCGCTTAGATTATTATCTGCAAAATCCAGGTGAAATCATCGCCATTTGGAATGGTGGTTTGGCCATTTATGGAGGTTTGATAGCGGGCGCTATTGTCCTTTATATCTTTGCAGATAGAAAGCTGATTAATACTTGGGATTTCTTAGATATTGCAGCACCGAGCGTCATGATTGCCCAGAGTTTAGGGCGCTGGGGGAACTTCTTTAACCAAGAAGCCTACGGTGCAGCAGTAGATAGTCTGGATTATTTGCCAGGCTTCATTCGTGATCAGATGTACATTGAGGGGAGCTACCGTCAGCCGACCTTCCTATATGAGTCGGTTTGGAATCTGATTGGTTTTGCTTTGATTTTGATTTTTAGACGAAAATTAAAGGGAATCAGACGTGGTCATATCACTGCTTTCTACTTGATTTGGTATGGCTTTGGTCGTATGATCATCGAAGGCATGCGGACGGATAGTCTCATGTTCTTTGGTTTGCGAGTTTCCCAATGGTTATCAGTTATCCTTATCGGACTTGGTATTTTTATCATACTTTATCAAAATCGAAAGAAAGCCCCTTTCTATCATACAGAGGAGGAAAAATAAATGTTAGAAGTTGCATATATACTTGTTGCGATTGCTTTGATTGTCTGTTTAGTCTATTTGACAATCACGATTCAAAAAGCAGGTCGTATGATTGATGAGACAGAGAAAACCATCAAAACGTTGAGTTCAGATGTGAACGTTACCTTGCATCAGACCAATGAATTGTTGGCTAAGGTCAATGTGTTGGCAGATGATATCAATATCAAAGTTGCGACGATTGATCCACTCTTTACAGCTGTGGCGGACTTGTCAGAGTCAGTATCTGACCTCAATCAGCATGCACGTGTCTTAGGCAAAAAAGCTTCATCTGCTGGTTCAAAGACCATTAAAACAGGTGCAGGCTTGTCAGCTCTTCGTTTCGCAAGTAAAATTTTCAAAAAATAAAAAAGGAGAAATCTTATGGGAAAACTATCCTCTATCCTTTTAGGAACGGTTTCAGGTGCAGCTCTTGCCTTGTTCTTAACCAGTGACAAGGGCAAGCAAGTTTGTAGTCAAGCTCAGGATTTTCTAGATGATTTAAGAGAAGATCCAGAATATGCTAGAGAGCAGGTTTGTGAGAAACTAACTGAAGTGAAGGAACAGGCAACTGACTTTGTATTGAAAACAAAGGAGCAAGTAGAATCTGGTGAAATCACTTTTGATAGTGTCCTTGACCAAGCTAAAAACTGTGCTCGACAAGCGACGGAAGCATCGAAGGAAACCTTTAACAATCTCAAGGAGCAATGGCAAGAACAGTCAGCAACTCCAGATATCGTAGAAGACGAAGAAGAGATTATTATTGATATTACAGAAGAATAAAACATCACCATCTCTGGTTCATCTAAGGTTCTGGGGATGGTGATTTTTATCTGGAAACCAGTCTTTGTGGTATAATAAATACTATGCAGAAAAAACCAACGTCAGCCTATGTGCATATTCCCTTTTGCACACAGATTTGTTATTATTGTGACTTTTCAAAAGTTTTTATCAAGAATCAACCAGTAGATAGTTATTTGGAGCATCTGCTAGAAGAGTTTCGTTCTTATGATATCCAAAAATTGCGAACCCTCTATATTGGAGGTGGGACACCAACTGCTTTGTCAGCTCCGCAACTAGAAGTGCTCTTGGATGGCTTGACTAAAAACTTGGACTTGTCTGTCTTAGAAGAGTTGACCATTGAGGCTAACCCAGGAGATCTGAACGCGGATAAGATTGCGGTTTTGAAAAACTCGGCTGTCAATCGTGTTTCCCTAGGTGTCCAGACCTTTGATGACAAAATGCTGAAAAAGATTGGGCGCAGTCATTTGGAAAAGGATATTTATGAGAATATCGACCGCCTCAAACTGGCTGGTTTTGACAATATCTCCATCGACCTAATTTACGCTCTTCCTGGTCAGACCATGGATCAGGTCAAGGAAAATGTGGCTAAGGCCATTTCGCTTGATATTCCTCATATGAGCCTTTATAGCTTGATTTTGGAGAATCATACGGTCTTTATGAACCGTATGCGTCGAGGGAAATTGCCCTTGCCCAAGGAAGAGTTAGAAGCAGAGATGTTTGAGTACATCATTGCAGAACTTGAGCGAGCCGGCTTTGAGCATTATGAGATTTCCAATTTCTCCAAGCCAGGCTTTGAAAGTCGCCACAATCTCATGTACTGGGATAATGCTGAGTACTATGGTATCGGTGCGGGTGCTTCAGGTTATGTGGACGGAGTTCGTTATAAAAACCACGGTCCTATTCGACATTATCTCAGTGCGGTAGAGGCAGGAGATGCTCGGATAACTGAAGAACGCCTGAGCCAAAAGGAGCAGATGGAAGAAGAAATGTTTTTGGGACTTCGCAAGAAATCTGGGGTTTCCATGGCTAGATTTGAGGAAAAATTCGGACGTTCCTTTGATGGACTTTATGGCGAGATCATCAGAGACTTGGTTCACCAAGGCCTTATGCAGATCTACGGTGATCGTGTCCGAATGACAAAGAGGGGTCTCTTCTTGGGAGACACTGTAGCAGAACGATTTATTTTGGAGTAGAACAATGGGCTTAACTTATCAAATGAAAATGAAAATTCCTTTTGATATGGCGGACATGAACGGTCATATCAAACTTCCAGATGTGATTTTGCTGTCCTTGCAAGTATCAGGTATGCAGTCAATTGAGCTGGGAGTTAGCGACAAGGATATGTTAGAACGCTACAATCTGGTCTGGATTATTACAGACTATGCGATTGACGTGGTACGCTTGCCTCGCTTTGCTGAGGAGATTACGATTGAAACAGAAGCATTGACTTACAATCGTCTTTTTTGCTACCGCCGTTTCACTATCTATGATGAAGCAGGTCAAGAAATCATTCGCATGGTAGCAACCTTTGTTCTCATGGACAGAGATAGTCGTAAAGTTCATGCTGTCGAACCGGAGATTGTTGCGCCTTACCAGTCTGAGTTTGATAAAAAACTCATCCGTGGGCCAAAGTATGCTAACCTAGAAGACCCGATCAGTAAAGACTACCATGTTCGTTTTTACGACTTGGATATGAATGGTCATGTCAATAACAGTAAATACTTGGATTGGATTTTTGAGGTTATGGGAGCAGACTTTTTGACCAAGTATATTCCAAAGAAAATCAATCTCAAATATGTCAAAGAAGTGCGACCAGGTGGCATGATTGCTTCAGCTTATGAACTCAAGGGAATAGAAAGCAAGCATGAGATTATCAGTGATGGCGAGATTAATGCTCAAGCCATGATTACTTGGCAAGAAATTGAAGGCAATTAGAAAGGACGATATGACTTATAAAGGTTATTTAATTGATTTAGACGGAACCATTTACAAGGGGAAAGACCGAATTCCGGCAGGAGAGGCTTTTGTCCATGAGTTACAAAAAAGAGAAATTCCTTATCTCTTTGTAACCAACAATACAACCCGAACTCCAGAGAGTGTTCAAGAGATGTTGGCTCAGAATTTTAATATTAATACCCCTCTATCGACTGTATACACAGCAACTCTGGCAACCATCGACTATATGAACGATTTGGGACTGGAAAAGACAGCCTATGTCATCGGTGAAGCGGGGCTCAAGGATGCCATTCAGGCAGCCGGTTATGTCGAAGACAAGGAAAATCCAGCCTATGTGGTAGTTGGACTGGACTGGCAAGTTGACTATGAAAAATTTGCGACGGCGACTCTAGCCATTCAAAAGGGAGCCCACTTTATAGGAACCAATCCTGACCTCAATATCCCGACGGAACGTGGTCTCTTGCCTGGTGCTGGTTCACTAATTACACTTCTTGAAGTCGCTACACGGGTCAAACCAGTATATATCGGAAAACCGAATGCTATCATCATGGACAAGGCAGTTGAGCACTTGGGCTTGAAAAGAGAAGAATTGCTCATGGTTGGGGACAACTACCTGACAGATATCCGAGCAGGTATTGACAATGGCATTCCAACGCTCTTGGTGACAACAGGTTTTACCAAGGCAGAAGAAGTGGCTGACCTGCCAATCGCACCAACTCATGTAGTTTCTAGCCTTGCGGAGTGGAATTTTGATGAAAACTAAACTGACCTTTTGGGGAAGTATGCTCTTTTTCCTCTCCCTTTCTATCCTACTGACTATTTATCTGGCATGGATTTTCTATCCCATGGAGATTCAGTGGCTGAACTTAGCGGATCGAGTCTATCTAAAGCCAGAAACCATTCAGTACAATTTTCATATCTTGATGAATTACCTGACTAATCCCTTTAGTCAGGTCTTAGAGATGCCAGATTTTCGTTCATCAGCGGCAGGTCTACATCACTTTGCGGTGGTGAAGAATCTCTTTCACCTAGTTCAGCTAGTTGCCCTAGTGACGCTACCAAGTTTCTATTTCTTTGTTAGAAAGATTGTGAAAAAAGGATTTCTACCCCTATATCGTAAAAGTATCCTGACTCTAGTGCTACTGCCTCTAGTCATTGGGCTTGTAGGAGTGTTGATTGGTTTTGAGCAATTCTTTACTCTTTTCCATCAGATTCTCTTTGTGGGAGATGATACCTGGCTTTTTGATCCAGCAAAGGATCCCGTTATTTGGATTTTGCCAGAGACTTTCTTTCTCCATGCCTTTTTACTTTTCTTTGCTTTGTATGAAGGAATGTTCAGTTTCCTTCTTGCTAAAGCTTCAAGGAAATAGTGGAAAAAGTTCTGTATTTTTAATAAAAAACGAGAGAAGTTGCTCTACTCCCTATTTATTGTTAGGTTATCCTAAAGATAAACTTGCAAAGCAGGAGATTTTTGCAGAAAACAGTCTATTTTCTATGAAAAAATAGGCTTTTTTTCTAAAAATACCTAGTCAAGCGCTTTATTTTTTTGTATAATAGAAATAGCAAGTATAGATAAAAGAAGAGAAAAGCATGATTACACTATTTTTATCACCGAGTTGTACATCATGTCGTAAGGCAAAGGCTTGGTTAGAGACGCATAAAGTGCCCTTTCAAGAGCATAATATTATGACTAGTCCTTTAACAAGAAAAGAATTACAACATATTCTTTCCTTGACCGAAAATGGTACTGATGACATCATTTCAACTCGTTCAAAAATTTTTCAAAAATTGGATATTGATGTAGAGAGTATCTCGGTATCGGAGTTGCTTCAGTTGATTGAGCAATATCCTAGTCTTTTGCGTCGCCCAATTATTATAGATACCAAACGCATGCAGATCGGTTTTAATGAAGATGAGATTCGTGCTTTTCTCCCTCGTAGTTACCGTAAACAAGAACTAAAAGAAGCAACATTGAGAGCTGGTATAGGATAGATGAACAAACAGTATAGTTACCCACTAGATTTGTCGTGGAGCACTGAAGAACTTGCTTCAGTGCTTTCTTTTTTTAATGATGTTGAAGCTGCTTATGAAGATAAGGTAGAAGCAAAAAAACTGTTAGAATCTTACAAGAAATTTAAGTCTGTGGTTCCAAGCAAAAGTGAAGAAAAACGTTTAGGTCGCGAATTTGAGACGGCTAGCGGTTATTCCTGCTATCATGCGGTTCAATTAGCAAAAGAAAAAAGAGAAGGGAAGATTTCTCTTGGAAACTAAATTTGAATTTGCCAAACAGATTGTGAAGGAAGCTGCTGCCTATATTTTGGCTCACATGAAAGAAGATTTGCAGGTTGAGCGCAAGTCTTCCCCTACTGACTTGGTGACGCGTTTGGACAAGGAGGTCCAGGAACTCTTGGTTGAACGGATCAAGTACTCCTATCCTGAGGACTTGATTTGCGCGGAAGAGGGTTGTTTACGTGCTGCAGTCGGTCAAGGTTCCGTTTGGGTGATTGATCCCATTGACGGTACCAATAACTTTGTCGCCCAGCAGGAAGATTTTGCCGTGATGTTAGCTTATTTTGAAAATGGGGTTGGCAAATTTGGCATCATCTATGATGTCATGAAAGGTGATTGTTACCATGGTGGTGGTGCCTTTCCTCCTTGCCGCAATAATGAGCCCTTACCGCCTTTTAAAAAGAAACCTCTTCAAGAATTTTTAGTTGCCGGCAACTCAGGTATGTTTGAAAGCAATGAGTGGGGATTGGGTGATTTGGGTCGAGCAGCGTTGGGTGTCCGTGTCTACGGCAGTGCGGCCATTAGTTTTGCCAAGGTTTTATCAGGTCGTCTTCTGACTTATATTACCTATCTGCAGCCATGGGATTACGCTTCGGCCAGTATCTTAGGGGAAAGTCTGGGTTATCGCCTTCTTACGGTATCGGGTGAGCCCGCTGATTTTACAACGCGTCAGCCTGTCATGATGGTGCCAATCGAGATGCAAGAGGAGATTCAGTCTTATATCTACGAAAGGAAAGAGAACTAAATGCAATTTCCAGAAGGATTTGTTGAAAAATATGAAGCGATACTAGAAGATGAGGCAAGAGACTTTCTTGCCTCTTTTAAACAAGAAGCGGTTTCGGCTTTTCGGGTCAATCCCTTAAAAGAAAGTCAGTTATCGTTTGCAGATGCTATTCCAAATACACCTTGGGGGTATTATGGTAAGGTTTCTGGAAAGTCACCAGAGCACGCGACCGGTCTTGTTTATTCGCAAGAGCCTGCAGCTCAAATGGTGGCCCAGGTAGCTCAACCCCTTCCCGGTATGAAGGTCTTGGACTTGGCGGCAGCACCAGGGGGAAAATCCACTCAACTAGCAGCTTATCTGGCTAATCAGGGAGTCCTTGTTTCCAATGAAATTTCAAGTAAGCGGGCTAAGATTTTAGTGGAAAATATGGAGCGATTTGGAGCGACAAACGTTGTTGTGACCAATGAATCTGCTGACCGCTTGGCCAAGGTTTTTAAAGGTTACTTTGATGTGATTGTCCTTGATGCACCTTGCTCGGGTGAGGGGATGTTTCGTAAGCAGCCAGAGGCCATGGATTATTGGAGTACCGCTTATCCTAGCCAATGTGCTAGTCTCCAAAGAGAAATTTTAGAAGATGCAGTGACTATGCTTGCAGAAGGTGGTCGTCTGGTCTATTCGACCTGTACTTGGGCACCTGAGGAAAATGAAGAAATCGTCCACTGGTTACTTGATACTTATGAATTTGAATTGCTTCCAGTTGAGCATTTGAACGGTATGGTAGCAGGAATTGACCTTCCTGAAACGGCGCGGATGTATCCTCATCATTTCAAGGGAGAAGGTCAGTTTGTTGCCCACCTGCAGTTTAAGGGACAAAATCCAGCACCTAAATTCAAAGCTAGCAAGAGCAATCTCAGTCGTGAGCAACTTGCTTTGTGGCAAGAATTTGCCCAAAAACACTTGCGAGTCAATCTAACTGGTATCTTGCAGACTTTTGGAGATCAGCTCTATCTCCTGCCAGAGATGCTACCTGATCTAGGAAAACTCAAAATTGCCCGAAATGGACTTCATCTGGGGACTTTTAAAAAGAAACGCTTTGAACCAAGCTTTGCTCTGGGATTAGCATTGAAACCAAGCCAAGTAAAACAAAGTGTTGAAATCAATGATGAGGACTTTGTAAAATATGTGGCTGGTGAGACTGTTCAATTGTCTGAAGCTCGACCAAATGGCTGGTACCAAGTTGTGGTTCAAGGAAACGGACTAGGCTTTGCCAAGGTAACGGGTAATGTTTTGAAAAATTATTATCCAAAAGGGCTCAGATTCAGGTGAAAAAGCTAGTCAAAGAGCCTATTCTATGTTATAGTGGAAGTATGAGTTTTTTCTGATAGTCTTTCATTATTACTTATATTATACGATGGAATTGTCCGCTCCTAAGAATGACTAGATAAAATAAAGCGGGACAATCATTGATGATAATTGGATGATCAGGACAAACGGAAGAAATCAGAACATTTATCATTATGTTCAAGGAGAATAACAGTGAAAAAAAGAAAAAAGCTCGTCATGTCTCTTGCAGCTCTTTTGATGGCAGGTTCTCTTGCAGGATGTGCTAGCTGGATTGATCGTGGAGAATCCATGACAGCCGTTGGTTCAACTGCTCTTCAGCCTCTTGTCGAAGCGGCAGCAGATGAATTTGGTTCTAGAAACATCGGAAAAACAGTCAATGTTCAAGGTGGTGGATCGGGTACAGGCCTATCCCAAGTCCAGTCTGGAGCAGTTGACATCGGGAACTCTGACGTCTTTGCAGAGGAAAAAGAAGGAATCGATGCTTCAGCCTTAGTAGACCACAAGGTTGCAGTGGCTGGTCTTGCAGTGATTGTAAACAAGGAAGTGGATGTTGAAAATCTCACAACCGAGCAACTTCGCAAAATCTTTACAGGTGAAGTGACCAACTGGAAAGAAGTTGGGGGCAAGGACTTGGCAATTTCAATCATCAACCGAGCAGCAAGTTCTGGTTCACGAGCGACGTTTGATACGGTCATTATGAATGGCCAATCGGCAATGCAGAGCCAAGAACAGGATTCTAACGGGATGGTCAAGTCCATTGTATCCCAAACGCCTGGAGCCATTTCTTACCTGGCCTTTGCCTATGTAGATGACTCCGTGAAAAGCATGAAACTGAATGGGTATGAACCTACATCTGAGAATGTAACGACCAACAATTGGCCTTTGTGGTCTTATGAACATATGTACACACTTGGTCAGCCAAATGAGTTAGCTGCTGAATTCCTGAATTTCGTCCTCTCAGATGAAGCACAAAATGGAATTGTTAAGGGCATGGGCTATATCTCTATCAATGAAATGAAAGTCCAAAAGGATGCTTCAGGTACCGTTACAGCAGTAGAAGGAGGTCAATAATGAATCAAGAAGAATTATCTAAAAAACTACTCTCTCCTTCAAAGAACTCTCGCCTTGAGAAGTTCGGTAAAGGTTTGACCTTCACCTGCCTTTCTTTGATTGTTATCATTGTGGCCATGATTTTGATTTTTGTAGCCCAAAAAGGCTTATCGACCTTCTTTGTCAATGGGGTCAACATCTTTGATTTCCTCTTTGGACAAACTTGGAATCCTTCAGGAAAACAATTTGGTGCCCTGCCGATGATTTTGGGTTCCTTTATTGTGACGATTTTATCAGCCCTGATCGCAACTCCCTTTGCTATTGGAGCAGCAGTCTTTATGACAGAAGTATCACCAAAGGGTGCAAAAATCTTGCAACCAGCCATTGAACTCCTCGTCGGTATTCCTTCAGTCGTCTATGGATTTATCGGTTTGCAAGTTGTGGTGCCTTTTGTTCGTAGCGTCTTTGGTGGAACTGGTTTTGGGATCTTGTCAGGGATTTTCGTTCTCTTTGTCATGATCCTACCAACTGTAACCTTTATGACAACAGACAGCTTGCGTGCTGTTCCTCGTCATTACCGTGAAGCCAGTTTAGCTATGGGAGCCACTCGTTGGCAAACCATCTGGCGTGTGACCTTGAAAGCAGCACGTTCAGGTATTTTCACTGCAGTGGTCTTTGGGATGGCGCGTGCCTTCGGTGAAGCCCTTGCTATTCAGATGGTTGTCGGAAACTCAGCAGTTGTCCCAACTTCGCTAACAACACCAGCTGCGACCTTGACATCTGTATTGACTATGGGGATCGGAAATACCGTCATGGGAACGGTTGATAATAACGTTCTCTGGTCACTGGCCTTAGTCTTGCTCTTGATGAGTTTGGCCTTTAACAGTGTGATTAAATTGATTACGAAAGAAAGAGGAAAGAAAAACTATGCACGCTAAGAAATTAGATAAACTTGCAACAGCTGTCCTCTATACCATCGCGGGTATCATCGTTGCCATCTTGGCATCCTTGATTCTCTATATCTTGGTGAGAGGGTTACCGCATATCTCTTGGTCCTTCTTGACAGGGAAATCTTCCTCTTATCAAGCAGGTGGGGGTATCGGGATTCAGCTCTACAATTCCTTCTTCCTTTTGGTCATTACCTTGATCATTTCTGTTCCGCTATCTATGGGGGCTGGTGTATTCCTCGCTGAGTATGCCAAAAAAGGACCTGTGACCAATTTTATTCGTACCTGTATTGAGATTTTGTCTTCTCTACCATCAGTCGTTGTGGGTCTCTTTGGTTACTTGATCTTTGTAGTCCAGTTTGAGTATGGATTTTCAATCATTTCAGGTGCCTTGGCCTTGACGGTCTTTAACCTCCCTCAGATGACTCGAAATGTTGAGGACAGTTTAAAACACGTTCACCATACACAACGTGAGGCTGGTCTGGCCCTTGGAATTTCTCGTTGGGAGACTGTAGTTCATGTTGTCATTCCAGAAGCTCTTCCAGGTATCGTAACGGGTGTTGTTTTGGCATCTGGTCGTATCTTTGGTGAGGCCGCCGCTCTTATCTATACTGCAGGACAATCCGCTCCAGCCCTTGACTGGTCTAACTGGAATATCCTCAGTGTTACCAGCCCTATCTCAATCTTCCGACAAGCAGAAACCTTGGCTGTCCACATCTGGAAGGTCAACAGTGAAGGAACCATTCCTGATGCTACCATTGTATCTGCTGGTTCTGCCGCAGTGCTCCTCATCTTTATCTTGATTTTTAACTTTGGGGCACGCAAACTCGGAAGCTATTTACACAAGAAATTAACCGCTGCCTAAAGGAGAAGCCATGTCAAAATATAACTGGGATGAAAAGCATATCATCACTTTCCCTGAAGAAAAAGTGGCCCTCTCTACTAAGGATTTACATGTTTACTACGGTAAAAATGAATCCATCAAGGGCATCGATATGCAATTTGAAAAAAATAAAATTACAGCCTTGATTGGTCCTTCTGGATCAGGAAAATCTACCTATCTTCGCAGTCTCAATCGGATGAATGATACCATTGATATTGCCAAGGTCACAGGTCAAATCCTCTACCGAGGGATTGACGTCAACCGTCCAGAAATCAATGTCTATGAGATGCGAAAGCATATCGGGATGGTCTTCCAACGTCCAAATCCATTTGCTAAATCAATCTACCGTAACATCACCTTTGCACACGAACGTGCAGGTGTTAAGGATAAGAAAGTCCTTGATGAAATTGTAGAAACCTCTCTTCGTCAGGCCGCCCTATGGGATCAGGTCAAAGATGACCTACACAAATCAGCCTTGATGCTTTCTGGTGGTCAGCAACAACGTCTCTGTATCGCTCGCGCCATCTCTGTCAAGCCAGATATCCTCTTGATGGATGAGCCTGCTTCAGCCTTGGATCCGATTGCGACAGCCCAGCTGGAAGAAACCATGTTGGAATTGAAGAAGGACTTTACCATCATCATCGTTACCCACAGTATGCAACAGGCTGCGCGTGCGAGTGACTACACAGGATTTTTCTACTTGGGTGATTTGATTGAGTACGATAAGACCTCCAATATTTTCCAGAATGCTAAGTTACAGTCAACCAATGACTATGTAACGGGACACTTTGGTTAGAAAGGAAACGGTATGTCAGAAGCGATTTTACAGGTGTCAGACCTGTCCGTTTATTACAATAAAAAGAAGGCCTTGAATAGTGTTTCCCTTTCTTTCCAACCTAAGGAAATAACGGCCTTGATTGGTCCTTCTGGATCAGGAAAGTCTACCCTGCTCAAAGCTATCAACCGCATGGGCGATCTAAATCCTGAAGTGACAACAACAGGTTCAGTAGTCTATAATGGTCACAATATATACAGCCCCCGCACCGATACGGTTGAATTGCGTAAGGAAATCGGTATGGTCTTTCAACAGCCCAATCCCTTCCCTATGTCTATCTACGAAAATGTTGTCTATGGGCTGCGTATCAATGGAGTTAAGGACAAGCAAGTTCTAGATGAAGCAGTAGAAAAGGCCTTGCAACGTGCTTCTATCTGGGATGAAGTAAAGGATCGTTTGCATGATTCAGCCATTGGTCTCTCAGGTGGACAACAACAACGTGTTTGTGTTGCTCGTGTCTTAGCAACCAGTCCGAAAATTATCCTCTTAGATGAACCAACTTCAGCTTTGGATCCTATTTCTGCAGGTAAGATTGAGGAAACCTTGTATGGTCTGAAAGATAAATACACCATGCTCTTGGTAACGCGTTCGATGCAACAGGCCTCACGTATCTCTGATAAAACAGGATTTTTCCTAGATGGGGATTTGATCGAGTTTAACGATACGAAGAAGATGTTCCTAGACCCACAAAACAAGGAAACAGAAGATTATATTACAGGAAAATTTGGATAAGGAGTTGAATGATGTTACGATCTCAATTTGAAGAAGATTTGGAGAAATTGCACAACCAGTTCTATGCTATGGGACAAGAAGTGCTCTCGCAGATCAATCGTACAGTGCGTGCCTTTGTTACGCATGACCGTGATTTGGCAAAAGAAGTCATCGAAGACGATGCAGAAGTAAATGAATATGAAGTGAAGTTGGAAAAGAAATCATTTGAAATGATTGCCCTCCAACAACCTGTTTCGCAAGACCTTCGTACCGTCTTGACCGTTCTCAAGGCAGTGTCAGACGTGGAACGCATGGGAGATCATGCTGTGTCTATCGCTGAGGCGACTATTCGTATGAAGGGGGAGCAACGTATCCCTTCTGTTGAAGAAGAAATCAAAAAGATGGGACGCGACGTGAAAAACTTCGTCGAAGCAGCTCTAGATCTTTATCTCAACGGGTCTGTGGATCAAGCCTACGAAGTAGCAACGATGGACGAAAAAATCAACCATTACTTTGACAGCATTCGTGAATTGGCTACAGAAGAAATCAAGAAAAATCCTGAAGCCATTGTTACAGGACGCGATTACTTCCAGGTTATTTCCTTCTTGGAACGTATTGGAGACTACGCAAAAAATATCTGTGAATGGGTTGTTTACTTTGAAACAGGTAAGATTGTCGAACTATAAGAAACGGTTTAAATATACAGAAATAAGGCTGGTTAGAATAAATCAGTCTTCTTTTTTTATGAAAAGAATTGTTTTACAATCAAAATCTCTAAAAAGGTTGACAACTATTTTTAAAAGAGTTATAATTATTCAGAATTAACAGAAAGGTCGTTTATTTATGAAATTCAAGAAATGGATATTAGTTGTGTGTAGCATGCTTGCCAGTGTGGTTCTAGTAGCTTGCCAGTCAGGTACGGATAGTTCCCAGTCTGCTGTGGACGCTATCAAACAAAAAGGAAAGCTAGTCGTTGCGACCAGCCCAGACTATGCGCCGTTTGAATTCCAATCCTTGGTAGATGGTAAAAACCAAGTGGTTGGTGCAGATATTGATATGGCTCAAGCAATTGCAGACGAGCTTGGGGTTAAACTTGAAATCTCTAGCATGAGTTTTGACAATGTCTTGACCAGTCTTCAAACTGGAAAGGCTGACTTGGCCATTGCAGGAATTAGTGCTACAGATGAGAGAAAGGAAGTCTTTGACTTTTCAATCCCTTACTATGAAAATAAGATGAGTTTCTTGGTTAGAAAAGCTGATTTAGACAAATACAAGGATCTTACAAGCCTCGCAAGTGCCAATATCGCAGCTCAAAAGGGAACTGTGCCAGAAACCATGGTCAAGGAACAATTGCCAAATGCCCAGTTGACATCCTTGACCAATATGGGGGAAGCAGTCAATGAATTGCAGGCTGGAAAAGTGGATGCTGTTCATATGGATGAACCAGTTGCTCTTAGCTACGCAGGTAAAAACTCAGACCTTGTCGTTGCATCTGTTAACTTGACAATGAAAGATGGCGAAGCCAATGCCGTTGCTATTAAGAAGAATCAATCAGACTTGAAAGCAGTAGTCGATAAGGTTATCCAAAAACTGAAAGACGACGGAACCTATCAAAACTATCTTGAAAAGGCAGCGAAACTAACAGAAGTTGAGCAATAAGAAAAAGCAGAGTTGGACTTTAATCCAATTCTGCTTTTATGTATTCTAATAGCTCTTCTAGATTTTCAAGAGTGACTTTGGCGAACTGATAAGGACAGGCGTCCAAATAAGCCTTCTCAAAAAAGTCTAATTTGAGTGAGCTGTGTTTCAAACTGGCAATCTTAGGATAGTGTCTCAAATCAAGCAAAAGACCATCGTGTAGAGGATAGTGGGGTAAGGTACAGGTGTTTTTTTCAAGTAGCTCCTTAATCTGAGCCTGATAGTTCTCTTGAAGGCTCAATCGAGCCAG
Source organism: Streptococcus sp. 27098_8_70 (assembly GCF_041432215.1). Taxonomy (GTDB): domain Bacteria; phylum Bacillota; class Bacilli; order Lactobacillales; family Streptococcaceae; genus Streptococcus; species Streptococcus oralis_CP. Next base: position 42,376 of record NZ_JAPVZD010000001.1, read on the forward strand.
TCGATTTTTTTCAAATAACTGGCTATCGATGTAAAGAGAAAGAGCCTTTTGCATGATGAGATTGCTGTCATAGTCCAAGATATTTTTGTAGGAAACAAAGGCCTCTTTTAGGGCATTTGGAAGAATGAGAGCGGTAATACGAAGGGCTGGAAAGAGACTGGTTGAGAAGGACTTGATATAAATGACCCGATCCTCAGTATCCAGATAGTGGAAGGTTTGTCCCTTTTTAGAGTCTAAGTCACCTAGATAATCATCCTCTACGATGTAAACACCATACTGGTTTGCTAGATCCAGAATAGCCCTTTTTTCCTGATCAGAATAGGAATGACCTAGGGGATAGTGGAAGCGAGGAATAGTGTAGAAAAACTTGATCTTCCTAGATTTGAACTGTTCTTCTAGTTCGTCAAGGTTGATGCCATCAATTCGGCGTTCAATGGTCTGGTATGCTAGCCCCTGAGCGACCAAGAGGCGATTCATCCGGTGGTAGGTCGGTTGTTCGACCAAAATCTCCGCTCCCTTGCTCGGAAAGTCAATCTGAGAAAGGATAAAGAGAGCTTGCTGGGTACCAGATGTTAGAACCAGTTGATCGGGTTTACAGTAGAGAGCTTGGTTGAAAAGAAGTTGATGGACAGATTGTCTTAGTTCCTCAAGGCCTTCTTGGTTGTCATAGTAGTTGAAGAGGTAGTTTTCTCGGCCTATCAGGGTTTCGTTGACGCAGAGTCGGAAGTCGTCATAGGCACTGGCATGTTCGTCAGTGACTTCGATTTCCAAGTCTTGGTGCTGTCCTTGTTCTAGAACATAGTAGCCACTTTGGGGTTTGGCATAGAGGTATTGTTCATGGCGTAATTCCAGCAGGGCTCGTTGGATAGTGTCCTTGCTACAGTGGAAGTCTTGGCTCAGTTGACGGATGGAGGGAAGCCGGCTACCTGTTGGAAATTTTCCTGATTCGATCCCCTTTTTTAGAAAGGAAACGACTACTTGGTATTTACTTTCTTTCTTCATTCCAGACCTCCGTTAATTTTGTTACATTGTACCTTTTTTTTGCCTCCTTTGCAATGGGAAAAGCATTCCCCCTTTCACAACTAGGAGCAAATGTGGTATACTTAGAAAGTATGATGATTCATTGAACAGAAGATAAGAAAGAGAATGGATAGAAAAGTGCAGGAACCGGTAAAATTATTTCAATACAATACTCTAGGTGCCCTAATGGCTGGTCTCTATGGCGGAACCATGACAGTGGGAGAATTGCTAGAACATGGTGATCTTGGTTTGGGGACTTTGGATTCGATTGACGGGGAGTTGATTGTCCTTGATGGCAAGGCTTATCAAGCCAAGGGATCTGGTCAAACACCTGAAATCGTTGAAGTGGCAGCGGATGCCCTTATTCCCTATGCAGCAGTGGTTCCTCATCAGGCAGAAGTGATTTTTCGTCAGCGCTTTGAGATGACGGATAAGGAATTGGAAAAACGAATTGAGTCCTACTATGATGGGGAAAATCTTTTTCGCTCCATCAAGATTCATGGCGAATTTTCACAAATGCATGTGCGGATGATTCCCAAATCCACACCTGATACCAAGTTTGCTGATGTAGCGACTCACCAACCTGAATATAGCCGTGAAAATGTATCGGGAACTATTGTTGGATTTTGGACACCGGAGATTTTCCATGGAGTGAGTGTTGCAGGCTACCATTTGCATTTTATCTCAGATGATTTGACCTTTGGTGGGCATGTGATGGACTTTGTTATCAAAGAAGGAATGATTGAGGTTGGGGCAGTCGACCAGTTGGATCAACGTTTTCCAGTCCAAGATCGCCAGTATTTATTTGCCAAATTTAACGTTGACGAGATGAAGAAAGATATTGATAAGTCAGAATAGGAGAAAAAGATGACAGTACATATTATCCTCACCATGATCGCTTTGGTTCTCATTCTAGTAAGTGGGACTTGGTATGCCAAAAAACGGTTTAAAATCTCTCTTGCAGTGATGGGCTTGGGGGCAATCGCATTTTTTGTTTCTTCTCAAGTGTTAGAGAAGATGGTTCACCTTCTGATACTTCATCCGCAAAAAGATGGAACCATTCCGCTCATGCAAGAGCAGCCTTTCTTATATGTCCTTTATGGGATTGCCATGGCGGCCCTCTTTGAGGAAACGGCTCGTCTTGTCTTTTTTAAATGGTTGGAGAAAAAGAGAAAGCTAGAAGATCGAGATGCTTTGGCTTATGGTTTGGGACATGGGGGCTTGGAGATGCTCTATCTCGGAATGGGAAGCTTGATCAGTTTGTTGATTCTCTTTTCACTCATCCAGTCTTCAAATACTGATGTAGCCAATCTCCTTCCAAAATCTACGCTCGAAACGGTCCAGTCTCTTTCTGTATGGCAGGTTTATTTACTAGGAGTTGAACGTGTGCTTGCTCTGGTTCTCCAAATTGGTCTTTCCATCTGGGTCTATCAAAGTGTTCGTCAAAAGAAATGGATCTACCTCCTTGCTGCCTATGGTTTGCATGCCTTGTTTGACTTGGCTCCAGCCTTATCTCAAGTGGGATGGATTGCAAATCCGCTTCTAGTTGAGTTTATTCTTCTCGTAGAACTTCTAGCCTTTATCTGGCTGACAAAATCTACATTTTGGAAAAAATCATAAAAAGAGGGGTGACCTCTTTTTTTATGTAATGATAAAACAAGCTCTTTTTATGGTCGTCAAATGTCTCTAAAAATGGTATAATGGAATGAATTTTGAAAAAGGAAGAGTGACATGTCAGTAAAAGAAAAAATGCTTGAAATCTTAGAAGGAATCGATATTCGTTTTAAGGAACACTTGAAGACCTATACCTATACAAAGGTAGGAGGTCGAGCGGATTATCTAGTTTTGCCACGCAATCGCTATGAGATGGCCCGTGTTGTCCAATTTGCCAATCAAGAGAATATTCCCTGGATGGTGCTAGGAAATGCTAGTAATATCATCGTTCGTGAAGGTGGAATCCGTGGTTTTGTTATCTTATGCGACAAGCTCAATAACGTTTCGGTTGATGGTTATACCATCGAAGCAGAAGCTGGAGCAAACTTGATCGAAACGACACGTATTGCCCTTCGTCATAGTTTGACTGGTTTTGAGTTTGCTTGTGGGATTCCTGGAAGTATCGGTGGAGCTGTCTTTATGAATGCGGGTGCTTACGGAGGAGAGATTGCTCACATCTTGCAGTCTTGTCAAATTTTGACCAAGAAAGGGGAAATCGAGACCTTGTCAGTCAAGGACTTGGCTTTTGGTTATCGCCATTCAGCTATTCAGGATTCTGGGGCCATTGTCTTGTCAGCTAAATTTGCCCTAGCTCCAGGGAATCATCAGGTTATCAAGCAAGAAATGGACCGCTTGACGCACCTACGTGAACTCAAACAACCTCTAGAATACCCATCTTGTGGTTCAGTCTTTAAGCGTCCAGTTGGGCATTTTGCAGGTCAGTTGATCTCAGAGGCTGGTTTGAAGGGCTACCGTATCGGTGGTGTCGAAGTATCTGAAAAGCATGCCGGTTTCATGATCAATGTTGCTGACGGAACGGCCAAAGACTATGAAGACTTGATCCAATCTGTTATCGAAAAAGTCAAAGAACACTCAGGTGTCACCCTTGAGAGAGAAGTCCGAATCTTGGGTGAGAAAGAATAAGGTTGGGGTAGAAAAGTTGCTGCTATAACCATTGTAAAGGGGGTGAAAGCCTATCGTTAGTGAAGATGTATGTAGGCAGTTCAATCTCCTACACGAGGTAGTAGCGGCCTGACAGAGCCCTGATCTGTTAATTTACGAAGAAGAAGGAATTTAGAGGAATTGAAAAAACCAATTATTGAATTCAAAAACGTCTCTAAAGTTTTTGAAGACAGCAACACCAAGGTTCTCAAAGACATTAACTTTGAGTTGGAAGAAGGGAAGTTCTATACACTACTAGGTGCATCAGGTTCTGGGAAATCAACCATCTTAAACATCATTGCAGGTTTACTAGATGCGACGACAGGGGATATTTTACTGGATGGGGTACGGATTAACGACATCCCAACCAATAAGCGAGACGTCCATACGGTCTTCCAATCCTATGCCTTGTTTCCACATATGAATGTGTTTGAAAATGTTGCCTTTCCTCTCCGCTTGCGTAAAGTCGACAAGAAAGAAATCGAGCAGCGTGTAGCGGAAGTTCTCAAGATGGTCCAGCTGGAAGGTTACGAGAAGCGTTCCATCCGCAAACTCTCTGGAGGACAACGTCAGCGTGTAGCCATTGCCCGTGCCATTATCAACCAACCCCGTGTGGTTTTGTTGGATGAGCCTTTGTCAGCGCTGGACTTGAAATTGCGGACAGACATGCAGTACGAACTGCGTGAACTGCAACAACGATTGGGAATAACCTTTGTCTTTGTCACTCACGATCAGGAAGAAGCTCTGGCTATGAGTGACTGGATTTTCGTTATGAATGATGGCGAGATTGTCCAGTCAGGAACGCCTGTGGATATCTATGATGAGCCGATCAACCATTTTGTTGCGACCTTTATCGGTGAGTCAAATATCTTGCCAGGAACCATGATTGAAGACTACTTGGTCGAGTTTAACGGCAAACGATTTGAAGCGGTCGATGGTGGGATGAAGCCAAACGAACCTGTGGAAGTTGTTATTCGTCCAGAGGACTTGCGCATCACTCTTCCTGAAGAAGGCAAGCTCCAAGTTAAGGTGGATACTCAGCTTTTCCGTGGGGTTCACTACGAGATTATCGCCTATGACGAGCTCGGAAATGAATGGATTATCCACTCGACTCGTAAGGCCATTGTGGGTGAGGAAATCGGTCTGGACTTTGAACCAGAAGACATCCACATCATGCGTCTCAACGAAACCGAAGAAGAGTTCGATGCTCGTATCGAAGAATACGTAGAAATCGAAGAGCAAGAAGCAGGTCTGATTAACGCGATCGAGGAGGAAAGAGATGAAGAAAACAACCTCTAAACTCTTTGTAGTGCCCTACATGCTTTGGATTGCCCTCTTTGTTCTCGCACCCTTGGTCTTGATTTTCGGTCAATCCTTTTTCAACATCGAAGGGCAGTTTAGTTTAGAAAACTATAAATCCTACTTTGCGTCACAAAACTTGACCTATCTTAAAATGAGTTTCAACTCTGTGCTCTATGCTGGGATTGTAACTCTAGTGACACTTCTTATCAGCTATCCAACAGCCCTCTTTTTGACTCGTCTCAAGCACCGTCAACTCTGGCTCATGCTGATTATCTTGCCGACTTGGATTAATCTGCTCCTCAAGGCTTATGCTTTTATCGGGATTTTTGGTCAAAATGGCTCCATTAACCAATTTTTGGAATTTATTGGAATCGGTTCGCAGCAGTTGCTCTTTACCGATTTCTCCTTTATCTTTGTCGCAAGCTACATCGAGCTTCCATTTATGATTTTGCCCATCTTCAATGTCTTGGATGATATGGATAACAATCTTATCAATGCCAGTTATGACCTCGGTGCGACCAAGTGGGAAACTTTCCGCCACGTTATCTTCCCTCTATCAATGAATGGAGTGAGAAGTGGGGTTCAGTCGGTCTTTATCCCCAGCTTGAGTCTCTTCATGCTGACACGTTTGATTGGTGGGAACCGCGTTATCACACTGGGAACGGCTATTGAGCAGAACTTCCTTACAAATGACAACTATGGAATGGGTTCTACCATCGGTGTGATCCTCATCCTGACCATGTTTCTCACCATGTGGGTGACCAAGGAAAGGAGAGAACGATGAAAAAATTTGCTAATCTCTACCTAGCCTTTGTCTTCATCATCCTATATTTGCCAATCTTTTACTTGATTGGCTATGCCTTTAATGCTGGCGATGATATGAACAGCTTTACTGGTTTTAGCTTGAGCCATTTTAAAACCATGTTTGGTGATGGCCGTCTCATGTTGATCCTCACCCAAACCTTTTTCTTGGCCTTTCTAGCTGCCTTGATTGCGACCATTATCGGGACTTTCGGTGCCATTTACATCTACCAGTCTCGTAAGAAATACCAAGAAGCCTTTTTATCACTCAATAATATCCTCATGGTTGCGCCTGACGTTATGATTGGTGCTAGCTTCTTGATTCTCTTTACCCAGCTTAAGTTTTCACTTGGCTTTTTGACAGTTCTATCTAGTCACGTGGCCTTCTCCATCCCAATCGTGGTCTTGATGGTCTTGCCTCGTCTCAAGGAGATGAATGATGATATGATTCACGCGGCTTATGACCTTGGTGCTAGTCAGTTCCAAATGTTCAAGGAAATTATGCTCCCTTATCTGACGCCGTCAATCATTGCGGGTTATTTCATGGCCTTCACCTATTCGCTGGATGACTTTGCCGTGACCTTCTTTGTGACGGGAAATGGCTTTTCAACCCTGTCAGTCGAGATTTACTCTCGTGCTCGTAAAGGGATTTCGCTAGAAATCAATGCCCTGTCTGCCCTCGTCTTTCTCTTTAGTATTATCCTAGTTGTAGGTTATTACTTTATCTCACGTGAGAAGGAGGAGCAAGCATGAAAAAACTCTATTCATTTTTAGTAGGAATTGTAGCGATTATCCTTGTCTTGTGGGGGATTGCTCATCATCTAGACAGTAAAATCAACAGTCGAGATAGTCAAAAACTGGTTATCTACAACTGGGGAGACTACATTGATCCCGAACTTTTGGAGAAATTCACAGAAGAAACAGGCATCCAAGTACAGTATGAGACCTTTGATTCTAACGAAGCCATGTATACCAAGATTAAGCAGGGTGGAACAACCTACGATATTGCCATCCCGAGTGAGTACATGATTAATAAGATGAAGGACGAAGACCTCTTGGTTCCTCTTGATTATTCAAAAATTGAAGGAATCGAAAATATCGGACCTGAGTTCCTCAACCAGTCTTTTGACCCGGGTAATAAATTCTCCATCCCTTATTTCTGGGGGACCTTGGGAATTGTTTACAATGAAACCATGATAGATGAGGCGCCTGAGCATTGGGATGACCTCTGGAAACCAGAATACAAGGATTCTATCATGCTCTTTGATGGGGCGCGTGAGGTGCTGGGACTCGGGCTTAACTCACTCGGTTACAGTCTCAACTCAAAGGATCCTCAGCAGTTGGAAGAAACGGTAGACAAACTCTACAAACTGACTCCAAATATCAAGGCCATTGTGGCGGATGAGATGAAGGGTTACATGATCCAGAACAATGCTGCCATCGGTGTGACCTTTTCTGGGGAAGCCAGCCAGATGTTGGAGAAAAATCCTAATCTCAAGTATGTCGTTCCGACTGAGGCCAGCAATCTCTGGTTTGATAACATGGTTATTCCAAAAACTGTGAAAAACCAAGATGCAGCCTATGCCTTTATCAACTTTATGTTAAAACCCGAAAATGCTCTGAAAAATGCGGAGTATGTAGGCTACTCAACACCAAACCTACCAGCTAAGGAAATGCTCCCAGAGGAGACTCGTGAGGACAAATCCTTCTATCCAGACGCTGATACCATGAAACACCTAGAAGTTTATGAGAAGTTTGACCATAAATGGACAGGAAAATATAGCGACCTCTTCCTACAGTTTAAAATGTATCGGAAGTAGGAGATTTGGTTTATTGTCGGCTTTTCCAGTTGACGCAAGCTTTAAAAAACGATATAATAAGAAAGTTGAGAATTGATTTTCAGTTGTCTTAGTCCAGAGAAATGGCGGTGCTGCGAGCCATCTAAGGTAGGAAATCATGCTACTCAATCATACAATTGCATAAGAATAAGAGAATGACAAGTTCATTGAATGAAGGTGGTACCGCGGTTTTTCGCCCTTCGAGATATGGACTTGTCTTTTAATTTTTGGAGGTGTTTATGAAGACATTTCTCGTGAAACAAAAGTTTCGTCTTGGAGGCGAACGTTTTGATATCAAGGATGAAAGAGGAGTAGTGAACTATCAGGTGGAGGGCTCATTTTTCCAAATTCCTAAGACCTTTACCATCTATGACGCCTATGGTGAGCAAGTCAGTGAAATCAGTAAAGAATTTTTCACTTTGCTTCCTCGCTTTACTATCCAGTTACGAAACGGTTCCAATTTCGTCATTCGTAAGAAGTTGACCTTCTTTCGAGATAAGTATGAGTTTGACAATCTGGGGCTTCGTATCGAGGGCAATATCTGGGATTTGAATTTCAAATTGCTAGATGATCGTGATCAGCTTGTCGCCGAGATTCGGAAAGAGATTTTCCATTTGACCTCAACTTACACCGTAACCGTCTATGAAGACTCTTATGCAGACCTGGTCATTTCCCTCTGTGTCGCGATTGACTATGTGGAAATGCTGGAAAGCCAATCAAATTAAACAAGTAAATAAGGAGATATTATGAAACAACTATCTAGTGCTCAAGTTCGCCAAATGTGGCTTGATTTCTGGGCAAGCAAAGGTCACTCTGTAGAACCATCAGTCAGCTTGGTTCCTGTAAATGACCCAACTCTTTTGTGGATCAACTCTGGGGTAGCAACCCTTAAGAAATACTTTGACGGAACCATTATCCCTGAAAACCCACGTATTACCAATGCGCAAAAAGCTATCCGTACCAATGACATCGAAAATGTCGGAAAAACGGCTCGCCACCATACTATGTTTGAAATGTTGGGGAACTTCTCTATCGGGGATTACTTCCGTGACGAAGCCATCACTTGGGCTTATGAGCTTTTGACCAGCCCAGAATGGTTTGATTTTCCTGCTGAAAAACTGTACATGACCTACTATCCAGACGATAAGGATTCTTATAACCGCTGGATTGAAGTAGGAGTGGACCCAAGCCACTTGATCCCAATCGAAGACAACTTCTGGGAAATCGGTGCTGGACCTTCTGGACCTGATACAGAAATCTTCTTTGACCGTGGAGAAGCATTTGACCCAGAAAATATTGGTCTTCGTCTGCTTGCAGAAGATATCGAAAACGACCGTTACATCGAAATCTGGAATATCGTTTTGTCACAATTTAACGCTGATCCTGCTGTTCCTCGTAGCGAATACAAAGAATTGCCACACAAGAACATTGATACGGGCGCTGGTTTGGAGCGTTTGGTGGCTGTTATCCAAGGGGCTAAGACAAACTTTGAAACGGACCTCTTCATGCCGATTATCCGTGAAGTTGAGAAATTGTCAGGTAAGGTCTACGACCAAGATGGCGATAACATGAGCTTCAAGGTCATCGCTGACCACATCCGTTCCCTTTCATTTGCCATCGGTGATGGTGCTCTTCCAGGAAATGAAGGCCGTGGTTATGTCCTTCGTCGTCTCCTCCGTCGTGCTTCTATGCACGGTCAAAAATTGGGTATCAACGAGCCTTTCCTTTACAAACTCGTTCCAACTGTTGGAAAAATCATGGAAAGCTACTACCCAGAAGTGCTTGAAAAACGTGACTTTATCGAGAAAATTGTCAAGAGCGAGGAAGAGTCATTTGCTCGTACCCTTCACTCAGGTCAACACTTTGCAGAAACTATTGTAGCTGATTTGAAAGCGAAAGGTCAAAACGTTATCGCTGGGCAAGATGTCTTCAAACTTTACGATACATATGGATTCCCAGTTGAATTGACAGAAGAAATCGCTGAAGAAGCAGGGATGACTGTAGACCGTGAAGGTTTTGAAGCAGCCATGAAAGAACAGCAAGAACGTGCGCGTGCGTCAGCTGTCAAAGGCGGCTCAATGGGAATGCAAAATGAAACCCTTCAAAACATTACAGTGGAAAGTGTCTTCAACTACAATGCCAGTCAATTGCCTTCTAAGTTGGTGGCTATCGTGGCTGACAATGCTGAAGTAGAAGCTGTATCTGAAGGAACCGCCTCTCTTATCTTTGCAGAGACTCCATTCTACGCGGAAATGGGTGGACAGGTAGCTGACCACGGTCAAATCTTGGATGCTAAAGGAAATGTCGTAGCTACTGTGACGGATGTGCAAAAAGCTCCAAATGGACAAGCTCTTCATACTGTTGAAGTTCTTGCACCACTTGCTTTGAACCAAGAATACACCTTGGCTATCGATACCAACCGTCGTCATCGTGTCATGAAGAACCACACAGCCACTCACTTGCTCCATGCTGCCCTTCACAATATCCTTGGCCACCATGCGACACAAGCAGGATCTCTGAACGAAGTAGAATTTCTTCGCTTTGACTTTACTCACTTCCAAGCTGTGACTCCTGAAGAGTTGCGCGCCATTGAACAGCAAGTCAATGAGAAGATTTGGGAAGCAATTGCTGTAGAAACAGTTGAGACAGATATTGATACAGCTAAAGAAATGGGTGCTATGGCCCTCTTTGGTGAGAAATACGGTAAGGAAGTTCGCGTTGTGACAATCGGTGACTACTCTATCGAGCTTTGTGGTGGTACCCACGTTGGCAACACTTCTGAGATTGGCCTCTTCAAGATTGTCAAAGAAGAAGGGATTGGTTCAGGAACTCGCCGTATCTTGGCAGTAACTGGTAAGGAAGCCTTTGAAGCCTATCGTGAACAAGAAGACGCTTTGAAAGCCGTCGCAGCAACCTTGAAAGCACCTCAACTCAAGGAAGTTCCTCATAAGGTTGAAGGCCTTCAAGAGCAACTCCGTCAATTGCAAAAAGAAAATGCAGAATTGAAGGAAAAAGCCGCGGCTGCAGCTGCAGGTGATGTCTTCAAGGATGTGAAGGAAGTCAACGGTCACCGTTACATTGCAAGCCAAGTTTCTGTATCCGACGCAGGTGCCCTTCGCACCTTTGCGGATAACTGGAAACAAAAAGACTACTCTGATGTGCTTGTCCTAGTTGCAGCTATCGGTGACAAGGTGAACGTTCTTGTAGCTAGTAAGACAAAAGATGTGCATGCAGGAAACCTTGTCAAAGAATTGGCTCCAATCGTCGATGGACGTGGTGGTGGTAAACCAGACATGGCTATGGCAGGAGGAAGCAACCAAGCGAAAATCCAAGAACTCTTGGATGCAGTAGCAGGTAAATTATAAGACATTAAAGATCTATCCCTTTGGGTAGGTCTTTTTGTGATTACAAAAAAGCCAAATCCGATTGGATCTGGCTTGTAACTGATAGGTTTATTTTGCTGCGAAGACACTGACTGAACCCGCTGCTACTGGAAATTCTCCATAACCTTCAGCATTGATTGTAACTTGTGCTGAATGATTTTCTAGGAGATCAACAAAAGTCTGCTCAGCCCATTCTTGACCGACAAACATAGCCTTGCTGTTTTCTTGGTCATTTGAGATAAGGACAGCGATTGGGGATTGGTTTTCAGCGCCTGAACGTACCCATCCGATACAGTTGGCATCGTCAAAGTAGTCTGTTTGCTCTCCATAGGCTAAATCTTTTCGGATGGCTAGGAGACGGTCAAGAACTTCTTTGAAATCTTGTTGAGCAAATTGCCCTGAAATGCCGTAATAATCTCCGTAAAAGACACATGGAAGACCATCTTGGCGTAATAGAATAAGGACATAGGCTGCTGGCTTGAACCATTCTTCAACAGTAGACTCAAGGGCTTGTCCTCGTTGAGTATCGTGGTTATCAACGAAAGTGACAGCCTTGTCAGGCTTGAGTTCAACCAAGCTATCTGTGAAAATGTTACGAAGGTCGTAGCGTGCTCCAGCATGGCTAGCTTCAAAGAGGTTTTGGTGGAGGCGAACATCGACAAGGTCAAAACGTTCTTCCGTTTTTTCAAGGTAGTCTAGATTGGCTTCCTTGTCAGGGTTCCAAAATTCTCCGAAAACATAGAAATCTTGACCGTATTTTTCCTTCATATCACGGATGAAATTGCCCATAAAGAAGGAGTCGATGTGCTTAACGGCATCCAAGCGGAAACCTGCCACTCCAGTCGTTTCCATGAACCAGTCAGACCAGTCATAGATGTTTTGGATGACTTCAGGGTGCTTAAAGTCCAGGTCAGCGTACATGAGGTAGTCGTAGTTGCCGTTTTCGTTATCGACCAATTCCTCATTTGCCCAACCTTTATTGTCTCCTTGGATCAGGTAAATTCCAGACTTACGGCGCTTGGCATCGTAGTCCGTACCTGTGAAGTGGTACCAGTGCCAGTGGAAGTCATTGTAGGTGTCTTGGCGACCATCGAAGGTGAAGTGAGTCCAGCCATTGATAGTAAAGGGCTCGCTTAGCTGAAGGGTACGATCCTCAGGATCCACTTCAATAACCTGAAAGGCTTCCATATGATCGGCAGCAGCCTTGTGATTGAGCACCACATCGGCCATAGGTTGAATTCCCTGTGCCTTTAGAGTTTGAATGGCTTGAAGATAGTCTTCTTTAAACCCATACTTGGTACGGACAGTCCCTTTTTGGTGAAATTCGCCTAGGTCAAAAAGATCGTAAACACCATAGCCGACATCTTTTTCGTTGGTTGCCTTGAAGGCAGGTGGCATCCAGACATGGCTGATACCAAGGTTTGCTAGGTGCTCTGCATCATTTGTCAGTCGCGTCCAGTGTTGGCCGTCGTGAGGCAAATACCATTCAAAGTATTGCATAAGTGTCTGATTTTGCATTGTTTTTCCTCTTGCTTATCAATGTTGTGTTTTATTCTACCATAAAGTTTAGAGCTAGGCAAACGTTTGCGCAAGATTCTATACTCATTTCTGTTTTTGTCTATTTTTAGCGAATAGAATCTCTCTTTCAATTATAAGGGAAAGGATGTTTTGGTGGAAAAGTAAATGGCATATATTTATTTTAACAAAAATGACACTCAGTAAACTAAAGTACATCTGGTTAAACGGTTTCTTTTTTGAGAATTGTCACAAAATTTGATATAATAGTAGCTATGAATAGAATTAGGGTCAGCAGACGCGTTGAAAAAAAGCTAGCTAAGGGTCTAGTTCTTTTGGAAGCAAGTGATTTAACAGATATTGAACTGACGGATCAGGCAGTAGAAGTTCTTAGTCAAGACGGGAAGTTTTTAGGGAGCGCCTATCTTTCTCAACAGAATAAGGGAATCGGTTGGTTCATCAGCAAGGAAAAGGTTCGTTTCAATCAAGACTTTTTTGAAATTCTGTTTCGTAAGGCCAAGGAAGCTAGAAAGTCTTATTATCAAGATGACTTGACTACTGCCTTTCGCCTTTTTAACCAAGAGGGGGATGGTTTTGGGGGTCTGACTGTTGATCTCTATGGAGATTATGCTGTCTTTTCTTGGTACAATTCCTTTGTTTACCAGATTCGTGTGCTGATCATAAAGGCTTTTAAGGAAGTTTTTCCTGAGATCTTGGGGGCTTATGAAAAGATTCGTTTTAAAGGTCTAGACTATGAGTCTGCCTATGTTTATGGTAAGGAAGCGCCAGATTGTTTTACCGTTCTTGAGAATGGCGTTCTCTATCAAGTCTTTATGAATGATGGCTTGATGACAGGGATTTTCCTGGACCAGCATGAGGTTCGTGGGAGTTTGGTAGACGGTTTAGCTATGGGTAAATCCTTACTCAATATGTTTTCCTATACAGCTGCCTTTTCAGTTGCTGCAGCTATGGGAGGTGCGAGTGAGACGACTTCTGTCGACTTGGCCAAACGGTCTAGAGAGCTGTCAGAAGCTCATTTTCAGGCAAATGGACTCAGCATGGACAATCATCGTTTTATCGTCATGGATGTCTTTGAGTACTTCAAGTATGCCAAGCGAAAAGGCTTGACCTATGATGTGATTGTTCTTGATCCACCAAGCTTTGCCCGCAATAAAAAACAAACATTCTCTGTAGCTAAGGACTATCACAAGTTGATTTCCCAGAGTCTAGAGATTTTAAATCCGGGAGGCATTATCATTGCCAGTACCAATGCTGCCAATGTTTCCCGCCAGAAATTTACAGAACAAATTGATAAAGGTTTTGCAGGAAGAAGAAGGTATCAGATCTTGAACCAATACGGACTTCCAGCAGACTTTGCCTATAATAAAAAAGATGAAAGCAGTAATTACCTCAAGGTGATTAGTATGAAGGTTAGTAGATGAAATTAATCGTTTCAGTGATGCCAAGAAGTTTAGAAGAAGCGCAAGAACTGGATGCCACTAGGTATGAAGATGCCGATATCATTGAGTGGCGTGCGGACTTTCTTACAAAGGACGCTATTTTACAGGTAGCACCCGCTATCTTTGAGAAATTTGCAGGACGCGAACTTGTCTTTACCCTTCGGACTCGCGCTGAGGGAGGAGAAATCGAACTTTCCTCAGAGGAGTATGTTCAAATCATCAAGGAAGTTACTCAGCTCTATCAGCCGGATTATGTAGATTTTGAGTATTTCAGCTACAAAGACGTTTTTGAGGAAATGTTGGATTTTCCAAATCTCGTATTGAGCTATCATAATTTCCAGGAGACACCTGAAAATATGATGGAAATTTTGTCTGAGTTGACCAGTCTCTCTCCGAAAGTGGTCAAGGTATCTGTCATGGCCCACACGGAGCAGGATGTTTTAGACCTGATGAACTACACACGAGGATTTAAGACACTCAATCCTGAGCAAGAGTACGTGACCATTTCCATGGGGAAAATGGGCAAGGTATCCCGTATCACTTCAGATGTGACGGGTTCAAGTTGGTCATTTGCTAGTCTGGATGAAGCGAGTGCCCCAGGTCAGATTTCGCTATCAAACATGAAGAAAATCAGGGAGATTTTGGATGAAGCTTGATGGCTATACACGTTTAGCTGCAGTTGTTGCAAATCCCATCAAACACTCTATTTCACCCTTTATCCACAATAGGGCCTTTGAGGCGACAGCTATTAATGGTGCCTATGTAGCTTGGGAGATTGAAGCGGGTGATTTGGCAGAAACAGTCGCCAATATTCGCCGTTACCAGATGTTTGGTATCAACCTGTCTATGCCTTACAAGGAGCAAGTGATTCCTTATCTGGATGAGTTGAGTGATGAAGCTCGTTTGATTGGGGCAGTCAACACAGTTGTTAATCAAGACGGAACGTTAATTGGATATAATACAGATGGCAAGGGATTTTTTAAGAGCTTGCCTTCTTTTACAATCTCGGATAAGAAAATGACCATTCTGGGAGCAGGTGGTGCAGCCAAGTCCATTTTGGCTCAGGCTATTTTGGATGGCGCCAGTCAGATTTCAGTCTTTGTTCGTTCAGTTTCCATGGAAAAAACAAGACCTTACCTAGACAAGTTGCAGGAGCAAACAGGTTTTAAAGTGGACTTGTATGCTTTAGAAGATCTTTCTGAACTCCAATCAAGGATTGCCGAGTCGGACCTGCTCGTCAATGCGACCAGTGTAGGGATGGATGGCAAATCATCCCCAGTTCCTGAAAGCATAGTCTTACCAAAAACTCTCTTGGTCGCAGATATTATTTACCAACCCTTTGAGACGCCATTTTTGAAATGGGCTAGAAGTCAGGGCAACTCAGCTGTCAATGGTCTGGGAATGTTGCTCTATCAAGCTGCTGAAGCTTTTCAACTGTGGACAGGTAAAGAAATGCCGACAGACGAGATTTGGCAGTCCTTAACAGAAAAATATAAATAGTGAAAAGGAGACCCTACTATGAAAATCAGAATCGATATTCCGCATCATCCTTATGATATTCAGATTGAAAAAGGTTGTCTAGCTCAGGCTGGTCAATGGTTGCGAGAACTCTGGCAACCTCAAAAAGTGGTTATTGTAACCGACAACCATGTAGCTTCTCTCTATGCAGAGAAGGTTAAACTCAGCCTAGAAGATGCTGGTTTTCAGGTAGCTGTTTTTGACTTTTTAGAAGGCGAAGAACGAAAGAATTTAACAACTGTTCAGAAAGTCTATGAATTTTTAGTCAAGCAAGGTTTGACTCGTAGCGATGGAATCGTGGCTCTTGGTGGAGGTGTCGTTGGGGACCTGGCTGGTTTCGTAGCCTCTACCTATATGCGGGGCATTCACTTTGTTCAGATTCCGACTAGTTTGACAGCCCAGGTGGATTCTTCTATCGGTGGAAAGACGGGTGTTAATACTCCTTTTGCTAAGAATATGGTGGGTACCTTTGCTCAACCAGATGGGGTTCTGATTGACCCGCTTGTCCTTGAAACACTCGGGAAAAGAGAGTTGATTGAAGGGATGGGTGAGGTTATCAAGTACGGCTTGATTGAGGATCCAGAACTATGGGCTCTCTTGATGGAGCTAGATGGTTCTGTAGAGAGCATTCTGGAACATGCAGAGACTTTGATTGAACATTCTTGTCAAGTTAAGCGCAAGATGGTAGTTGAGGATGAGTTGGATAATGGTGTTCGCCTTTACCTCAATTTTGGGCACACTATTGGTCATGCCATTGAAGCAACGGCTGGTTATGGCAAGGTCATGCATGGTGAGGCAGTGGCTATGGGCATGGTGCAGATTTCCAAGATTGCTGAGGGAAAAGCCCTCATGCCAGAAGGAATAACCCAGTCTATCACAGAGATGTGCCAGAAATTTGGCTTGCCTGTTGACTATGAGAACTGGGATGTTGATAAGCTTTATCAGGCTTTGACTCATGACAAGAAAGCGCGTGGGAACACCTTGAAATTGGTTTTGGTACCAGAGCTTGGTTCAGCGACCATTCACCCAGTTTCTCTGGAAGAGATGAAAGACTACTTGGTAAAATAAGGAGAACGTATGAGATATTTAACTGCAGGAGAATCACACGGCCCTCGTCTGACGGCTATTATTGAAGGAATTCCAGCGGGACTTCCTTTGACAGCTGAGGATATTAATGGAGACCTTAAACGCCGTCAGGGTGGCTACGGTCGTGGTGGCCGTATGAAGATTGAGAGTGACCAGGTTGTCTTTACTTCGGGCGTTCGCCACGGGAAAACAACAGGGGCTCCGATTACCATGGATGTCATCAATAAGGACCATCAGAAATGGCTGGATATCATGTCTGCTGAGGACATTGAAGACCGCCTGAAAAGCAAGCGGAAAATCACCCATCCTCGCCCAGGTCATGCCGATTTGGTAGGGGGCATCAAATACCGTTTTGATGATTTGCGAAATTCTTTGGAGCGTTCATCAGCTCGTGAAACCACCATGCGAGTTGCTGTTGGGGCAGTAGCCAAACGTCTCTTAGCTGAGCTAGATATGGAGATTGCTAACCATGTCGTGGTCTTTGGTGGTAAGGAAATCGATGTACCTGAAAATCTAACAGTCGCTGAGATTAAGGAACGAGCTGCCCAGTCAGAAGTTTCTATTGTCAACCAAGAGCGGGAACAGGAAATCAAGGACTATATTGACCAAATCAAACGTGACGGTGATACCATCGGTGGGGTTGTGGAGACAGTCGTCGGAGGCGTTCCAGTTGGTCTTGGCTCTTATGTCCAATGGGACAGAAAATTAGATGCGCGATTGGCCCAAGCAGTTGTTTCTATCAATGCCTTTAAAGGGGTGGAATTTGGTCTTGGATTTGAAGCTGGTTACCGCAAAGGCAGCCAAGTTATGGATGAAATTCTCTGGTCTAAAGAAGACGGCTATACTCGCCGTACCAATAATCTAGGTGGTTTCGAAGGTGGCATGACCAATGGGCAACCCATTGTTGTTCGTGGCGTCATGAAACCTATTCCTACTCTCTACAAACCACTTATGAGTGTGGATATCGAAACCCACGAACCTTACAAGGCAACTGTTGAAAGAAGTGATCCGACCGCTCTTCCAGCAGCAGGTGTGGTCATGGAAGCTGTTGTGGCAACGGTTCTGGCGCAAGAAATCCTTGAAAAATTCTCATCAGATAATCTTGAAGAATTAAAAGAGGCAGTTGCCAAGCACCGAGACTATACAAAGAACTATTAAGGAGTCCTTATGGCAAAAACCATCTATATCGTAGGTCTCGGTTTGATTGGTGCTTCGATGGCGCTCGGTATCAAGCGTGATCATCCTGATTATGAAATTCTAGGTTATAATCGCAGTCAGGCTTCGAGAGACATTGCCTTGGAGCGGGGGATGATAGACCGTGCGACGGATGATTTTGCTAGTTTCGCTCCTCTAGCAGATGTTATCATTCTGACCTTGCCAATCAAACAGACCATTGCTTTTATTAAGGAGCTGGCAAACTTAGACTTGAAGGAAGGCGTCATTATCTCAGATGCAGGCTCAACCAAGTCAGCCATTGTGGAAGCAGCGGAGCAGTATTTGGTTGGCAAGCCTGTCCGCTTTGTCGGGGCCCATCCCATGGCTGGTAGCCACAAGACAGGAGCTGCCTCTGCCGATGTTAATCTCTTTGAAAATGCCTACTATATCTTTACTCCATCTAGTTTGACTAGTTCAGACACGCCTGAGGAAATGAAGGACCTACTTTCAGGTCTCCATGCTCGTTTTATCGAGATTGATGCCAAGGAGCACGATCGAGTAACTTCACAGATTAGCCATTTTCCCCATATCTTGGCATCAGGTCTCATGGAGCAGACAGCAGTTTATGCTCAAGAACATGAGATGGCAAGACGCTTTGCGGCGGGTGGTTTTCGAGATATGACTCGGATTGCGGAAAGCGAGCCAGGTATGTGGACCTCTATTCTCTTGTCCAATCGCGAGACCATCCTAGAGCGGATTGAGGATTTCAAGGAGCGCCTAGATGAGATTGGTCAGGCTATTAGCAGGGGGGAAGAAGAGCATATTTGGAACTTTTTCAACCAAGCGCGTGAGCAACGTCAGGCCATGGAAATCCATAAGCGTGGTGGTGTGGATAGCTCTTACGACCTCTATGTTGACGTTCCCGATGAAGAAGATGTTATCTTGCGGATTTTGGAATTGCTACGTGGTACTTCCTTGGTCAATATCCACATTAATGAAGAAAACCGTGAGGATGTTCACGGGATTCTCCAAATTTCCTTTAAAAATGCTCAGGATCTGGAACGAGCTGAGCGCTTAATTTCAGAAAATACGGACTACACAGTCGTCATCAAATAAGGAGAAAATCATGTCAAATATTTACGATAGTGCAAAGGAACTCAGTCGCGGTCTTCGCGAATTACCAGAATACAAGGCGGTCAAGGCGGCAAAAGATGCCATTCAAGCAGATGAACAAGCCAGCAAGATTTTTGCAGATTACCTTGCCTTCCAGCAAGAAATCCAAGTCATGGCGCAAACGGGACAAATGCCAGACGCCTCTTTCCAAGAAAGGATGCAGTCTTTCAGTAAGCAAATCCAAGAGAACGCTCTTTTGTCAGATTTCTTTACCAAACAGCAACAATTGTCCATTTACCTTTCAGACATTGAAAAAATTGTCTTTGAGCCTGTTTCAGAATTGTTGAAATAGTATTTTATCTGTATAAAAGCCAGAAATTTCAGGAATTTCTGGCTTTTTTGTGATAAAATAAGAAAAAGTATTGCAAGTATGAGGTCAACTATGAAACTAAAAACAAACATTCGCCACTTACATGGCAGTATCCGAGTTCCAGGTGACAAGTCTATCAGTCACCGTTCGATTATTTTTGGAAGTTTGGCTGAGGGAGAAACCAAGGTATATGATATTTTGCGTGGAGAGGATGTACTTTCAACCATGCAGGTTTTTCGTGACCTTGGTGTTGAAATTGAGGACAAAGATGGGGTTATTACCATTAAAGGTGTTGGAATGGATGGCTTAAAAGCTCCGCAAAATGCCTTGGATATGGGTAATTCTGGCACCTCGATTCGCCTGATTTCAGGTGTCCTTGCTGGTGCGGATTTTGAAGTAGAGATGTTTGGAGATGATAGTCTTTCTAAACGTCCTATGGATCGTGTGACGATTCCACTGAAAAAAATGGGCGTTAGCATTTCAGGGCAAACAGAGCGAGACCTGCCCCCTCTTCACTTAAAAGGGATGAAAAACCTAACACCTATTCACTATGAGTTGCCAATCGCCTCTGCGCAAGTCAAGTCTGCCTTGATATTTGCAGCCTTGCAGGCTCAGGGGGAGTCCGTTATTATCGAGAAAGAATGTACTCGTAACCACACCGAAGATATGTTGCAACAATTTGGTGGCCATTTAAGTGTGGATGGTAAGAAAATCACAGTTCAAGGACCACAAAGACTGACCGGACAAAAGGTAGTTGTTCCAGGAGATATTTCCAGTGCAGCCTTTTGGTTGGTCGCAGGTTTGATTGTTCCAAACTCTCGTGTAGTGTTGCAGAATGTTGGTATTAACGAAACGCGTACCGGTATTATTGATGTCATTCGTGCCATGGGAGGAAGATTGGAAATAACTGAAATTGACCCAGTTGCTAAATCAGCAACCTTGACTGTCGAGTCTTCATACCTGAAAGGAACAGAGATTGGTGGAGCTTTGATTCCACGCTTGATTGATGAATTACCTATTATTGCCCTTTTAGCGACACAAGCGCAAGGTGTAACAGTCATTAAGGATGCTGAGGAACTCAAGGTCAAGGAAACTGACCGCATTCAGGTGGTGGCTGATGCCTTAAATAGCATGGGAGCGGACATCACCCCCACAGCAGATGGGATGATTATCAAAGGGAAATCAGCCCTTCATGGCGCTAGAGTCAATACGTTTGGTGACCATCGAATTGGAATGATGACAGCCATTGCAGCCCTCTTGGTTGCGGATGGAGAAGTGGAACTTGACCGTGCTGAAGCCATCAACACTAGCTATCCTAGCTTCTTTGATGATTTGGAGAGCATGACTCATGGCTAAGGTATTACTTGGATTTATGGGGGCAGGCAAGTCGACAATCGCTAGAGGCTTGGACCCAGACTATATCGATATGGATGCCTTAATCGAGGAACATTTGGGCATGTCCATTGCGGATTTCTTCGCTGAAAAAGGAGAAGTGGCCTTTCGTCAAGTAGAGTCAGAAGTCCTAGCTGACTTACTAAAAACGGACCGAGTTGTGTCAACTGGCGGAGGAGTTGTCATTTCTCAGAAAAATCGCGACTTGCTCAAAACCAATCCTGATAACATCTACCTAAAAGCAGATTTTGAAACCCTCTACCAACGTATCGCAGCTGATAAGGACAATCAGCGTCCACTTTTTCTTAACAAAAGCAAGGAAGAACTGGCAGCTATTTTCCATGAAAGACAAGCTTGGTATGAGGAAGTAGCCAGTCGGATTCTAGATGTGACCAAGTTAAGCCCAGAGGAAATTACAGAGGAACTGAGATGAAAATTGCCTATCTAGGTCCCAAGGGATCTTTTTCGCATCATGTTGTGCAGACAGCCTTTCCCAAAGAGGAATTGCAGGCTTTTACCAATATCACAGATGTCATCAAGGCCTATGAACAAGGCTTGGTGGACTATTCTGTGGTGCCAGTTGAAAACTCCATTGAAGGTAGTGTCCATGAAAGTTTGGATTACCTTTTTCACCAGGCTCGCATCCAAGCAGTTGCAGAAATTGTTCAACCCATTCACCAGCAACTGATGGCAGTTCCAGGTCAGTCAAAAATTGAGAAAATTTTTTCTCATCCTCAGGCTCTGGCTCAAGGAAAGAAATTCATCGACAAACACTATCCAGAGGCTAAAATCGAGGTAACCGCCAGTACCGCCTATGCGGCCCGCTTTATTTCGGAACATCCAGATCAGCCTTATGCAGCCATTGCTCCTAGAAGTTCAGCTGAAGAATATGGCTTGGAATTAATTGCAGAGGATATTCAGGAGATGGAAGCCAATTTCACACGTTTTTGGGTATTAGGGGCAGAGATACCGATGATTCCTTTGAACTCGCAAGCTGAAAAAATGAGTTTGGCCTTGACCTTACCAGACAATCTACCTGGTGCTCTTTACAAGGCACTTTCGACTTTTGCTTGGAGAGGGATTGACTTAACAAAGATTGAAAGTCGCCCCCTTAAAACAGCCTTGGGAGAATACTTTTTTATTATTGATGTAGACTATAGTGACAAAGAACTGATTCATTTTGCCAGACAAGAACTAGAAGCCATTGGAATTCAGCACAAGATACTGGGAACCTACCCGATTTTTACCATAACTGATTTAGAAAAGGAGAGTCAATGAGCAAAGAAAATCCTTTAAGTCATCACGAGCAGTTACGTTATGACTATCTCTTCAAAAATATTCATTACCTCAACGATCGTGAACGGAGGGAGTTTGATTATCTGCAACAAAAAATGACAGGTCCCAAGTCTGAAGTTCACCACTTCTCCCAAGAAGAAAAAGAAGAAACTTGGGGTAGAGATATTGATCTTCCGACTTATGGCAGTAGAAGTCGATCTAAGAGACGTGAAAAGGTAGCTCCTCTGCCTAAAGTCAAAAAGAAAAAAAGAAGAATTCGCTTCAAACGAATACTGACTTGGTTCTTGTTGTTGATTACATGTGTGGCTGCAGGGATGATTTTCATGTTTCTTCGAGGGTTCCAGTCAGCGGCCAATCCAACAAATAAGCCAGCTGACGCCAAGGCAGCTCAAGTAGAGGTCTTTAACGGTCAGGATACCAAAGACGGTGTGAATATTTTAGTCATGGGGACAGATGGCCGTATCGGTCAAAATAGTGCAGAAACCCGTACCGATACGATCATGGTACTAAATGTCAGCGGATCGGATAAAAAGATCAAGCTAGTCAGCTTTATGCGTGATAACTTAGTCTATATCGACGGGTATAGTAAGATTGTAAATGGCCAGAAACAAACGGATAACAAACTAAATGTTGCCTATGAACTTGGGGAACAAGAAGGGCAAAAAGGGGCAGAAATGGTCCGCAAGGTTCTAAAAGACAACTTTGATTTGGATATTAAGTACTATGCCCTAGTTGACTTCCAGGCCTTTGCAACAGCTATTGATACCCTCTTCCCTGACGGAGTAACGATTGATGCTCAATTCTCAACATTGAATGGTCAACCTTTGACAGAAGCCACAGTTGGAGATGACCTTCATGCAACAGAGACAGAATCGCCAACCCAAACCATCAAAGTTGGAAAACAGCAGATGAATGGATCCACCTTGCTGAACTACGCTCGCTTCCGTGATGATGACGAGGGAGACTATGGGCGTACCAAACGTCAGCAACAAGTCATGTCAGCTGTTCTTGAGCAAATCAAAGATCCAACCAAGCTCTTTACGGGATCAGAGGCACTTGGAAAAGTCTTTGGCATGACCTCAACAAATCTACCATATAGCTTCTTGTTGACCAATGGCTTATCTGTCCTAGAAGGTGCTCAAAATGGCATTGAGAGACTCACCGTCCCAGAACTTGGTGACTGGGTGGACGCTTATGATATCTATGGTGGACAAGGACTTCTAGTCGATCAAAATAAATACCAAACCAAACTCGCCCAAATGGGAATGAGATAGAATACTATAAAAAAATCAAAGTTTGAATCACTAGTGAAAAAGTGGTTTAGGCTTTGATTTTTCTTAGTATCTGATGGATTTTTAGGGCGTTTTTATGGTATAATAAAACGATATAACTCGTTATTGGACAGAAGAGGAGAGACATGAGTGATTTGAAAGCGATTCAGGCTCGTAGTCTGGAAATGGCTGAATATTTCGTCGCATTTTGTAAAGAACATGATTTGTTGTGCTATCTCTGTGGTGGAGGAGCTATTGGTGCCCTTCGTAACAAAGGTTTCATTCCTTGGGATGATGATTTGGACTTTTTCATGCCGCGTAAGGACTATGAAAAATTAGCAGAACTGTGGCCACGTTATGCAGACGAGCGTTATTTCTTGTCAAAGAGTAATAAAGATTTTGTAGACCGTAACCTTTTTATTACCATTCGTGACAAGGAAACTACTTGTATCAAGCCTTATCAGAAGGATTTGGATTTGCCACACGGTTTGGCCTTGGATGTTTTACCATTGGATTATTATCCTAAAAATCCAGCTGAGCGTAAGAAACAGGTTCGTTGGGCCTTGATTTATTCACTCTTTTGTGCGCAAACTATCCCAGAAAAGCATGGTGCAGTCATGAAATGGGGAAGTCGTATCTTACTCGGCCTGACTCCAAAATCTCTACGTTATCGCATTTGGAAAAAAGCTGAAAAAGAAATGACCAAGTATGGTCTGGCTGAGTGCGATGGAATTACGGAATTATGCTCAGGTCCCGGCTACATGCGAAACAAATACCCAATCGCATCCTTTGAAGACAATCTTTTCTTGCCATTTGAAGGAACTGAGATGCCTATTCCAGTTGGCTACGATGCTTATCTCAGCACTGCTTTTGGGGACTATATGACACCGCCACCAGCGGACAAACAAGTACCGCATCATGATGCTATTATAGCAGACATGGACAAGAGCTACACAGAGTATAAGGGAGAATATGGAGCATGATGGGAGAAAAAATAAGCGTTATCGTTCCAGTTTACAATGTAGAGGCTTATCTGGAGCGATGTGTGGAGTCGATTCTTCAACAGACTTATGCCCATTTTGAGTTAATCCTAATCAATGATGGTTCTACTGATTCCAGTGGACAGATCTGTGATCACTTAGCGTCTCAGTATGAGAATATCAAGGTTTATCATATCGAAAATGCTGGTGTTTCAAATGCTAGAAATATGGGAATTCAGCTAGCAACGGGTTCTTGGGTTACCTTTATTGATAGCGATGATTTCGTTACCCAAGATTACCTAGCTACTTTAGCAAGTGCAGCTGAAGGGTTGAATGTAGGCTTTGTAATTGCTTCTCTGCACCATATCAAAAACGGCATTGTAACTGATATACCTTCACATTCAGGAAAAACAGAACTCTGGTCAACAGAAGAAACCATGAAGGAACTACTGATGACTACCAGAACGTCATTTTTTCCAGTCGCAAAACTGTTTAAGAGAGACCTGCTTGCGGATGAAAAGTTTAATACCAATTATCACCTAGCTGAAGATGCTCTATTTTTAACTGAATTGCTACTAAAGACAAGATGCAGTTGCGTATTTATTGACAAACCTGTTTATTATTATGATCATCGTGAGGGAAGTGCAACAACATCTGTTAATCGACATGTATTTGACACGATAGAAGTTTATCAGCAAATAATTGCTCAAGTTTCACAAGTCTTTCCTAATTTAAAATACGAATTAATAAATAGAGAATGTTGGTCGTACATCACAGTTTACGATAAAATTATCTTTACTTCACGTGAAGAGTATCAAAAGGAGAAATCCGAGCTGAGGACTTGGATTGTTCAGCATCGACACGAAATATGGAAGGATGCTTATTTCACTACTTTTCGCAAGGTAGCGATCCTATCACTTGTCATTTCTCCATGGCTATATAAGAAAATTGTTGGATTGAAAAACTAATATCATGAGAAGGAGTTGAAAATGAATTTTTCAAAAATGGATGAATACTTTGAAAAATCAAAACTATGGATTGCGTATCTATTTGTTTTCATTTCGATTTTAAGTATGAGTTCACTGGTTTATAAGATAGCAAATCCCCTTTACAAGGGATTATCAGCGATTGTAGTGCTTTATATTTGCTATACCTTATTGTTTAAGTGGAAAGAAATCACAGCAGATCGCAAATTTCTATCCTTATTTGGACTCTTAGCTGGAAGTCATCTGCTATCAGCTGTTTTCAATCGCTCTGGACATCTGATTGGAAATGTGATTGAAATCCTCTTCATGGTAACCTATGTTTTATTATTTACCATGTTACAATCAGGGCAACTTAAAAAATTATTTGACTGGATTGCCTATACGGTTCAAATTGTATCTTTTTCTTCAGCAATTTTTGCGTTTGGTTTATTGATAAGTAGAGTCCTTATCCTATTTAAGATTGGCGAACAATCTTATTACTATGGTGTCATGAATGGACGTCTGTGGGGAATTGTCAATCCTAATGCTAGTGCGATATTTTCATATATTAGCATTATTTTGGCTATGTATTTGATCCATAAAGGAAGTAAATATTCTGTTTATCTTAAACTGAATAATGTGATTCAATTCGTTTACTTTGCTACGATGCAAAGTCGAGGAGCCTTACTTTCTTTACTTCTCATGATTGGACTCTATAGTTTCTTTGCTACTAGAGGAAGTATCGTTAAACGATTCCTCACTTTTATAGTTGCTGGTTTGCTGATTACTGCAACTAATATTGGATTAAGCTATGTAACTTCAATCTATATCTCATCTGAAACAGCGACTGTCTTAGATTTAAACAAAGGACAATCCTATGCTGAGACAGATTCGTCTGTCACTAAGAAGAACGGTGAGCTCCATCTGATCGAGACAACACCAAGTGGTAGAACCTATATCTGGAAAAATGCCATCAAGATGGGAAGCGCCAAACCAATTTTTGGTTATGGTGTACGAAATGTTCCAGATTACTACACAGAATATTTCAGTAAATTTGAGATTCAAAACTCCCTTATTGGTGGGAATTTCCATAACATTTTTGTGACCATATTTGTCAGTTCGGGAGTTCTAGGTTTGGTATCCTTCCTTCTTGTACTGGCTTATGTCATCAAGCGCTTTTTAACGTATTTGATTGTTTCCAAGAAACATACTGATAAATTGATCATGATCCTTTTCTTCGGTATCTTGTTTGGTCAATTATTTGAAAGTCAGATTATGTATTCAACCAACTTTATTAATATCATCTTCTGGCTAGCGATTGGCTATGGACTCGTAGTCTGCAAACGAGATGAAGGAGTTCGGTACCAAGAAGTAACAGATGTTAAAGAAATTCAAGAGATGGAACTTGGAATCATGGAGTATATTCATGAAGTTTGTCAGAAAATTGGGGTCAAGTATTTCTTAGCATATGGAAGTCTAATTGGTGCTGTTCGCCATCAAGGATTTATCCCTTGGGATGATGACATGGATATCTGCATGTTACGAGAGGATTATGAAAAATTGCAAGACTACCTTATCGCTAACCGTGATGAACGTTACGAAGTTATGTCTTATAAAAATAATCTCAACTATGTCTATCCCTTCATGAAAGTGCAGGATAACCATACTTACTTGCTAGAAGAAGATGTTCGCATCGATTCGAATATGGGAATCTATGTAGATATTTTCCCTGTAGATGGCTACGAGGATGACGTACAATTTAAAAACAAGATGACGAAACTGATAAAGAAACGTCAATTGAGTTGCTACACCTTCAAAGGCATTACCAATACAAAAAGTGTACTGAATTCACTGCTACGTTATGTGTCAGTTATTATTTTCTATTTCACCAATACGAACAAATACGTTGCCCAGATTGAAGAGCTTGCAAAATCCCGTAAAGTCTCAGATTATGAGCAGGTGGATTATCTTATCTACAAGGATATGAACAAACCAGTGTGGAGACGTGAATGGCTGGAACAAGTTACTACTGGAACATTTGAAGGTAAGGAATTTACCATTCCGAAAAATTATCATGAAATTTTGACCTCAGACTACGGAGACTATATGCAATTGCCACCGGTTGAACAAAGAGTATCTCATCATGATTTTAAATTATGGAAGATTGTTAAAAGGTCTAAATGACGGGATTGGGATTAAGAAACGTTTAAAAATATAGTCAAATTTAGGAGAATAGAACCTATGTCTGAAAGAACTTTAACTCTTGAAGAAATAAAGCAAGTAGAATTGGATATTTTAAAGTATCTACATGATCTTTGTGAACAACATCAAATCAAATACTTTATTGATTTTGGAACCTTACTAGGAGCTGTACGCCATAAAGGATTTATTCCTTGGGATGATGATACAGATATTTCCTTGGCGCGTGATGAATTTGAAAAACTGTATAAGGTTTTACAAAATGAAAATCATCCCTACTACAAATTGATTTCATTCAGAGAAACAAAGGGATACCCATACAGTTATATGAGAGTCTATGATGTAAGGACTCGTCGAGATGCTAACCTCGTAGACTCAACGGTCGTATTGGGAACTTGCGTTGACATTTTTCCATATGATGGTGTCGTCACAGAGGAAAGTGACCGTAAAAAAATGAAGCTCTACAAATATTTCATTCGCCTTTCTTCTTTGAATTTTAAAGGAATCAAGTCTGAGAATGGTGGACTAAAAAACCTCCCTCGTTATATGGGATCAGCTATTTTCCGCTTAACTTCCCCACAGCTATGGAATCAAAAATTAGAGAGCCTTGCTTTGAAGTATAGTGTAGATCAAGCAACAGATCTTACTTGTACTATCTATGACCCTTATTATCCAAATGGTATAAAAAAAGAATGGCTCTATGATTTGATTGATATGCCTTATGAAAACATTGTGGTCAAGGTTCCGAGAAAATACCATGAAATACTTGTCTACGAATTTGGAGAAAACTATATGACTCCACCGCCTATTGAGCAACAAGTCCCAGGAGGGGATAAAAACTACTGGATTAATTAGATTAGTAAAAGTTGCTTAATGTTAAGATAAAGGAGTTTTCAAGGTGAAAAATAAATGGTTATTAAAATCAGTCAGCTATAGTGTTCTCGCATTCTTTCTATTACTGATTCAGTTATCGCAAGGAGTAGATGCAGATACCATCTCTGCAGGTTCGGGCAATCGTATCCATTTCATAAATACTAAAGCAAAATCTGGGAGTGATGCCATCCTTCTGGAAAGCAATGGTCACTATGCTTTGATTGATATGGGTGAAGACTATGATTTCCCTGATGGGAGTGACCCACGCTATCCAAGCCGCTGGGGAATTTCCATGAGAAATTATCAAGTATTGGAGGATCGATTGATTCGCCACTTGGATCAAATAGGTGTAAAAAAATTAGATTTTATTATAGGCACTCATGTTCATAGTGACCATATTGGTGGAGCAGACGAAATACTCAATCGATATCAAGTCGGTAAGTTTTATTTGAAAAAATATTCAGATGATCGGATCACAGCAAACTGGGGACTATGGGATAATCTTTTCAATTATGATAATGCTTTGAGAGCAGCTCAAAAACGAGGAGTTACTCTTATCCAGAATATTTCAGATGAGGATAGCCACCTAAAATTAGGTGATATGGATATCCAACTCTACAACTATAAGAATGAATATGATGCTGACGGGAATCTGAAAAAAGTTCGAGATGATAACTCCAACTCCATTGTTTCAGTAGTGACTGTGGCAGGAAAGAGAATCTATCTTGGTGGAGATTTGGATAATGCCGAAGGAGCAGAAGATAAGTTAGGTCCAGTCATCGGCAAGGTTGATATGATGAAATGGAACCACCATTATGATGCGACAATTTCAAATACGATTAATTTCCTTGAAAACTTATCACCAAAAATGATTATTCAGACAACTGGTGGAGATATTAATGTTGCTTCAACCAGAGAATACCTTCAGAAGAAAAATATTCAGGTTCTTCATGCTGCTAGCCAAACTCAAGACGCTACCGTTTTTGATATTAGCGATAAAGGATTTGCAAATGTTTCAAATTCCTTCCCTAATATCCCTGTAGTTGACGAAAAATGGTATCAAGAAGATGGTTATTGGAAATATCGTTTGACTGACGGAGAAATGGCTATCGGCTGGAGAGAGATTGGCGGAGCCACTTATTTCTTTAATGGAAAAGGACAAATGCAAGCAGGTCGCTGGCTTCACCTTAACGACGACTGGGGAGAAAATGCCAAAGGGAATGATTACTATCTGAACCAAAATGGTAAAATGCAAACTGGTGGTTGGTTCAAACTAGATGACTCTTGGTATTATATCCAATCAAATGGTGCTAGACGATTTAGCGAGCTCTCTGAAATCGGAGGGAAAAAGTATCTCTTTGCAGCAGATGGGAAGATGCTAACAGGACATCAAGTCTATAATGGCAAGAAGATGTTCTTTAGCGAAAGTGGTGCACTCCAAACAGCAGGTAAGCCTTCAACTTGGCAAAAGATTGATTCAAATTGGTATTTCTATGATGAGGATGGGCTAAAGACCATCGGTAAAAAGAATATCAATGGAAGCACATACTACTTTAATCAAGAAGGTATCATGCAAACTGGCTGGGTCTTTGTTGATGGTCACTGGAACTATTTTGCAAGTTCTGGAGCTATGAAAACCGGCTGGGTCAAGGATCAGGAAACATGGTATTATCTGGATAAAGATGGCATCATGTTAACTGGTAGACAAGATATAAATGGTGTTCGTTACTATTTGAATGCTAGTGGTGCCATGCAGACTGGCTGGAAGTGGCAAGAAAATAGCTGGTACTTCTATACGAACTCAGGTGCTATGAAAACTGGTTGGTTGAAAGATAAAGAATCATGGTATTATTTGGATCCTGAAACAGGTATCATGGCTGTAGGATCTAAAGAGATTGACGGTAAGAACTATTTCTTCAGCTCTGCAGGTACTATGCAAGTTGGATGGCAGTGGTCAAATAATTCTTGGCATTACTACGCTACGTCTGGCGCACTCCAAACTGGTTGGTTGAAAGATGGTGATGCTTGGTATTATCTTGAAGGTAAGGAAGGCGTTATGTTAGTCGGCCTCCATCAAGTAGATGGTAAGCAATATTACTTTAGCAAATCTGGAGCTATGCAAACAAGCTGGAAATGGTTTGATAATCATTATCGTTACTTTGAATCAAATGGAGCTATGAAAACTGGCTGGATAAAATACAAAGGCGTCTGGTATTATCTAAATCCTGAAGATGGCATCATGTTGGTTGGCCTTCATAAAGTAAATGGTGATCATTATTACTTTGATGAATCAGGAGCTATGCAAACAGGTTGGAAACAGTTTGATGGTAATTGGTACTATTTCCAAGCTGATGGTTCTTTGTTGAAGAACGCAACAACATCTGATGGTTACAAAGTAAACAAAGAAGGAATCTGGAAACAGGCTGTTGCTGCTGTAAATAGCGAGGCAGTCAAGCCAGAACAGAAACAAGAAGCTAATTCCTCTATTGTTGAACAACCTAAACAAGATTCAAATCTAGAAGCCAACGCTTCTGAAAAGAAAGAAAAAGAATAAAGAAGAAATCCCCTACTGGCAACTAATTTATCAGTAGGGGATTTTTTTAATTTCGTTTTAATTTAGCAAGTACAAGGTTCAGTGCATAGTGGAGTGTTTTGTCTTTGGTAATAAAGAGGGTCAAGAGGTAATAGATACCACAAGTTGCCACGGTAGAAAGAACCATGAGAATCATATTAAAGTTTACTGTGTAGGAATTGATTTGGAAAATCATCTTGAAAATATAGAAGATTGGGATAAAACCAAGGGATATGAGGCTATAACGTGTTAAGGTTATAAAAATCTCTTTTAAACTAATCAGTTGGTGTTTCTTGATAAAATGAATTTCAAGTAAAACAACGATAGTTTCTGCGATAATGGTCGTAGCGATGTAATACTCAGGTGCAAAAATATTATTGAAATACAAGATGCTATTTAATAGTATATTAGCCCCACCACCAAGGAAGTAGAAGGCTGTTAAGCGATTTTCATGGTCATTGATAAAGATAATCTGTTTACCAAGAATCAACTCAATAGCCCAAATGATGGTACGAAAAGCGAAGACGCTAGTTACGATACCCGCTTCAAGATATTTTTCAGAAGAATAAATAACAGTTGCGTACCGTCCCAATATCATAATCCCAATACTAGTTGGAACCATAAGGAAATAGAATAAGGATGCCGCTTGATTCACGAGATAATTATAGGACTTGTAATCCTTTTTACCGAGATAGTAGCCAAGGCGCGGAATACTAACGTTGATAGCTCCACTCAAGACACTGGCAATCAACATGACAATACTATAGGCAATTGTATAATAAGAAATGTAGTTTTCATCTGGTCCCTTGGTGATAAACATTCTATCTAGCAAGGTATAAAGCATATTAGCGTTTGTTAAGAGAAGCATAGTGAAGAGCGGTTTAGAAGCTTTAGCTAATTCGACGAAACCGATCTTAACAAAAGAAACTTCTCTCTTAATCCAAAGAAAACTGAGCAGGTAGTTGAGGACAGTGGTCGCTGTCATAACGATAGCATAAGGAACAATATCATCTGCCGTTTTAACAAAGGCGAAGATAGCGACCAGCATGGTAATTCGAATAATTAATGTTTTATAGAGGATGAAGGCATAGTTTTCATAAGCCTCGTTCATCCATTCGATATTGAGAAATTGGAAGAGTGCTTGGGCCCCTAGGATGTAGTACAGGACTTTCAGATTCTCAATGCTGGTGTCAAAGAAGATAATGAGGAAGTAGATACCTGTCGTCAGGAGAGAGGTGAAAACCGAGATATAAAACAACTTAGAAAAGACGTAGTTGATTTTATTCTTGTCATCCTTGACCTTACTAATAGCTCGAATCCCGTAGTTGTATATTCCAAAGGCAGCTAGTGGAATAATGAAACTTGCCCAGGTATTGGCTGTATTGAAATAACCGTAATTGGATTTGCTGAGAATCCGCGTCAGATAAGGATTGGTTATCAGTGGAAAAACGATATTGAGAATATTGACCAGCAAGCTGGCCAAGGCATTTACTTTTATATTTTTCATTGAACTTTCTTTCTTAAATCTAAAATCATATCTAGTATTATATCACATTCTCGCTTCATTCTTTTGATAAAATCGTAAAAATCTAGTATAATAGATAGACTGAAAGTATGAGGTTACTAGATATGAAGATGAAACAAATTAGTGATACAACACTGAAAATAACGATGACTTTAGATGATTTGATGGATCGAGGAATGGAGATTGCGGACTTTCTCGTTCCTCAGGAAAAAACCGAAGAGTTTTTCTATGCTATTTTAGATGAGTTAGAGATGCCAGACAATTTCTTGGATAGCGGCATGCTGAGTTTCCGCGTGACGCCAAAACCTGATAAGGTGGACGTCTTTGTGACCAAGTCCAAGATTGACCAAAATCTGGATTTTGAAGATTTGGCGGACTTACCAGACATGGAAGAATTAGCCCAAATGTCGCCGGATGAATTTCTCAAAACCTTGGAAAAGAGCATTGCAGATAAGACCAAGGACGATATTGAGGCCATTCAATCTCTAGAGCAGGTCGAAGCAAAGGAAGAAGAGCAAGAGCAGGCAGACAAGGAGACTGAGAGTAAGAAAGAACCTTATATCTACTATATCCTGCGCTTTGCAAGCCTTGCTGACTTAGTTGCTTTTGCAAAGACGGTTAACTACCAGATGGAAACATCTGAACTCTATAAGATGAATGGACACTATTATTTGACAATCTTAGTCGATGTGGAAAATCATCCAAGTCCATATCCGGCTTGGCTCTTGGCTCGTATGCGTGAGTTTGCAGACGACAGTGACATCAGTCGTTCAGTCTTGCAAGAGTATGGGCAAATATTGATTAACCATGACGCAGTTCTCGGTCTGCAAAAGATTCGTTCATAATTTTTAAAATCAATTTTCATTTATCAGGAAAGACGAATCTTGGGATTCGTTTTTTCTTTTCTAGACCGAAATAGTGATTTACTATAATAGGAATTTTCATAAAATTCTGTTATAATGGCTATATCAGAAAATTTCTAGGAGACAAACATGACAGTTAAAATTGCTTTACTTGGATTTGGTACCGTTGCAAGTGGCGTGCCTTTCCTCCTAAAGGAAAATGGAGAAAAAATCGTTCAGTCAGCTCATTCAGAGATTGAAGTAGCCAAGGTTTTGGTCAAGGATGAAGATGAAAAGAACCGCTTGCTTGCAGCAGGAAATGACTTTAACTTTGTAACCAATGTAGACGATATTTTATCAGACAAGGACATTACAATCGTAGTGGAATTGATGGGGCGTATCGAACCAGCTAAAACCTTTATCACTCGTGCCTTGGAAGCTGGGAAACACGTTGTTACTGCTAATAAGGACCTTTTGGCTGTCCATGGAGCAGAATTGCTAGAAATCGCTAAAGAGCATAACGTAGCACTTTACTATGAAGCAGCAGTAGCTGGTGGGATTCCAATTCTTCGTACTTTGGCAAATTCGTTGGCTTCTGACAAAATTACGCGCGTTCTTGGCGTTGTTAATGGAACTTCCAACTTCATGATGACCAAGATGGTGGAAGAAGGCTGGTCTTACGATGATGCTCTGGCTGAAGCTCAAAGACTTGGATTTGCAGAAAGCGACCCTACAAATGACGTGGATGGGATTGACGCAGCCTACAAGATGGTGATTTTGAGCCAGTTTGCTTTTGGTATGAAGGTTGCCTTTGACGATGTAGCCCACAAGGGAATCCGCAACATCACACCAGAAGACGTAGCTGTAGCCCAAGACCTTGGCTATGTAGTGAAATTGGTTGGTTCTATCGAGGAAACTCCTTCAGGTATTGCTGCAGAAGTTACTCCAACCTTCCTTCCTAAAGCACATCCACTTGCCAGTGTGAATGGGGTAATGAACGCTGTTTTTGTAGAATCTATCGGTATCGGTGAATCTATGTACTACGGACCAGGTGCGGGTCAAAAACCGACTGCAACAAGTGTTGTAGCAGATATTGTCCGTATCGTTCGTCGCTTGAATGATGGTACTATTGGTAAAGACTTCAACGAATATAGCCGTGACTTGGTTTTGGCAAATCCTGAAGATGTTAAAGCAAACTACTATTTCTCAATCTTGGCACCAGACTCAAAAGGTCAGGTCTTGAAATTGGCTGAAATCTTTAATGCCCAAGATATTTCCTTCAAGCAAATCCTCCAAGATGGCAAAGAGGGTGACAAGGCGCGTGTAGTGATTATCACTCATAAGATTAATAAAGCACAACTTGAGAATGTTTCAGCTGAGTTGGCCAAAGCTTCAGAATTTGACCTCTTGAATACCTTCAAGGTGTTAGGAGAATAGGATGAAGATTATTGTACCTGCAACCAGTGCCAATATCGGGCCAGGTTTTGATTCGGTCGGTGTAGCTGTAACCAAGTATCTTCAAATTGAGGTTTGTGAAGAACGGGATGAGTGGTTGATTGAACACCAGATTGGCAAATGGATTCCCCATGACGAGCGTAATCTTTTGCTTAAGATTGCCTTGCAAATTGCGCCTGACTTGCAACCGAGACGCTTGAAAATGACCAGTGATGTTCCCTTGGCGCGTGGTTTGGGTTCTTCTAGCTCGGTTATCGTTGCTGGGATTGAACTGGCTAACCAACTGGGCAATCTCAACTTATCTAACCACGACAAATTGCAGTTGGCTACCAAGATTGAAGGACATCCTGACAATGTAGCTCCAGCCATTTATGGAAATCTTGTTATTGCGAGTTCCGTTGAAGGTCAAGTCTCTGCTATCGTAGCAGACTTCCCAGAATGTGATTTTCTAGCTTACATTCCTAACTATGAATTGCGCACTCGCGACAGTCGTGGTGTCTTACCTAAGAAATTGTCCTACAAGGAAGCTGTTGCAGCCAGTTCTATCGCCAATATAGCCGTTGCAGCCTTGTTAGCAGGAGACATGGTGACTGCTGGCCAAGCGATTGAGGGAGACCTCTTCCACGAGCGTTATCGTCAAAGTCTGGTCCGTGAATTTGCGACGATTAAGCAAGTAGCTAAAGAGAATGGTGCCTATGCAACCTACCTTTCCGGTGCTGGACCGACAGTTATGGTCTTGGCTTCTCACGACAAGATGCCGAAGATTAAGGCAGAATTGCAAAAGCAGTCTTTCAAAGGCAAACTGCATGACTTGAAAGTTGATACGCAAGGTGTCCGTGTCGAAGCAAAATAAAGAATAGAAGATAGGATGGGGAAACTCTTGACTAGAGGGCTTCCTATCCTTTTTTTGAAAAGAAGTTTATACTCAATGAAAATCAAAGAGCAAACTAGGAAGCTAGCCGCAGGTCGCTCAAAACATGGTTTTGAGGTTGTAGATGAAACTGACGAAGTCAGCTCAAAATACTGTTTTGAGGTTGCAGATGTAAGCTGACGTGCTTTGAAGAGATTTTCGAAGATTATTAGTTAAAAACTTGATAAAGGAGAAAAAAAGATGGCAGAAATTTATCTAGCAGGTGGTTGTTTTTGGGGCCTAGAGGAGTATTTTTCACGAATTTCAGGAGTGCTAGCGACCAGTGTTGGCTATGCTAATGGGCAAGTCGAAACGACCAATTACCAGCTACTCAAGGAAACAGACCATGCAGAGACGGTTCAAGTGATTTATGATGAGAAAGCAGTGTCACTCAGAGAGATTTTGCTTTATTATTTCCGTGTTATTGATCCCTTGTCTATTAACCAACAAGGGAATGACCGTGGTCGCCAATATCGAACGGGAATCTATTATCAGGATGAAGCAGACTTGCCAGCTATCTACACAGTGGTGCAGGAGCAGGAGCGTATACTGGGTCGAAAGATTGCAGTAGAGGTGGAGAAACTTCGCCACTACATTTTAGCAGAAGACTACCATCAAGACTATCTCAAGAAAAATCCTTCAGGTTATTGTCATATCGATGTGACGGATGCTGAGAAGCCATTGATTGATGCCTCTAACTATGAAAAGCCTAGTCAAGAGGTGTTAAAGGAAAACCTAACTGAAGAATCCTACCGAGTAACGCAAGAAGCTGCTACAGAGGCGCCGTTTAGTAATGCTTATGACCAAACTTTTGAAGAAGGGATTTATGTAGATATCACGACAGGGGAGCCACTCTTTTTTGCTAAGGATAAGTTTGCCTCAGGTTGTGGTTGGCCAAGTTTTAGTCGTCCGATTTCTAAGGAATTGATTCACTATTACAAGGATTTGAGCCATGGAATGGAGCGAATCGAGGTTCGTTCTCGGTCAGGAAATGCTCACTTGGGTCATGTCTTTACAGATGGACCACAGGAATTAGGTGGCCTCCGTTACTGTATCAATTCTGCTTCCTTACGCTTTATAGCCAAGGATGAGATGGAAAAAGCAGGATATGGCTATCTATTACCTTACTTAAACAAATAAAACTGAGAGGGTGGGGCTTCCCACTTTCTTCATTTCCAGAATAAGAATAGAAGGGATCTATGAAACACTTACTATCTTACTTCAAACCCTATATCAAAGAATCCATTTTAGCCCCCTTGTTCAAGTTGCTAGAAGCTGTTTTTGAGCTCTTAGTTCCCATGGTGATTGCTGGGATTGTTGACCAATCCTTGCCCCAGAGAGATCAAGGGCATCTCTGGATGCAGATTGGCCTGCTCCTTATCTTTGCAGTGATTGGCGTTTTAGTGGCCTTGGTAGCCCAGTTTTACTCAGCTAAGGCTGCGGTGGGTTTTGCCAAAGAACTGACAGACGACCTTTATCGTCATATTCTTTCATTACCCAAGGACAGCAGAGATCGTTTGACAACTTCTAGCTTGGTGACTCGCTTGACTTCGGATACTTACCAGATTCAGACTGGTATCAATCAATTCCTGCGTCTCTTTTTGAGAGCGCCTATTATCGTTTTTGGAGCCATTTTTATGGCCTATCGCATCTCGGCTGAGCTGACTTTCTGGTTCTTAGTTATGGTTGTCATTTTGACGATTGTCATTGTCGGTCTCTCTCGACTGGTCAATCCTCTCTACAGCAGTCTCAGAAAGAAAACGGATCAGCTGGTTCAGGAAACGCGCCAGCAATTACAAGGCATGCGAGTTATTCGTGCTTTTGGTCAGGAAAAACGAGAGTTACAGATTTTTCAAACCCTTAACCAAGTTTATGCTAGATTGCAAGAAAAGACGGGTTTCTGGTCTAGTTTGTTAACACCTCTGACTTATCTGATTGTCAATGGAACTCTTCTCGTCATCATCTGGCAGGGCTATATTTCAATTCAAGGAGGTTTACTCAGTCAAGGTGCCCTGATTGCCCTTATCAACTATCTCTTACAGATTTTGGTGGAATTGGTTAAGCTCGCCATGCTGATCAATTCCCTCAACCAGTCCTATATCTCAGCCAAGAGAATTGAGGAAGTTTTTACCGAAGCTCCAGAAGATATTTTTTCAGAATTAGAAGAAAAGCAAGCTACCGGTGATCGGGTTTTGCAAGTCAAAGAATTAACCTTTACCTATCCTGATGCGGCCCAGCCTTCTCTGAGAAACATTTCCTTTGATATGAATCAAGGGCAGATCCTTGGTATCATCGGGGGAACTGGTTCAGGTAAATCAAGCTTGGTGCAAGTCTTACTTGGTCTTTATCCAGCAGACAAGGGGAGCATTGACCTTTATCGAGATGGATGTAGTCCTCGTAATCTTGAGCAGTGGCGGTCTTGGATTGCCTATGTGCCCCAAAAGGTTGAACTCTTTAAAGGAACTATTCGTTCCAACTTGACTTTAGGTTTCAATCAAGAAGTAACTGACCAAGAACTCTGGCAGGCCTTGGAGATTGCGCAAGCTAAGGATTTTGTCAGTGATACGGAAGAACTCTTAGATGCCCTAGTTGAGGCAGGAGGGCGAAATTTCTCAGGTGGACAAAAACAAAGGTTGTCTATCGCCCGAGCAGTCTTGCGCCGAGCACCTTTTCTCATCCTAGATGATGCAACCTCGGCCCTCGACACCATTACCGAGTCTAAGCTCTTGAAAGCTATCCGAGAAAATCTGCCAAATACAAGTTTAATCTTGATCTCTCAACGAACTTCGACTTTACAGATGGCAGACCAGATTCTCCTCTTGGAAAAAGGCGAGCTCCTAGCTATCGGCAAGCACGAGGACTTGATGAAGTCCAGTCAAGTCTATCGTGAAATCAATGCTTCCCAACATGGAAAGGAGGACTAGAATGAGACGACAAACTGCAAACCAGACGCTCACACGTTTGGCTAAAGACCTTGCAAGTCACCCTTTCCTCCTTTTCCTAGCCTTTCTAGGAACTATTGCCCAAGTTGCCTTATCAATTTACCTACCTATTCTGATTGGGCAGGTCATTGACCAGGTCCTCGTAACTGGTTCTTCACCAGTTTTTTGGCAGATTTTCATTCAGATGATCTTGGTAGTCATAGGAAATACTCTGGTACAATGGGCCAATCCTCTTCTTTATAATCGTCTAATCTTCTCTTATACCAAAGACTTGCGAGAGCGAATCATTCATAAGCTCCATCGTTTACCGATTGCTTTTGTGGATCGGCAGGGCAGTGGAGAGATGGTCAGTCGTGTAACCACAGACATAGAACAGCTGGCAGCCGGCTTGACCATGATTTTTAACCAATTTTTCATTGGCGTTTTGATGATTTTGGTTAGTATTCTAGCCATGCTTCAAATCCACCTCCTCATGACCCTCTTGGTCTTGCTGTTGACGCCGCTGTCCATGGTGATTTCACGCTTTATTGCCAAACGCTCCTATCATCTCTTCCAGAAGCAAACAGAGACGAGAGGAATTCAGACTCAGTTGATTGAAGAGTCTCTTAGCCAGCAAACTATTATCCAGTCCTTTAATGCTCAGACAGAGTTTATCCAAAGACTGCACGAGGCGAATGGCAACTACGCAGGTTATTCTCAGTCAGCTATCTTTTATTCATCAACGGTCAATCCTTCAACTCGCTTTGTCAACGCACTCATTTATGCTCTTCTTGCTGGAGTAGGAGCTTATAGAATCATGATGGGGTCCACCTTGACCATCGGACGTTTAGTGACTTTTTTGAATTACGTCCAACAGTACACTAAGCCCTTTAACGATATTTCTTCTGTTTTAGCCGAGTTGCAAAGTGCTCTCGCTTGTGCAGAGCGTGTCTATGCTGTCTTAGAAAGTCCAGAGGTGGCTGAAACAGGTAAGGAAGTCTTGACCAGTGACCAAGTGAAGGGAGCCATTTCCTTTAAGCATGTTTCTTTTGGCTACAATCCTGAAAGAATCTTGATTAAGGACTTATCCATCGATATCCCAGCTGGCAGCAAGGTAGCCATCGTTGGTCCGACAGGTGCTGGTAAGTCAACTCTTATCAATCTCCTCATGCGTTTTTATCCTATTAACTCGGGAGATATCTTGCTAGACGGTCGTTCCATTTACGACTATACCCGAGCGTCATTGAGACAGCAGTTTGGCATGGTACTCCAAGAAACCTGGCTTAAGCAAGGGACCATTCATGACAATATTGCCTTTGGAAATCCTGATGCCAGTAGGGAGCAGGTGATTGCTGCCGCAAAAGCAGCCAACGCAGACTTTTTCATCCAACAGTTGCCACAGGGATACGATACCAAGTTGGAAAATGCAGGAGAATCTCTCTCTGTCGGTCAAGCCCAGCTCTTGACCATCGCCCGAGTCTTTCTAGCTATTCCAAAGATTCTTATCTTAGACGAGGCGACTTCCTCCATCGATACACGGACAGAGGTGCTAGTACAGGATGCCTTTGCCAAACTCATGAAGGGGCGCACAAGCTTTATTATTGCTCACCGTTTGTCAACCATTCAGGATGCGGATTTGATTCTTGTCTTGGTAGATGGTGACATTGTGGAGCATGGTAACCATCAGGATCTCATGGATAGAAAGGGCAAGTATTACCAAATGCAAAAAGCTGCGGCCTTTAGCTCTGAATAAGTCATTCCTACCCATTTAAATTCTTAATGACACTAAAAGTTGCCTTCGGGTGACTTTTTTGTTACAATAGCTAGAAAAATCAGGGTCTTAGAAGGAGAAAACAATGAAAGTCTATCAGCATGTAAATATCGTGACTTGTGACCAAGATTTCCATGTCTATCTGGATGGTATTTTAGCCGTTAAGGATTCTCAAATCGTCTATGTCGGTCAAGAGAAGCCAGAGATTTTAGAGCAAGCTGAGCAGATTATAGACTATCAGGGAGCCTGGATTATGCCTGGTTTGGTCAATTGCCATACCCACTCTGCTATGACAGGCTTGCGAGGGATTCGGGATGATAGCAATCTCCACGAATGGCTCAATGACTATATCTGGCCAGCAGAAGCAGGATTTACTCCCGATATGACTACCAAGGCAGTCAAAGAAGCTCTGACAGAGATGCTCCAGTCAGGGACAACAACCTTCAACGATATGTATAATCCCAATGGTGTGGATATTAAGAGAATTTATCAGGCAGTCAAGGAGTCTAAGATGCGTTGTTATTTCTCACCGACCCTCTTTTCTTCAGAGACAGAAACAACTGCTGAGACTATAAGCAGAACACGAGCCATCATAGAGGAAATCTTAGGATATGAAAACCCAAATTTCAAGGTTATGGTAGCTCCACATTCTCCCTACAGCTGTAGTAGAGACTTGCTGGAAGCAAGCTTAGAACTGGCAAAAGAGCTGGACATTCCTATCCATATCCATGTGGCAGAGACCAAGGAAGAGTCAGGAATTATCCTGAAACGCTATGGCAAACGCCCTCTCGCCTTTCTAGAAGAACTAGGTTACTTAGATCATCCGTCTGTCTTTGCTCACGGGGTCGAATTAAACGAGAGAGAAATTGAACATTTGGCAACTTCTCATGTGGCAATCGCCCATAATCCTATTAGTAACCTCAAACTGGCCTCAGGGATAGCTCCAATCATCCAACTGCAAAAAGCAGGAGTAGCAGTCGGAATTGCGACAGACTCGGTTGCTTCCAATAACAATCTTGATATGTTTGAGGAAGGACGGACCGCAGCCCTTCTTCAGAAAATGAAGAGTGGAGATGCCAGCCAATTCCCTATCGAGGCAGCCCTTAAGGCACTGACGATCGAAGGAGCTAAGGTTCTAGGAATGGAAAAGCAGATAGGAAGCCTAGAAGTCGGCAAACAGGCAGATTTTCTGGTCATTCAACCACAAGGAAAAATCCATCTTCAACCTCAGGGAAATATGCTCTCTCACCTGGTTTATGCTGTCAAATCCAGTGATGTAGATGATGTTTATATCGCTGGAGAACAGGTGGTTAAGCAAGGCAAAGTTTTGACAGTAGAGATTTAAAAAAATTTAAAAAAAGTTTGCAAAAATCTTGCATTCTTTTTTTGTCTATGCTATACTTATATACGGTTTGAAAAAACTGCCTAAGACAGTAGGGGAGCTCGACTCATAAAGATCCTACCGAGGACAAAACGTATCATGTAAAAAGAAGCGTATTGTACTTTCGTGTCTAGGTTTGGGCGCGTTTTTCTTTTGAAAAAATTCCCCAAGCAAAATAATTACGGAGGTGAACACACTAATGAGTGAAGCAATTATTGCTAAGAAAGCGGAACTAGTTGACGTAGTAGCTGAGAAAATGAAAGCTGCTGCATCTATCGTCGTTGTAGACGCTCGTGGTTTGACAGTTGAGCAAGATACAGTTCTTCGTCGTGAGCTTCGTGGAAGCGAAGTTGAGTATAAAGTTATTAAAAACTCAATCTTACGTCGTGCAGCTGAAAAAGCTGGTCTTGAAGATCTTGCATCAGTATTTGTTGGACCATCTGCAGTAGCATTTTCTAACGAAGATGTTATCGCACCAGCGAAAATCTTGAACGATTTTGCTAAAAACGCTGAAGCACTTGAAATCAAAGGTGGTGCAATCGAAGGCGCTGTCGCATCAAAAGAAGAGATTCTTGCACTTGCAACTCTTCCAAACCGCGAAGGACTTCTTTCTATGCTCCTTTCTGTACTTCAAGCGCCAGTGCGCAACGTTGCTCTTGCAGTCAAAGCGGTTGCAGACAACAAAGAAGACGCAGCTTAATCTTAAGCTACGCAGCGTAGCCTAGCTACGGAAAAACGATTATAAAATTAAAAACTTATTTGGAGGAAATAACAATGGCATTGAACATTGAAAACATTATTGCTGAAATTAAAGAAGCTTCAATCCTTGAATTGAACGACCTTGTAAAAGCTATCGAAGAAGAATTTGGTGTAACTGCAGCTGCTCCTGTAGCTGTTGCTGCAGCTGGTGCTGCTGACGCTGGTGCTGCTAAAGACTCATTTGACGTTGAGTTGACAGCTGCTGGTGACAAAAAAGTTGGCGTTATCAAAGTTGTACGTGAAATCACTGGTCTTGGACTTAAAGAAGCTAAAGAACTTGTTGATGGTGCACCAGGTGTCATCAAAGAAGGCGTTCCAACTGCAGAAGCTGAAGAAATCAAAGCTAAATTGGAAGAAGCTGGAGCTTCAGTTACTCTTAAATAATAGAGCGACTACATTAGTAGCTTAAAAAACATATAAAACCGCTATTCTTAGGAGTAGCGGTTTTTTCTTTTGGTTCAAGAAGGGGCAAAAAAGGGGCGAACTAATTATATAGTTTATCTAGGAGACAAACAAGTTTTGAATAATAGGCTTTCCATAAAAAATGATACAAGTTTTTACCCTTCAGGATTTATTTTTTTCTAGTATCATCATTCCTATGAACAGTAGAAAAGTAAGTTTTTAATTTATTGATACTCTGGATATTATAATCTCAGTATTAAAGAACTTTATTGAAGGTAATTTTCGAACGGTTTGAGGTAATTTCAATGAAATTTTAATAGATATTTTAATTTTCTTCTTGACTCTGACCTTAGGTAAGGGATTATACTAATAATAGATAAGAAAGGAGATTACCATGCAAATCAATATGATTCGTTCAGATAAAGTTTACCAAGAGATGCTCGAGCTTCCTTTAGAAAAGAGAGAAGGCTGTTTTCGAGCGAAAATATTAGCACC
Source organism: Streptococcus sp. 27098_8_70 (assembly GCF_041432215.1). Taxonomy (GTDB): domain Bacteria; phylum Bacillota; class Bacilli; order Lactobacillales; family Streptococcaceae; genus Streptococcus; species Streptococcus oralis_CP. Next base: position 85,601 of record NZ_JAPVZD010000001.1, read on the forward strand.
TTTTGCAACCAAATACCAAACGCAACACATCCCTCTGAAAGCAAAGTATCCTGGAGGATTTGACGCTCTTTTCCTACTTGGCTTTATGAATCAGTTACCCTCAACTCTCTCAGAAAAGGATAGACCAGCTATCGACTCTCTGAGCTCTGATCAACTCTGGCAGGACTGCCAGGATACCATCAAAAGGAGTATTGGGCTTTTTGAGCAGGCTGGCTATGACTTAGATGTTGAGGATTACCATTTTACTATTTTATTGGGCAATCCAGAAAAACCTATGCTACAGCTCAATAAGGGTTATAGCGGAGATGGCGGAATTCCAGGCTACCTCATGCTTAGTCTGCTACCAAATGACTATACTTTGCCACGTGTGCAGGCGGCATTAGCCCACGAGTGTAATCATAATGTCCGCTTCCAATTTATCAAATGGAACCAGCAGACGACACTAGCAGACTGGGTAGTCAGTGAAGGATTGGCAGAGTCTTTTGCGGCTGAGCTCTATGGCAAAGATCTCATTGGGCCTTGGGTCACTTCAACCAGTCCAGAGCAGTTAGAAGAGATTAAGCCCATCATCTCAAGTCAGCTTCAGTTCACTGGGATGGCAGAAATGGCTCCTTATCTCTACGGTGATGAAATTGCAGAGATACAGGGTCAAATTCCGGTTGGTATGCCCTATGCTGCAGGCTATGCTTATGGCTATCATCTGATACAAGCCTATCTGAAAAAGACTGGCAAGAGCATTATTGAGGCTACTGTGACACCAACGGAAAAGATTTTAGAGGCGACTAAAGATTTTTGGAAATGACACTTTTGCTTGAAAATCTGCCAGAGTCTGATATAATGAAAGTAATTTTTGGAGGTGACTATATGCACTATAAAAGAGTTGAATTAAAGGTCACAAATCAAGGTATCCATGAGCGCAAGATCTTTCAAGGTGTTAAGATTTTCAGTCGTAGCAAGTTGTCCAAAGATCAGAAAAGTATTCTAACACAGAAGCTTTACCTGACACCGAAGCAAAACATTGTTTACTATCAACGGAAAGATATCAACTATGACCAGAACTGGCATCATAATAAGGACTATTATGAACTAGCTTATGGCCAGTTGGACAGAGAGACGGTTTTTAAGGTTTGCCAAGATTTTGACGACCTGACTCCTTTTATAGAGGATGAGCTGCTGGAGAAGCTAAAAGAAAAGCGGTCAGCAGGCAAATTTTTTGAAAAATTAGATATATAAAAATCCGACTGCTTTCATAAGCAGTCGGATTTCTCTAATTTATAGTTTGATAATTTTTCATAAGGGAAAATAGATCTATTTTTATCATGAACAGCTAACTTAGTTAGAAGTTTTGGAAACAGTATAGTTGAAATCTATGAAGAATAAGCGTATAATCAGAGAAAAATGATTGAGTGCTCACTCAATATATAGATAAACAAAGGAGTTCATGAAATGGTTGTTCAAGCAATACAGTATGGTCGTTTCGGTGATGAAGAAGTGCTAGATTTGGTGAACATTAAATCTGATGTTTTGGAAGTGAATCAAGTTAGGGTAGAAGTTTATGCAGTTGGTTTAAATCCTATTGATTATAAGACTTTTGAGGGGGCAAAGCCACTTCGTTTTCTATCTTTTATGACGAAACTAAGGAAGCCAAGTCGTTGGTTTGAGTCAAAATCATCTCTCTTTCCAAGAGGTGTTGGTCGGGATTTTGCTGGAGTTATCACAGAAATTGGTGAAGGAGTAAGTCGGTTTGCAGTAGGGGACAAGGTTTTTGGAACAATGATCAGTGACCCTGGATTGGGGACCAAGAGGGGAGCTTTGGCAACAGAAGTTTGTGTCAATGAATCAGAAATTGTGTTGAAACCAGAGATGATTGATATGAACCATGCATCTACTATGGGTGTAGCCTCTCTAACAGTGGGAGGTGCTTTTAGAAAGATTGAGCTAAACTCTAAAGATGTTGTAGTTATTTCAGCAGCAGCAGGTGGTATTGGAAGTATCGCAGTACAGTATGCAGTTGCTAAGGGTGCGACAGTTATTGGAATTGCAAGTAAGAAAAATTCAGATTATCTGAAGTCCTTAGGTGCCATACCAGTAGCTTACGAAGAGAACATCCAGAATGCTCTTCTATCAGCAAGTACAAAGCCAATTACAAAATTCTTGGATTGCTATGGAAGTGATTATGTTAAATTGGCTTTCAGTTTGGGGTTGAAGGGCACGGCTATTGGAACGCTAGTACCTTCACCATATGTTATGATAAAAGGAGCTCAGTTCACGGGTCCTAGACATTCCACATATGATGATTTTAAAGTTCTAGCGGAAATGGTCTCAGATGGGAAGGTTCTGCTGAATATTGATCAGATTTATGATTTTTCTCTAAAGTCAGTTGGAGAGGCATATCGTAGTCTGAAGTCGGGACACACTCGAGGTAAGAAAGTTGTAAAAGTAAGAGAGTAGCAGAGAGGTGCTAGCAATGGAAAGTTTAGAACAAAAGTACGCTCAGACATTAGAAAATAGCAACTTGAGTTTAAAACAACGTCAAGTGTTATTATCAAGTCTAAAGTTATTTTCAGAAATTGGTTTTGAGAATACAACAGCAAGCCTTATTGCTAAGGAGGCTGGAGTTTCAGAAGGGACAGTTTTTAGTTACTTTAAAACTAAGGAAGGCATCTTAGAAGCTATTCTGTCAACTTTTCTCGAACAGGTTATTCCAGATGTGATTGCTGATTTTTCTGAGAAGAAATTTACAGCAAACCAAGAGAGTTTTCCAGTGTTTTTGAGAAGCATTGTTCGAGATAGACTAGTTTTCATTCAGGAGAATCAAATGCAAGTTAAAATTCTCTTGAGTCGTTCTTTTATTGATAAAACTATTTCTGAGCAGTTAGGGAATGTTATTGTTCACTCTATCATTAAGTCAATTAGTCCAGTTCTGAATCAGTTTAAAGAAAATGGTGTTATTCGAGATTGGTCAAATGAAAGAATGGTTCGTTATATTCTAGCCTTGAGTCTTTCTTATGTTATTCCAATGATGTTGAATGATAAGGAAGATGTGAACATAGATGAAGCAGTAAACGAAATTGTTGAATGCCTGTCTTTTGCCTTAGTAGAAGTAAAGTGAATTTTGATTTTTAAGCTTACTATTAAAAATAGTGAGCTTTTTTAAAACCAATATAAAAATCCCCAATCAGAGTGATTGGGGATTGAAAAATAAATTGAAACAATACCTTTACTATCATAGCATTGGCTACATTAGTATACTGCCATCTATTCATCTGATAAGAGGGATTTTATCATCCAGATATTCATAGCTGGGTGGCCGGCAGCGTTAGAAAGTGGTTCTTGCAGTGATGTGAAACCATAGCGCTGATAGATGGCCACAGCCGTAGCCAGTTCAGTGGAGGTTTCTAGATAAAGCTGTTCATAACCAGCTAGATGGGCTTCCTGGAATATCCGCTTTATCAACCTACTGGAATAACCTTTGCCACGACTGTTTTTAGTGACATACAGTTTTTGTAATTCAGCAATCTTATCGGACACTGGTGCAAAGCCACCACAGCCTACCAGCTGATCTTCATCTTCCAGAACAAAGTAAGCTGCTCTCTCTTGCTGTTGATAATAGTCGGCCAAATGATCTAGATGAGAATCAAAGTAGACAGTTCCTGGTTTGTCAAGCCCGAATTCTTCAAGGCTAGCTCGAATGAGTTGTGCTACAGCTGGATTGTCTTTTACTTCCATTGGCCGTAAGTTCATCATTTGTCCTCCGATAGGATGTATTGACTAATTAAACAATACCTTGTGCAATCATAGCGTTTGCTACGTTTTCGAAGGCAGCGATATTTGCTCCTGCAAGGTAGTCAGTACCAAGTCCGTATGTTTCAGCAGTTGTTTTAGCTGTATTGAAGATGTTTGTCATGATGTCTTTGAGGCGTCCATCAACTTCTTCACGGGTCCATGAAAGGCGAAGGCTGTTTTGGCTCATTTCAAGCGCTGATACAGCTACACCACCAGCGTTGGCAGCTTTGGCAGGTCCGTAAAGGATTCCGTTTTCTTTGTAGACTTTAATCGCATCAAGGTCACTAGGCATGTTAGCACCTTCAGATACACAGATAACGCCTTGAGCAACCAAACGTTTAGCTGCTTCACCGTTGATTTCGTTTTGAGTCGCACATGGAAGAGCGATGTCGTAGTTACCAGCGTAAGTCCATACAGAACCTTCATGGTAAGTAGCAGTTGCTTTCTCAGCTGCATACTCAGTCAAACGAGCACGGCGTTTTTCTTTAACATCAACCAAAAGATCGAAGTCAATACCATTTTCGTCGATGACATAACCATTTGAGTCAGATACAGAGATAACAGTTGCACCAAGTTCAGTCGCTTTTTGAAGAGCATATTGAGCTACGTTACCAGAACCTGAAATTACCACTTTCTTACCAGCAAAACTGTTACCATTAGCTTTGAGCATTTCTTCAGTGTAGTAAACCAATCCATAACCAGTTGCTTCTGGACGAATCAAGCTACCACCAAATCCAAGAGGTTTACCAGTCAAGACACCCGCATCAAATTGGTTAAGACGTTTGTATTGTCCGTAAAGGTAACCAATTTCACGTCCTCCAACACCGATATCACCAGCAGGTACATCAAGAGATGGTCCGATGTATTTTTGCAATTCAGTCATGAAGCTTTGGCAGAAGCGCATCACTTCAGCATCAGTCTTCCCTTTAGGATCGAAGTCTGATCCCCCTTTACCTCCACCGATTGGAAGTCCAGTCAAAACGTTTTTAAAGATTTGTTCGAAGCCGAGGAATTTCAAAATCCCTTGGTTTACAGTTGGGTGGAAACGAAGTCCGCCTTTATATGGTCCAACAGCTGAGTTGAATTGAACACGGTAACCACGGTTGACTTGAACTTTTCCATCACGGTCAACCCAAGGAACACGGAAAGAAATCACGCGCTCAGGCTCAGTGATACGTGCCAAGATGTTTTCTTCGATATACTCAGGGTGTTTTTCAAATACAGGTTCCAAAGTGCTGAAGAATTCTTCAACCGCCTGGAGAAATTCAGCCTCATGCCCGTTACGAGCTTTCACAGTTGCAAACACGCTTTGGATATAGTCTTTAGCAGATGTCATATCGTTCTCCTTTTTGTTGTTATATTTTATTACATGAGCCATTATAGCAGAATTTTTTTTTAGTGTAAAGAAAAAAACAGAAATTTTCTAAAAATTCTTTCAATTTACAAAACCGAACGTTTTATATAGAAATTAGTTTCTCAAAGAGAAAATCTTAAAGTATGGTATAATATTAGAAATAAAAGGAATCTGGAGGATCAGAATCATGGTATCAACGAAAACACAAATAGCTGGCTTTGAGTTTGACAATTGCTTGATGAATGCAGCGGGTGTGGCTTGTATGACGATAGAAGAGCTTGAAGGGGTCAAAAACTCAGCAGCGGGTACTTTTGTCACGAAGACAGCGACCTTGGACTTTCGTCAGGGCAATCCTGAGCCACGCTACCAGGATGTTCCACTTGGTTCTATCAACTCCATGGGCTTACCAAATAATGGCTTAGACTACTATCTGGACTATCTTTTGGACTTGCAGGAAAAAGAGCCAAACCGTACTTTCTTCCTTTCCCTAGTCGGCATGTCTCCAGAAGAAACACATACCATCTTGAAAAAAGTTCAAGAGAGTGAATTCAAAGGGCTGACAGAGCTTAATCTTTCTTGTCCAAATGTTCCAGGAAAACCCCAGATTGCCTATGATTTTGAGACAACAGACCGGATTTTGGCAGAAGTATTTGCCTACTTTACCAAACCTCTTGGAATTAAATTACCACCATATTTTGACATTGTTCACTTTGACCAAGCAGCAGCTATTTTCAACAAATATCCGCTTAAGTTTGTCAACTGTGTTAACTCTATCGGAAATGGCCTTTATATAGAAGATGAGTCTGTCGTGATTCGTCCTAAAAATGGTTTTGGTGGCATTGGTGGAGAGTACATCAAACCAACTGCTCTAGCGAATGTACATGCCTTCTACCAACGTCTCAATCCGCAAATTCAAATCATCGGAACTGGTGGTGTTCTAACGGGTCGTGATGCCTTTGAACACATCCTCTGCGGTGCGAGTATGGTGCAAGTAGGGACTACCCTTCACAAAGAAGGCGTCGGTGCTTTTGAACGCATTACCAATGAACTGAAAGCTATTATGGCGGAAAAAGGGTATGAGAGCCTAGAAGATTTCCGTGGGAAATTGCGCTATATTGATTAAGTTTAATAAAAAATCAGAAGAAAGGAGAGATGATGCTAGCCATTGAAGACAGTCAGAAGTTGACTTTATCAAATCTATCTAGCTTGAATCTATTTACAGGAACAGATCAGGGCCAGTTTGAAGTTATGAAGAGTCAGGTGTTGAGGCAGATTGGTTATGATCCAGCTGATCTCAATTTTGCTTACTTTGATATGAAAGAAGTAGCTTATAAAGACTTAGAGTTGGAGTTGGTCAGTCTCCCTTTCTTTGCGGATGAGAAAATCGTGATATTAGACCATTTTGTCGATATCACAACAGCCAAGAAACGCTTTTTAGCAGATGATGAGCTCAAGTCGTTTGAAGAATACCTTGATAACCCTTCACCAACAACCAAGTTGTTGATTTTTGCAGAAGGAAAGTTAGATAGTAAAAGACGGCTGGTCAAATTGCTCAAACGAGATGCGACTGTATTTGATGCTATTGAACCCAAGGAACAAGAACTTCGCCAGTATTTCCAAAAATGGAGCCAGACACAAGGTCTGCAGTTTGCAGAAAAGTCTTTTGAAAATCTACTTCTCAAATCCGGATTTCAATTTAGTGAAATCCAGAAAAATCTCCTCTTTTTACAGTCTTATAAATCAGACGGCGTGATTGAGGAGAAGGACATTGTCGAGGCCATTCCAAAGACCTTGCAGGATAATATTTTTGATTTGACTCAGCTTATTTTAGCTAAGAAGATTGACCTGGCCCGTGACCTAGTTAGAGACTTGACCTTGCAAGGGGAGGATGAGATCAAGCTCATAGCTGTCATGTTAGGACAGTTTCGTACCTTTACCCAAGTGAAGATTTTATCAGAGACTGGTCAGACGGAATCGCAGATCGCAAGCAGTCTGGGAACTTACTTGGGGCGAAATCCTAATCCTTATCAAATCAAGTTTGCACTGAGAGATTCGAGAGGGATTTCCATTGCCTTTCTCAAGCGAGCGATTTCTTATTTGATTGAAACAGACTACCAGATTAAGACAGGTGTCTATGAAAAGGGGTACCTGTTTGAAAAGGCACTTTTGCAGATCGCGGCAGAAGCAAATTGAGCAAAAAACTTGAAAAAAGAGGATGATTGCGTTATCATTTTCATATAGAAAGAAAAAGAGGTATTACAGATGGCTATTATCTTACCAGACCTTCCATACGCATACGACGCTTTGGAACCATACATCGATGCAGAAACAATGCACTTGCACCATGACAAACACCACCAAACTTATGTAAACAATGCAAATGCAGCTCTTGAAAAACACCCTGAAATTGGTGAAGACCTTGAAGTCTTGCTTGCTGATGTAGATTCTATCCCAGCTGATATCCGCCAAGCGCTTATCAACAATGGTGGTGGACACTTGAACCACGCTCTTTTCTGGGAATTGATGACTCCAGAAAAAACAGCTCCTTCAGCAGAACTTGCAGCAGCAATCGATGCAACATTTGGTTCATTTGAAGAGTTCCAAGCAGCCTTTACAGCAGCAGCTACAACTCGCTTTGGTTCTGGCTGGGCTTGGTTGGTTGTCAACAAAGAAGGGAAGCTTGAAGTAACTTCAACAGCAAACCAAGACACACCAATCTCAGAAGGCAAAAAACCAATCTTGGGCTTGGACGTTTGGGAACATGCTTACTACGTGAAATACCGCAACGTGCGTCCTGACTACATCAAAGCTTTCTTCTCAGTGATTAACTGGAACAAAGTAGACGAGCTATACGCAGCAGCTAAATAATAAAATATGGAGGGAAGAGTCAATCTTCTCTTTTTAAGGTTATAAAGCAGAAGTCTGACAGAATCGTCAGACTTTTTTCATTTAGAGGATATTCGTGCCAACTGCTAGAAATTATGGTAAAATAGAGTGTTAAGTAATCGTGGAAAAGGAAGACTATGCGTAAAGAAATTGCACCTGAATTATACAACTATAACAAGTTTCCTGGCCCAGAATTTCAAGTAAATGGGGATAAGGTTGAGACTGAAGGGATTGCTTTTACCTTGGTTGAAAATATCAAGGATGCTTTCGATGTGACAGTCTTTAATCAACGCTTTTCAGAAGTGTTGACCAAGTTTGATTATGTCGTGGGGGACTGGAGTAATGAACAGCTCCGCCTACGTGGTTTTTACAAAGACGATCGAACAGAGGAAAAAATTGAAAAGATCAGTCGCTTACAGGACTATCTTTTGGAGTACTGTAGTTATGGTTGTGCCTATTTTGTCCTAGAAAATCAAGCACCGAAACGGGCTTCATTTGACAAAAAATTGCGTAAAAAGGAAGAGGAAAACCTTCCTAGAAGAGGCAAGAAACCTTCGCAAAACAAGAGAAAACCAAATGCGGATAAGCGAAATAGACGTCGTCATAAGGACCAAAAGTCTCAGAAAGAGGACAAGGGACAGCGCCATTTTGTCATTCGTCAGAAATAGATAGAGAATAAGGAGAAGAGATGAAACCGTCTATTTATAGTTTAACACGTCAAACCATGCAAGAGTGGGTATTAGAACAAGGAGAAAAGAAATTCCGGGCAGATCAAATCTGGGAATGGCTTTACCGTAAACGTGTCCAGTCATTTGAAGAAATGACCAACCTTTCCAAGGATTTGATTGCTAAGCTCAATGACCAGTTTGTGGTCAATCCTTTGAAACAAAGGATTGTACAAGAGTCAGCTGACGGTACTGTTAAGTATCTTTTCGAGTTGCCAGATGGCATGTTGATTGAGACAGTACTCATGCGTCAACACTATGGTTTGTCAGTCTGTGTGACCACTCAGGTCGGTTGTAATATCGGTTGTACCTTCTGTGCGTCAGGCTTGATTAAGAAGCAACGTGACCTCAATAACGGGGAAATCGTAGCGCAGATTATGCTGGTTCAGAAATACTTTGATGAGCGTGGTCAGGACGAACGTGTCAGCCATATCGTTGTTATGGGAATTGGTGAACCATTTGATAACTACAATAATGTTTTGAATTTTGTTCGTACCATCAATGATGACAAGGGGATGGCTATCGGTGCTCGTCACATCACTGTTTCAACCTCAGGTTTGGCCCATAAAATTCGTGACTTTGCTAATGAAGGTGTACAGGTTAATCTGGCTGTTTCCCTTCACGCACCCAATAATGAATTGCGTTCAAGCATCATGAAGATTAACCGTGCCTTTCCGATAGAAAAGCTCTTTGCAGCTATTGAGTACTATATCGAAACAACCAATCGCCGTGTGACCTTTGAATACATCATGCTCAATGAAGTCAACGATGGTGTAGAACAAGCCTTGGAATTGGCTGAATTGCTCAAGAACATCAAGAAATTGTCTTATGTAAACTTGATTCCCTATAACCCAGTTAGTGAACATGACCAATATAGCCGTAGTCCTAAAGAGCGCGTGATGGCCTTCTACGATACCCTCAAGAAAAAAGGGGTCAACTGTGTTGTCCGTCAAGAGCATGGTACAGATATTGATGCAGCTTGTGGACAATTACGCTCCAATACAATGAAACGTGACCGCCAGAAGGCAGTCGCAGCGGTAAATCCATAAAATGACTAAAAAAAGAGAATTAATCTTAAGATTGGGAGTGGCTATTTACAGTCTTTGCATTGTCTGTTTTTGTTTTACTCCCCAACCTCAACTTCCTACAGGAGTGGAAACTCCAGGTATTCAAACTTTTGGACGCCTGGTTTTTCTTTTAACTCCCTTAAACTCCTTTTGGAAACTGGGTGAAGTGACTAGTTTGGGACAAGTCCTTTGGATCTTTTTGCAGAACATTTTAAATGTCTTCTTGCTTTTCCCACTAGTCTTTCAACTGATCTATCTCTGCCCAAACTTGCGACAAACCAAAAAAATCATCCTTCTCAGCTTTCTACTGAGTTTAGGAATCGAGTGCACGCAACTGGTCTTAGACTTTTTCTTTGATTTTAATCGCGTCTTTGAGATTGATGATTTGTGGACCAATACCCTGGGAGGCTATCTGGCTTGGGTCCTCTATAAAGGACTGCATAAAAACAAGATAAGGAATTAGAATGAGTATTTTAGAAGTTAAAAATTTAAGTCACGGTTTTGGTGACCGTGCAATTTTTGAAGATGTGTCCTTCCGTCTCCTCAAGGGAGAACATATCGGTCTAGTCGGCGCCAATGGTGAAGGGAAATCAACCTTTATGAGCATCGTGACTGGTAAGATGTTACCAGATGAAGGGAAGGTGGAGTGGTCCAAATATGTGACTGCTGGCTATCTGGATCAGCACGCTGTACTAAAGGAAGGTCAAACCGTGCGTGATGTCTTGCGTACAGCCTTTGATGAGCTATTTAAAGCAGAAGCTCGTATCAATGACCTCTATATGGAAATGGCTGAAGACGGAGCGGATATCGACGCGCTCATGGAAGAAGTTGGCGAACTACAAGACCGTTTGGAGAGTCGTGACTTCTATACTTTGGATGCTAAGATTGATGAAGTAGCGCGTGCTCTGGGTGTCATGGACTATGGCATGGATACAGATGTAACAGCCTTATCAGGTGGACAAAGAACCAAGGTGCTTTTGGCTAAACTCCTCCTTGAAAAACCAGATATTTTGTTGCTTGACGAGCCAACCAACTACTTGGATGCTGAACACATTGACTGGCTCAAGCGTTATCTCCAAAACTATGAGAATGCCTTTGTCCTTATTTCGCATGATATTCCTTTCCTCAACGACGTAATCAATATCGTTTACCATGTGGAAAATCAACAGTTGACGCGTTACTCTGGTGACTACTACCAGTTCCAAGAAGTCTATGCCATGAAGAAATCTCAGCTAGAGGCAGCTTACGAACGTCAACAGAAAGAGATTGCAGACCTCAAGGACTTTGTAGCTCGAAACAAGGCGCGTGTTGCAACGCGTAATATGGCCATGTCCCGTCAAAAGAAACTCGACAAGATGGATATTATCGAACTGCAAAGTGAGAAGCCAAAACCATCCTTTGATTTCAAACCAGCTCGTACGCCAGGGCGCTTTATCTTCCAAGCCAAGGACTTGCAGATTGGTTATGACCGTCCTCTGACTAAGCCTTTAAATCTTACTTTTGAACGCAATCAAAAGGTTGCTATTATCGGGGTCAATGGTATTGGGAAAACAACTCTCTTGAAGTCTCTCTTGGGCATTATACCGCCAATCGCTGGGGAAGTTGAACGCGGTGATTACCTAGAACTTGGTTACTTTGAACAGGAAGTAGAAGGTGGAAATCGTCAAACACCACTAGAGGCTGTCTGGAATGCCTTTCCTGCCCTTAACCAAGCAGAAGTTCGTGCAGCCCTTGCCCGCTGTGGTTTGACGACCAAGCATATCGAAAGCCAAATTCAGGTCTTATCAGGTGGTGAACAAGCCAAGGTGCGTTTCTGTCTCTTGATGAATCGTGAAAACAACGTCTTAGTGCTGGACGAGCCGACCAACCACTTGGATGTAGATGCCAAGGATGAACTCAAACGCGCTCTCAAAGAATACAAGGGATCGATTCTTATGGTTTGTCACGAACCAGAGTTTTATGAAGGCTGGATGGACCAAATCTGGGATTTTAACAAGCTAACTTAAAGCCGCTAAAAAAGCCAAGTCGAAATGACTTGGCTTTTTTGACTAGTAATTTAAATAGTTTTCAACTTCAGATTTCTCAATTTCTTTACCGTAGTGGCAAATCGGACAAGAAACGAAGTAACTTTTACCATAAGGAAAAAGTGGAATCCAGTAAAGGGTGAACTTGCGCCCAGTTTCTACGATTTCCCAAGTGTCGACATTGTTACAATGACCACATTCGATCGCTGTTTGCGTATGTCCCAAATCTTTCTGATAACCTTTAGAACCCCAAAATAGAATCATATCATCGTCTCCTTATCTGTATCTGTTGATGGCTTATTTTTTGCTGAAGTCGTAGTCTTTCACCACTTCGATACTATCAATGGTGATAGCAGAAGTCGGTTTGTCTTTCTCATCTTTTTCAGCTTTGGCAATCTTGTCAACAACATCCATACCCTCGATGACTTGACCAAAGACAGGGTGTTTGCCGTCTAGACTTGGATTTCCACCTTCTTTATAGGCTTCGATGATTTTCTTTGGATACTTGCTTGTAGGGAGTTTAGCTGAAATATCTGTTGAGTTTTGGTTGATGAAGAACTGGCTACCGTTGGTGTTTGGTTGACCAGTGTTAGCCATAGCAAGGGCTCCGCGGATATTGTATAGGTAAGGAGAGATTTCATTTTTGAAACCAGTTCCCTTGTCCTTCGTTTTATCCTTATCATGCCAGATAGATTGGCCCCCTGTACCATCTCCCTTAGGATCTCCAGTTTGGACCATAAAGCCATCAATAACACGGTGGAAGGTGATGCCATTATAGTAGCCTTCCTTAGCGTGAGTAAGGAAATTTTCAACCGCAAGAGGTGCTAGTTTTGGAAAGAGTTTGATGCGGATATCGCCTTGATTTGTGTGTAAAATGACCTCAGCTTCGTCTTCAGCAACTTCCTTAGAAAGTTGAGGGAAGTTGGCATTTTCATTGGTCAAAGCGTCATTCAAATCTTTGGCAGCCTGAGCAGCTGCTTTTGAGCTTTCTTCAGCTGAGATACTGGAGTCGACATACTCGTCACCACGGAGACCACGTTGGATACTAGTACATCCAGCAAGGGCTACAGTTGATAGTAAAAGAAGGGTTGCTAGTTTTTTCATTGTTAACCTCTCAAAAATTCATTTCTATCATTGTACCTTAAAAGGAGTTTGATTTCAAATGTAAAATATTTTACTAAAAATTTCTAGTAGTAAAAAAATTAAAACTCTGTCAAGTTTTTTTCTTGACACCTGTCAGAAATCTGCTATAATAGAACATGTGCTAAATAGCTCAGCTATTTCACCGAAATAAAAAATAAGAAAAGAGACATTAAAAAATGGCAGTTAAAATCCGTTTGACTCGTATGGGTTCTAAGAAAAAACCTTTCTACCGTATCAACGTAGCAGACTCACGTTCACCACGTGACGGACGTTTCATCGAAACAGTTGGAACTTACAACCCACTTGTTGCTGAAAACCAAGTAACTTTGAAAGAAGACCGCGTTCTTGCATGGTTGGCTGATGGAGCTCAACCTTCAGATACAGTACGCAACATCCTTTCAAAAGAAGGCGTATTGAAAAAATTCCACGATTCTAAATTCTCAAAATAAGTTTAAAGTAGGTTGACAGATGGATACGATTGAAAATCTCATTATTGCGATTGTGAAACCTTTGATTTCACAACCTGATGCCTTAACTATCAAGATTGAAGACACACCAGACTTTTTGGAGTATCACTTGGATCTTGACCAGAGCGATGTCGGTCGTGTTATCGGTCGTAAAGGTCGCACTATCTCAGCGATAAGAACGATTGTCTACTCTGTCCCAACTGAAGACAAGAAAGTAAGAATCGTTATCGATGAAAAATAAGAAAAGCGGGACAGAAGTCTCGCTTTTTTGTGAGGAGTTGAAGATGAAAGATTTAACATTTAGACAATTACAAGCCTACTTACTCGAACATTACCAGCAGTCTCGGACTGAGGAAGGCCTCTTTATCAAGTTAGTGGAGGAAGTTGGAGAAGTAGCTGAGGTCTTGAATGGGCGCTCTGGTCGAAAAGAGGGCGTCCAGGACTCAAACGAGGAACTTGCCAAAGAACTAGCTGATATTATTCACTACACTGTCGCAATTGCGGCCATCAACGACATTGACCTAACCAAAACCATTTTTGAAAAAGATAAAAAAGCAGCCATTAAGTATCAGCACAAACAAGATTTGGAAGGATTTTTGGATAACTTCCAAGAGAACTAGGAGTAATCTCTTTTCACTAATATGAAAGGTTTCTCCTAGCTTACGCTAGCTAGTAAGAAAGAATAGAGAAAGCAATGAAACCTGAGGATTATGCATGGAATGAGTTTGAACGAACTGCCTATAAGACTAAAATGAATCACCTACCCAGTCCTTACAAAGTTGCCATTTGGGATGACTCTGAGAAAAGATTGGAGCTAGAACAAATACTGGATAGACTTCCTCAGAAAGAACTAGCTCGATGGGCATTAGAGAACTCGCAAGATTTCTTATCTTTAATTGATATCGGTGATGAAGGTGAGAAAAATAAAATAATTCGGCAAACTTATGAGGCTTTTGATGCACGATTGAGAAATGAGTTCTCACCTCATGAGTTGAGAAAAGCAGGTTTCGCAGCAAATCTCCTCTCCAAAAATGCCCAAAATCAAATCGCTAAGTACGCTGCCAGAGTCTTTGTACAAGCTATTTCAACAGCCCATATGAGAGGACACGCCATCGTTTCCGCGGATTATGCTATCAAAGTAAGGAATCTCCAAGAGGCAGACAAGCTAGAACTTGTAAGAAAAGAACGAGAAAAGCAGATCAGACTGGCTGAATCCTTTTTAGCTAATGTAATAGATAAACGGTGAAAGAAGGAATAAAATACCAATCCTAGAAATAGCATCTAGGATTTTACTATGCTAAAATGGATAGACAGTCTTAAGGAATTCTAGTCAATTAATCTTGAGAATAGCTATTTTTAAAGGGAGTAACATTCTATGAACGAGAAAACAAAAGCTTACCTAGCAGCCTTATCCTTTTCAGCCATCATTGGTTTTTCTTTTTTATTTACTAAGATAGCTTTGGGCTATGCCAGTCCTCTTACAAACTTGGCACATCGCTATACAATCGCAGCTTTGGTATTGGTCGTCCTTCATCAAACCAAACTTATCAAAGTGAGTTTAAGTAGAAAAGATATTCTTTCTATTCTTCCTATGAGTCTTTTCTATCCACTTCTCTTTTTTATTTTTCAATCTTTTGCCTTACAGTATATATCGTCTTCTGAAGCGGGAATTTTACAAGCTCTTGTCCCAATTTTTACACTCCTTTTAGCATCGGTCTTTCTCAAGGAAAAGACAAGTTTGCTGCAAAAGTTCTTTTTAATTTTATCCGTAGCAGGAGTAGTTTTCATCTTCCTTAGCAAAGGAGCGAACTTTAGCACGGAAACTGCTAGCTTGGGCTTTCTCTTGATGTTGGGATCTGTTCTTGCCAATGCGATAAACAATATTCTCAGCAAGGCTAAAGGAGGTCGCTATAGGGCCATGGATATGACAGCTGTTGTGATATTTGTTGGCTTCGTCACCTTTAATACGCTGAGTCTGACCTCGCACTATCTAGAGGGGAACATATTAGCTTACTTTGCGCCGTTTGGACAGCTGCCCTATCTGCTTTCCATCCTCTATTTGGGAATTTTAGCATCTATCGTGACTGGTAGTCTCTCTATCTATGCTATTGTTCGCCTCGGGGCATCAACCGTCAGTGTCTTTGGCAATCTTGGAACAGTTTTGACTATTCTAGCTGGGGCTCTTATCCTCCACGAACCAATTTATAGTTACCATGTGATAGGAGCTGCTCTGATTATTGCTGGAATTTTAGGCATGAATCTGATGAGAGAAAAGTAAAGATTGCTTAGCAGTCTTTTTCTTTATCTAAATGATGCAGAAAATTCAAAATTTTTAATGAAATCAAGTTTAGAAAACCATGATTTTAATATAGCATGATAAAATAGATACAAAGAATGATATCAGGATAAAGAGGAGCGAATGTAGAAATGAAGCCAAATGATATTGCTGAAGCTATTGCTTTTTATAACAGAGAACACGAGATGTTGAAACGTCATCTTATAGCAGTCGTAGATTGTGATTTGGTTGTTTATCATCGTCCTGGAAGAGCAAGTAAAGGGCATATTATTTTTTATCATGGAGCTTGTGGACGTAGTCAGATGTGGGCCCACCAGTATGATGCTTTTGATGGATTTGACCTTTACTTTGTCAATGTTAGAGGGCAGGGTGAATCACCTATGAAAGTTGGACTTCCCGACTTGGAAGGCGCTATTCAAGATGTAGATGCTATTTTATCCTATTTTCAGCTAGATAAGGTGATATTGGTCGGTCATTCTTGGGGAGGAAATCCACTTCAAGAGTATACCTATCGTCATCCAGAAAGAGTCCTAGCCTTGGTCATGGTAGATAGTTGGGGACAGCATCGATACCTATCAGAGAAAGAAAGAGGTCGAATCAAATATAGTTCTCTTATGTACAAGACGATTCCTTGGAATGTGATTGCTGATAAAAATTCAAAAATGTGTACTGATAACCCTATCACAAGAGAATTGGTCAAGACGGCTATTATAGAAACTGGGCGAGATGTTTTCTTGAATCTTGGAATCACAGGTTTCTTGGCAGTCCATGAGATAGAAGGATATAAAGGAAATCCTCCCATGCTATTAGTAAGAGGAGAAAACGATTTTCCCAAACACCTAAAAATAATCTATGATGGTATCATTGCCTTGAATCCCAATGCGTATCAAGTAACGATTTCAGACAGCAAACATCAACCGATGAATGACCATCCTAAAGAGTTTAATCAGATAGTTGGTGATTTTTTTGAAGAAGTAGTAGCCTTGTAAGATAGGACCTATCCAACTTGTGAAAATCCCTGGAACGTGATAAAATAAAGGATAGAAATAGATACAGGAGACAAGATGAACTACTTTAATGTTGGAAAAATCGTCAATACGCAGGGTCTACAGGGTGAGATGCGAGTCTTGTCTGTGACGGATTTTGCTGAAGAACGGTTTAAAAAAGGGGCAGAGCTGGCTTTATTTGATGAAAAAGATCAGTTTGTTCAAACAGTGACCATTGCAAGTCACCGCAAGCATAAGAACTTTGACATTATCAAATTCAAAGACATGTATCATATCAATGCGATTGAAAAGTACAAGGGTTATAGTCTCAAGGTCGCTGAGGAAGATTTGAACGATTTAGATGATGGAGAATTCTACTATCACGAGATTATCGGTTTGGATGTTTACGAGGGAGATAACTTGATAGGAACTATCAAGGAAATCCTACAACCAGGTGCCAACGATGTCTGGGTGGTCAAACGAAAAGGTAAGCGTGATTTGCTTTTACCTTACATTCCGCCAGTAGTTCTCAATGTTGATATTCCAAACATGCGGGTCGAAGTGGAAATCTTAGAAGGGTTAGACGATGAAGATTGATATTTTAACCCTCTTTCCTGAGATGTTTTCTCCGCTAGAGCACTCGATTGTTGGAAAGGCTCGAGAAAAAGGGCTCTTGGATATCCAGTACCATAATTTCAGAGAATACGCTGAAAAGGCCCGTCATGTTGACGATGAACCCTACGGAGGCGGTCAAGGGATGTTGCTAAGGGCTCAACCCATTTTCGATGCCTTTGATGCTATTGAAAAGAAAAATCCCCGTGTCATTCTTCTTGATCCTGCTGGAAAACAGTTCGATCAAGCTTACGCTGAGGATTTGGCTCAGGAAGAGGAACTAATCTTTATCTGTGGTCACTATGAAGGGTATGACGAGCGTATCAAGACCTTGGTAACCGATGAAATTTCCCTAGGAGACTATGTTTTGACTGGAGGAGAATTGGCGGCCATGACCATGATTGATGCGACCGTGCGCTTGATACCAGAAGTGATTGGTAAGGAGTCTAGCCACCAAGATGATAGCTTCTCTTCGGGACTTCTTGAATATCCTCAGTACACTCGCCCTTATGACTATAGAGGCATGGTCGTGCCAGATGTGCTCATGAGTGGGCACCATGAAAAGATTCGCCAGTGGCGGCTCTATGAGAGTCTAAAGAAAACCTACGAGCGCAGACCTGACCTGCTAGAAAACTATCAACTGACAGCCGAAGAAGAAAAGATGCTGGCTGAAATCAAAGAAAACAAAGAATAAAGGAGAACCTTATGCAAGTAATCAAACGTAATGGAGAAATTGCTGAATTTGATCCAGATAAAATTTACCAAGCTGTCCTAAAGGCAGCTCAAACAGTTTATGTTTTGACCGATGACCTGCGTCAAAACCTAGCGCAAGTTACTAAAAAAGTCGTTTTGGACTTGGAAGAAGCAAAAGTGGAACGTGCGACTATCAGCATGATCCAATCAATGGTCGAGCACCGCTTACTTGGAGCTGGCTACATTACTATTGCAGAACACTATATCTCTTATCGCTTGCAACGCGATTTGGAGAGAAGTGGTTATGGCGACCATATCGCCGTTCATCTTCATTTTGAACAAATCCGTTAAGAAAAAGAGTGGGATGCAAAGAACATCTCACTCTTTCTTAAATAGGCTTTTCTGAGCTTTTTGTACAGTTGAGGGAACGAAGCGAAGTCGCTTAATGTCACTGATACGAATGATTCGGGTCACGTTTTTTGAAAAATTTTTGACGATGATTTGTTGGCGGTTAGCATCGTGTTTGACAATATCACCCGTAAAACTTGTCTCAGCAAGTATGACATGAACAGCCGTCTTTTTCTGGATGGCTTGTTCAATCATAGCAGTGAGGGAGTTGTCCTTGATTTGAGGATGATCATCATTCCCATTGAGAAAACCATGTAGTTTATCTAGAACTAGTTTGAATGTCTGTCTCATAGAATCCTCCCTTCTTATATATCCACATTATATAAAATTTTCCTAAAAACCACAAGATTTTTACGAATAAACTATAGAAAGCATACCACATAAAGGAGTTAAAAATGGCAGAATTTACATTTGAAATCGAAGAACACTTGCTCACCTTGTCTGAAAATGACAAAGGATGGACCAAAGAACTAAATCGCGTTAGCTTTAATGGAGCACCAGCAAAGTTTGATATTCGTTCTTGGAGTCCTGACCATACCAAAATGGGCAAGGGAATTACTCTTACAAATGAAGAATTTCAGGTAATGGTCGATGCCTTTAAAGGGGGACAATAAAAAGAATCTTGAGTGCAACTCAAGATTCTTTTTTTAGGACACGATATAGTCACAAAGAGAAGTCTTAGCCAATTGAATGAAAGTCTCTCTATACTCTTCAGGTGGAATTGGATTATCTTTACGAATCCAGACCTCAATGAAAGAGATTGCCATAGTCGTAATGATATAAGCGATGTCTTCTTTATTAAAATTATATTTCAGTTGGTAATTGACATTCTTGAGGACCCATTCAGAGTATGTTCCACGAAGAAATTCCTTCCAACATGGGTCGACTTGTGTGGTATACAAGGTGTTAATAACTTCCCTTTTTTCGTATATGAGAGGAAGTATATGGTCTGCTAAAAAGCTGATAGGATCTCCATCATTGCTAGGGCAGAACTTATTAAAGACGTTAAAAATGTGCTGATTGGTCTCTTCGTGAATGTATTCGATAATATCTTCAAAGTTGTTAAAATGCTTTTGATAAATCGCTTGTCGTGAAATACCAGCTTCAGCAGCAATTTCAGTCATTGTAAAGGAACTACGCTGAGGATTTTTCTTAGCTAGTGTGATGAGAGCTCTAATGATTAGCTCACGAGTATTCTTTGCCATAGAATTACCTTTCTTCTTATAATTATTTACAGTTATTTTTGAATGAAGAAAAATCAGAATGTTCAAGTTAATATAAACAATCAATGAACATTAAATTTTCTGAATCTTTTAGGTAGCTCTATTGTATCACAAATAATTTATAAAATATAGCTCTCTCAGTGAAAATGCGTTTTCTGAAAAGTATACAATTGCCAACCTTCCGAAATCAATGGAAGCATATTTGGTTTGAATCAATTAGAATACTTTTCTACTTTGCATATTTTGAATAGCTATAATTTGAAGAATAAAACGATTAATATTCATACTGGTATAAGAATAGTCAAGTATCTAAATAGTGTACAGTTGATTCTTAGAATGGAAATAGTCCAGAACAATGGTTCTGGACTATTCTTTTATCTTGAAAAATATGGAAGGCTTTTCAATCGTTTGAGTAGGGGACGACTAATGAAACTAATGGCAATAATCTTACCAAGATCAGGGAGGATAAAGGGAAGGACACCGACAGCTAGTGCCTGATCAAATGGCATACCAGCTAGGAAGTGGAGGCTGAGAATGCCTCCAACAAAGACGAGGGAGTCACCCAAGAGGTTGGCTAGGAAAATGCGAATGTAGCCACTATTTTGATGGATGAGATAAGATGTAAGTCCAGCATAGACAAGGTCGAACCAAAGATAACCTGCACTTGGGCCGATTAAAACGTGAAATCCTGCACCACCCCCTGCAAAGACAGGTAGACCAATAGCACCCAGCAGGAGATAGAGAGCTACAGATAAAACAGCTTCCCTAGGTCTAAAAACAGTAGCAATCAGACCGATCGCAAAGTTTTGCAGAGTGAAGGGGACAGGACCGATAGGGAGACTGATTTGTGCCAATACAGCGATGAGAGCAGCGCCGATAGCAGGAATGGCATAGATATGAGCTTTTTTCAAAACTGTTAACCTCTTTTCAAAATTATAGTAACTATTATACTAATTCAGAAAGAAAAGTCAACCTATTTTTAAAAACAAGGTAACAATTTTGTAACAGCCGATTTTGCAAGTAAAAAGAGACCACATGTGGTCTCTTTCGGCAATTAGCGCATGGTCACAAATTCTTCTGAGGCAGTTGGATGGATAGCTACTGTAGCATCAAAGTCCGCCTTGGTTGCTCCCATCTTGATGGCCACAGCGAATCCTTGAATCATCTCATCCACTCCGTAACCAAGTCCGTGAAGTCCAACAACTTTTTCGTCAGCACCGGCGGTGATGAGTTTGAAGCGAGATTCTTGACGATGGTTTGTAACGGCTGAGTACATAGATGCAAAGCTTGACTTGTAGATTTTGATGTTATCTTGGCCGTATTCTTTGATAGCTTGATCCTCAGTTAAACCAACGGTTCCGATTGCTGGGTGGGAGAAGACAACAGTAGGGATAGTCGTGTAGTCCATCTTAGCATTTGTTTTCCCGTTGAAGAGGCGTTCAGATAGGGTACGTCCTGCCTTGATGGCTACTGGGGTCAGTTCCTTCTCACCAGTCACATCTCCAAGAGCATAGATGCCATCTACAACTGTATTTTGGTATTCATCGACTTGGATAAATCCACGTTGGTTGAGTGTAACTCCAGCCTTTTCTAACTCCAGACCGTCTACATTTGGACGGCGACCGGTAGCCCAGATAACTTGGCTGGCAGTGTGACTAGAACCGTCTTCGAAATGAATGGTAATACCTTGCTCCGTTTCTTCGAGCTTGACGGGTACCTTATGTGTGTGCAAAGGTAGACCTGTTTTTTCCATTTCATTGACAAGACCTTCAACGATGTAGCTGTCAAAACCACGTAAAGGACGATCTCGGCGGACGAACAAATCAGTTTTTACACCGAGTGCATGGAGAACACCAGCTAGCTCAACCGCGATATAGCCTGCGCCTAGGATAGCAACGGATTCAGGAAGTTGCTCCCAAGCAAAGACATCGTCTGAGCTACCACCGAGTTCAGCTCCAGGAATAGTTGGAATGCTTGGTCGAGCACCAGTCGCAATCACGATATGCTTTGCACGAATCAATTCACCATTAACGCTGACTGTATGAGCATCAACGAAATGAGCACGACCTTCAATCAAATCAACACCGTTGCGCTTGAAACTTCCATCATAAGACGAGCGGGCACGATCGATGTAGGCTTCACGATTTTGACGAAGTTTAGCAAAATCAAATTGAACATCTGAACTTGTAAAACCGTAGTCAGGGCCGTAGTGGTGGAGGCTTTCAGCGATTTGCGCTCCATACCACATGATTTTCTTAGGAACACAGCCGACATTGACGCAGGTTCCACCTAATTTTTTCTCCTCGATAACAGCTGCTTTAGCCCCGTGTTCACCAGCTCGGTTCATAGTGGCGATACCGCCACTTCCTCCACCGATGGCGATGATATCATATTCTCTCATAGAAAACTCCTTATAGCTTTGATAGTCATATTCTATCGTTTTTATTTTTTGAATGCAAAAATCTGCTACGATAAAAAAATTAGAAAAACGCTTGCCAAATTCAAAAAGATATTGTATTATATATCTAGCACAATAATCCAACAAACGAATACCGAACGAAATAATGATCCTGAATTGTCATTGTTTCCATCTGAACTGTCATTGTTTGGGCTTGGTATTTCTGATATAATGGTTTTTGTAAGGCAAAAGAATAAAGGAGCTTAAAAATGAAAAGAAATAAAAAGGCAAAAAAATGGCAATTATACACAGCGATTGGTGTTGCCAGTGCTATTGTTATCGGTGCTGCGGGGATTTTGATTTTTAGACAACCTTCCCAGTCAGCAGTCAAGGATGAAACCTCCCATATCATTACCGCTAAGGAAGGTTCCGTTGCTTCATCGGTTCTCTTATCAGGTACGGTTACAGCAAAAAATGAACAATACGTTTATTTTGATGCTAGTAAGGGAGATTTAGATGAAATTCTCGTTTCAGTCGGGGACAAGGTCGAAGAAGGGCAAGCTTTGGTCAAATACAGCAGTGCAGATGCTCAAGCTGCCTATGATGCAGCCGATCGTGCAGTTGCAAAGGCAGACCGTCATATTGAGGAGTTAAACAAAGCTCGTGAAAATGCATCAGCTACACCAGCTTCTTCACAGGTTCCAACAGAAGCTGGACTCCCAGAACAAGCACAAGCAGCGACTTCTTCCGTATCTTCTATTGATTCTCAAATCAGTGATGCCAAGGATAATCGTGCAGATGCTGTTGCCCAACTCAACAAGGCTCAGGCTCAGCTAGATGCTGCAACTGTCCTCAGTACACTAGAAGGGACTGTAGTTGAAGTTAATCGTAATGTTTCCAAATCGCCAACAGGTAATAGTCAAGTGGTAGTACATGTCGTAAGTAATGAAAACTTGCAGGTCAAAGGGGAGTTGTCTGAATACAACCTTGCTAATCTTTCTGTTGGGCAAGAAGTTACCTTTACTTCGAAGGTTTATCAAGATAAGAGCTGGACAGGTAAAATCAGCTATATTTCTGATTATCCTAAAAACAACGGGGAAGCAGCAAATGCAGCCCTTGGAGGAAATACTGGATCTAAGTACCCTTATACTGTTGATGTGACTAGCGATATCGGTGAGTTGAAACAAGGCTTCTCTGTCAGTGTGGAAGTCAAAAATAAGAGTAAGGCCATCCTTGTTCCTTTAACAAGTGTCGTTACCGAAAATGACAAAAACTATGTCTGGATCGTTGACGAGCAGAAAAAAGCGAAGAAGGTAGAAGTTACTTTGGGGAATGCGGACGCAGACAACCAAGAAATTACTTCAGGTTTGACAGACGGAGCCAAGGTCATCAGTAATCCAACATCTTCCTTGGAAGAAGGAAAAGAGGTGAAGGCTGATGAAGAAACTAATTAGTCTCAAAAATATCTGTAGAAGTTATCGAAATGGTGACCAAGAACTGCAGGTCCTAAAAAATATTAACTTAGAAGTTCAAGAAGGTGAGTTTGTCGCCATTATGGGACCGTCTGGTTCTGGTAAGTCTACGTTGATGAATACCATCGGAATGCTGGATACACCAACCAGTGGAGAGTATTATCTTGATGGCCAAGAAGTAGCAGGTCTTGGAGAGAAACAACTGGCCAAGGTCCGCAACCAGCAAATCGGCTTTGTCTTTCAGCAGTTCTTTCTCTTGTCCAAACTCAATGCGCTTCAAAATGTCGAATTGCCCTTGATTTACGCTGGAGTTTCGGCTTCTAAACGTCGGAAATTGGCTGAGGAATTTCTGGAAAAGGTTGAGCTGACGGAGCGCAGTCATCATTTGCCTTCTGAGTTATCAGGTGGTCAAAAGCAACGTGTAGCTATTGCCCGTGCCTTGGTAAATAATCCTTCTATCATCCTAGCTGACGAACCGACAGGAGCTTTGGATACCAAGACGGGAAACCAAATCATGCAGTTGTTGGTGGAGTTAAACAAGGAAGGGAAAACTATTATCATGGTCACGCACGAGCCTGAGATTGCGGCCTATGCCAAACGCCAGATTGTTATTCGTGATGGGATCATCTCGTCCGACAGTGCTCAGGTAGAAAAGGAGGAAAACTAAGATGCAGAATCTGAAATTTGCCTTTTCATCCATCATGGCTCACAAGATGCGTTCCTTCCTGACCATGATTGGGATTATCATCGGAGTTTCGTCTGTCGTTGTCATCATGGCTCTGGGAGACTCCATGTCTCGTCAGGTCAATAAAAACATGACCAAATCACAGAAGGATATCCATGTCTTTTTCTCTCCTATCAAAAGCAAGGACGGTTCCTTTACGCAGAAACAATCCGCTTTGACAGTCAGTGGGAAAGAAGAGGATGTTCATGTTGAACCACCAAAACCACTAGAATCCTGGGTCAAGGAAGCTGCCAAACTCAAAGGAGTAGACAGTTACTATGTCACCAACTCGACCAACGTCACCCTATCTTATAAGGATAAGAAGGTTGAACGAGCCACTCTGACAGGCGGAAATAGCACCTACATGAACGCAGTTGAAAATGAAATCGTTGCGGGTAGAAGTCTAAGACCGCAAGACTACAAGGAATTTGCCAGTGTGATTTTGCTGGACGAAGAACTAGCCAAGAGTTTGTTTGATAGTCCAGAAGCTGCGGTTAATCAAGTCATCTCTGTCAATGAATTTAGTTACCGTGTGATTGGCGTTTATACTAGCAATGAAGCTAAAACTGCTAAAGCCTTTGGGATTGGTGGTCTTCCAATTACGACTAATATCTCCCTCGCAGCCAATTTTAATACTGATGAAATCTCGAACATCGTCTTTCGTGTCAATGATACTAGTCTAACGCAGACCTTGGGACCAGAGTTGGCTCGAAAATTGACTGAGATTGCTGGTCTTCAGCAAGGGGAGTACCAAGTTGCGGATGCAACTGCCGCCTTCCAAGAGGTACAACAACTATTTGGTTTTATGACCACCATTATCAGTGCCATCGCAGGAATTTCTCTCTTTGTCGGAGGAACTGGTGTTATGAATATCATGCTGGTTTCGGTGACGGAACGCACGCGTGAGATTGGTCTGCGGAAAGCTCTCGGAGCTACTCGGGCTAATATCTTGGTACAGTTTTTGATTGAATCCATGATCTTAACCTTGCTAGGTGGTGTCATCGGTCTTGGGATTGCTGCTGGAATGACCATGTTAGCTGGAGTACTGCTTCAAAACATGATTGCAGGTATTGAAGTTGGGGTTTCCCTCCCAATCGCTCTCTTTAGCTTGGCTGTGTCAGCCAGTGTTGGGATGATTTTTGGAGTCTTGCCAGCCAATAAAGCGTCTAAGCTCGATCCAATCGAAGCCCTTCGTTATGAATAAGATATAGAACAGAAAAAACAAGATGGACAGTTGTCTGTCTTGTTTTTGTATGGATTTTCCTATCGAAAATCACTAAAAATATGATATAATGAAGTGTTAGAAAAACAGGTTTCATTTGCCTGGAAAGGAAAAATTATGTCTGAAAAGAATTTTTATATTACAACACCGATATACTATCCATCTGGTAAACTTCATATCGGTTCTGCCTACACAACCATCGCTTGTGATGTCCTAGCGCGTTATAAACGTCTCATGGGCTACGATGTCTTTTATTTGACAGGTCTTGACGAGCATGGTCAGAAGATCCAGCAAAAAGCTGAAGAAGCTGGCATCACACCTCAAGCCTATGTTGATGGGATGGCGATTGGCGTCAAAGAACTCTGGAAATTACTTGATATCTCATATGATAAATTTATCCGTACCACTGATGACTACCATGAAAAAGTTGTAGCCCAGGTCTTTGAACGCTTGCTTGCTCAAGATGATATTTACTTGGGTGAATACTCTGGCTGGTATTCAGTTTCAGATGAAGAATTCTTTACAGAAAGTCAGCTTGCGGAAGTTTTCCGTGATGAAGCTGGAAATGTAACGGGCGGTATCGCTCCATCAGGTCACGAAGTGGAGTGGGTTTCAGAAGAGTCTTATTTCCTTCGCCTCAGCAAATACCAAGATCGTTTGGTAGAATTTTTCAAATCGCACCCTGACTTCATCACTCCAGATGGTCGTCTTAATGAAATGTTGCGTAACTTCATCGAGCCAGGTTTGGAAGACTTAGCGGTTTCTCGTACAACCTTTACCTGGGGTGTACCAGTCCCATCAAATCCAAAACACGTTGTCTACGTTTGGATTGATGCCCTTCTTAACTATGCGACTGCTCTTGGTTACGGTCAAGAGGATCATGCTAACTATGATAAATTCTGGAATGGAACAGTCTTCCACATGGTCGGAAAAGACATTCTTCGTTTCCACTCCATCTACTGGCCAATCCTTCTGATGATGTTGGATATGAAATTGCCTGACCGCTTGATTGCCCACGGTTGGTTCGTCATGAAAGACGGCAAGATGTCTAAGTCTAAAGGGAACGTCGTTTACCCTGAAATGTTAGTAGAACGTTATGGACTTGATCCACTTCGTTACTACCTCATGCGTAGCCTTCCAGTCGGTTCAGACGGAACCTTTACCCCTGAGGACTACGTTGGCCGTATCAACTATGAATTAGCAAATGATCTTGGAAACCTCCTTAACCGTACGGTTTCCATGATTAACAAGTATTTTGATGGGCAAATCCCTGCCTATGTAGAGGGTGTAACAGAGTTTGATAATGCTCTTGCTGAGGTTGCAGAACAATCAATCGCAGGCTACCATACACACATGGAAGCCGTTGATTACCCACGTGCCCTTGAAGCAGTCTGGACCCTTATCTCTCGCACTAACAAATACATCGATGAGACAGCCCCATGGGTCTTGGCTAAGGATAAAGAGCACCGTGACCAATTGGCAAGTGTCATGAGCCACTTGGCAGCCAGCCTTCGTGTCGTAGCTCACATGATTGAGCCATTTATGATGGGAACTAGTCGCGCTGTATTGGCACAACTTGGTCTAGCAGAAGTTTCTAGCCTAGAAAACTTGAGCTTGGCAGATTTCCCTGCAGGTGTGACTGTTGTTGCCAAAGGAACACCAATCTTCCCACGTCTCGACATGGAAGAAGAGATTGCCTATATCAAGGAACAAATGGAAGGCAACAAACCAGCCGTCGAAAAAGAATGGAATCCAGATGAAGTCGAACTTCAACTCAACAAGGATGAAATCAAGTTTGAAGATTTTGATAAGGTTGAAATCCGTGTCGCAGAAGTAAAAGAAGTTTCTAAAGTAGAAGGTTCTGATAAGTTGCTTCAATTCCGCTTGGATGCTGGAGATGGTGAAGATCGTCAAATCCTTTCTGGTATTGCAAAATACTATCCAAACGAACAAGAATTGGTCGGCAAGAAAGTCCAAATCGTTGCCAACCTTAAACCACGCAAGATGATGAAAAAATATGTCAGCCAAGGAATGATCCTCTCAGCTGAACATGAAGGCAAGTTAACCCTTCTCACAGTTGATCCAGCTGTACCAAATGGAAGTGTGATTGGGTAAAAGCAAAAAACCAACGTTATACACGTTGGTTTTTCTTGTTATGTGCGAGATTTTCTAAGAAGTGGTCCATCTCCTTTTGCGACTTGAGGACAATTACTTTCTCAGGGTAGGTTTCTTGAGCCCGTTGATAGCGTTCTTTAGCATTCTTTGTCCGCCCATCCCAGAGAATCCATCGGATAAAATCCCAGTCAAAGCGTTCAGGACAGCCTGCTGCCATACTTTCTCTGACCTTGCCTCGGTATGTGAGATACCGTTTAAAGGCTCGAAAGAGACAAGTCCATGGTGAAAAGTTTAGAAAGATGATTTGGTTAGCTTCCTGCATTCTTTCTTCATAGCAACACCAAGAGTAGTTGCCGTCAATGACCCAAGCTTCGTGCTTTGTGAGAAAGTTTTTCATTTCGGTCAACATCCATTCGCGGTCACTGTCTTGCCAACCAGGTTGAAATTGGAGTGTGTCCATATGCAGTTTGGGGATGGAGTAGTAGTTTGACAACTTTTCAGCTAGAGTTGACTTGCCAGCTCCAGAATATCCGATGATTGTTATTTTCATTTTCTACCTTTTCTGATTAGAGGACAAAAAAACAGCCTCTATGGACTGTTTCTTATTTAGCAAGTTTAGCTGAAAGACGAGCTTTATCGCGGCTTGCTTTGTTTTTATGAATCAAACCTTTAGTTTCTGCTTTGTCGATAGCTGAGCTAGCAGCACGGAAAAGTTCTTCAGAAGGGTTTGCTTCAAAAGCTTTGATAGCAGTACGCATAGCTGATTTTTGAGCTGAGTTTTTTTCGTTTTGTTTAACGTTCAATTCAGCGCGTTTGATAGCTGATTTAATGTTTGCCAATGTTCTTACCTCCATATTTACTAACTATACTATTATATCTGAAAACTTATGTTTTGACAAGGGGAAATTATTTTTTTAGGTAAATTTCATCGATTTCATGGTTTTTAGTCTTGTGGAGAATGACCTCGGCGCGATTCCTTGTCGGTTCGATATAGTTTTGTAGATTTGTGAGATTAATACTGGTCCAAACCTGATGTGCAAAGGCTTCAACTTCTCCAATTGGCATTTGCGTAAAGCGGTGGTAGTAGCTGTTGGGATCATTTTGGGCAAAGCTGAGGAGTTTTAAGAAACGATCCAGATACCAACTTTCAATGTCCTCAACTGCTGCATCCACATAGATGGAGAAATCAAAGAAATCAGTGATGTAAAGGCGCTCATTTTGAGGGTTTTGAAAGACATTGATGCCCTCGACAATGACAAAATCAGCAGCTTTGACACGTTGCTTCTCTCCAGGAACAATGTCATACACTTCATGAGAATAGACAGGAATATCGACATCTTGCCCATTCTTTAGGCGGTCAAGAAAATTCAGCAAGGTTTCCATATCATAACTTTCAGGAAAACCTTTGCGATTTAAGATATCTTGGTCTATCAAGGTTTGATTGGGATAGAGAAAACCGTCAGTTGTCACCAATTCTACAGTAGCATCTGGGAGAGTGCGTGATAGTAGAATCTGAATCAAGCGACTAGTAGTAGATTTCCCCACAGCAACGCTTCCAGAAACCCCAATGATAAAAGGCTGAGATTTACTTTCGCGTTGAAGAAAAATTCCTTTTGAAAATGCCAAATCATCCTTAGTGCGCTTGTAAATATGGATAAGATGGACAAGGGGAAGATAGACGTCTGTTACGTCCTGCAGACTAATCTGGTCATTGAAACTCTTGATGGATTCTAACTCTTCCTCTGTCAAGGGAGGGGTTGTTTTGCGATGCAATGATTGCCAAGTCTGGCGACTGATTTTTTCAAAATGTAAAAATTCGTTGGTCATTTGTTTTCCCCTAGATATTTTGTTTATCATACCATAAAAAGCTAAAAAGATAAAGCGGTTTCTTGATGGTAGTAAGTCAATATCGTATAATAGAGGTAGATGGAGGTTGAATAATTTAATGATGAGATAGAGAATGGTTTCTGAAGACTTATCAGTTATTGAAAGTGGGCTTTGTGGTTCACAACTTATAGGAGGTGTGTCATGAAAATCTTAAAAAGTTATATATTGGAACTCTGTTTTATTTTAAGTTTTGCCTTACCTTTTATAAGGGGAGCGAATGCGGATAATGGTAGACGCTTTGTAGAAACCTATTACGGTTTTACCTTCTTAATGGATCATCTCCTTGTAACAGCTGTCTTTATCTGTTCGCTCTTGATTGCCTGGCTAGTAAAAAAGCAGTGGACGAAATGGCTTGCTGCTGGTAGTTATCTATTTTTGATTTTGTGGATTGCTACAGAAGGATATCTATTCCGTATGTCACTAGAAGATTTGATACGACTTTGGACAAGTTTGGAAATCTTGACACAAACTTATCAGTTGGGTTTTTATCTAAACATCATATTGGGAATCTTGTTGATAATAAAGTATTTTAAGGTTAAGCAATAGTAAAAATGTACCTGATTACAGACGATCTGTTTTTTTTCCTGAATATGGTAATTTGTAGTTCCCGATAGATTGTAATGTATTTCTAATAATTGAAAGAGATTGAAGGAAAGGTTTTTTGACTAGGATTCTTCAGTCTTTTTCATTTGATCATCACTTTGTAAACGATTTACAATTCAAGCCAAATTATGGTAAAATAGTTTTATGAGTAAAATGTATTATGCAGAAAATCCTGATGCTGCACACGACATTCATGAGTTGAGAGTGGAGTTGTTGGGAGAAAACATGACCTTTTTGACGGATGCGGGTGTTTTTAGCAAGAAAATGGTTGACTTTGGGAGTCAGCTCTTGCTCAAGTGTCTAGAGGTTAACAAAGGAGAAACTGTTCTTGATGTAGGTTGTGGTTATGGGCCATTGGGTTTGTCGTTAGCCAAGGCTTATGGAGTTCAGGCAACCATGGTCGATATCAATAATCGTGCCTTGGACCTAGCGCGACAAAATGCTGAACGTAATAAAGTAGAAGCAACGATTTTCCAATCCAATATCTATGAACAAGTTGAAGGGAAGTTTGACCATGTTATTTCTAATCCGCCGATTCGAGCGGGCAAACAGGTTGTTCATGAGATTATCGAAAAGAGCAGAGATTTCTTGAAAGACAGAGGAGATTTAACCATCGTCATTCAGAAAAAACAAGGGGCTCCAAGTGCTAAAAGTAAGATGGAAGAAGTTTTTGGAAATTGTGAAATCGTAAAGAAAGATAAGGGATATTATATCCTTAGAAGTGTGAAAGAATGAGAGCAGTTGATTTAATCCAAAAGAAACGAGATGGTCAAGAACTGACTTCAAATGAAATCAAATGGTTGGTAGAAGGCTATGTGGCTGGAACTGTTCCAGACTATCAAATGTCTGCTTTTGCTATGGCTGTTTATTTTAAAGGAATGACCACACGTGAGATTTCTGACCTGACGATGAATATGGTTAAGACGGGTCAAGAGTTTGATTTGTCAGCCATAGAGGGCATCAAAGTAGATAAACACTCGACAGGTGGTGTTGGTGATAAGGTGACCTTGATTTTAGCACCT
Source organism: Streptococcus sp. 27098_8_70 (assembly GCF_041432215.1). Classification (GTDB taxonomy): domain Bacteria; phylum Bacillota; class Bacilli; order Lactobacillales; family Streptococcaceae; genus Streptococcus; species Streptococcus oralis_CP. Next base: position 116,714 of record NZ_JAPVZD010000001.1, read on the forward strand.
TTAGTAGCCAGTTTTGGTGTGCCAGTAGCCAAGATGAGTGGTCGGGGACTAGGACACACTGGTGGAACCTTGGATAAGTTAGAAGCAATCAAGGGCTACCAAGTGGAACGTAGTCAAGAGGATTTCATCAAACAGGTCCAAGATATTGGTGTATCTGTCATTGGTCAGTCTGACCAGCTGGTTAAAGCAGACAAACTTCTCTATGCTCTTCGTGATGTGACAGCGACTGTCGATACGATTCCTTTGATTGCTAGTTCTGTCATGAGTAAGAAAATAGCTGCAGGAGCAGATGCCATTTTGCTAGACGTAACGGTCGGTGAGGGTGCCTTCATGAAGACTGTTGATGAGGCACGTGAATTGGCTCAAACCATGGTGGATCTTGGTAAGGCTGTAGGTCGAAAGACAGTAGCAGTCATTACCGATATGAGCCAACCCTTGGGTCGAGCTATTGGCAATCGTCTCGAAATTCTAGAAGCAATCGAAATTCTTCAAGGAAAAGGTCGAGAAGATATCAGTCACTTTATCTGTGAACTAGCTCAGATTATGCTTAGTTTAGCAGATGTTGAGAAGACGGTAGAAGAAGTACGTCAACACCTTGAAAATGGCCAAGCACTGGCTAAGTTTGAAGAAATGGTAGCAGCACAAGGCGGCGATTTAGAAGATCTCTATCGCCCCGTCAAAGTTGCCCATGTAGTGGAAATCCCTGCTCAAGAAACGGGTGTCATTTCAGCCCTTCCAGCTATGGATTTTGGCCTATATGCCATGCGATTAGGAGCTGGTCGTGCAATCAAGTCTGATGACTTGGACTATGAAACAGGGATTGTTTTTGAAAAGAAAGTTGGAGACTCCGTTCAAAAGGGTGAAATTGTTGCAAAAGTTTATACAAATGGAAAAATTTCTTCTGAACTAGTTACAGAATTTCAAAAATATGTTAAAATAAATGATGGAGTGCAAAGTTTACGAGAAATTATAGAAATTATCTCATAAAACCAGGGAGAATCCGAATATGAAGTTAAATAAATATATTGATCATACGCTTTTAAAGCAAGATGCAAGTCAAGAACAAATTGATCGTTTGCTATCTGAAGCGCGTGAGTATGATTTCGCCAGTGTCTGTGTTAACCCGACTTGGGTTGCTTATTCAAAGGCGGGGCTTGAAGGTTCAGATGTAAAGGTTTGTACAGTAGTTGGTTTTCCTTTGGGAGCAACAACTTCAGCTGTCAAAGCTTTTGAAACAAAAGAAGCTGTCCAAAACGGTGCAGATGAGATTGATATGGTTATCAATGTTGGTGCCCTCAAATCAGGCAATCTGGATTTAGTTGAATCGGACATCCGTGCTGTCGTAGAAGCAAGTGGTGACAAGTTGGTGAAGGTCATTATTGAAGCTTGCTTGTTGACAGACGATGAAAAGGTTGTGGCCTGCCAATTATCCCAGAAAGCAGGCGCTGACTTTGTCAAAACATCAACTGGATTTTCAACTGGTGGTGCCACTATTGAGGATGTTCAGTTGATGCGTAAAACAGTCGGACCAGATATGGGAGTTAAGGCGGCTGGTGGAGCTCGTTCATATGCAGATGCTGTCGCTTTTGTGGAAGCAGGCGCTACCCGTATCGGAACATCTGCTGGTGTAACAATCTTAAAAGGAGAATTAGCAGATGGCGACTACTGAGTTGATTGAACTAGCAATTGAAACCAGCAAACAAGCCTATGTCCCCTATTCTCACTTTCCTATCGGAGCTGTTTTAGTAGCCAAGGATGGTAGTATTTATACGGGTGTAAACATCGAGAATGCTAGCTATCCCTTGACTAATTGTGGAGAGCGTACTGCTATTTTTAAAGCAGTTTCGGAAGGGCAACGGGAGTTTTCAGAGTTGATTGTCTACGGACAAACTGAAAAACCCATCTCGCCATGTGGTGCTTGTCGCCAGGTCATGGTTGAATTTTTTGAACAAGATCTAAAAGTGACTTTAGTCGCTAAAGATAAATCGACGGTCGAGATGACGGTCGGGGAGTTACTTCCATACTCATTTACAGACTTAAATTAGTCTGGGCCACTCTTATAGTGGCTGTGGTCTGTGTGACCAAACAATCCATACTTGCAACATCGTTGCACATCTTATTTAGGAGGTTCAGTAATGAACAAGAAACAATGGCTAGGCCTTGGTCTAGTTGCAGTAGCAGCAGTTGGACTTGCTGCATGTGGTAACCGCTCTTCTCGTAACGCAGCTTCATCTTCATCAGAAATGAAGACCAAAGCAGCAATCGTAACAGATACTGGTGGTGTTGATGATAAATCATTTAACCAATCAGCTTGGGAAGGTTTGCAAGACTGGGGTAAAGAACACAATCTTTCTAAAGATAAAGGTTATACTTACTTCCAATCAACAAGCGAAGCAGACTATGCTAACAACTTGCAACAAGCGGCTGGAAGTTACAACCTGATCTTCGGTGTTGGTTTTGCCCTTCACAATGCAGTTGAGGAAGCAGCAAAAGACCACTCTGACCTAAACTATGTCTTGATTGATGATGTGATTGAAGGTCAAAAGAATGTTGCGAGCGTAAGATTTGCAGATAATGAAGCAGCTTACCTTGCTGGTGTTGCAGCAGCGAAAACTACGAAAACAAAACAAGTTGGTTTTGTAGGTGGTATTGAATCTGAAGTTATTTCACGTTTTGCAGCTGGATTCAAAGCTGGTGTTGAATCAGTAGACCCATCTATCAAAGTCCAAGTTGACTATGCTGGTTCATTTGGTGATGCTGCCAAAGGTAAAACAATTGCAGCAGCTCAATATGCTGCCGGTGCAGACGTTGTCTACCAAGCAGCTGGTGGTACAGGTGCTGGTGTCTTTGCTGAAGCAAAATCATTGAACGAAAACAAAAATGAAAACGAAAAAGTTTGGGTTATCGGTGTAGACCGTGACCAAGCAGCAGAAGGTAAATACACTTCTAAAGATGGTAAAGAATCTAACTTCGTTCTTGTATCTACATTGAAACAAGTTGGTACAACTGTAAAAGATATTGCTAACAAAACAGAAAAAGGTGAATTCCCTGGTGGACAAGTGATTGTTTACTCATTGAAAGATAAAGGGGTTGAGCTAGCAGTAACAAACCTTTCAGAAGAAGGTAAAAAAGCTGTTGAAGATGCAAAAGCTAAAATCCTTGACGGAAGCGTAAAAGTTCCTGAAAAATAATGGATAAAAGTCATTTCTTAGGAAGCGGCCATTGGTCGCTTCTTTAAGAATTGAGGCAATTTTTGTCTCAATAGAGCTTGTTAATGTGATTAGCAGGTTTTATTGAAATAAAATAAACCTCTGAAAGGAAGAGCATATGGCACACGAAAATGTCATTGAGATGCGGGATATTACCAAGGTGTTTGGTGAATTTGTAGCAAACGACAAAATCAACTTGCAACTGCGAAAAGGTGAAATCCATGCACTTTTAGGAGAAAATGGAGCGGGTAAATCCACTCTGATGAATATGCTGGCAGGACTTCTTGAACCAACGAGCGGTGAAATTGTGGTGAATGGTCAAGTTGTAAAACTAGACTCACCATCTAAAGCCGCTGGTCTTGGAATTGGGATGGTTCACCAACATTTTATGTTGGTTGAGGCTTTTACAGTAGCTGAGAATATCATTTTAGGGAGTGAAATCACTAAAAATGGTGTTCTAGATATAGCTGGTGCTACTAAAGAAATCAAGGCTCTTTCTGAACGTTATGGTTTGACAGTAGATCCAGCTGCTAAGGTGGCGGATATTTCCGTTGGTGCCCAACAACGTGTAGAGATCTTGAAAACACTCTATCGTGGTGCTGATATCCTTATCTTTGACGAACCTACAGCCGTATTGACTCCTTCAGAGATTGATGAGTTGATGGCAATCATGAAAAACCTTGTCAAAGAAGGGAAGTCCATTATTTTGATTACCCATAAACTGGATGAGATTCGTGCGGTATCGAATCGAGTGACGGTTATCCGTCGTGGGAAATCAATCCAGACAGTTGAAATCGCAGGGGCAACAAATGCGGACTTGGCAGAAATGATGGTTGGACGCTCAGTCTCCTTTAAAACGGAAAAACAAGCACCACAACCCAAAGAAGTGGTCTTGTCTATCAAAGACTTGGTTGTCAATGAAAACCGCGGTGTACCAGCTGTGAAGAATCTTTCTTTGGATGTTCGTGCTGGTGAAATTGTTGGTATTGCAGGTATTGATGGCAATGGTCAGTCTGAACTCATTCAAGCCATTACTGGTCTTCGTAAGGTTGAGTCAGGTAGCGTTGAATTAAAAGGCAAATCAATCGTGGGGATGCATCCTCGACAAATTACAGAACTAAGCGTGGGGCACGTTCCTGAGGACCGTCACCGTGATGGCTTGATTTTGGAGATGATGATTTCAGAAAATATCGCTCTTCAAACCTACTACAAAGAACCACTCAGCAAAAATGGCATCTTGAACTATGCCAATATCACTTCACATGCCAAGAAATTGATGGAAGAATTTGACGTCCGTGCGGCAAGCGAATTTGTTCCAGCGGCAGCTCTTTCAGGAGGAAATCAACAAAAAGCGATTATCGCTCGTGAGATTGATCGAGATCCTGATCTCCTTATCGTCAGCCAGCCAACTCGTGGTTTGGATGTCGGTGCCATTGAATATATCCACAAACGTTTGATTGAAGAGCGTGATAATGGGAAGGCTGTCCTTGTTGTCAGTTTTGAATTGGATGAGATTTTAAATGTCTCAGACCGAATTGCTGTTATTCACGATGGTAAAATTCAAGGTATTGTATCGCCAGAAACAACTAACAAACAAGAACTTGGTGTCTTGATGGCAGGTGGAAACTTGGGAAAGGAGAAGAGTGATGTCTAAAAAATTACAACAAATTTCGGTTCCCTTGATTTCCGTATTCTTAGGAATCTTGCTCGGAGCCATTGTCATGTGGATCTTCGGATATGATGCTATCTGGGGTTATGAGGAGTTGTTCTATACAGCTTTCGGTAGTCTTCGTGGAGTTGGTGAAATTTTCCGTGCCATGGGTCCTCTTGTCTTGATAGGTCTTGGTTTCGCAGTTGCCAGTCGAGCAGGTTTCTTTAACGTTGGACTTCCTGGTCAAGCACTTGCAGGCTGGATTCTCAGTGGTTGGTTTGCCTTGTCAAATCCAGATATGCCTCGTCTCGTTTTGATTCCATTGACAGTGATCATTGCTTTGATCGCAGGTGGAATTGTTGGTGCGATTCCAGGTATCCTCAGAGCCTATCTCGGTACGTCAGAGGTTATCGTGACCATCATGATGAACTACATTGTATTGTATGTGGGAAATGCCTTTATTCATGCCTTTCCGAAAGATATTATGCAAAGTACAGACTCAACGATTCGTGTTAGTGCCAATGCTACTTACCAGACACCATGGTTATCAGAGTTGACTGGAAATTCCCGTATGAATATTGGAATCTTCTTTGCAATCATTGCTGTAGCTGTGATTTGGTTCTTGCTCAAGAAAACGACTCTCGGTTTTGAAATTCGTGCAGTTGGTCTTAATCCCCATGCTTCAGAGTACGCTGGTATTTCAGCAAAACGTACAATCATTCTATCAATGATTATCTCTGGTGCCTTGGCTGGTCTTGGTGGGGCGGTAGAAGGTCTTGGAACCTTCCAAAACGTTTACGTTCAGGGATCATCATTAGCTATCGGATTTAACGGGATGGCAGTTAGTTTGCTTGCTGGAAATTCACCAATTGGAATTCTCTTTGCAGCTTTCTTATTTGGAGTTTTGCAAGTAGGAGCACCGGGTATGAACGCAGCGCAAGTTCCGTCTGAGCTTGTTAGCATTGTAACAGCGTCTATTATCTTCTTTGTCAGCGTTCACTACATTATCGAACGCTTTGTCAAACCTAAAAAACAAGTTAAAGGAGGTAAGTAAGGATGTCTATTACAACATTACTCACCCTCTTGGTCTCTTCTATGCTGATTTACTCAGCACCACTTATTTTTACGAGTATTGGAGGAGTCTTCTCTGAACGTGGTGGTGTCGTTAACGTCGGTCTTGAAGGAATTATGGTTATGGGAGCCTTTTCTGGGGTTGTCTTTAACCTTGAGTTTGCAGAACAACTTGGAGCGGCGACTCCTTGGATTTCCTTGTTAGTTGCTGGTATCGTGGGAGCTATTTTCTCCCTCATCCATGCCGTCGCTACAGTTCATTTCCGTGCAGACCATGTTGTCAGTGGTACAGTATTGAACTTGATGGCTCCTGCCCTAGCAGTTTTCTTGGTTAAAGTTCTTTATAACAAAGGGCAAACGGATAACTTAAGCCAGACTTTCGGACGTTTTGATTTCCCAGTTTTGGCTGATATCCCTGTGATTGGAGATATCTTCTTCAAGTCAACAAGTTTGCTAGGTTATATCGCGATTGCCTTCTCATTCCTTGCATGGTTTATTCTCTTTAAGACACGTTTTGGTCTTCGCCTTCGCTCTGTTGGTGAACACCCTCAGGCAGCGGATACCTTGGGGATCAATGTCTACAAGATGCGATATCTTGGGGTTATTATTTCAGGATTCCTAGGTGGAATTGGGGGAGCAATTTATGCTCAATCCATTTCAGTTAACTTCTCAGTGACAACTATTATCGGTCCTGGATTTATCGCCCTTGCTGCGATGATCTTTGGTAAATGGAACCCAATTGGTGCTATGCTTTCTAGTCTTTTCTTTGGACTTTCACAAAGTTTGGCAGTTATCGGTTCTCAATTACCTTTCCTACAAGGAGTTCCAGCGGTTTACCTTCAAATCGCGCCTTATGTCTTGACCATTCTTGTCTTGGCAGCCTTCTTTGGAAAAGCAGTTGCGCCTAAGGCAGATGGGATCAACTACATCAAGTCAAAATAAGCATACAAAAAAACGCCAGTTTCAAACTGGCGTTTTATTTATTAGGATTTTGATGGGTTAGGTTCAATCCCCAAGGGACAAGATTTTCAGTTTTATTTTTGATACGTATGATATTATCCTTGTGACGAATGATAATCAAGCTAGCAAGTGCTAGGATAATCAGAATGAAGAGAGGGTCATAGCTACTCAGGATAAATCCAAATAGTGGAAATAGGAGAACTCCGATAACGGCTGCAATAGAAGCAGTAACGCTTGATAGTGAAATCATACTACCTAGATAGAGGCTTCCAAAGAATACGATTGCTAGATAAAAACAGAAAACAGGCGCAAATCCGAAAATCACTCCAGCACTGGTTGCGACAGCCTTGCCACCTTTAAATTCTGCAAAGATAGGAAAGGTATGTCCAATTACGGCCAAAAGACCAAAGACAAGAGGTGATACACCTTGAAGGTGGAAAAGGATTGGAAGGAGAGTGGCCAAGGTTCCTTTAAAGAAATCAATCACAAAGGTTGCCATACCCGCTTTCTTACCTAAAATTCGGAAAGTATTGGTTGTTCCGGTGTTTCCAGAACCATGTTCACGCAGATTTGTTTGAAAGAAGATTTGTCCAATCCAAAGACCAGACGGAATCGAACCTAGCAGATAAGCTAAAATTAATAATACAAATGTCATCATAGTACTATTATACCATGAAATGGTATAGAAAGTCAGAGAATATCCTGTGAAATTGTGACAGCTGAAAGGGAAAAGCTTTGCAAAATCGCTAGAAAACCTGTAAAATAGAAAAGATGAACAAATAGGAGGTTCCTTGTGTCAAAAAAGGAAATCAATATTAATAACTACAATGATGACGCCATTCAGGTGCTAGAAGGGTTGGATGCGGTCCGTAAACGTCCAGGGATGTACATTGGATCGACCGACGGAGCAGGTCTCCATCATTTGGTCTGGGAAATAGTGGACAATGCAGTCGATGAAGCCTTGTCTGGATTTGGTGATCGCATTGATGTGACCATCAATAAAGACGGGAGTTTAACGGTTCAAGACCACGGACGTGGGATGCCAACGGGAATGCACGCCATGGGAATTCCAACTGTTGAAGTTATCTTTACCATTCTCCACGCTGGAGGGAAATTCGGTCAAGGTGGCTATAAGACATCTGGAGGTCTTCACGGAGTCGGTTCTTCGGTTGTTAATGCCCTCTCAAGTTGGTTGGAAGTTGAAATCACCCGTGACGGTACAGTCTACAAGCAACGTTTTGAAAATGGTGGAAAACCCGTCACAACCTTGAAAAAATTTGGTACAGCACCCAAGTCTAAGACAGGTACCAAGGTTACCTTCATGCCAGATGCCAGTATCTTTTCTACGACTGACTTCAAGTACAATACCATCTCAGAACGACTCAATGAGTCAGCCTTTCTCTTAAAAAATGTTACCTTGTCTTTGACAGATAAGCGAACAGATGAAGCAATCGAATTCCATTATGAGAACGGGGTACAAGACTTTGTTTCTTACCTCAATGAAGACAAGGAAACCTTGACACCAGTCCTATACTTTGAAGGTGAAGACAATGGTTTCCAAGTGGAAGTTGCCCTCCAGTACAATGATGGATTCTCAGATAACATTCTATCCTTTGTCAATAACGTTCGTACGAAAGATGGTGGAACGCACGAGACAGGACTCAAGTCAGCCATTACCAAGGTTATGAATGACTACGCGCGTAAGACAGGACTTCTCAAGGAAAAAGATAAAAATCTTGAAGGTTCAGATTATCGTGAGGGACTAGCAGCCGTTCTATCAATTCTGGTTCCTGAAGAACACCTCCAGTTTGAGGGTCAGACCAAGGATAAACTAGGGAGTCCTCTGGCTCGTCCAGTTGTGGATGGGATTGTGACTGAAAAACTAACTTTCTTCCTTATGGAAAATGGTGAATTGGCTTCCAATCTCATCCGCAAGGCTATCAAGGCTCGTGACGCTCGTGAGGCGGCTCGCAAAGCGCGTGATGAGAGCCGAAATGGTAAGAAAAACAAGAAAGACAAGGGCTTGTTGTCTGGAAAATTGACTCCAGCCCAGTCTAAAAACCCTGCAAAGAATGAACTCTACCTAGTCGAGGGGGACTCTGCCGGTGGTTCTGCCAAGCAAGGTCGTGACCGTAAATTCCAAGCTATCTTGCCTCTTCGTGGCAAGGTTATCAATACAGCCAAGGCTAAGATGGCGGATATCCTCAAAAATGAAGAAATCAATACCATGATTTATACCATCGGTGCTGGTGTTGGAGCAGATTTCTCACTTGAAGATGCCAACTATGACAAGATTATTATCATGACCGATGCCGACACCGACGGTGCCCATATCCAAACTCTTCTTTTAACATTCTTCTACCGTTATATGCGTCCGCTAGTTGAGGCAGGCCATGTCTATATCGCCCTTCCTCCACTTTACAAGATGTCCAAAGGCAAAGGCAAGAAAGAAGAAGTGGCCTATGCTTGGACGGATGGTGAGTTAGAAGAACTTCGCAAGCAGTTCGGTAAAGGCGCTACGCTCCAACGCTATAAAGGTCTTGGTGAGATGAATGCAGACCAACTCTGGGAAACAACCATGAACCCAGAAACGCGTACCCTCATCCGTGTCACGATTGAAGACCTAGCACGCGCTGAACGTCGCGTCAATGTCCTTATGGGAGATAAGGTCGAACCACGCCGTAAATGGATTGAGGATAATGTCAAGTTTACCTTGGAGGAGAGTACTGTTTTCTGATGGTTAGAAAAAATTATTTTGAAATCTTAGATGGTATGAATTTTAACCCGAGCACGGAATTTGATAATCTCTATATTTTGTTATCGAATAGATTGTTAGAGGAACTAAATCATAAATTTCTTAATTATCAAAATCGCAGAACTTTTATAGATTTTGATGAGTTCTTAAAGTTTTGCTTATCTCAAGCGGATAATGAATTAGAAAAACTTTTTATTTTTGCTGAGCTTTTAAATGATATGTTGTCGATTATAAACCCGAATCATCCCTTATTAAGGGATGATGTGTATGCTGTTAGAGAAAATATCAACAGAGTTCTAGATTTATCGAATAATGAGTTTCTTACTTTAGAAAGTGGTCGTCAAATCATCGTTGAAAAGAATGTTTATGCCTCAGAAGTTTCTCAGATTGTATCTGAAACGAGTATTCAAGATGCGATAAAGGTTTTAGAATATAATCATTTTGCAAATAAAGGAGATGTTCAGCGTAAGAAAGAAATACTTATTGCTTTAGCGAACTACCTTGAACCGTTTAGGAGAGAATTAAATAATTCTGAAGAATTAAAAGATATTTTGAAAGTTAACAATCAAAAGGTTATCGCGTTTGAAAAACTTTTTGAAATGTATAATAATTTTGGTTTAAGGCACAATAATTCAAATCAATATCATCTTGATTTGGCTGATGATGAACTGGAACAATGGTACGATGACATCTATACTTCGACTTTATTTGTTATTTTAAGCATGGATGAATCTAGAATTTTGTCGAAATTAAAAACTTTGAGAGAAGGATAGCTAAATCTGTTATAATTGATTAACTAATTTAACTTGAGAAATAGTACGCTAATAGACAGCAATATCAAATAAAGAACAGGTGTTAACATGAGAACTGAAACAGAAATGATGAATCTGATTTTACAAATAGCTGAAAGTTTAAAAGTCGATGCTGTTGCTTTATCGGGTTCTAGAACAAATGATCATGCTCCGAAAGATGAATTTCAAGACTATGATGTTGTTTATCTTGTTGATAATCTTGAAAACCTAATTTCAGACTTGTCTTGGCTGGATCAGTTTGGCACTCTTATCATTGAGCAGCATAATGTCCTAGGCAACCGTCGACTTTATCTGATGCTATTTGAAGATGGAAATCGGATTGATTTGACCCTCTGTTCTACGGAGTATATTCAAGAGTGGGTGGATAGTGAATCTGATTATACAGTTTTGAAAGATGAGAAAGGCTTGTTTGTGCCCTATTCTCCAAATCCTCAACGTTACTGGACAAGCCCAGCTAGTGCAATAGAGTTTGACAAAGCCTGCAATGAATTTTGGTGGGTGTCAGCCTACGTAGTCAAGGGAATCTGTCGCAAGCAAGCCATCTATGCCACGGATCATCTCTACGGAATTTGTCAACAAGAACTCTTGAAGGTCTTGGCTTGGCAGGTAGCAAGTGATAGGGGCACGGTTGATGTTGGTAAGAACTACAAGTATCTCTTTAGCTACTTGCCTGCTGAGAAAGAGAAGGAATTCTCAAATCTACTTGATTTTTCAAGTAGTGACAAAATCACTCAATCTTTGTTTGCTACGATGGACCTTTTCCACCGAGAGGCTCAGTCCCTTGCTCAAAAAATGGGATTTAACTACGATAAAGAAGTAGCTGAGAAGATGATTCAGTATGCTGAGGAGAGACTTTCAAATCACCAACTAAATAAAGTATATAATTTAAAAGATTAAATTACAGAAAAGATAGTTTAGTTATATATAGAAACTGAACACGGGACTAATTTCTATAAATTATCCCTTATTCTATAGAAACCACTCTATATTCTTTGAAAGGAGTTGAACATGCCCTAAATACTGTGTGAAAAAGAAAAATTCTCTTGCGAGCATCGCTCACTGGAAGAATTTCCTGTTTTCACTTTGCATTTTACGGGCTTAGTATCCTATGTCTAATATTCAAAATATGTCCCTGGAGGACATCATGGGAGAGCGCTTTGGTCGCTACTCCAAGTACATTATTCAAGACCGAGCTTTGCCAGACATTCGGGATGGATTGAAGCCGGTTCAGCGTCGTATTCTTTATTCTATGAATAAGGATGGCAATACTTTTGACAAGAGCTACCGCAAGTCTGCTAAGTCTGTCGGTAACATCATGGGGAATTTCCACCCACACGGGGATTCTTCTATCTATGATGCCATGGTTCGTATGTCTCAGGATTGGAAAAACCGTGAGATTTTGGTCGAAATGCACGGTAACAACGGTTCTATGGACGGAGATCCGCCTGCGGCTATGCGTTATACTGAGGCGCGCTTGTCTGAGATTGCTGGTTATCTTCTTCAAGATATCGAAAAGAAGACAGTTCCCTTTGCTTGGAACTTTGACGATACCGAGAAAGAACCGACGGTTTTGCCAGCAGCATTTCCAAACCTCTTGGTCAATGGTTCGACTGGGATTTCGGCTGGATATGCCACAGATATTCCACCTCATAATTTAGCTGAGGTTATTGATGCGACTGTTTACATGATTGACCACCCAACAGCCAAGGTGGACAAACTCATGGAATTCTTGCCTGGGCCAGACTTCCCTACAGGAGCTATCATCCAAGGGCGTGACGAAATAAAGAAGGCTTATGAAACTGGGAAAGGGCGCGTGGTTGTTCGTTCTAAGACGGAGATTGAAAAGCTAAAAGGTGGTAAGGAACAAATCGTTATTATTGAGATTCCTTATGAAATTAATAAGGCTAATCTCGTCAAGAAAATCGATGATGTTCGTGTCAATAACAAGGTGGCTGGTATTGCTGAGGTTCGTGATGAGTCTGACCGTGACGGTCTTCGTATCGCTATTGAACTAAAGAAAGACGCGAATACCGAGCTCGTACTCAACTATCTCTTCAAATATACTGACTTGCAAATCAACTACAACTTTAACATGGTGGCGATTGACAATTTCACACCTCGTCAGGTTGGGATTGTCCCAATCCTGTCTGGCTATATCGCCCACCGTCGTGAAGTGATTCTGGCGCGTTCCCGCTTTGACAAGGAAAAGGCTGAGAAACGTCTGCATATCGTTGAAGGTTTGATTCGCGTGATTTCGATTTTGGACGAAGTCATTGCCCTTATCCGTGCTTCTGAGAACAAGGCTGACGCTAAGGAAAACCTCAAGGTCAGTTATGATTTTACAGAAGAGCAGGCTGAAGCCATCGTGACCTTACAACTTTACCGTTTGACCAATACAGACGTTGTTGTCTTGCAGGAAGAAGAAGCAGAACTTCGTGAAAAGATTGCCATGCTTGCGGCTATCATCGGTGATGAACGGACCATGTACAATCTCATGAAGAAAGAACTCCGTGAGGTTAAGAAGAAATTTGCGACACCACGTTTGAGTACTTTGGAAGATACTGCGAAAGCAATCGAGATTGACACAGCTAGTTTGATTGCTGAAGAAGATACTTACGTCAGCGTAACCAAGGCAGGCTATATCAAGCGTACTAGCCCACGTTCCTTTGCGGCATCCACTCTGGAAGAAATTGGCAAGCGTGATGATGATCGTCTGATCTTTGTACAAACTGCCAAGACAACCCAGCACCTCTTGATGTTCACAACTCTTGGGAATGTCATTTATCGACCAATCCATGAATTGGCAGATATTCGTTGGAAGGATATCGGAGAGCACCTGAGCCAAACGATTACAAACTTTGAAACCAACGAAGAAATCATTTATGCAGAAGTAGTGGATCAGTTTGATGATGCAACTACCTACTTTGCAGCAACTCGCCTTGGTCAAATCAAACGCGTAGAACGCAAAGAATTCTCTCCATGGCGGACCTACAAGTCTAAGTCTGTTAAGTATGCTAAGCTCAAAGACAAGACAGACCAGATTGTAGCAGTAGCACCAATCAAACTGGATGATGTACTCTTGATTAGCCAAAATGGTTATGCCCTTCGTTTTAATATCGAAGAGGTTCCGGTTGTTGGTGCCAAGGCTGCAGGTGTCAAGGCTATGAACCTGAAAGCAGATGATGCGCTTCAGGCTGCCTTTATCTGTAACACCTCATCCTTCTATCTCTTGACACAGCGTGGAAGCTTGAAACGCGTTTCCATTGAGGAAATTCCAGCGACCAGCCGTGCCAAACGAGGCCTACAAGTCTTGCGTGAGTTGAAAAACAAACCGCATCGTGTCTTCTTGGCAGGAGCAGTTGCAGAGCAAGGTTTCGTTGGTGATCTCTTTAGTACAGAAGTAGAAGAAAACGACCAAACGTTACTTGTTCAATCTAACAAGGGAACAATCTATGAAAGCCGATTGCAGGACCTCAACTTGTCAGAACGTACTAGCAATGGAAGCTTTATTTCAGACACGATTTCAGATGAAGAAGTTTTCGATGCTTACCTCAAAGAAGTCTTTAAAGAGGATAAAGCGAGTTCGTAAAAAGAATCAGTCCAGAGGGCTGATTTCTTTTGTGTTGAAAAAATTTTCAGAAAATTACAAATAATACTTGAAATTTTACTAGAAAAGTGTAGAATAGAACACATAGTTTGAATAGTATAAAGGAGAAAAACATGACAGTTGCAATTGATTGGGAAAACCTTGGATTTGCTTATATGAAATTACCTTACCGTTATATCGCTCACTACAAAAATGGTCAATGGGATCAAGGAGAATTGACAGAGGATGCAACCTTGCATATTTCAGAGTCTTCTCCAAGTCTCCACTATGGACAGCAAGCATTTGAGGGATTGAAAGCCTATCGTACCAAGGACGGCAGTGTTCAATTGTTCCGTCCTGACGAAAATGCTAAGCGTTTGCAACGTACTTGTGACCGTCTTTTGATGCCACAAGTTCCGACAGAAATGTTTGTAGAAGCTTGTAAAGCAGTTGTGCGTGCAAATGAAGAATACGTCCCACCATATGGAACAGGTGGAACCCTTTATCTTCGTCCGCTGTTGATTGGTGTTGGGGATATTATTGGGGTAAAACCAGCAGAAGAATATATTTTTACCATCTTTGCTATGCCAGTAGGTAACTATTTTAAAGGTGGTTTAGTCCCAACTAACTTCTTGATTCAGGATGAATACGACCGTGCAGCTCCGAATGGTACAGGTGCGGCCAAGGTAGGTGGAAACTATGCTGCTAGTCTCCTCCCAGGTAAAATGGCCAAGTCACGCCAATTTTCAGATGTTATCTACTTAGACCCATCTACACATACAAATATTGAAGAAGTCGGATCAGCCAACTTCTTTGGAATCACGGCAGACAATGAATTTGTTACGCCATTGAGTCCATCCATCTTGCCATCTATTACCAAGTATTCTTTGCTTTATTTGGCAGAACACCGCTTGGGCTTGACTCCGATTGAAGGCGATGTCCCAATTGATAATTTGGATCGTTTTGTAGAGGCAGGAGCTTGTGGTACAGCAGCGGTTATTTCTCCAATTGGAGGCATCCAACATGGCGATGATTTCCATGTTTTCTATAGTGAAACAGAAGTAGGTCCTGTGACACGTAAACTTTATGATGAATTGACTGGTATCCAATTTGGTGATGTGGAAGCACCAGAGGGATGGATTGTCAAAGTGGACTAAAAGACACGAAGCAAAGAGAAACTCCATAGCAGTTGTAATAGCTGAAATGGAGTTTTTTCTTGCTAGTTTGAGCATTTTCTTGTACAATAGAAAAAGTGAAAAGAGGTAAAGTATGAGTAAAAAAGATAAGAAAATTGAAATCCAATTAACCGATGCAAAAGTGACTGTTGGAAAAGACAGCTATGAAGGATACATTTTGACAATTGGGAAAAAGGTTATTGGGGAAATTGCCGAATTAGATAACCAATTTGCCATCATAAAGAATGGAAATGTCGATAGTTTTTATAAAAAACTTGAAAAAGCTGTGGAAATTTTGATTGAAAACTATAATTTGACAAAATAATACTTGTTTTATTGAAAATTTCATGATATAATAGTTCTCGTTAAACATTGGAGAGATAGCGAAGAGGCTAAACGCGGCGGACTGTAAATCCGCTCCTTCGGGTTCGGGGGTTCGAATCCCTCTCTCTCCATTCATCAATGGGGTATAGCCAAGCGGTAAGGCAAGGGACTTTGACTCCCTCATGCGTTGGTTCGAATCCAGCTACCCCAGTTCTTAGGTAATAAATTCAAGATAAAAAGAAAAATATCTTAGGGTATTTTATTTTTATAATTGAAAGACGTGAACGATATGAACATGTCTTTGCGGGTGCTTAGGAAAAAAATTATAAGTATGTCAAGTTTGGAAAAACTTGATTGTTGGAGGATTTTTTAGATGAACGAATTTGAAGATTTGCTAAATAGCGTTAGCCAAGTTGAGCCTGGTGATGTTGTTAGTGCTGAAGTATTGACAGTTGATGCGACTCAAGCTAACGTTGCAATCTCTGGGACTGGTGTTGAAGGTGTCTTGACTCTTCGCGAATTGACAAACGATCGCGATGCAGATATCAATGACTTTGTGAAAGTAGGAGAAGTATTGGATGTTCTTGTACTTCGTCAAGTAGTTGGTAAAGATACTGATACAGTTACATACCTTGTATCTAAAAAACGCCTTGAAGCTCGCAAAGCATGGGACAAACTTGTAGGACGCGAAGAAGAAGTTGTTACTGTTAAAGGAACTCGTGCCGTTAAAGGTGGACTTGCAGTAGAATTTGAAGGTGTTCGTGGATTTATCCCAGCTTCAATGTTGGATACTCGTTTCGTACGTAACACTGAGCGTTTCGTAGGCCAAGAATTTGATGCTAAAATCAAAGAAGTTGATCCTAAAGAAAACCGTTTCATCCTTTCACGTCGTGAAGTTGTTGAAGCAGCTACTGCAGCAGCTCGTGCTGAAGTATTCGGTAAATTGGCTGTTGGTGATGTCGTAACTGGTAAAGTTGCTCGTATCACTAGCTTTGGTGCTTTCATCGACCTTGGTGGAGTTGATGGATTGGTTCACTTGACTGAATTGTCACACGAACGTAACGTATCACCTAAATCAGTTGTAACTGTTGGTGAAGAAATCGAAGTGAAGATCCTTGATCTTAACGAAGAAGAAGGACGCGTATCACTTTCACTTAAAGCAACAACACCTGGACCATGGGATGGCGTTGAGCAAAAATTGGCTAAAGGTGATGTAGTAGAAGGAACAGTTAAACGTTTGACTGACTTCGGTGCATTTGTTGAAGTATTGCCAGGTATCGATGGACTTGTTCATGTATCACAAATTTCACACAAACGTATCGAAAATCCAAAAGAAGCTCTTACTGTTGGTCAAGAAGTTACTGTTAAAGTACTTGATGTTAACGCTGACGCAGAACGCGTATCTCTTTCTATCAAAGCTCTTGAAGAACGTCCAGCTCAAGAAGAAGGACAAAAAGAAGAAAAACGTGCTGCTCGTCCACGTCGTCCAAAACGTCAAGAAAAACGTGATTTCGAACTTCCAGAAACACAAACAGGATTCTCAATGGCTGATTTGTTCGGTGATATCGAACTTTAATCAAATTGATAATCACAAAATCCTTTGTTTAAAACAAGGGATTTTTCTTTTGTCTCTTTCTCATTTTTGATATAATAGTTCTATGTTAGATTCAGAAAAACAATCACAATATCAATTTTTAAATGAGGAACTCTCTTATTTACTTGAAGGTGAGAGCAATGTTCTTGCCAATCTTTCGAATGCTAGTGCCCTCCTAAAATCTCGCTTTCCGAATACTGTATTTGCAGGATTTTATCTGTTTGATGGTAGCGAGTTGGTTTTAGGGCCTTTTCAGGGTGGTGTTTCTTGTATTCGCATTCCGCTTGGGAAAGGCGTGTGTGGAGAAGCTGCTGAGTTTCAAGAGACTGTTTTGGTTGGCGATGTGAGCACCTATCCAAACTACATTTCTTGTGATAGTATGGCCAAGAGTGAAATCGTGGTTCCCATGCTCAAGAATGGTCGATTGCTGGGTGTCTTAGACCTAGATTCTTCACTTATTGATGATTACAATGCCGTTGACCGTGATTACTTGGAACAATTTGTCGCTATTTTGCTTGAGAAGACAGAATGGGACTTTACGATGTTTGAGGAGAAAGCCTAATGTATCAAGCACTTTATCGAAAATATAGAAGCCAGACTTTTTCACAACTGGTAGGCCAAGAGGTTGTGGCTAAAACCCTAAAACAAGCGGTCGAGCAGGAAAAGATTAGTCATGCTTATCTTTTCTCAGGACCTCGTGGAACTGGGAAGACCAGTGTAGCCAAGATTTTTGCCAAGGCTATGAACTGTCCGAACCAAGTGGACGGAGAACCATGTAATAACTGCTATATCTGTCAGGCTGTGACAGAAGGTAGCTTAGAAGATGTTATCGAAATGGATGCAGCTTCGAATAACGGAGTTGATGAAATCCGAGAAATTCGTGATAAATCCACCTATGCACCTAGTTTGGCACGTTATAAGGTCTATATCATAGACGAGGTTCATATGCTATCTACAGGAGCTTTTAATGCGCTTTTAAAGACGCTAGAAGAACCAACTCAAAATGTTGTCTTTATCTTGGCGACCACTGAATTGCACAAGATTCCAGCAACTATTTTATCGCGTGTCCAACGTTTTGAGTTTAAGTCGATTCGAACGCAAGATATCACGGCACATATTCATCATATTTTAGAAAAAGAAAATATCAGTTCTGAACCAGATGCTGTAGAAATTATTGCCAGACGAGCTGAAGGTGGAATGCGGGATGCCTTGTCTATTCTGGACCAAGCCTTGAGTTTGACTCAAGGGAATGCTTTAACTACAGCTATCTCTGAGGAGATTACAGGCACCATTAGTCTATCAGCGCTTGATGACTATGTAGCCGCCTTGTCTCAGCAGGATGTTTCAAAAGCTCTTGATTCTTTGAATCTTTTGTTTGAAAATGGCAAGAGCATGACTCGTTTTGTGACGGATCTTTTACAGTACTTGCGTGATCTACTAGTTGTTCAGACAGGTGGCGAAAATACTCATCATAGTCCAGTTTTTATGGACAATCTAGCTCTTTCTCAGGAAAGTCTCTTTGAAATGATTCGAATAGCGACTGTGAGCTTGGCGGATATGAAAGCAAGCCTACAACCTAAGATTTATGCTGAGATGATGACTATTCGTTTAGCGGAGATTAAGCCTGAACCAGTGCTTTCAGGAGCTGTCGAAAGTGAAATTTCTGCACTGAGACAGGAAGTCGCTCGTCTCAAGCAAGAACTTGCTAATGTTGGAACAGTTCCTAAACAAGTGACGCCAGTCCCTAGCCGTCCAACCACTTCCAAGACTGTCTATCGAGTAGACCGTAATAAAGTTCAGGCTATCCTACAAGAAGCTGTTGAAAATCCTGAATTGGCACGGCAAAACTTGATTCGCCTCCAGAATGCATGGGGAGAAGTGATTGAAAGCTTAGCAGGTCCTGATAAGGCTCTGCTTGTTGGTTCTCAACCAGTTGCGGCCAACGAACACCATGCTATTTTAGCTTTTGAATCTAATTTCAATGCTGGACAAACTATGAAACGGGATAACCTCAATACCATGTTTGGCAATATTCTTAGCCAAGCGGCTGGATTTTCACCTGAAATCCTGGCAATTTCCCTTGAGGAATGGAAAGAGGTTCGTGCAGCATTTTCATCTAAAAACAAGTCTTCTCAAGCAGATCAAGAGGTAGAAGAAGATAGCCTGATTCCAGAGGGATTTGAATTTCTGGCTGATAAAGTCATGGTCGAAGAAGACTAAAAGTGGATTTCATGGTACAATAATCCTATGACTAGACAACAATTTATCGTGATAGCACTATTTACTGCTGCTGAGACTTATTTTTTCAATGAAGCTTGGATGACGGGTCGCTATTTCATGGCAGCCTTTTGGGCCATTCTTCTTTTTCGAAATTTTAGGTTAAGTTATGTAATGGGGAAAATAGTAGACGCTATTGATCAGCACCTAAACCGCAAGGATTAGTCACTAGCTTCTAAACAAAATCAAAGCCTTTTAGGCTTTTTTTTGTTATACTAGTAGAGTATATTTATGGACCTTTTCTTGTATTTTTTAGAGAAATGTAAGTGATTTCTTTAAGGATAAAGGAAGTAGGCCAGAAAAAGAAAGGAACTATCATGTCAGTATTAGAGATCAAAGATCTTCACGTTGAGATTGAAGGAAAAGAAATTTTGAAGGGGGTCAATCTGACTCTGAAAACAGGAGAAATCGCAGCTATCATGGGACCAAATGGTACTGGTAAATCGACTCTTTCTGCCGCTATCATGGGGAACCCTAACTATGAAGTTACCAAAGGTGAGGTCTTGTTTGATGGCGTAAATATTCTTGAGTTGGAAGTGGACGAGCGTGCGCGTATGGGACTTTTCCTGGCTATGCAATACCCATCTGAAATTCCAGGAATTACCAACGCTGAATTTCTTCGTGCAGCTATGAATGCTGGTAAAGAAGATGATGAAAAGATTTCAGTTCGTGAGTTTATCACTAAACTAGACGAGAAAATGGAATTGCTCAACATGAAAGAAGAAATGGCTGAGCGTTACCTCAACGAAGGTTTCTCTGGTGGTGAGAAAAAACGTAATGAAATTCTTCAACTCTTGATGTTGGAACCAACTTTTGCCCTTTTGGATGAGATTGACTCAGGTCTTGATATTGACGCTCTTAAAGTTGTATCGAAAGGTGTCAATGCTATGCGTGGCGAGGGATTTGGTGCTATGATTATCACTCACTACCAACGTCTTTTGAACTACATCACGCCAGACGTGGTACACGTGATGATGGAAGGTCGTGTGGTCCTTTCTGGTGGTCCAGAATTGGCTGCCCGTTTGGAACGTGAAGGATACGCAAAACTGGCTGAAGAACTTGGCTACGACTACAAGGAAGAATTGTAATTCCCTCGTATCTTTTAGGAGAAGTAAATGACTAAAGAGAATATTAAACTTTTTTCAGAAATGCACGCTGAACCAAGCTGGTTGGCTGACCTCCGTCAAAAAGCTTTTGATAAGATTGAGAGTTTGGAATTACCAGTTATTGAGCGTGTCAAATTTCACCGTTGGAATCTGGGAGATGGAACCATCACAGAAAGTGAACCTTCAGCAAATGTTCCAGACTTCACAGCTCTAGATAATCACTTGAAGTTGGTGCAAGTAGGAACGCAAACTGTTTTTGAACAAACTCCAGTTGCGTTAGCTGAACAAGGAGTAGTCTTTACAGACTTCCACTCAGCTTTAGAAGAAATTCCAGAACTTATTGAGGAATTCTTTATGTCATCAGTTAAGTATGATGACGATAAGTTGGCAGCCTACCATACAGCTTACTTTAACAGTGGTGCTGTTCTCTACATTCCTGATAATGTTGAGATTACAGAACCAATTGAAGGTATTTTCTACCAAGACAGCGATAGCGATGTCCCATTTAACAAGCATATCCTTATCATTGCTGGTAAAAACTCTAAAATAAGCTATCTTGAACGTCTAGAGTCACGTGGTGAGGGGAGTGCCAAGGCAACTGCCAATATCACAGTTGAAGTGATTGCTCGTTCTGGTGCGCAAGTGAAATTTGCTGCTATTGACCGTTTAGGTGAAAATGTCACTGCCTACATTAGCCGTCGTGGTAAACTAGGCAACGATGCAAGCATTGACTGGGCGATTGGTGTCATGAATGAAGGAAATGTCGTTGCGGACTTTGATAGCGACTTGATTGGAAATGGTAGCCATGCTGACCTTAAAGTCGTAGCTCTTTCAAGTGGCCGTCAGGTTCAAGGGATTGATACTCGAGTGACTAACTACGGTTGCAACTCAATCGGAAATATCCTCCAACATGGGGTTATCCTTGAAAAAGCGACCTTGACTTTCAATGGTATTGGCCACATTATCAAGGGTGCCAAGGGAGCAGATGCGCAACAAGAAAGCCGTGTTCTCATGCTTTCAGACCAAGCACGTTCAGATGCCAACCCAATTCTTTTGATTGATGAAAATGACGTAACTGCAGGTCACGCGGCTTCTATCGGTCAGGTGGATCCAGAAGATATGTACTACCTCATGAGCCGTGGCTTGGATAAGGCGACTGCTGAGCGTTTGGTTGTTCGCGGTTTCCTTGGCTCCGTAATTGTTGAGATTCCAGTCAAGGAAGTTCGTGAAGAAATGATTGCAACCATCGAAGAAAAATTGTCAAAACGCTAAGGGGAAGCCTATGTTAGATGTAGAAGCGATTCGCAAGGATTTTCCAATTTTAGACCAGATTGTCAACGATGAACCTCTGGTCTATCTGGACAATGCTGCGACGACACAAAAACCACTAGCAGTTCTTGAAACAATCAACCGCTATTATGAGCAGGAAAATGCCAATGTTCACCGTGGTGTTCATACTTTGGCTGAGCGAGCAACAGCTTCTTATGAAGCTGCTCGTGAAACCATACGTAAGTTTATCAATGCTGGTTCTACAAAGGAAGTTCTCTTTACTAGAGGAACGACAACCAGTCTTAACTGGGTAGCACGTTATGCTGAAGAAATCTTGACTGAGGGCGACCAGGTCTTGATTTCCGTCATGGAACACCATTCCAATATCATTCCTTGGCAGGAGGCCTGCCGCAAGACTGGAGCGGAGCTTGTTTATGTCTATCTAAAGGATGGAGCCTTGGACATGGAGGATTTGCGAGCTAAATTGACTGATAAGGTCAAATTTGTTTCGCTAGCTCACGCCTCAAATGTTCTTGGTGTGGTCAATCCCATCAAGGAAATCACTCAAATGGCTCACCAAGTTGGAGCTATCATGGTGGTGGATGGCGCTCAGTCTACGCCTCATATGAAGATTGATGTACAGGGCTTGGATGTGGACTTCTTTGCCTTTTCGGGTCACAAGATGGCTGGTCCAACTGGTATTGGTGTCCTTTATGGTAAAGAAAAGTATCTGGAACAAATGTCACCTCTTGAATTTGGTGGCGAGATGATTGATTTCGTCTATGAGCAATCTGCTAGTTGGAAGGAATTGCCTTGGAAATTTGAGGCTGGGACTCCCAATATGGCAGGCGCTATCGGACTTGCAGCTGCAGTGGATTACCTAGAAAATCTTGGTATGGATGCCATTGAATCTCATGAACAGGAATTGATTGCATACGTCTTTCCAAAATTGCAGGAAATTGAAGGGTTAACCATTTATGGTTCGCAAGACCTGGCTCAACGTTCAGGTGTCATTGCCTTTAACCTAGGGGATCTTCATCCCCACGATCTTGCGACGGCTCTGGATTATGAAGGAGTGGCTGTTCGTGCTGGTCACCATTGCGCCCAACCTTTGCTTCAGCATTTGGAAGTCCCAGCAACAGCTCGTGCAAGTTTTTATATCTACAATACCAAGGCAGATTGTGACAAGCTAGTCGATGCCCTACAAAAGACAAAGGAGTTTTTCAATGGCACTTTCTAAACTAGATAGCCTTTATATGGCAGTGGTGGCAGACCATTCGAAAAATCCACATCACCAAGGGAAGCTGGAAGATGCTGAACAAATCAGTCTCAATAATCCAACCTGTGGCGATGTCATCAACCTCTCTGTCAAGTTTGATGCAGAGGACCGTTTGGAAGATATTGCTTTTCTAAATTCAGGATGCACGATTTCAACTGCTTCTGCTAGTATGATGACAGATGCAGTTTTAGGCAAGACCAAACAAGAAATTCTAGAACTTGCGACCATTTTTTCTGAAATGGTTCAAGGTCAAAAGGATGACCGCCAAGACCAACTTGGCGATGCAGCTTTCTTATCAGGTGTTGCCAAATTCCCACAACGGATTAAGTGTGCAACTCTAGCTTGGAATGCACTTAAGAAAACAATTGAAGATCAAGAAAAACAGTAAGACAAGTTTCTTTTGTCTTATGAATCAGTAGAAATGAAGAATGAAAGAAAGGATATTATGGCTGAAGAAAGAGTAGAACCAAAACCAATTGACCTTGGTGAATATAAATTTGGTTTCCATGACGATGTAGAGCCTGTCCTATCGACAGGAAAAGGATTGAACGAAGAAGTCATTCGCGAATTATCAGCTGCTAAGGGAGAACCTGAGTGGATGTTAGAATTCCGTTTGAAGTCTTATGAAACCTTCAAAAAAATGCCTATGCAAACCTGGGGAGCAGACTTGTCAGAGATTGACTTTGATGACTTGATCTACTACCAAAAACCATCTGACAAACCAGCCCGTTCTTGGGATGATGTACCTGAAAAGATTAAAGAAACCTTTGAACGTATCGGAATTCCAGAAGCTGAGCGTGCTTATCTAGCAGGGGCCTCTGCCCAGTACGAGTCAGAAGTGGTATACCACAACATGAAGGAAGAGTTTGAGAAGTTAGGAATTATCTTTACAGATACGGATTCTGCCCTCAAGGAATACCCAGACTTGTTTAAACAATACTTTGCTAAGTTGGTACCGCCGACTGATAACAAGTTGGCAGCCCTCAACTCTGCAGTATGGTCGGGTGGAACCTTTATCTACGTGCCAAAAGGTGTCAAGGTAGATATTCCACTTCAAACCTACTTCCGTATCAACAACGAAAATACAGGTCAGTTCGAACGTACCTTGATTATCGTTGATGAAGGAGCAAGCGTCCATTACGTAGAAGGATGTACAGCACCAACTTATTCTAGCAACAGCTTGCACGCTGCCATTGTAGAAATTTTCGCTTTGGACGGAGCTTATATGCGTTATACAACCATCCAAAACTGGTCTGATAATGTCTATAACTTGGTAACAAAACGTGCCAAAGCTTTGAAAGATGCGACTGTTGAGTGGATTGATGGTAACTTGGGTGCCAAAACAACAATGAAATACCCATCTGTTTATCTAGATGGGGAAGGGGCCCGTGGTACCATGCTTTCGATCGCCTTTGCTAATGCTGGTCAACACCAAGACACGGGGGCTAAGATGATCCACAACGCCCCACATACAAGCTCGTCTATCGTGTCTAAATCCATCGCTAAAGGCGGAGGAAAGGTGGACTACCGTGGACAAGTAACCTTTAACAAGAACTCTAAGAAATCTGTTTCTCATATCGAGTGTGATACCATTATCATGGATGACTTGTCAGCATCAGATACCATTCCGTTTAATGAAATTCACAACTCGCAAGTTGCTTTGGAACACGAAGCCAAGGTATCTAAGATTTCAGAGGAACAACTCTACTACCTTATGAGCCGTGGTTTATCAGAATCTGAGGCAACCGAGATGATTGTCATGGGATTTGTCGAGCCCTTCACAAAAGAACTTCCAATGGAATACGCAGTTGAGCTGAACCGCTTGATTAGCTATGAAATGGAAGGATCTGTCGGATAAAACCCAAAAGGGGGAAGCAAATGGGATTCTTAAAAAAATTATTTGGCAATGTCGAAAAAGCAAATAAAGGTGAAATTCCTGCCGAGGAAATTATTCCACCTTTTACAGTTGATTTAGTAGAAGAAGCAGATGATTATTGGCGACAAATGGAACAAAACTTCTTGATAAACGCTGTAAAAGCTGCTGGTGGTCCTGAGGCGGTAGAACGTGCTTTTGTTCTTACTAATTTCAAAGAAAATCAAGAAACCTTTGAGCTCTTTTATCAGGTAAATGGTCAACTTCTTTCATGGAGAGAGATGGATGAGACTGTTATTGATAAAATCAGCAATCAACTCCTTCCACAAGCACCAGGTGTGGCACGTGCAGTAAATGAGAATTATGAAGAGGCAAATGTACCAGTAATCCAGTACGCTATGCTTCAGTTTGAAACTGCAACCATGGCTTGGTTTGGTCGGAAGCTGACAACAGCTTCTCCAGAAGCACAACTGACTTTTGAAGAATTGGTATCTGGTTGGCGCGCTATTTTGGAACAAGAAGTTCCAAATCGTCCTTTAGATAGTGACCGTCCCTTCCCTTACTTTGAAGTTTAAAAAATCCCAAATCCCCAAAAACTTTCAATGGAGTATACTGTTGAGCTTAATCGCTTGATGAGTAACTAATTGAAAGAATTACTGGGTAAAAATGCAAATTCTGAACAGGAATCCTTTCTGTTCAGAATTTTTTTAAAAAAGAACCTAATAAATATTCACAAAACTGCTTTTATATGGTAAAATAAAACAATTACATTTAGTGGAGATGAAGAATGAATATTTTTAGAACCAAGGATATTAGTCTGAGACAGACAGAGATGCATCGCCATTTGAAATTGTGGGATTTGATTCTTTTAGGAATTGGTGCTATGGTGGGGACGGGGATTTTCACCATTACAGGAACAGCAGCGGCTACCTTAGCTGGTCCATCACTAGTGATTTCCATTGTGATTTCTGCCCTGTGTGTTTCTCTTTCAGCTCTCTTTTTCGCAGAATTTGCCTCTCGTGTGCCTGCAACTGGTGGTGCTTATAGTTACCTCTATGCGATTCTAGGAGAATTGCCAGCCTGGATTGCCGGTTGGTTGACCATCATGGAATTCATGACAGCTGTTTCAGGTGTAGCGTCTGGCTGGGCTGCTTACTTTAAGGGATTGCTCAGTAATTATGGTATCTCCATGCCGCAAGCCTTGAATGGAACCTTTAACCCTGAACAAGGTACCTATATCGATCTTCTGCCTATTTTAGTACTAACATTGGTAACGGGATTGGTTTTATTAAATTCCAAGGCAGCTTTGAGATTTAATTCGCTTTTAGTGGTCTTGAAATTCTCAGCTCTTGCCTTATTTATCCTAGTTGGTATTTGGTACATCAAGCCAGAAAATTGGGCGAATTTTGCTCCATTTGGCTTTGGTCAACTATATGGTGGAAGTACTGGGATTATGGCTGGTGCATCTTTGATGTTCTTTGGTTTTCTCGGATTTGAGTCTATTTCCATGGCAGTTGATGAAATTCAAAGTCCTCAAAAAAATATTCCTCGCGGAATCGTACTTTCTCTGACAATCGTCACCATTCTCTATGCTTTGGTAACCTTAGTATTGACAGGGATTGTTCACTACAGTAAGCTCAATGTGGACGATGCAGTAGCATTTTCATTACGGAGTATTGGTATCGGCTGGGCAGCAAATTATGTTTCGCTTGTAGCCATTCTAACCCTGATAACCGTATGTATCTCCATGACTTACGCTTTGTCTCGGATGATTTATAGCTTAGCACGTGATGGACTTTTACCTCAAAGTTTCAAACAATTAAGCAAGACTAGTCGCGTTCCTAAAAATGCAACCCTCTTAACAGGAGTTGCTTCAGCCATTGCTGCAGGAGTATTTCCTCTAGCCAGTATTGCAGCCTTCTTAAATATCTGTACGCTAGCTTATCTGATTTTGCTAGCCTACGGAATAATAAAACTCAGAAAGGATAAGGGTATGCCAAAAGAGGGAGAGTTTAAAACACCCTTGGTGCCACTTTTGCCAATTCTTTCCATTCTTATCTGTGTTTCCTTTATGCTTCAATATAGTCTAGATACCTGGATTGCCTTTGGCATCGCTCTTCTAGTTGGTCTAGTTATTTACTTTACTTACGGGTTCCGCCATTCAACCCTCGCAGAAGAAGAATAAAAGCTGGGAATTCCCAGCTTTTTTAATCTTTCACATAAGTAAATCCTTCACCCAGAATTTCATGAGCCTCAGTGATGGTGATAAAGGCTTGAGGATCAATTTTGTGAATCATATCTTTCATTTTAACGATTTCGTTTCGACCGACGATACAGTAGATAATTTTTAAATCCTTTTTGCTGTAGTAGCCTTGACCAGATATAAAGGTAACTCCACGTCCGAGTTCATCGTTAATCTCTTTGGCCAATTGATCAGGATATTGGGTAATAATCATAAATCCTTTACCAGCATAACCTCCTTCGCCTATCAAGTCGATAACACGAGCGATGATAAAGTCAAACAAGAGGGTATAGGTAACTAGACGAAGATCTTGGAAGATAATCAAAATCAACATTAGGATAAAAAAGTCAATCCCAAAAAGCAATTTCCCAATCGAAATATTGGTGTATTTGTTGAGGATACGGGCAACGATATCAGAGCCACCAGTGGTTCCACCAGCATTAAAGATAATTCCTAAACCAACCCCTAGTAAGACTCCTGAGACTAAAGCGACAATGATGAGATCCCCTTGCAAGTCGATGTGCAAAGGAATGCGCTCAAAGATTGCTAGCCAAACGGAAAGTGAAATAGATCCTAAAAGACTGGAGTAGAGGGTCTTAGGTCCAAATATCTTCCAAGCCAGGATAAATAAAGGGATATTGATTAAGAGGTTCATCAATGAGACAGGAATCTTAAAAAGATAGTAGGTAATCAAGGTAATACCTGTCGCCCCTCCCTCAAATAAATGATAAGGAACAACAAAGTAGGTAAGACCGAAGGCATAGATAGCAGCTCCCAAAATAATGGTAATAATCGGTTGAAGTTTTCGAATCATAGCTGTTCCTCACTTTTCTATAGATAGATTATACCAAAAATTCAGTTCTTTTCATCGGATCACTTATGATTTTTTATCATTTTTTTGATATAATAAAGGAGAAAATCCCAATCCTATCGAGAAGAATAGAAAGATTGAATTATGACACAAGTAAAAATTGTAACGGACTCTTCTGTTACTATCGAACCAGAAGTAGTTAAAGAATTAAATATCACCGTTGTTCCTCTATCAGTTATGATTGATAGTGTGCTTTATTCGGATGCAGATTTGAAAGAGGGAGAATTCCTTCATCTTATGCAACAAAGTAAGAATCTGCCTAAAACAAGCCAGCCCCCTGTAGGAGTGTTTGCTGAGGTCTTTGAAGAACTAGGTAAAGATGGCAGTCAAATTATCGCCATTCACATGTCCCATGCCTTGTCTGGAACTGTGGAAGCTGCTCGCCAAGGGGCAAGTCTCTCAACTGCTGATGTAACAGTTATTGATAGTTCCTTTACAGATCAAGCGATGAAGTTCCAAGTTGTTGAAGCCGCAAAACTTGCTAAAGAAGGTAAAGATTTAGAAACGATCTTAGCTCATGTAGAGGACGTCAAAAATCATACAGAACTCTATATCGGTGTTTCGACGCTAGAAAACTTAGTTAAGGGTGGTCGTATTGGACGTGTGACAGGATTACTAAGCTCACTCTTGAATATTCGTGTAGTAATGCAGATGAAAAACCACGAACTCCAACCAATCGCCAAAGGACGTGGAGCGAAAACGTTCAAAAAGTGGCTTGAGGAATTAACCAATACTCTTTCCCAAAAATCAGTTGCAGAAATTGGAATTTCCTATGCTGGAACGAACGAATGGGCGAATGAGATGAGGGCATTATTGCAACCTTATGTTGAGAAGCCAATCTCTGTATTGGAAACTGGCTCTATTATTCAAACTCATACTGGAGAGAATGCTTGGGCGATTCTAATTCGCTACAATTCCTAAAAAAATAGAGAAAAAATGGTCAAAATAGTGTTTTTGACTTGAC
The DNA here is from genome assembly GCF_041432215.1 of Streptococcus sp. 27098_8_70. Taxonomy (GTDB): domain Bacteria; phylum Bacillota; class Bacilli; order Lactobacillales; family Streptococcaceae; genus Streptococcus; species Streptococcus oralis_CP. Next base: position 145,732 of record NZ_JAPVZD010000001.1, read on the forward strand.
CTATAGCCGATTTTAGGATATGATTATATTTGTTAATTAGAAATTATTTGGAGGATTTGTTAACATGGCAAACAAACAAGATTTGATCGCTAAAGTAGCAGAAGCTACAGAATTGACTAAGAAAGATTCAGCAGCAGCAGTTGACGCTGTATTTGCAGCAGTAACTGAATACCTTGCAGCTGGTGAAAAAGTTCAATTGATCGGTTTCGGTAACTTTGAAGTTCGTGAGCGTGCTGCACGTAAAGGTCGCAACCCACAAACTGGTAAAGAAATCAAAATCGCAGCTTCTAAAGTACCAGCATTCAAAGCTGGTAAAGCTCTTAAAGACGCTGTTAAATAATGAATTTTCAAAAAGCCTATTGTATCAAGCTTCATTGCTTGGTCGATAGGCTTTTTTTGTTTATTTGAAAAGTTGAGTTATGATTCTGTGCAAAAAGAAAAAGGTTCCCATGTTTGAGAACCTTCTTTTCATTAGTTTTTAGAAGCTGCTTGGAATTCAGGGTTTTTCCATGCTTCATCAATGATAGCTTGCAATTCTTTAGCAGATGCTTGCATTTTTTGAGTTTCAGCGTCGTTCAATGGAATGTTTACTGGACGAACAATACCGTGTGCACCAACAACAGCTGGTTGACCGATAAAGACGTTTTTAACACCGTATTGACCTTCTTGGAAGACTGAAAGTGGAAGTACTGCATTTTCGTCATCAAGGATTGCTTTTGTGATACGAGCAAGTGCTACTGCGATACCGTAGTATGTAGCTCCTTTTTTGTTAATGATTGTGTAAGCAGCGTCACGAACACCTTCGAACAATTCAATCAATTCAGCTTCTTGAACGTTTTGAGTGTCTTTAAGGAATTCCTCAAGGTTTACACCAGCGATGTTAGCATGTGACCAAACCGCAAATTCAGAATCTCCGTGTTCACCCATGATGTAGGCGTGAACGGAACGAGCATCAACATCCAATTTTTCAGCAAGTGCTTGACGGAAACGTGCTGAGTCAAGTGAAGTACCTGAACCGATAACACGTTCTTTAGGGAATCCAGAGAATTTCCAAGTTGAGTAAGTCAAAACGTCAACTGGGTTAGCTGCAACAAGGAAGATACCATCGAAACCTGATTCAACAACTTGTGTTACGATTGATTTGTTGATAGCCAAGTTTTTACCTACAAGGTCAAGGCGAGTTTCACCTGGTTTTTGAGGAGCACCTGCAGTAATAACAACAAGGTCAGCGTCTGCACAGTCAGAGTATTGAGCAGCGTAGATTTTTTTAGGTGAAGTGAAGGCAAGGGCGTGGCTAAGGTCAAGCGCATCACCAACAGCTTTTTCGTGTAATTGTGGAATTTCGATAATTCCAAGCTCTTGTGCAATTCCTTGGTTAACAAGTGCGAAAGCGTAAGATGAACCTACGGCACCGTCACCAACAAGGATCACTTTTTTGTGTTGTTTAGTTGAAGTCATTATCTAAACATCTCCTTCATTTTTTTTAGGGGAATCCCCAGACAATTTCATTCTATCACTTTTGAAAAGCTTTGTCACGAATATTCTATTCGGTCATCGATGTAAACGTTTTAGTGGTTTTCAAAGACTGAAATGAAGGACAAATTATGGTATAATATATCTAATTACTAATAGTGAAATGAGGCATTTATGAATGCAGGATAGAAATTTAGTGAATGTCAATCTGACAAAGGAGATGAAGACCAGCTTTATCGACTACGCCATGAGCGTTATCGTTGCGCGGGCCCTTCCTGATGTTCGAGATGGCTTAAAACCTGTTCACCGTCGTATTCTATACGGAATGAATGAACTAGGTGTTACACCAGACAAACCTCATAAAAAGTCAGCCCGTATTACAGGGGATGTTATGGGTAAATACCACCCACACGGAGATTCCTCTATCTATGAAGCTATGGTTCGTATGGCCCAGTGGTGGAGCTACCGTTACATGCTTGTTGATGGGCATGGAAACTTTGGTTCTATGGACGGGGACGGTGCTGCCGCGCAGCGGTACACTGAGGCACGTATGAGCAAGATTGCTCTGGAAATGCTTCGTGACATCAATAAAAACACAGTTGATTTCGTAGATAACTACGATGCTAACGAACGTGAACCCTTGGTTTTGCCTGCTCGTTTTCCAAACCTTTTGGTCAATGGAGCAACGGGTATCGCTGTTGGGATGGCAACCAATATTCCACCTCACAACTTGGGTGAAACCATTGATGCAGTGAAGTTGGTTATGGATAATCCTGAAGTGACGACTAAGGACTTGATGGAAGTCTTGCCTGGTCCAGATTTTCCGACTGGTGCTCTTGTTATGGGGAAATCAGGTATTCATAAGGCTTATGAGACTGGTAAAGGTTCCATTGTCCTTCGTTCTCGTACAGAGATTGAAACCACTAAGACGGGTCGTGAGCGTATCGTTGTAACGGAATTCCCTTATATGGTTAATAAAACCAAGGTACATGAGCATATTGTTCGCTTGGTTCAGGAAAAACGAATTGAGGGCATTACAGCCGTACGTGATGAGTCCAACCGTGAAGGCGTCCGCTTTGTAATCGAGGTTAAACGCGACGCGTCTGCCAACGTTATCCTTAACAACCTCTTCAAGATGACCCAGATGCAAACCAATTTTGGTTTCAACATGTTGGCGATTCAAAATGGTGTGCCAAAAATCTTGTCCCTTCGTCAAATTTTGGATGCTTATATCGAACACCAAAAAGAAGTGGTTGTTCGCCGTACTCGTTTTGACAAGGAAAAAGCCGAAGCGCGTGCGCACATCTTAGAAGGTCTTTTAATTGCACTTGACCATATCGATGAAGTGATTCGTATCATTCGTGCCAGTGAAACAGATGCGGAAGCGCAAGCTGAGTTGATGAGCAAGTTCAAGCTTTCTGAACGTCAAAGTCAAGCCATCCTTGATATGCGTCTTCGTCGTTTGACAGGATTGGAACGTGATAAGATTCAGTCTGAATATGATGAGTTGATTGCCTTGATTGCAGATTTGGCTGATATTCTTGCCAAACCTGAACGCGTGGCGCAAATTATCAAAGAGGAATTGGACGAAGTCAAACGCAAGTTTGGTGACAAGCGTCGTACGGAGTTGATGGTCGGAGAAGTCTTAACTCTTGAAGATGAAGATTTGATTGAAGAAACGGATGTCTTGATTACCCTTTCTAATAAGGGCTATATCAAACGTTTGGACCAAGGTGAATTCACTGCTCAAAAACGTGGTGGCCGTGGAGTTCAAGGTACGGGAGTTAAGGATGATGACTTTGTGCGTGAGTTGGTTTCAACCAGCACCCATGATCATCTGCTCTTCTTTACCAATAAAGGACGCGTATACCGACTAAAAGGTTATGAAATCCCTGAATACGGTCGTACTGCTAAGGGCTTGCCAGTTGTCAATCTATTGAAGTTGGACGAAGGTGAGAGTATTCAGACCATCATCAACGTTGAGTCTGAACGTAGTGATGACGCTTATCTCTTCTTTACAACTCGTCATGGTGTCGTGAAGAGAACCAGTGTCAAAGAGTTCGCTAATATTCGTCAAAATGGACTTAAAGCTTTGAATCTTAAGGATGAAGACGAATTGATTAATGTCTTGCTGACAGAAGAAGATATGGATATTATCATAGGTACCAAGTTTGGTTATGCCGTTCGCTTTAATCAATCAGCTGTTCGTGGCATGAGCCGTATCGCGACAGGTGTCCGAGGAGTCAATCTTCGTGAGGGTGACACAGTAGTTGGTGCTAGCGTGATTACAAACCAAGACGAAGTTCTTATCATCACTGAAAAAGGATATGGTAAACGTACACTAGCTACTGAATATCCTACTAAAGGCCGTGGTGGTAAAGGGATGAAAACTGCCAATGTTGCTGAGAAGAATGGTCCTCTGGCAGGTCTCCTCACTGTTAAGGGAGATGAAGACCTGATGATTATCACAGATACAGGTATCATGATCCGTACTAACGTTGCCAATATTTCACAAACTGGACGCTCAACTATGGGAGTTAAGGTGATGCGTCTAGATCAGGATGCTAAGATTGTGACCTTTACAACGGTTGCTGCGGCAGAAAAAGAAGAAGTTGGGACTGAAATTGAAACAGAAGGTGAAGTATAATGTCTCATAAAAAAACGAAAAATAAGAAGAATAAGCGCAGAAATCTATTTATTAATATTTTAGCAGGTTTCTTAATTCTTTTATCGCTAGCTTTAATTTTTAATTCAAAGATTCGCGATATCTTTTTGGTCTGGAATACCAATAAATACCAAGTCAATCAAGTCACTAAGGAAAATATAGATGAAAATCTAAAAACCGAAGGGAATTTTGATTTTGACTCTGTTAAGTCTATTTCATCCGAAGCTGTATTGGCTTCACAATGGGATGCTCAGAAACTTCCCGTTATTGGAGGTATTGCTATTCCCGAAGTGGAGATAAACTTACCGATTTTTAAAGGTTTGGACAATGTAAACCTGTTCTACGGAGCAGGGACCATGAAACCAGATCAAAAAATGGGAGAAGGGAACTATTCTCTAGCAAGTCACCATATCTTTACTGCTGAAAATGCCAGTCAAATGCTCTTCTCACCTTTGGTCAATGCCAAAGCGGGTATGAAAATTTATCTGACGGATAAGGATAAAGTTTATACTTATGAGATTACAGAAGTAAAACGTGTTACACCAGACCGTGTAGACGAAATCGATGATCGTATTGGTGTGCAGGAGATTACTTTGGTTACTTGTGTTGATTATAATGAGACCGAGCGTATAATCGTCAAAGGAATCTTCAAAGACTCAAAGGCTTATTCTGAGACTTCTGAGGATATTTTGAAGGCCTTTAATCAACCGTATAGACAACGATATTAATTATGAATGAACCAGTGAAGTGCTATTTCACTGGTTTTTTATATGAACAAATAGAATCAAAATAGTTCATATGAAAAAGGTTTGTAAGCCTTACGATATAGATTTTTAAGATAAATATTTTAGAAATTTACGGAAAACGCTTTCTAGAAAACAAGAATTATGTTATAATTATCACAAATAAAAGTTTAGGAGTTTTTTATGGTCTCTTCAGAATTTATTTCAAAGATTGAATTTGCTTGTAAGAAGAAAGAGAGTCTTTATAGCCAAAGTAAGTTTAAGTATGCGATTCGTTCCATGTTTGCAGGTGCCTTTTTAACATTTAGTACGGCTGCGGGTGCGGTTGGGGCTGACTTGATAAATAAAATTGCTCCAGGTAGTGGACGTTTCCTCTTCCCATTTGTTTTTGCTTGGGGATTGGCCTACATTGTTTTCTTGAATGCTGAGCTGGTAACTTCGAATATGATGTTTTTGACAGCTGGTAGTTTCTTGAAAAAAATCTCTTGGAGAAAAACAGCTGAGATTTTACTTTACTGTACCTTGTTCAACCTTATCGGAGCTTTGATAGCAGGTTGGGGCTTTGCCCACTCAGCAGCCTATGCAAATCTAACACATGATAGCTTCATTTCAGGGGGTGTAGAGATGAAGTTAGGTCGTTCCAATGAGCTAGTCTTACTTGAAGGTATTTTAGCCAATATCTTTGTAAACATTGCCATTCTTTCATTTGTTTTGGTGAAAGACGGTGGCGCCAAACTTTGGCTTGTTTTGTCAGCAATTTACATGTTTGTATTCTTAACAAACGAACACATTGCTGCGAACTTTGCTTCTTTTGCGATTGTTAAGTTTAGTGTTGCTGCTGATTCAATTGCTAACTTTGACATACCTAATATTCTTCGTCACTGGGGTGTAACCTTTGTCGGGAACTTTATCGGAGGAGGTCTCTTGATGGGCTTGCCATACGCCTTCCTCAATAAAAACGAAGATACTTATGTAGATTAAAAAACGGGCACGAGTTATATCGTGCTTTTTTGTTTGATGTGTAAGACTAGCCATAGTTATTCCTTATATCAAAATATAGAAAAACGGTATTGGAAAAGGCTAGCCTAAGATGATACAATATCCCTAATGAAGCTATTTGGAGGTCGTCATATGACTCGTGATTTTAAATTTGAAACTCTACAATTACATGCTGGGCAAGTAGTTGATCCAGCGACCAAGTCTCGTGCAGTACCGATTTATCAAACAACATCCTTCGTTTTTGATGACACGCAAGAAGGTGCCGATTTGTTTGCCTTGAGAAAACCAGGCAATATCTATACTCGTATTACCAACCCTACAACAGCAGCCTTTGAGGAAAGAATCGCTGCTCTTGAAGGTGGTGTTGGAGCGCTAGCGACAGCATCAGGTATGGCTGCTGTAACCTACACTATTTTGGCGCTTGCTCACGCAGGTGACCATGTGGTGGCTGCGTCAACTATTTACGGTGGGACCTTCAACCTCTTGAAAGAAACCCTTCCTCGTTATGGGATCACAACAACCTTTGTCGATGTGGATAATTTGGAGGAAGTAGAAGCAGCTATCAATGACAATACCAAACTTGTCTTGATTGAAACCTTGGGGAATCCCTTGATTAACATTCCTGACTTAGAAAAATTGGCTGAGATTGCGCATAAGCACAATATTCCTCTCATTTCAGACAACACTTTTGCCACACCATATTTGATTAACGTCTTCTCTCACGGTGTAGATATTTCCATTCACTCAGCAACTAAGTTTATCGGTGGGCATGGTACGACTATTGGTGGAGTGATTGTCGACAGTGGTCGTTTTGACTGGGAGGCTTCAGGGAAGTTCCCTCAATTTGTTGAGGAAGACCCAAGTTACCACAACTTGAGCTATACTCGTGATGTGGGTGCTGCAGCCTTTATTATCGCTGTTCGTGTTCAATTGCTCCGTGATACAGGTGCTGCCTTGTCGCCATTTAATGCCTTTCTCTTGCTCCAAGGGCTTGAAACTCTCTCTCTTCGTGTCGAACGCCATGTGCAAAATGCAGAGAAAATTGTTGATTTCCTTGTCAACCATCCTAAGGTAGAGAAGGTTAATTATCCAAAACTTGCTGACAGTCCATATCATGCTTTGGCTGAGAAATACTTGCCAAAAGGTGTGGGTTCAATCTTTACCTTCCATGTCAAAGGTGGAGAAACAGAAGCTCGCAAGGTAATTGATAATTTGGAAATCTTCTCTGACCTTGCAAACGTGGCAGATGCCAAATCGCTTGTTGTTCATCCAGCGACAACCACTCACGGTCAGTTGTCAGAAAAAGATCTAGAAGCAGCAGGTGTCACACCAAACCAAATCCGCTTGTCGATCGGTCTTGAAAATGTAGAGGATTTGATTGAAGATTTGCGCTTGGCCTTGGAAAAAATTTAAAGTAACAGATATAAACAGTGGGTTTCGACTCGCTGTTTTTGATTTTTCCTCAGGCATGATATAATGGTTACAGAAGTCTAGAAAGAGGAAAGTTATGAACGAAATCAAATGTCCCAACTGTGGGGAAGTCTTTACAGTAAATGAAAGTCAGTATGCCGAACTCTTATCCCAAGTGAGAACTGCCGAGTTTGATAAGGAATTACACGATCGCATGAAGCAGGAGCTGGCCTTGGCTGAGCAAAAGGCCATGAATGAGCAACAGACTAAACTGGCTCAAAAAGACCAAGAAATTGCGCAACTGCAGAGTCAAATCCAAAACTTTGATACAGAGAAAGAGTTGGCCAAGAAAGAAGTTGAACAGACAAGTCATCAGGCTTTATTGGCAAAGGACAAGGAACTACAGGCCTTGGAAAACCAATTGGCCACCTTGCGTTTGGAGCATGAAAATCAACTGCAAAAGACCCTTTCTGATTTAGAAAGAGAGCGTGATCAGGTCAAAAACCAGCTCCTCTTGCAAGAAAAGGAAAATGAGCTGTCTTTGGCTTCTGTTAAGCAAAATTACGAAGCCCAGCTTAAGGCTGCCAGTGAACAGGTCGAATTCTACAAGAATTTCAAGGCTCAACAATCTACAAAATCCATTGGAGAAAGTCTTGAACAGTATGCAGAGAGTGAGTTTAACAAGGTACGTAGTTTCGCCTTTCCAAATGCCTATTTTGAGAAGGATAACAAGCTCTCTGCACGTGGGTCTAAGGGGGACTTTATCTTCCGTGATTTTGATGAAAATGGTCTAGAATTCATTTCCATCATGTTTGAGATGAAAAATGAAGCGGACGGAACAGAGAAGAAGCACAAGAATGCGGATTTTTACAAGGAATTGGACAAGGACCGTCGGGAGAAGAGCTGTGAGTATGCCGTTTTGGTGACCATGCTTGAGGCCGATAACGACTACTTTAATACAGGGATTGTGGATGTCAGTCATGAGTATGAAAAGATGTATGTGATTCGTCCCCAGTTCTTTATCCAGTTGATTGGTCTCCTGCGAAATGCGGCTCTTAATTCTTTGAAATACAAGCAAGAGTTGGCCTTAGTCCGGGAGCAAAATATTGATATTACGCATTTTGAGGAAGATTTGGATGCCTTCAAAGTAGCTTTTGCCAAAAACTACAACTCTGCTTCAACCAACTTTGGTAAAGCCATCGATGAAATCGATAAAGCCATCAAGCGTATGGAAGAGGTTAAGAAATTCCTAACAACATCCGAAAACCAACTCCGCTTAGCTAACAACAAGCTTGAAGATGTTTCGGTCAAAAAATTGACTCGTAAAAATCCAACCATGAAAGCGAAGTTTGAAGCGTTGAAGGGCGAGTGAGGTTACTTTAAAAACAGGAGTTACTATGAAAAAATCTTTGAAATTCTCGGAAGTTTATATTGCTTATTTACCATTAGTTGTATTTTTTCTTAATCTCCTATATGGTCTTTTAAATATTGAAGGCGTAGGCGATACTGACTCAAGATATAATTTATTCTTTGCTATTTTTGGATTTATTCCAACTATATTCGGTTATGGAATTAGTTTTTTGGCTAATCTTCTGGTGGGGATATCTTATGTGCGAAAAGCAAAAAATGAATCGAAACGCATCATTGCTTTTCTATTGCTTGGAAATATTTTTTTAGCAATTTTTCTGATGTTTTTGCTAAGATTTAAAATGATCGTTTCCTTTGACTTTATAAAAGATATTGACCTTTGGAGTTTCATTTTTTCATTATTTTTATTTCCGTATTTAGATTGGATTTATCAAAAGGAAAACTATAATCCAAAATTAAGTCGTAAGTTACTTATTCTATTTTTGATTGGGATTTTTTCTCCACTTATAGGAAATACAATTCAAACCCACTTTAGAAATAATGCTAAAGTTCAACAATTAAAAGAGTTTTATTCTTCTATGGGAATGAATTATGATGTTGCTCTTAAAAGCGTAGAAATAGAAAGCAACGTTTCAGATATTAGTATTTTTGATGTATCGGATAATGGGATAACGATTCAAGTAGGTGCTAAGTACATTCGTCAAAAATTAACACAGGTCAGTTTCATTAATGAGAATTATGGTTTTAAAGAATTCTTGAGGCTTTCTGCATCAAGCCAAGAAGCTCAGACAGTTCTGAATGATTTTAAATCAGCTGTAGAAAGTGCAATACAAAAGAAAGGATATGATTTAGTAGTTATTGATGATAAAGAACAGCCATTAGCTAGCCCTGGTTTTAAAATATCAAATTCATATAGGATAACTCCTTTAATAAAAGAAAAGGTTCTTCAAAATCAAAATTCATTCAGTAAAGAAAAACAAGCTTTTAGAGGATATGCGACTCTTTCTGTTAAAGACTTTATGAAGGAGGGAGCACTTTGCTTGCATTTAACACTTAGCAAAAGCAACCTATTGGAACTAGGAGATATTGATTTTTCAAGCTTTCCAGATGGATATTACAACATAAATGCTGACTACTTTTTGGTTGTTAATGGAAAATATAAGCAACTTGAAAAGGATGATAATTTTGAATATATTTTACCAATTGAGTCGGGTAAACCATTTTACTCTGAGGATTTATATGATATTAAAAAAATTGATTTAAACAATGAGGAATAGAAGTGAAAGGGAAATTAGAAAGCAACACATGAACGGTATTATCAACTTAAAAAAAGAAGCGGGGATGACCTCGCATGATGCGGTTTTTAAGCTGCGTAGGATTTTGGGAACCAAGAAAATTGGTCATGGTGGGACCTTGGATCCAGATGTGGTGGGTGTTTTGCCGATTGCGGTTGGTAAGGCGACCCGCATGGTCGAGTTTATGCAGGACGAGGGCAAGGTCTATGAGGGGGAAATCACTCTTGGTTATTCAACGACGACTGAGGATGCCAGTGGAGAAGTGGTCGCAGAGACCCCTGTTTTGTCGCCCTTGGATGAAACCATTGTCGATGAAGCGATTGCGAGTCTGACTGGGCCTATTACTCAGATTCCGCCTATGTACTCGGCTGTCAAGGTTAATGGTCGCAAGCTCTATGAGTATGCGCGTGCTGGTCAGGAAGTGGAGCGTCCAGAACGTCAGGTGACTATTTATCAATTTGAGAGGACGAGTCCGATTTCTTATGAGGATCACCTCGCACGTTTCAGTTTTCGTGTAAAATGCAGTAAGGGGACTTATATCCGTACCTTGTCTGTTGACTTGGGAGAGAAGCTGGGTTATGCGGCCCATATGTCTCACCTAACACGTACCAGTGCTGCAGGTTTACAGTTAGAAGATGCCTTGACTTTGAATGAAATTGCTGCAAAAGTGGAGGCTGGCCAACTGGACTTTCTCCACCCTCTTGAGATTGGTACAGGGGACCTTGTCAAAGTTTTCCTAACTCCAGAAGAGGCTACAGAAGTGCGCTTTGGTCGTTTTATCGAGCTAGACCAAACGGACCAAGAATTGGCTGCCTTTGAAGGAGATACATTGCTAGCCATTCTAGAAAAAAGGGGCAATCTCTACAAACCAAGAAAGGTTTTTGGCTAGTCATTGCTGTCTTTTTAATTTCTCATTATAGATTTGGGTAAGTTGTCACTAGGTGTTAATATGCATATCAAAAAAGGAAGTCAATGAAAGCGACTACATACAAAACTAGGACATTGTATTTTTATTTTGATATAATGATAACAAAATGAAAGGAATTTCTTAAAAATGAGTGTTAGCGAAATTATTGAAAGAATTAGAAGAGAGTATTCGGAGATTGATTGGTTAAAAAGTAGAAGTAGTTTTTATAAAATTACTAAACAAGGAGTATTAGTCCAGTATGATATAAAAGAATTAGAAAAAAAATATGTAAAAAGTAATTTTTTAATTATTAATAAGTTTGCTGAGTCAGCAATAAATTGGAATTCTGATTTAGAAAATTATTTTGTTATTACAGAGTTGACCGATATTCCTAAAACTGGAAATATCGAAATTACAAAAAATAACAAGTTAACAGAATTTGAAAGAAACATTGGACAAAGTTACTTTACTATTGTACAAGACTTTTTTATATGTCATTTTATAAGAGTTGAAAAGCATAGTGAGGAGTACTTGGAATCCTTGCAGAAAGTTATTTCCTTAAGTTTTGATGATTTTGTGGAACAGATGTCTATAAAAAATAGTGATTGGGATGATTATGGTTATAAATTGGTTTTAAATCTTACGATTTGGGAGAAAACTTTTGAGCTACGAGTTAATCCGAAAAATGATCTTTCTATGAACTATTTAAAAAGTGGTGAAGGAGAATATCCTGATGAGGATTTTTGTTCCTTGGGTGAAGTGACGTACTATGAATTTTTAAAAAAATATCTTTCTTATAAAGAACGTCAGAAATGGTTCACTCGATCAAGAGACCTTGCATCTAATATAAGTTTATTAGATACAATTGCAGAAAAATATTCAGAAGTTTCAGATTCACACGGTAAATCTCTGACATTTCTCCCACCTAATGGTGATGTTCATAATTTTTTATATAATTCATTTCTAAGAACAACCACATTAAAAGAAATCAAGGAAATATTTTACCCATTGACTGTTTTTGGATATTCTAATTCTACGGTGCATTATTCAGGGGATGGAAAAAATATAATACAGGCGGTAGATGATAGAGTAAAATCTATAAATTATAGTTTTAAAGAAGATGGTATAGATAAAGGGGCGCTAAATTTCAAAAAAAATAGAAATTCAAAATTACCAATGAATGTTTTTGCAGTGGTTGGTGGAAATGGTAGTGGAAAATCTCATAAAATCAATCAGATAATACAGGAACATTTAGAAGAAGACAATAAGTTCTCACAGATACTTCATTTTTCATTAAGCCCCTTTGACAATATTATTCATTTTAATAGAGATGGCACAAGTATAGAGGTTGCTGATAAAGAAAAAGATTCCGATGATGGCATTATCTATGAGAAAGTAGGTTTTGTTTCCGTAAAGCATCCTCCGATCCCAGAAGTTCTTAAGAAAGCAGTGTCAATAGAAATTAAGCAGTATCTAAAAGAAAAATCTAGGAAATATCTTGATGATGATAATACACTAAAAGAAGGATTTGCATCTAAAATAAGCATCAAGGAAAGTTTTACCTACTACATACAGAATTTATTATTTGATTTGATTGCTTCTGAAGATAAATTAAAAATGTGGGGGGATTGTTTAAAATTCTTTGAATTTGAAAGTTGGGTAGAAGATATCAAAAGTGCTTTTCTAGATAGAGATATAATAAAAGAAGATCTAGAAAAAATAGACAACCTAAGTTCAGGGCAAGCAACTATTCTTTTATATATTACGAAGCTCGTTTCAAGTATTAATCAAGGAAGCTTGGTAATTTTTGATGAGCCAGAAACGTTTATGCATCCACCTATGGTTAAAGCATTTATTCGAGCTGTTTCAGAGTTAGTGGATAATAATAAAGCTTTCTGTTTGATAGCTACACATTCACCAGTAATCATTCAAGAAATTCCTCATTGTAATGTCTATAAATTAGATTCTAATCACGAATTAACAAATATTTATTACAAAACTTATGGTCAAAATTTAGACACCTTATATAAGAATATATATGGAGTGGAATTACAACAAACAGGTTATAATAGCTTCTTTAATAATCGAAAGAAAAAAATTATTGAAGAAGGGCAAGAGGGTTTAGAAGATGTTAATCTGTTATCAAATGAAGATAGTCAATATCTAGGTGATGAAGCTTTTCTGAAGTATCTTGAAGTGAAAGAGGAGTTAGAGAAAGCGGGTGAAGTCTTATCAAAAGAGTAGCTAAAGAATATCCATCTATAGAAGACGTTATAGTTGTATTACCAGATACTGTCGATAAAGATGGGCTTCGTAGTTTTTTAACAGAATTAGATAGAGAATATGAAAGTAAAGCTAGTATAGGTTCATTGTATGAATTAGACATTGATCTAATTCAGTCACAGTGTGAGATTGATTCAAAATGGTATGGTACGTATGTTCGACCATCCTCAAAAGGCCTATTTCAAAAATTCGCAGTTGTAAAAAATACCTATAATCAAGCAATTTGTCCTATTTGTGAAGGTGTGTTTTCAACTAAAGTAACACTCGAACATATTATGCCTAAGAGTGAGAAAGAGAATGATGATCGAAAATTTGGTGAACCTAGGCTTGCAATTTTACCAATTAATCTAGTCAAATGTTGTGGGGAGTGCAATACCTCTAAACATAGTAAAAGGTCTTTAACAAAGGAAGAAAGTGAAATTAACCCTTACTTTGAAGAGTTTGATATTGAGGATTATATTGAGGTAAACTTTAATGATACAGATGAGACTTTTCAACCAAATATTAAATTTCACTATCAAGACAATCCTATGGATAAACGTATTCAAAATTTCATTAATAACTATAATATTGAAAAAACATATAATCATAGAATAAGGTTAGAGTTTCAAAAGATTTTGACTATATTAGCAAATAATCCAATAACTTTAACAAAGTCTATTTTAAAGTCATACATAGAATATCTATTTGATACATATAGCAAAAGTAGTGAATTTGAAAAGATTGAATCTAAGTATTGGTTTGATCAAAATTATTTTGGATTTAAAATATGTAAGTATTTAACAGAAATAATAGATAATGATATTTCTGTTATTTATAAATTAAATGAGGAGATAAACAAACGTCGTCAGCCTTCTCAATATATTGCTTTTTCAAATCAAGAATTTCAGAATGAAATGAGCGAAGTAAAAACAATGACGGATTTAGAAATGTTTTTTAAAAATAACAAAGAAGACCTTATTGTCTATTACCAACAGATTAAAAAACAAGGGCTTCCTATTGAATTTCCTAAATTATTTCATGAAGATGAAGATAAGTTAAGTAAAAAATGCTTAGAAGATAGGTTAAGAAAAAAACGCTTAATCGAAGAAATCGTAAAATACTATTTAGAAAGTGGAAAAAGTTTTGATCATTTCAGGGAAGATTGTGCTTCTATAATTGTTATTTAAGGTGAAACTCAAAATAGTAGAAGAAAACGAAGTTGAGAATAATAAAAAATTAGAAGAGATGAATCAAAAATAAGTGAAGGAAATAGTAAAGCGTGCCTCGGCAATTTAATAAGAAGTAAGAGATATTTTTAGAAAAAATGCATATATGGATTATACAAAATTGGTTATAGATATCAAATCTGTTTATTAAAAATTGCACAGTCTTTTTGTTTAGTTAATCAAAGTAGATAATAAGCTTTCTATTGAAATTTATTAGACGAGTACCCAAAATCAGACTATAAATTTTGAAAAAAATATGATAGAATAGACGACGGATAAATAAACGGAGGATAGCATGCAAAATAGACCAATCATTATCGGAGTGACAGGTGGTTCTGGTGGCGGTAAGACCAGTGTTTCAAAGGCTATTTTATCTCATTTTCTTGATGAAAAGATTGCCATGATTGAGCATGATTCATACTACAAGGACCAATCTCATTTGACCTTTGAAGAGCGTGTCAAAACCAACTACGACCATCCTTTTGCCTTTGATACAGACTTGATGATCGAGCAGATTAAGGAATTGTTGGCAGGGCGCCCAGTGGACATACCAACTTATGACTATACAGCGCATACACGGAGTAGCAAGACCTATCGTCAGGAGCCTCAGGATGTCTTTATCGTTGAGGGAATTTTGGTCTTGGAGGACAAGCGTCTGCGCGATTTGATGGACATCAAAATTTTTGTGGATACGGATGATGATGTGCGCATTATTCGTCGGATCAAGCGAGATATGGAAGAGCGTGGTCGTAGCTTGGATAGCGTGATTGACCAATATCTTGGTGTGGTAAAACCTATGTATCACCAGTTCATCGAGCCGACCAAGCGTTATGCGGATATCATTATTCCTGAAGGTGCTAGCAATACAGTCGCTATTGACCTTTTGACAACCAAGATTTCTAAGATTTTGGAAGAAGCTCGTAACAGCAAATAATCAGATGAGGAGGCTTAGCCTCCTTTTTCTATTTTTCCTTTAGTTTCGGTATGCAAAAGGAGATTTTTAATCATATTTTTGGTATAATAATACCCATGGAAAAGCAAGAAAATGAATAGTAGGTGGAGATGGAAAAATATTTATCGGTAACAACTTTGACCAAGTATCTGAAAATGAAATTCGATAAAGACCCTTACTTGGAACGGGTCTATTTAACTGGTCAAGTTTCCAACTTTCGTAAACGACCTACTCACCAATATTTCTCTCTAAAAGATGACCATGCGGTTATTCAAGCGACCATCTGGTCAGGAATCTATCAGAAATTAGGTTTCGACCTGGAAGAAGGGATGAAGATCAATGTGATTGGGCGTGTTCAGGTTTATGAACCGAGTGGGAGCTACTCTATCATCATTGAGAAGGCTGAACCTGATGGAGTTGGAGCGCTTGCGATTCAGTTTGAACAACTCAAGAAAAAATTAACAGAAGAAGGCCTGTTTCAAGAGAGATTCAAGCAACCTATTCCCCAGTTTGCTAAGCGAATCGGTGTGGTAACCAGTCGCAGTGGAGCTGTTATTCGAGATATTATCACGACCGTCAGCAGACGTTTCCCTGGTGTTGACATCCTTCTCTATCCGACTAAGGTACAAGGTGATGGAGCCGCGGAGGAAATTGCTCGAAATATTGCGCGCGCCAATCAACGTGAGGACCTAGATGTTCTCATCATTGGTCGTGGTGGGGGTTCCATCGAGGATCTCTGGGCTTTTAACGAAGAGATCGTGGTACGGGCTATTTTTGAATCTCGTTTGCCAGTTATTTCTAGTGTTGGGCATGAGACGGATGTGACCTTGGCAGACTTTGTGGCCGATCGTCGTGCTGCGACGCCAACAGCTGCGGCTGAATTGGCAACGCCTGTGACCAAGTTGGATCTCTTGAGCCATTTGCAAAATCAAGAAAAACGGATGGCGACAGCAGTTCAGAATGTCCTGTCAAGAAAAAAAGAAGCTCTGAAAAAATGCAGTCAGTCAGTCATCTTTAGACAACCAGAGCGCTTGTATGATGGTTATTTGCAACGCTTGGACCAACTGCAACTGCGATTAAAACAAAGTTTGCGAACACGGATTTCTGATAACAAACAGCTAGTCCAAGCAAGGACGCATCGACTAGTACAGTTATCACCTGTTACCAAAATCCAGCGTTATCAAGACCGTCTAGGTCAGTTGGACAAGCTCCTACGCAGCCAAATGGCGCTGGTTTATGATGCCAAGGTTGCTGAGGTCAAGCGACTTTCGGAAGCATTGTTGATGTTGGATACCAGTCGAATTGTGGCGCGTGGTTATGCTATTGTCAAAAAAGAAGAGTCAGTAGTAGACTCGGTTGAGAAGTTGAAGAAAAAAGACCAAGTGACGCTTTTGATGCGAGATGGTCAAGTAGAATTAGAGGTTAAAGATGTCAAAACAAAAGAAATTTGAGGAAAATCTAGCAGAACTGGAAACCATTGTCCAAAGTTTAGAAAATGGCGAAATCGCCCTAGAAGATGCGATTTCGGCCTTTCAAAAGGGAATGGTCTTGTCAAAAGAGCTCCAAGCGACGCTGGACAAGGCTGAAAAGACCTTGGTTAAGGTCATGCAAGAAGACGGAACAGAAAGTGATTTTGAATGAAGAAGCAAGAAAAATTAGCTCTTGTCGAGTCTGCCTTGGAAGATTTTTATGGAGACCAGCAGTTTGCCTCTAGTTTGCGAGAGTCTGTTCTCTATTCCATTCATGCTGGTGGCAAGAGAATTCGGCCTTTTCTCTTGCTAGAAGTTCTGGAAGCCTTGCAAGTCGCTATTAGACCAGCTCATGCGCAGGTAGCCGCGGCCTTGGAAATGATTCATACAGGGAGCTTGATTCACGATGATCTTCCTGCCATGGATGATGATGATTACCGTCGGGGACGTCTAACTAATCATAAGAAATTTGGCGAAGCGATGGCAATATTGGCAGGAGATGCTTTGTTCCTAGATCCCTATGCCTTGATTGCTCAGGCAGATTTGCCAAGTCAGATCAAGGTGGACTTGATTGCCAACTTATCCCTTGCTTCAGGTAGTCTGGGCATGGTAGCAGGGCAGGTTTTGGACATGGAAGGCGAACACCAGCATTTGTCTTTGGAAGAACTCCAGACCATTCATGCCAATAAGACTGGGAAACTACTAGCCTATCCCTTCCAGGCAGCTGCTATTATAGCTGAATTGGCTCCTGAAATACAAGCAAAACTGAAAACTGTTGGCGAATTAATAGGGCTTGCTTTTCAAGTCAGAGACGATGTGCTTGATGTGACAGCTAGTTTTGAGGAAATCGGTAAGACACCACAAAAGGATTTACAAGCTGAAAAATCAACCTATCCAGCCTTGCTGGGCTTGGAAGAGGCGACTGCCTTTTGTAACCAAACCTTGGATCAAGCTAATGCCAAGTTAGAAGAAATTGCCCAGCAAGTCAGCTTTGAAACAGAGCCGATTGTGAAAGTAGTAGAAAGTTTGAGAATCAATGGCTAAGGAAAGAGTGGATGTACTAGCTTATAAACAGGGCTTGTTTGAAACGCGAGAACAGGCCAAGCGCGGCGTCATGGCTGGACTAGTCGTAGCAGTTCTTAATGGAGAACGCTTTGACAAACCAGGAGAGAAAATCCCAGATGACACTGAGCTAAAACTCAAGGGTGAAAAACTCAAGTATGTCAGTCGAGGTGGTCTAAAACTGGAGAAGGCCTTGCAGGTATTTGATTTGTCAGTGGAGGGAGCGACAACGATTGATATTGGGGCCTCCACTGGAGGATTTACTGATGTCATGTTGCAAAATGGTGCTGAGTTGGTCTTTGCAGTTGATGTTGGCACCAATCAGTTGGCTTGGAAATTACGTCAAGACCCTCGGGTTATCAGCATGGAGCAGTTTAATTTTCGTTATGCTGAAAAGACTGATTTTGAGCAGGAACCAAGCTTTGCCAGTATTGATGTGAGTTTCATTTCCCTCAGTCTGATTTTGCCTGCTTTGCATCGTGTCTTGGCTGATCAAGGTCAGGTGGTGGCACTTGTCAAACCCCAGTTTGAAGCAGGTCGTGAGCAGATTGGGAAAAATGGAATCATTCGAGATGCCAAGGTTCATCAAACTGTCCTTGAATCTTTCACTGCTATGGCAGTTGAACAAGGTTTTTCAGTTCTTGGATTAGACTATTCACCAATCCAAGGTGGACATGGAAACATCGAATTTCTGGCATATTTGAAAAAGGAAGAGGGAGCAAGTAACCAAGTTGCTCCTGAAATAGAAAAAGTTGTAGAGAGAGCACATAGAGAATTTAAAGATGAATAAAAAAGAGAGACTTGAAAAAATTAGAAGATTTGTTACGGATTATCAGATCGGGACTCAGGAAGAAATCGTTGAGCATTTGAAGGAAGCAGGTATTTCTGCTACGCAAGCCACTGTCTCAAGAGACATCAAGGAGCTTGGGATTGTTAAAATTCCTTTGAAGAATAACACCTATATCTATGAGTTGCCAAAATCAATCGTCAAAAGTTTGCAGTTGGCTGAGGACAATATTGTGAGTTCTGAGTTAATGGGAAATATGATCAACCTTGCTGTCATTCCTGGAAATACTATTTTTGTGAAGAGTCAGTTGGTTGAAGCATTTTCTGAACAGATTTTTAGCTGTCTAGCTGATGATGATTCAATCTTAATTGTAGCTAGAACAGCAGAGTCAGCTGAAGAAATTGTTGAACAAGTCAAAAAATGGTAGGTCAGTATGTTACTTGAAATTTCGATAAAAAACTTTGCCATTATTGAGGCGATTTCGCTCAATTTTGAAAAGGGTATGACTGTTTTGACCGGGGAAACGGGTGCTGGAAAGTCTATCATTATCGACGCTATGAATCTCATGTTGGGGGCTCGTGCAACGATAGACGTTATTCGTCATGGTGCGCCAAAGGCAGAGATTGAGGGGCTTTTTTCGGTTGAAAATAGTCGCCTTTTACAGGAACTTTTTGAAGAGCAAGGTTTAGAATTGGGTGATGAGATTATCATCCGCCGGGAAATTTTGCAAAATGGTCGTAGTGTTAGTCGCGTGAATGGTCAGATGGTCAATCTTTCTGTCTTGCGTGCCATTGGGCAACACCTTGTGGATATCCATGGTCAGCATGACCAAGAGGAGTTAATGCGTCCTCAACTGCACATCCAGATGTTGGATGAGTTTGGTGATGCTGCTTTCTTGGACTTGAAGGAGACCTATCAGACGAGCTTTGATGCCTATCGCAAAATGCGTAAGCAGGTTCTAGAAGTCAAGAAAAACCAGCAAGAACACAAGGCTCGTATCGAAATGTTGGAATTTCAAATGGCAGAGATTGAGGCTGCAAACTTGCAGGCTGGTGAAGACTTGGCTCTCAACCAAGAACGAGATAAACTCCTCAATCATAAAAATATTGCAGATACCCTAACCAATGCCTACAGTATGCTGGACAATGAGGAATTCTCCAGTCTTGCTAATGTCCGTTCGGCCATGAATGACATGGAAAGTGTCGAAGAATATGACCCTGAATACCGTGAAATTTCAAGTTCTCTATCAGAAACATACTATGTTTTAGAAGATATTACCAAGCGTTTAGAAGATATTATTGAGGATTTGGATTTTGATGGCAATCGCCTCATGCAGGTTGAAAATCGCTTAGACCTTATAAATACTATTACCCGCAAGTATGGTGGAACTGTGGACGACGTTTTGCTTTATTTTGCCAAGATTACGGATGAGTACAATCTCTTGACGGGTAATAACCTTTCTTCTGAAGACATGGAAGCAGAGCTCAAGAAATTGGAAGTTAATCTTGTCGATTTGGCAGGGCAACTTGCATCAGCTCGTCATGATTTGGCCCAGCAGCTTGAGGCTGAGATTAAACAAGAACTTCAGGATCTCTATATGGAGAAGGCACAGTTCCAGGTTCGCTTTAGCAAGGGCAAATTTAGTCGTGAGGGGAATGAAACAGTCGAGTTTTATATTTCCACCAACCCAGGTGAGGACTTTAAGCCTTTGGTCAAAGTTGCGTCCGGTGGGGAATTATCCCGTCTCATGTTGGCTATCAAGTCTGCCTTTTCTCGTAAAGAAGGCAAGACCAGTATTGTCTTTGATGAGGTGGATACGGGAGTTTCAGGTCGCGTGGCCCAAGCCATCGCACAGAAGATTCATAAGATAGGCCAGCATGGTCAGGTTCTTGCTATCTCTCACCTTCCACAAGTGATTGCCATCGCGGATTATCAATTCTTTATTGAGAAGATTAGCGATGAGCACTCAACGGTGTCGACGGTTCGCCTTTTGACTTTAGAAGAGCGAGTAGAGGAAGTAGCTAAAATGTTGGCTGGGCAAAATGTAACAGAGGCGGCCCTTACCCAAGCTAGAGAATTATTGCAAACGAGGGAGAAATAAATGACAGACTATTATGTAATTGGAGATGTTCACGGAAAAGCAGGTATGCTGGAAGACCTTCTCAAAACATGGGATGGTCACACCCAGTTGCTCTTTCTAGGGGATTTGATTGACCGTGGTGAAGACAGTCGCCGTGTTCTAGAAATGGTCAAAGACTTGGTCGACAATCAAGGAGCTATCTGTCTATCAGGAAACCACGAGTATATGTTTCTGACTTGGCTCGATGACCCAGAAGAAAGCTATGACCATTATCGTCGCAATGGTGGAGATACAACTATTAACTCTATTTTAGGTCGTCCCTTGGATGCACCAGTTGATGGCGTAGAAGATGCCAAGCGTGTTGCGACTGAAGCGGCAGACTTGGTCGAATTTATTCGTCAAATGCCATTTGTGGTGGAGACAGACAAGTATATCTTTGTTCATGCGGGTATTGACTTGACCTTGGATGATTGGCATGAAACCACAGATTATAAGAAAGTCTGGCTCAGAAAGCCATTCCACGAAGCTGAAAATCATACTGGAAAAACGATTGTCTTTGGGCATACACCGGTTTATGGTTTGCTCAAGCAAGACCGAGGTACAGCTGAGCTTTGGATAACAGAGGATGGCAAGATTGGTATGGATGGAGGAGCTGTCTATGGTGGTGTCCTTCATGGAATCATCTTTACAGACCAAGGAATGACCGAACACCACTTTATCGAAAATGATGGCTTTATTGCCGAAGATTAGTACTCCTAGCAGGGTATGGTCTTGTCAAAATGTTAAAAACAATTTATAATTAATAGATACCCTGAAAGGAAGAGCATCATGAACTTAGAAGAATTAAAAAAACGACAGGAGAAGATTCGAAACTTCTCTATTATCGCCCATATTGACCATGGGAAATCAACGCTAGCAGACCGCATTTTGGAAAAGACGGAGACGGTTTCTAGTCGTGAAATGCAAGCCCAACTTCTGGATAGTATGGATCTTGAGCGTGAACGTGGGATTACCATTAAACTCAATGCCATTGAGCTTAATTACACTGCGAAAGATGGTGAGACCTATATTTTCCACTTGATTGACACACCTGGGCACGTGGACTTTACCTATGAAGTGTCGCGTTCACTAGCAGCCTGTGAAGGAGCAATTTTGGTGGTTGATGCGGCCCAAGGGATTGAAGCACAAACACTTGCCAACGTTTATCTAGCATTGGATAATGATTTGGAAATCTTGCCCGTCATTAACAAGATTGATCTACCAGCAGCTGATCCAGAGCGTGTGCGTACAGAGATTGAGGATGTCATTGGACTAGATGCCAGCGAAGCGGTCCTGGCTTCAGCCAAAGCTGGTATTGGTATTGAAGAGATTCTTGAGCAGATCGTTGAAAAAGTGCCAGCTCCAACTGGTGATGTTTCAGCTCCATTAAAAGCCTTAATTTTTGACTCAGTTTATGATGCTTATCGTGGGGTTATCCTGCAAGTGCGTGTTATGGACGGAGTGGTTAAACCTGGCGATAAGATTCAGCTCATGAGCAATGGCAAGATCTTTGATGTGACGGAGGTCGGTATTTTCACGCCGAAAGCAGTTGGTCGTGATTTTCTTGCGACTGGTGACGTTGGTTATATTGCGGCTTCTATCAAGACGGTTCAAGATACGCGCGTGGGTGATACAGTTACTCTAGCAAGCAATCCAGCGGCAGAACCGCTAGATGGATACAAGCAGATGAATCCTATGGTCTTTGCGGGTCTTTATCCAATCGAATCAAACAAGTACAATGACCTTCGTGAAGCCCTTGAAAAATTGCAGCTCAACGATGCCAGCCTGCAGTTTGAACCAGAAACATCTCAGGCCCTTGGATTTGGTTTCCGTTGTGGATTCCTTGGACTTCTCCATATGGATGTTATCCAAGAGCGTTTAGAGCGCGAGTTCAATATTGACCTCATCATGACAGCTCCGTCTGTTATCTATAAGGTTAACCAAACTGACGGTGAGTCTATGGATGTGTCTAACCCCTCTGAATTTCCAGATCCGACTAAGATCGCGACCATTGAAGAACCTTATGTCAAGGCGCAAATCATGGTACCGCAGGAGTTTGTCGGAGCAGTTATGGAATTAGCTCAACGCAAACGTGGGGACTTTGTGACCATGGACTATATTGATGACAATCGTGTCAATGTTATCTATCAAATTCCACTTGCTGAAATCGTCTTTGACTTTTTTGATAAGCTCAAGTCTTCGACACGTGGTTATGCAAGCTTTGACTATGAATTGTCAGAGTACCGTCCATCTAAGCTGGTCAAAATGGACATCCTTCTCAATGGTGATAAGGTCGATGCCCTTAGCTTTATCGTTCACAAGGACTTTGCCTACGAACGTGGGAAACTCATCGTTGATAAGCTCAAGAAAATCATCCCTCGCCAACAATTTGAAGTGCCGATTCAAGCAGCTATTGGACACAAAATTGTGGCTCGTACGGATATCAAGGCCCTTCGTAAAAACGTACTTGCCAAGTGTTATGGTGGTGACGTTTCTCGTAAGCGTAAACTTCTTGAAAAACAAAAAGCTGGTAAGAAACGCATGAAAGCTATCGGATCAGTAGAAGTCCCACAAGAAGCCTTCCTTAGCGTCTTAAGCATGGATGAAGAATAGAAATAGAAAACAAAACTCTTGAAGATTTTTCAAGAGTTTTTGCTTTAAATGAGAGCGATAAAATCGGAAACTAATAGAATTGATTAGGTTAAAATTTGACAGAAGTCCTTATTTTTCTTATAATGCAGATGGAAAGGTGGTAGGATGAAAAAATTATTAATTTTAGGTACTGTAGTTACTGCTAGTGTTTTTCTAGCTTCATGCTCTAATAAATCGCAAACAGCAACCGAAGAAAGTTCGTCTGCAGTTGTTAGTTCTTCTAGCAGTCAGGAAACGAGTAGCTCTAGCTCTACTGTTTCCGAAGCGAAGAAGGAAGAGACTCAAATCATCGGTTCGAATGAATATGGTTTTGTCAAGGTACCCAAATCTTGGGTTCGATTTCATGAAGTAGAAGGTGGAAACGATATACAGTATTGTGATGGAACAGATATCAACATTGTTACGTTAAATACCTTCAAGGCTGAGCAGTTTAATATCAGCGAAGAAGAATATGCTAAACTGGATGTAGTGACTGTCTCATCTAGTATTTTAACTTCCAAAGAACAAAGCTCTGATTTCAGTAAGGTTTGGGGCTCCAAATCGACCATTGGAGGTTATGAAGCCTATGTTGTCAATGCAATTGCTAAGTCAGGTAAATACCTCGTTACTTGGGTTTTCCGATCAAATGATGGTAAAATCCGCTATGTTTCACTTGAAGGGGATGGGGAAACTTTAAAAACAATCTTACCGATGGTTGAAAGTAGCTGGTCAACTACTAAAGCTGAATAAATGAAAAAAAGAAGATCCTTGGTCTTCTTTTTATTTTTTTTTTACGAATAGATAGATGAGTAGCAAAAGAAACGGGGTTGTATATGAAGATTACAAACTATGAGATTTACAAATTGAGAAAAGCTGGGCTGACCAATCAACAAATTTTAAATGTTCTTGAATACGACGAGACTGTAGATCAGGAGCTCTTGCTAGGTGACATTGCAGAAATATCTGGATGCCGTAATCCTGCTGTCTTTATGGAACGCTATTTCCAGATAGATGATGCACAGTTGGAGAAGGAGTTTCAGAAATTTCCATCCTTCTCGATTCTTGATGACTGTTATCCTTGGGATCTGAGTGAGATTTATGATGCTCCAGTGCTCTTGTTTTATAAAGGGAATCTAGATTTATTGAAATTTCCAAAGGTTGCTGTTGTAGGGAGTCGTTCATGTTCGAGTCAGGGAGCAAAGTCGGTTCAGAAAGTCATTCAAGGTTTGGAAAACGAGTTAATCGTGGTCAGTGGTTTAGCCAAAGGGATTGATACGGCTGCCCATATGGCTGCACTCCAGAATGGAGGAAGAACGATTGCCGTCATTGGAACAGGCTTGGATGTTTTCTATCCCCGTGCCAATAAACGTTTGCAAGAACACATTGGCAATCACCATTTGGTACTTAGCGAATACGGACCAGGTGAAGAACCCTTGAAATTTCACTTTCCAGCTCGTAATCGCATCATTGCTGGCCTTTGCCGTGGTGTGATCGTCGCAGAGGCAAGAATGCGTTCTGGGAGTCTCATTACCTGTGAACGTGCCATGGAGGAAGGACGCGATGTTTTTGCCATTCCAGGGAACATTCTTGATGGCCATTCAGATGGTTGCCACCACTTGATCCAAGAGGGGGCAAAGTTAGTCACAAGTGGTCAAGATGTGCTGGCAGAGTTTGAATTTTAAGGAGAAATTTGTTCACTCAGATAAACTTTTCTTCTATATATAGAAGTTAAGTCTTGACAGCTATAGAAAAATGGTTTACACTTTATAAAGTTTATTACTTTGAAAAGGTGTGATAGTGTGGCTACGGCAACAAAGAAGAAAAAATCAACAGTTAAAAAAAATCTAGTCATCGTGGAGTCGCCTGCCAAGGCGAAAACGATTGAGAAATATCTAGGCAGAAATTACAAGGTTTTAGCCAGTGTCGGGCATATCCGTGATTTGAAAAAATCCAGTATGTCAGTCGACATTGAAAATAACTATGAACCGCAGTATATCAATATCCGAGGCAAAGGCCCTCTCATTAATGACTTGAAAAAGGAAGCTAAAAAGGCCAATAAAGTCTTTCTGGCGAGTGACCCGGACCGTGAAGGAGAAGCAATTTCCTGGCATTTGGCTCATATCCTTGATTTGGATGAGAATGATGCCAACCGTGTAGTTTTTAATGAAATCACTAAAGACGCAGTAAAAAATGCCTTTAAAGAACCTCGCAAGATTGATATGGACTTGGTCGACGCCCAACAAGCTCGTCGTGTCTTGGACCGCTTGGTAGGGTATTCAATTTCGCCAATTTTGTGGAAAAAGGTCAAGAAGGGCTTATCAGCAGGACGCGTGCAGTCTGTTGCCCTTAAGCTCATCATTGATCGTGAAAATGAAATCAATGCCTTCCAACCAGAAGAATACTGGACAATTGATGGAGTCTTTAAGAAGGGAACCAAGCAATTTCAAGCTTCTTTCTATGGTATGAATGGCAAAAAGATGAAATTGACCACCAACGAAGAAGTCAAAGAAGTCTTGTCCCATTTGACTAGCAAAGATTTCACAGTAGACCAGGTAGATAAGAAAGAGCGCAAACGCAATGCGCCCCTACCCTATACGACTTCAACCATGCAGATGGATGCGGCTAACAAAATCAATTTCCGTACTCGAAAGACCATGATGGTGGCCCAGCAGCTTTATGAAGGAATCAATATCGGATCAGGCGTGCAAGGTTTGATTACCTATATGCGTACAGACTCGACTCGTATCAGCCCTGTGGCTCAGAACGAAGCGGCAAGCTACATTAACAACCGTTTTGGTAGCAAGTATTCCAAGCATGGTAGCAAGGTCAAGAATGCCTCAGGTGCTCAGGATGCCCACGAAGCCATTCGTCCATCTAGTGTCTTTAATACACCAGAAAGCATCGCTAAGTACTTGGACAAAGACCAGCTCAAGCTCTATACCCTTATCTGGAACCGTTTTGTAGCTAGCCAGATGACGGGAGCTATTTTTGATACCATGGCTGTTAAGCTCTCTCAAAATGGGGTTCAGTTTGCGGCAAATGGTAGTCAAGTTAAGTTTGATGGTTATCTTGCTATCTACAATGACTCTGACAAGAACAAGATGTTGCCAGATATGGCTGTTGGAGATGTGGTCAAGCAGGTCAATAGCAAGCCAGAACAACATTTCACTCAACCGCCAGCTCGCTATTCGGAAGCGACTCTTATCAAGACATTGGAAGAAAATGGAGTTGGCCGTCCGTCAACCTACGCTCCGACCATTGAAACCATCCAAAAACGTTACTACGTTCGTCTGGCTGCTAAACGTTTTGAACCGACAGAACTGGGAGAAATTGTTAACAAGCTCATCGTTGAATACTTCCCAGACATCGTCAATGTGACCTTCACAGCTGAAATGGAAGGAAAACTGGATGATGTCGAGGTTGGAAAAGAGCAGTGGCAACGTGTTATTGACGCCTTTTACAAACCATTCTCTAAAGAAGTAGCTAAGGCTGAATCTGAAATGGAAAAAATCCAGATCAAGGATGAGCCAGCTGGATTTGACTGTGAGGTTTGTGGCAGTCCAATGGTGATTAAGCTCGGTCGTTTTGGTAAATTCTATGCTTGTAGCAATTTCCCAGACTGCCGTCACACACAAGCTATTGTCAAAGAGATTGGAGTCGAGTGTCCAAACTGTCATCAAGGACAAATCATCGAACGAAAAACCAAGCGTAATCGTATCTTCTATGGTTGCAATCGCTATCCAGAATGTGAATTTACTTCCTGGGACAAACCAATTGGACGTGATTGTCCAAAATGCGGACACTTCCTTGTGGAGAAAAAGGTCCGTGGCGGTGGTAAACAGGTTGTATGTAGTAATGGCGACTACGAAGAGGAAAAAATTAAATAAAATGCAGAGTCCTGAAAATAAATTTCAGGCTCTTTTTACTTGAAGCTTGACAAATTTCCTCACTTTGTGGGAAACTAGTATAAGATTATTTCAATTAGGAGAAGACATGCGTATTATTTACCTAAGTATTGGTTTTATTTCTTTAGCCTTGGCTCTTGTTGGGGTTGTCTTGCCCCTCTTGCCAACAACGCCCTTCCTTTTGCTATCAATTGCTTGCTTTTCCAAGTCTTCAAAGAGATTTGAAGACTGGCTTTATCATACAAAGCTTTATCAGACCTATGTAGCTGACTTTCGGGAAACCAAGTCAATAGCGCGAGAACGAAAGAAAAAAATCATCGTATCTATCTATATCTTGATGGGAATTTCTATTTATTTTGCCCCTCTTTTGCCAGTCAAAATCGGTCTAGGAGCCTTGACTATCTTTATCACCTACTATCTCTTTAAAGTTATTCCTGACAAAGAATAGATAAAAATAGTAGTTATTTGCCTTGATAAAAATGAAAGCATATTTAAAACAATATGATATAATAAATTTAAAGAAAACATCAAGGAGAATCAAATGATTTACGAATTTTGTGCTGAAAATGTGACCTTGCTTGAAAAAGCGATGCAGGCTGGAGCTCGTCGAATCGAACTTTGTGACAATCTAGCAGTAGGAGGAACAACACCTAGCTATGGAGTGACCAAGGCAGCGGTTGAACTGGCAGCTAACTACGACACCACCATCATGACTATGATTCGTCCCCGTGGTGGGGACTTTGTCTATACTGATCTTGAAATAGCAATCATGCTAGAAGACATTCGTTTAACTGCACAAGCTGGAAGTCAAGGTGTTGTATTTGGGGCTTTAACTGCTGATAAGAAGTTGGATAAGGCTAATCTTGAAAAGTTGATTGCCACATCTAAAGGAATGGAAATTGTCTTTCACATGGCCTTTGATGAATTGAGTGATGAAGACCAGTTGGAAGCCATTGACTGGCTCAGCCAAGCCGGAGTCGCTCGTATCTTAACTCGTGCTGGTGTGTCTGGAGACTCGCTAGAGAAACGTTTCGCTCATTATCACAGAATTTTGGAACATGCTAAAGGTAAAATTGAAATTCTACCAGGTGGGGGGATTGACTTGGATAACCGTCAAACCTTTATCGACCAGCTGGGTGTGACGCAACTTCACGGTACTAAGGTTGTCTTTTAAAAAATAGAAAGGAACTGCTAGCTTTTGGTAGCAGTTTTCACTTATGTTTGAAATTTTTAAATCCTATCAGTTTAATAAAGAAAAAGCACATGCCTATGGTTTTGTGGAAAATGGGGAAGTCTGGACCTATAGTTGCCAGATTTTGCAAGGTGACTTTTCCATGACAGTCTCTATCACTCCTGACAATGTGAGTTTTCAGGTTTTTGATCAGGAAACGGGTGACCACTATCCTCAAGTACATATGGAAAGTATGCGGGGAAGTTTTGTCGGAAGTGTTCGTGAGGCTTGTTTGGAGATTCTTTACCAGATTCGGAAGGCTTGCTTTGATGTACAGGATTTTATCTGCCCTCAGACTAAGCGTATCATGGTTCAAGTTCAGAAAAAATATGGTAATCAATTGGAGTATCTTTGGGAGAAATCGCCTGATACAGCAGTGTTAAGACATGAAGGCAATCAAAAGTGGTATGCTGTTGTGATGAGAATTCCTTGGGATAAGCTGGAAAAGGGCAGAGAAGGGCTAGTCGAAGCAGTCAACCTCAAACACGACCAAGTAGCTGACCTGTTTTCAAAAAAAGGCATTTATCCAGCCTTTCATATGAACAAACGCTACTGGCTTAGTCTGGCGCTTGATGATAGTTTGCAAGATGAAGAAGTGTTAGAACTCATCGAAAAAAGTTGGAACTTGACTGTGAAAAAATAAGGAAAGTTACTTGACTTTTCAAATACTTTCAATTAGCAAAATATTCTTTACTGAAGAAATTTTCAGAAAATAATGGATTTTTTCTTGACAAGTGTTTTTAGCTATGCTAAAATACTAAACAAGATATCAAACGAAGGAGAAAGTCAAACATGAAAACAGCTAAGTTTAATCAATTTGCTTTGTTGTTGAGGTACTCGGGCTAGTGCAAAAGCATTAGTCCTGTTTGGCTTACCAAGCGGGAGTAAATCAACATCTCGCTTGGGCTTCTAAGCGAGATGTTTTTTTAAAACCACATTTGGAAAAGGGGAAATCTTATGCGTAAAGTTGAATTTTTTGATACAAGCCTTCGTGATGGGGAGCAAACACCTGGTGTTAACTTCTCAATAAAGGAAAAAGTTTCCATTGCAAGACAGCTGGAGAAATGGGGAATTTCTGTAATTGAAGCTGGTTTTCCGGCTGCTAGTCCAGATTCATTTATAGCCGTTCAAGAAATTGCTAGAGCCATGAAAAAAACAGCAGTGACAGGATTAGCTCGTTCTGTAAAATCTGATATTGATGCTTGTTATGAGGCGCTTAAGGATGCCAAGTATCCACAAATTCATGTCTTTATCGCTACCAGTCCGATTCACCGCAAGTATAAGCTCAATAAAAGCAAGGAAGAGATTTTAGAAGCTATCAAGGAACATGTTTCTTATGCTCGTTCTAAGTTTGAAATCGTCGAATTCTCTCCTGAAGATGCGACTAGAACAGAGTTGGATTTCCTCTTGCAAGTCGTTCAAACAGCGGTCGATGCAGGTGCATCTTATATCAATATCCCTGACACAGTTGGCTTTACGACTCCAGAAGAGTTTGCACGTATCTTTGATCACTTGACTGAAAATATTAAATCAGATCATAAAGTTGTCTTTGGTGTCCACTGTCACGATGATCTCGGTATGGCAACTGCAAATACTTTGACAGCAATTAAACACGGTGCTGGACGTGTCCAGGGAACTATTAATGGTATCGGTGAACGCGCAGGTAATGTTGCTCTTGAAGAAGTAGCTGTTGCTTTGAAGATTCGTGAGGATTTCTTCCAAGCAACTAGTGATATTGTTTTGGATGAAACAATGAATACGTCAGAAATGGTTTCTCGCTTCTCGGGTATTCCAGTTCCTAAAAACAAGGCTGTGGTTGGTGGTAATGCCTTCTCTCATGAATCGGGCATTCACCAAGATGGAGTCCTTAAAAATCCTCTTACTTATGAAATCATCACACCTGAATTGGTCGGTGTTAAGAGTAATAGCCTTCCACTTGGTAAATTGTCTGGTCGCCATGCCTTTGTTGAAAAACTAAGAGAATTAGCCCTAGATTTTACAGAAGAGGATATCAAACCACTCTTCGCTAAGTTCAAGGCACTAGCGGACAAGAAACAAGAAATCACGGATGCAGATATTCGAGCTCTGGTAGCTGGAACCATGGTTGAAAATCCAGAAGGCTTCCACTTTGATGATTTACAACTTCAAACTCATGCAGATAATGACATTGAAGCGCTCGTTAGTCTGGCTAATATGGATGGTGAAAAAGTCGAATTCAATGCGACAGGGCAAGGTTCCGTTGAAGCAATCTTTAACGCTATCGATAAGTTCTTTAACCAATCTGTCCGCTTGGTGTCCTATACCATTGATGCTGTAACAGATGGAATCGATGCCCAAGCTCGGGTTTTGGTCACTGTTGAAAACAGAGATACCGAAACCATCTTTAACGCAGCAGGTCTTGATTTCGATGTATTGAAGGCTTCCGCTATTGCCTATATTAATGCCAATACTTTTGTTCAAAAAGAGAATGCAGGTGAGATGGGGCATAGCGTTTCCTACCGAGACATGCCTAGTGTGTAAAGGAGAAGGCTATGACAAAGAAAATAGTAGCTCTAGCAGGGGATGGAATCGGTCCAGAAATCATGGAAGCTGGTTTAGCGGTTCTGGAAGCTCTAGCTTCAAAAACAGGATTTGACTATGAGATAGACAGACGCCCCTTTGGAGGTGCGGGTATTGATGCTGCGGGGCATCCCTTACCTGATGAAACCCTCAAGGCATGTAGAGAAGCAGATGCTATTCTCCTTGCGGCTATCGGTAGTCCCCAGTATGATGGGGCGGCGATTCGGCCTGAACAAGGCTTGCTAGCTCTTCGTAAGGAACTCAATCTCTATGCCAATATTAGGCCTGTAAAAATTTTTGAGAGTCTCAAGCATTTGTCACCACTCAAATCGGAACGAATTGCTGGGGTAGACTTTGTCGTGGTGCGTGAGTTGACAGGCGGGATTTACTTTGGAGAACATATCCTTGAAGAGCGCAAAGCGCGTGATATCAACGACTATAGCTATGAGGAAGTAGAGCGGATTATTCGCAAGGCATTTGAAATCGCAAGAAGTCGCAGAAAAATCGTTACTAGTATCGATAAGCAAAATGTTCTAGCAACATCAAAACTCTGGCGCAGAGTAGCTGAGGAAGTCGCGCAAGATTTCCCAGATGTGACCTTGGAGCACCAGTTGGTGGACTCAGCTGCCATGCTCATGATTACCAATCCTGCTAAGTTTGATGTCATCGTGACAGAGAATCTTTTCGGAGATATCTTATCTGATGAATCAAGCGTTCTATCTGGCACGCTTGGAGTCATGCCATCGGCTAGTCATTCTGAAAAAGGTCCAAGTCTTTATGAACCTATTCATGGTTCGGCACCTGATATTGCAGGTCAAGGAATTGCCAATCCTATCTCTATGGTTTTATCAGTGGCCATGATGTTGAGAGATAGCTTTGGACGTCATGAGGATGCAGAGCGTATCGAGCGTGCTGTTGAAGCTAGTTTAGCGGCTGGCATTTTAACAAGAGATATTGGAGGACAGGCTTCAACCAAGGAAATGACAGAAGCCATCATTGAAAGATTATGAAGATAAATGAAGGAATCACGCTTGCCCTCTTGATTTGCAATTTGCTGATTTTCTTGATTTATGGCATTGACAAATCCAAGGCAAGAAGAGGTGCTTGGCGCGTCCCAGAGAAAATCTTACTCATTTTAGCCCTTACTTGTGGTGGTTTTGGTGCCTGGTTGGCAGGAATCACCTTTCACCACAAGACTAGAAAATGGTACTTTAAAACAGTTTGGTTTCTCGGGATGGTGACCACACTAGTAGCCTTATATTTTATTTGGAGGTAATGGATGGCAGGAAAATCGATTTTTGATAAATTATGGGACCGTCATGTCATCACAGGAGAAGAAGGGCAGCCCCAACTCATGTATGTGGATCAGCACTATATTCATGAAGTGACCAGTCCCCAAGCTTTTCAAGGATTACGAGATGCAGGTCGCAGATTGAGACGGCCAGACTTGACATTTGGAACTTTTGATCATAATGTACCAACGGTCAATATCTACGATATTCGAGATGTTATTTCTAAGGCTCAAATTGATAAGCTCGCTGAAAATGTTGAGGAGTTTGGGATTGAACATGCGGCCCACGGGTCTGAAAAGCAGGGAATCGTTCACATGGTTGGTCCAGAAACAGGACGGACGCAACCAGGAAAATTCATCGTCTGTGGAGACAGTCATACAGCTACTCACGGAGCTTTCGGAGCTATCGCTTTTGGGATTGGAACCAGTGAGGTCGAGCATGTCTTTGCTACCCAGACCCTCTGGCAAGTTAAACCCAAGAAAATGTTGGTAGAATTCACTGGTGTTGCTCAAAAAGGAGTTTATTCCAAGGATTACATTCTCGCCTTGATTGCCAAGTATGGCGTTGCTTGTGGTGTAGGCTATGTGGTGGAATATCGTGGGCAAGCGATTGATGCTCTGACCATGGAAGAGCGAATGACCATCTGCAATATGTCCATCGAGTTTGGTTCTAAGATGGGGATCATGAATCCGGATCAGACCACCTATGATTATCTCAAAGGACGAGAATGTGTTCCAGAGGATTTCGAAGAGGCTGTGGCGGATTGGAAAACAATTGTCAGTGATGATGATGCTGTTTACGATAAGGTTATCCAGATGGATGTCTCAGACTTGGCTCCCATGGTGACCTGGGGGACCAATCCTGCTATGGGCGTTGACTTTGACAGTAGCTTCCCAGAAATTAAGGATATGAACGATGAACGTGCTTATCATTACATGGACTTGGAGCCTGGTCAAAAGCCAGCGGATATTGAACTAGGTTATATCTTTATCGGGTCTTGTACCAATGCTCGACTCAGTGACTTACAGCTGGCTGCGCGATTTGTCAAAGGGAAGAAAATTGCTCCCAATCTAACAGCAATTGTAGTGCCAGGATCGCGTCCTGTCAAACGAGCTGCGGAGAAGTTGGGCTTGGATAAAGTATTCTTAGACGCTGGCTTTGAGTGGAGAGACCCAGGTTGCTCTATGTGCTTAGGGATGAATCCGGACAAGGTTCCTGATGGGGTTCACTGTGCCTCAACCAGCAACCGTAACTTTGAAGACAGACAGGGATTTGGCGCTAAGACCCATCTTTGCAGTCCAGCTATGGCAGCTGCGGCGGCTATCGCAGGGCGCTTCGTAGATGTTCGGCAAATGCCAGAGGCCCAGTAAGGAGAGGATATGGAGAAATTTACAGTTTATACGGGAACGACCGTTCCTCTCATGAATGATAACATTGACACTGACCAAATCCTCCCCAAGCAGTTTCTCAAGTTAATTGATAAGAAAGGCTTTGGTAAGTACCTCATGTATGCTTGGCGTTATTTGGACGATAAGTATACTGAGGATCCAGACTTTGTCTTTAACCGACCTGAATATCGTAAAGCCAGTATCCTCATCTCAGGGGATAACTTTGGGGCAGGTTCTTCAAGGGAACACGCAGCTTGGGCTCTAGCCGACTATGGTTTTAAGGTCGTGATTGCAGGATCTTTCGGGGACATTCATTACAATAATGAACTCAATAATGGTATGTTGCCTATTGTTCAGCCTAGGGAGGTTAGAGAAAAGCTAGCCCAACTCAAACCGACCGACCAGGTAACTGTAGACTTGGAACAACAAAAAATCATCTCACCAGTTGGAGAATTCACTTTCGAAATTGATAGCGAATGGAAACACAAGCTCTTAAATGGTTTGGATGATATCGGTATTACTTTGCAGTATGAAGATTTGATTGCTGCCTATGAAAAACAACGACCAGCCTACTGGCAGGAATAGAAAAATA
Source organism: Streptococcus sp. 27098_8_70 (assembly GCF_041432215.1). Taxonomy (GTDB): domain Bacteria; phylum Bacillota; class Bacilli; order Lactobacillales; family Streptococcaceae; genus Streptococcus; species Streptococcus oralis_CP. The sequence continues at coordinate 180,070 of NZ_JAPVZD010000001.1, forward strand.
GAAAAGGAAATATAGAACTATGACAAAACACATTCAATGGAACGGTACACTTTCACAAGAAGGCTATGACATTTTAAAAGGTGAGGGCGGATGTATCGTTTGCCCTACAAAAGTTGGTTACATTATCATGACGAGCGATAAGGCAGGTCTTGAACGCAAATTTGAAGCTAAAGAGCGTAACCGTAACAAACCAGGTGTTGTACTTTGTGGTAGCATGGACGAGCTACGTGCTTTAGCACAACTCAACCCAGAAATTGAAGCCTTCTACCAAAAACATTGGGACGAAGACATTCTCCTAGGTTGTATCCTTCCTTGGAAACCAGAAGCTTTTGAAAAACTCAAAGCATACGGTGATGGCCGTGAAGAACTCATGACTGACGTTCGTGGTACTAGCTGTTTTGTCATCAAGTTTGGTAAATCTGGTGAACAACTGGCTGCTAAACTTTGGGAAGAAGGTAAAATGGTCTATGCCTCATCAGCTAACCCATCTGGAAAAGGAAACCGTGGTAAGGTGGAAGGTATCGGGGAACGGATCGAAGGAGCAGTGGATCTTGTCATTGAAGCAGACGACTATGTGGCATCTATCCAACCTGACAAAACGATTGAAACTCGCTACGAGCAAGGTGTGATGGTATCTATGGTTGATAAAGATGGTAAGCTCATCCCAGAACAAGGAGGAGACCGTTCAATCTCACCAGCACCAGTCGTTATCCGCAAAGGGCTTGACATTGATAAAATCATGATGCATTTGTCAGATACCTTTAACTCATGGGACTACCGCCAGGGTGAGTATTATTAAGATAAAAAAGAAGTCTAGTGTTATGAGGGAATAAAACCCTCTACTCTAGGCTTTTTCTTTAGAAATTCTTTTCTTTTTATATAGGATATGATATTCTATATATAAAATATATAGTTTTATATTCGAACATTATTATAAAAGGAGTAAGATTGATGTTGAAAAGAAAAGTTAGTCTGGAAGATTTTTATGACTGGTACCAAGAAAATAAAATAAGATTAAGAGAAGATGCATCTAAATATAGTATTTACAATGAACAATTACGTGAAGAATTTCTTAAAGAGTGGCCACTTGATAGAATTTTAACCATGTCTATTGATGATTATGTTATTGGGAAAGGTGCTAAAAGTAATTCTTTTTGCTATAGTCTTGAGAGGGGTAAATACAAATCTTTATTTTTAGGTATTGGCGGAGGAGGCTCTTCAAAATTTGGTATTTATTGGAATGAGGATAGCCAAAGCTATAAAAATCAAGCTAATAAAATCATTCCTATATCTGAATTGGAGCAACGTTTTAATAAACTAAAAAGAGATCTGTATCAGATTATTCAAATCGGTAGTAAACTTGATTTTGACAATCCTATATTTGATATGAAAAAGTCAACAAATGAATTTATTAGTCGTTCTGCTGTGGTGACAAAACTACTTTGTATTTATTCTGAGAATCCTTCTTTTTTAGGAGTAAATATGAATAGTCAAAATGAATTTTGGAATAGGTTGATTCCCCAAAGCAATCAAGGAGGACCCTATCGTCAGAATCATGAGATTTTTAAACTGTTTTCTAAAACATATCCTGAACTAGAATCTTCAATGTTGGGTAGTATTTTATTTGAGTATTCAAAAGATATTATAGACAGTGATAATAAGCAAGGAGAGAAAGAAATGTCTGAACAAAATAATATTCATCATCCCTTGAGTAATATCTTGTTACAATCCAAAAACCTCATCCTCCGTGGTGCTCCTGGCACAGGAAAAACTTATCTTGCTAAAGAAATTGCTAAAGAATTAACGGATGGTAACGAAGAAGACCAAATCGACTTTGTACAATTTCACCCATCCTATGATTATACTGATTTTGTAGAGGGGTTGAGACCGGTATCAAATGGGGATGGAGCTATTGAGTTTAAGCTACAGGATGGTATTTTTAAAGATTTTTGTCAGAAAGCAAAAGAAGCCCAATTGATTGGAGGACAAGATAATTTTGATGAGGCTTGGGATTCTTACTTAGAATATATAAATGTTGCTGAAGAAAAAGAATATATAACAAAAACATCTTACTTATCTGTTAATAGTAGACAAAATTTGTCAGTAAATTATGATAGTGGTGTTCCAGGATGGTCACTACCTCGCAAATATGTTTACGAGTTGTATAAAGATAAAAATTATAATAAGCAAGAATACTACAAAAGTGGTGGAAAAACTGTCCTAGAAACATTGAGAAAGAGATTTGGTTTGAAAGACTATGTTTCCCCAACAGAAATTGATACTGATAAGAAATTCGTCTTCATCATCGATGAAATCAATCGTGGAGAGATTTCAAAGATTTTTGGTGAACTCTTTTTCTCTATTGACCCTGGTTATCGTGGTGAAAAGGGAAGTGTTTCTACCCAATATGCTAATTTACATGAGACTGATGACAAGTTTTATATTCCTGAGAATGTCTACATCATCGGAACAATGAATGATATTGACCGTTCAGTAGATACCTTTGATTTTGCTATGCGTCGTCGTTTCCGTTTTGTTGAAGTTACTGCCGAGAGTCAAGTTGGTATGCTTGATGACGTGCTTGGTGATAAAGCCGAAGAAGCAAAAACTCGTCTAAGAAACTTGAATGCTGCTATCGAAAACGTTCAAGAGCTAAATAGTCATTATCATATCGGACCAAGTTATTTCCTTAAGTTGCAGGATGTGGATTTTGACTATGAGTTACTCTGGTCTGATTACCTCAAACCTCTATTGGAAGATTACTTACGTGGTTCTTATGAGGAGGCCGAAACTCTGGATACATTGAAAAAAGCATTTGATCTGACAAATAACGAGCAAACAGTTCAGCAAGATACTGGTGATAATGATGCGTATAACTGATAATCAGCATAAAATTGCTAAAGAAGACTTTGTAGCAGAATATCCCAAACTAAGTCAAGCGCTTCTTGATAGAACACTGGATAACCTTTCTCGAGAGGACCGTATCTTTATTTTCCCGAATGATTTGATAAATTCTCTTGATTTAGATAAGGACCAAAAGATTTTGGAAACAGTTAATCAGGAAATCAAGACAGGAAACGTGATTGGTTTTCTTGGATATGGTCAGGAAAGATTAACGATTGCCTCTCGTTTTTCTGATGAAAGTAACGACCATTTTTTGCATTATCTCTTACAAAAGGTTCTCAATATCAATCTGACTAGTTTGGATGTCGGTCTATCTCTAGAGGATAAACTCTATCAGCTTTTGATTTACCTCTTTCCCAAGTATTTACAAGCTGCTCTCAGAAAAGGTCTTTATAAGGAATACCAGAGATTTTCTCATAACGACAGTCATGTAAAGGGAGCCGTTGATGTAGGAAATCATCTTAAGAAAAATCTTCCTTTTACGGGAAATATTGCCTATACAACAAGAGAGTTTACCTATGATAATCCACTCATGCAGTTGATTCGGCATACGATTGAGTACATAAAGATTCAAAAAAGTTTTGGAGCACTACTTGATAGTAATCGTGAAAATATAACTGAAATTACTCGTGCAACTCCAGCTTATAAACTAGCTGATCGTGCTAAGATTATCAGAATGAATAAAATCAAACCCATCCGACACGCCTACTTCAGAGAGTACAGAAAGTTACAGGAACTCTGCTTGATGATTCTGAGTAGAGAAAAGCATGGTCTTGGCCCTCAATCTCAAAGGGTACATGGTATTCTCTTTGATGTTGCCTGGCTTTGGGAAGAGTATGTTCACAGCTTGTTGCCAAAAGGTTTCATCCATCCACGAAATAAAGATAAGACGGACGGAATTTCAGTATTTTCTGTTGGGAAACGAAAGGTATATCCAGATTTTTATGACAGAGAACGAAAGATTGTTCTAGATGCAAAATATAAGAAACTGGAGTTCACTGAAAAAGGAATCAACCGTGAGGACTTATTCCAGCTGATTTCCTATTCTTATATTTTAGAAGCTGAGAAAGCTGGTCTTGTTTTTCCGAGCAAGCACAAGGTTGTTGATAATGAGATAGGAAAGCTAGCAGGTTATGGAGCTTTGTTGAAGAAATTGTCTATCCATATTCCTCAGAATGCTTCATCTTATAATGAATTTTGTGAAATGATGGAAAGCTCCGAAGCGATTTTTAAAAGAAATATTGATAAGGAAGTGGGGAGAAACTAATCTCCTCACTTTTTATATTTAAATTATAAAAACCGAACATTATTGTTTTATAATTAAAATTATTTGACAAAAACTGTACTTTAGTTTATAATAAATCAAGGAAACGTCGGAAAAGGCGTAGGGATGCGCAAGCATAGGTAGGTCATTACAAAAGAAACGAGACAGCGATATGTTAAATGAATTTCCAATTTTTGATTACGAAGATATTCAGTTGATCCCAAATAAATGTGTCATTAAAAGCCGTGCAGAAGCAGACACAAGCGTCACACTTGGAAATCACACTTTCAAATTACCTGTTGTACCAGCCAACATGCAGACGATTTTGGATGAGGATGTTGCAGAGCAACTTGCTAAAGGCGGTTACTTTTACATTATGCATCGTTTTGATGAGGCTGGGCGCATTCCTTTTATCAAACGCATGCACGATCAAGGGCTCATTGCTTCTATTTCAGTCGGTGTCAAGGATTACGAGTATGATTTTGTTAGCCAACTCAAGGCTGATGCTCCTGAGTATATCACGATTGACATTGCTCATGGACATGCAGATAGCGTGATTTCTATGATTCAACACATTAAGAAAGAATTACCAGATACGTTTGTCATTGCTGGTAACGTGGGAACACCAGAAGCTGTGCGTGAATTGGAAAATGCCGGTGCGGATGCGACTAAGGTCGGAATCGGTCCTGGTAAGGTTTGTATCACCAAGGTCAAGACTGGTTTTGGTACAGGTGGTTGGCAATTGGCTGCCCTACGTTGGTGTGCTAAGGCTGCGCGTAAACCGATCATTGCTGATGGTGGGATTCGTACTCATGGTGATATTGCTAAGTCTATCCGTTTCGGTGCCAGCATGGTCATGATCGGTTCCCTTTTTGCAGGACACATCGAAAGCCCAGGGAAAACGATTGAAGTTGATGGCGAACAGTTCAAAGAATACTATGGTTCAGCTTCTCAATATCAAAAAGGAGCATATAAAAATGTGGAAGGCAAACGCATTTTGCTTCCTACCAAAGGGCATTTGCAAGACACCCTTACTGAGATGGAGCAGGACTTACAAAGTGCTATTTCCTACGCAGGTGGACGCAGAATTGCTGACCTTAAACATGTTGATTATGTTATCGTGAAAAACTCTATCTGGAACGGGGATGCATCCCACTAATGGACGCTTAGTCTACCCATAAAAAAACTTGTTATTAGAGCAAATTTCTGTTATAATAAGACAAGTTTCCACCCTTAGTGTAATGGATATCACGTAAGATTCCGGTTCTTGAGATGGGGGTTCGATTCCCTCAGGGTGGATGTAAAAAGCCTATGAAAGCCTTAAATAAGGCTTTTTTCTTTATCTCGCCCCAAGTTTATCCCTAAAATTGAAATTGTCTTCTAAAAAATGCTCAATTCCCCTCTAGTCCCGTTTTAAAGTGACTAAGGGGGCTTTTTTTGATATAATAAGAAGGACTGTTATCAGTTAGAAAGAGGTTGGTATGAAAGAATTACAAACTGTACTAAAGAAGCGTTTTGCAATCGAATTTGCAGACAAAAACTTACTGGAAACGGCCTTTACTCATACGAGTTATGCCAATGAGCACCGCCTCTTAAAAATTTCACACAATGAGCGCTTGGAATTTTTAGGAGACGCTGTTCTGCAATTATTGATTTCAGAATATCTGTATAAAAAATATCCTAAGAAACCAGAGGGAGATTTGTCTAAACTCCGTGCTATGATTGTCCGTGAGGAGAGTTTGGCTGGTTTTGCGCGTGATTGCCAGTTTGATCAGTTTATCAAGCTAGGAAAAGGAGAAGAAAAGTCTGGTGGGCGCAATCGTGACACCATTCTTGGAGATGCCTTTGAAGCTTTTTTGGGAGCATTGCTTTTGGACAAGGATGTTGCTAGAGTAAAAGAGTTCATCTATCAGGTCATGATTCCCAAGGTTGAAGCAGGTGACTTTGAAATGATTAAGGATTACAAGACACACCTGCAAGAGTTGCTCCAGGTCAATGGAGATGTGGATATTCGCTACCAGGTGACCTCTGAGACGGGGCCTGCCCATGACAAGGTTTTTGATGTAGAAGTTCTGGTTGAGGGCAAGAGTATCGGAAAAGGTCAAGGTCGTTCTAAAAAATTGGCTGAGCAAGAGGCCGCTAAAAATGCAGTTGAGAAAGGGCTGGATTCATGTATTTAAAGGAGATTGAGATTCAGGGATTCAAGTCCTTTGCTGACAAGACCAAGGTCGTATTTGACCAAGGCGTGACAGCTGTCGTTGGACCCAATGGTTCTGGGAAGTCAAATATCACAGAAAGTTTGCGATGGGCCTTGGGTGAGTCTAGTGTCAAGAGTCTTCGTGGTGGCAAGATGCCGGACGTTATCTTTGCTGGAACTGAAAGTCGCAAACCACTCAATTATGCCTCTGTTGTCGTGACCTTGGACAATGAAGATGGTTTTATTAAGGATGCAGGGCAAGTCATTAAGGTAGAACGCCATATCTACCGTAGTGGAGATAGCGAGTATCGAATTGATGGCAAGAAAGTTCGCTTGCGTGATATTCATGACCTCTTCTTGGATACCGGTTTGGGTCGGGATTCCTTCTCCATCATTTCCCAAGGGAAGGTTGAGGAAATTTTTAACTCCAAACCCGAAGAACGCCGTGCTATTTTTGAAGAAGCTGCTGGAGTTTTAAAATACAAGACTCGTCGAAAAGAAACAGAAAGCAAACTGCAACAAACTCAAGACAATCTCGACCGCTTAGAGGATATTATCTATGAATTGGACAATCAAATCAAGCCCCTTGCAAAACAAGCCGAGAATGCGCGCAAGTTTCTCGACTTGGATGGTCAACGCAAGGCGATTTACTTGGATGTACTGATTGCTCAAATCAAGGAAAACAAGTCTGAACTAGAGCTAACAGAAGACGAGCTAACGCAGGTTCAGGAACTCTTGACCAGTTATTACCAAAAACGTGAAGAGTTAGAAGAGGAAAATCAAACTCTTAAAAAGAAACGCCAAGATCTCCAAGCTCAAATGGCTAAAGACCAAGGGAGCTTAATGGATTTGACTAGTTTGATCAGTGACTTAGAGCGAAAACTAGCCTTGTCTAAACTGGAATCTGAGCAGGTAGCCCTCAATCAACAAGAAGCACAAACCCGTTTGGCGACTTTGGAAGATAAGAGAAAGGCTCTGAGTAAAGAAAAATCTGAAAAAGAAGCGAACTTGGAACAGTTAGAGGAAAGTCTAGCTGAAAACAACAAGGAACTCAATCGTTTAGAAGCGGAGTTGTTGGCATTTTCAGATGATCCTGACCAAATGATCGAGCTCCTGCGTGAACGTTTTGTTGCGCTTTTACAAGAAGAAGCGGATGTCTCAAACCAACTGACCCGCATCGAGAATGAGTTGGAAAACAGCCGTCAGCAGTCTCAAAAACAAGCTGATCAACTTGAGAAACTGAAAGAACAACTGGCTACAGCTAGAGAAAAGGCCAGTCAACAGCAGGCTGAGCTTGAAACTGCCAAGGAGCAGGTTCAGAAATTATTGGCTGACTACCAAGCTAGTGCCAAGGAACAAGAGGAGCAGAAAGTTTCTTACCAAGCCCAGCAGAGCCAACTCTTTGATCGTCTAGACAGTCTCAAAAACAAGCAGGCTAGAGCCCAGAGTTTGGAAAACATCCTAAAAAATCATAGTAATTTTTATGCGGGTGTTAAGAGTGTTCTTCAAGAAAAAGCCCGTCTTGGTGGGATCATTGGTGCAGTCAGTGAACATTTGACCTTTGATGTGCATTATCAAACTGCCCTAGAGATTGCGCTTGGAGCTAGCAGTCAGCATATCATCGTAGAAGATGAAAACGCGGCAACAAAGGCGATTGATTTCCTCAAGCGCAATAGAGCTGGTCGTGCGACCTTTCTTCCATTGACGACTATCAAAGCTCGTACGATTTCTAGTCAGAATCAAGATGCTATCGCAGCAAGTCCAGGATTTCTGGGAATGGCAGATGAGTTGGTGTCGTTTGATAAGAGACTAGAAGCCATTTTCAAAAACTTGCTAGCCACAACGGCTATCTTTGATACCGTAGAACATGCCCGTACGGCAGCTCGTCAAGTTCGTTACCAGGTTCGTATGGTGACGCTTGATGGTACCGAATTGCGTACAGGTGGTTCCTACGCGGGTGGTGCCAATCGTCAAAACAACAGTATTTTCATCAAGCCAGAGCTGGAACAATTACAAAAAGAAATTGCTGAAGAAGAAGCTGACTTGCGGTCAGAAGAAGCGAGTTTGAAGACCTTGCAAGATGAGATGGCGGTATTGGCAGAAAGATTAGAAGCCATCAAATCTCAGGGTGAGCAAGCTCGTATTCAGGAGCAAGGTTTGTACCTCGCTTATCAACAAACCAATCAGCAGGTCGAAGAACTGGAAACGCTTTGGAAACTTCAAGAAGAGGAATTAAATCGCCTATCTGAAGGAGATTGGCAAGCGGACAAGGAAAAATGCCAAGAGCGCCTTGCAACTATCGCCAGTGAAAAGCAAAATCTGGAAGCTGAGATTGAAGAGATTAAGTCTAACAAAAACGCTATTCAAGAACGTTATCAAAACTTGCAGGAACAAGTAGCGCAAGCACGCTTGCTTAAGTCAGAACTGCAAGGACAAAAGCGGTATGAAGTGACTGATATTGAACGACTAAGTAAGGAATTGGATAATCTGGATCTCGAACAAGAGGAAATTCAGCGCCTTCTCCAAGAAAAGGTTGATAATCTTGAGAAAGTGGATACGGATTTGCTAAGTCAGCAGGTGGAAGAGGCCAAAACTCAGAAAGCCAATCTTCAACAAGGTCTGATTCGCAAGCAGTTTGAATTGGATGATATCGAGGGTCAGCTGGATGATATTGCCAGCCATTTGGATCAGGCTCGTCAGCAGAATGAAGAGTGGATTCGTAAACAAACACGTGCTGAAGCCAAAAAGGAAAAGGTCAGTGAACGCTTGCGCTATCTACAAGCTCAATTAACTGACCAGTACCAGATCAGCTACACTGAGGCTCTAGAAAAAGCACATGAGTTGGAAGATCTCAATCTGGCAGAGCAAGAGGTTAAAGATCTTGAGAAAGCTATTCGCTCACTCGGTCCAGTCAATTTGGATGCTATTGAACAGTACGAAGAAGTCCACAATCGTTTGGATTTCCTCAATAGCCAGCGTGATGATATTTTGTCTGCGAAAAACCTGCTCCTTGAGACCATCACAGAGATGAATGATGAGGTTAAGGAACGCTTTAAATCAACCTTTGAGGCGATTCGTGAGTCCTTTAAAGTGACCTTTAGACAGATGTTTGGTGGAGGTCAGGCAGACTTGATATTAACTGAGGGTGACCTTTTAACAGCTGGTGTGGAGATTTCTGTTCAACCACCAGGTAAGAAAATCCAGTCTCTCAACCTCATGAGTGGTGGTGAAAAAGCCCTATCTGCTCTGGCTCTGCTCTTCTCCATTATCCGTGTTAAGACCATTCCTTTTGTTATCTTGGACGAGGTAGAGGCTGCGCTAGACGAAGCCAATGTCAAACGTTTTGGGGATTACCTTAACCGCTTTGACAAGGATAGTCAGTTCATCGTCGTAACCCACCGTAAGGGGACGATGGCGGCAGCGGATTCTATCTATGGAGTGACCATGCAAGAATCAGGTGTTTCTAAGATTGTTTCGGTTAAGTTAAAAGATTTAGAAGAAACAATAGACTAGTTACCAAATGATAGCATCTCTTAGGAGGTGCTATTTTTTAAAACTAAAGCCCTAAATTTTCTCTTACGGTCAGTTCAGGCGCAAAAAACGATATTTGGGATTTCCTCTTAGCGAAAAGACTTTCTCTATGATATAATAGTTTCATGATTACAACAGTACCTATTAAGAACGAAAAAGACATTGCAGTACCGGGAAAAACAGTCCTTGTACTAGGTTATTTTGATGGCATCCACAAGGGACATCAGAAACTCTTTGAAGTGGCCAGCAAGGCTTCGATGAAGGATTATCTGCCAGTTGTCGTGATGACCTTTACAGAATCGCCAAAACTTGCCTTACAACCTTACCAACCTGAACTCATGCTTCACATCGTCAATCATGAGGAACGAGAGCACAAGATGAAGTGGCACGGAGTAGAGGCTCTTTTCCTACTTGACTTTAGTAGCAAATTTGCTAGTCTAACGGGTCAAGAATTCTTTGATACCTATGTTCGAGCTTTAAAACCAGCGATTATTGTAGCAGGATTTGACTATACCTTTGGCTCAGATAAGAAAACTGCGGATGACCTGAAGGACTATTTTGATGGAGAGATCATCATTGTTCCTCCAGTTGAGGATGAAAAGGGCAAGATTAGTTCTACACGGATTCGTCAGGCAATTCTTGATGGAGATGTAAAGGAAGTCAAGCATCTGCTCGGCACTCCGCTCCCATCTCGTGGAATGGTCGTTCATGGAAATGCTCGTGGGCGGACTATTGGTTATCCAACAGCCAATCTGGTCCTAAGAGACCGAACTTACATGCCAGCGGACGGTGTTTACGTAGTCGATATCGAAGTGCAACGTCAGAGATATCGTGGCATGGCAAGTGTTGGGAAAAATGTTACTTTCGATGGAGAAGAACCACGTTTTGAAGTCAATATTTTCGACTTTTCAGACGATATTTACGGTGAGACAGTCATGGTCTACTGGCTGGACCGTGTTCGCGATATGGTCAAATTTGACTCCGTAGAGGAATTGGTAGACCAACTCCAGAAAGACGAAGAGATTGCTCGGAACTGGAAGGATGGAGAGTGAGAGTTTGCTATCAATTCGAAAGAGTAGGTAGAATGAAATTCATATAATGGACAAAAAAGTAGCCTGTTCAGGCTACTTTTTATTAAAACACGCGATAGACATAAGGATTTTCTGGTTTGTCTACTTTTGTGAAACTCTCAACCTCTAGTGTTGGGAGTTTTTGTTTGAGCTCTTTATGGTAGTGGAGAGTCAGGGTTCCGCTAGCGGTGATCCAAGTATTGTCAGGATACTGGCGTGAGTTCCCCTTTGTCAAGAGTCCATATACACCAGAATCGGCGATACAGTGGATGATTCCAAAGCGAAAGAGGAACTGGCTATCTGGATGGCTAGGATCGTTATAGACAAAGCCTGTAAATTCGATTTTCTTTCCTTCAAACTCTTGAGGGTAGTCATAGAGAACTTCCATGACCTCCATATAGTTTTCATCAGTGATTTGAATGGTTGGTTGGGTGAGGTATTTGTCAGCTGTAGACCTCATTTCCTTTTCATAAGCAGATTTGGAAAAATAGGTGCTGGTATCGGGTTTGAGGTATTGACTGGATGTTCCTTCGCTTGCCTGAATAGCAGTATCGATTCCCTCAGCAAGTGGGAAATGGTATCCCTTAGCAGACACGGTTCTCGAGTCCAAACTTACTGTCGGAAAGGCAACCCCAATCAACAGAGGTAGTGACAGTAAAAGGAGGCTGATTTGTCTAGCTCGACGACTTTCCATATGGCTGTGAGAGTTGATTTTCTTGATCCAGATATAGAATTGGACCAGAGCCAACAGAAGAGAAAGGACCATTGAGATATAGACTAGATAGGAATAGTGGAGATTGATGTAGTGGCTAAGCTTGCCAGATAGCTGCAGATACAGAGTTAGGGCAAAATAACCCAGTAAAATGAAAAATCGCATCATAGCAACACTCCAAACATGTAAGAATAAAGCAAGACAAGCACTGTCACAATACCCATAAATTGCCAGATGAAGCGCACTTTGAGATAGTGTTTCATCATGAGGAGATTTTTGATATCAAGCATGGGGCCTATGATCAGAAAGGCAAGGACTGGCGCTAGGCCGAAGCTCGAGAGGAGAGAAGCTCCGATAAAGGCGTCCGCCTCGCTACAAAGAGAGAGGAGAAAGGCTAGAAACATGAGCAAGAGAATCGCAAGGACTGGACTTGCACTGATAGAGGTCAAGATCCGAGTCGGGACATAGACCTGCACGATAGCCGCAAAGAGACAGCCAAAGACCAAGTAACGCCCCATATCGAAAAACTCATCAATAGCTTGTATAAAGATCTGAAACACTTTTCTAGCGGGACCCAAGTGTGAAAAGTCATGTTCATGGCAAGCGATAGGATTCTCTTTTTGAATGGGTTCCTTCCAGAAAAATCCTAGGAAAATCCCCAGAATCAAAGCAATCACAATAGCTCCCAGAGCTCGCAAGAAGGCAAGTTTTATTGAATTTCCAAAGGCAGAATATGTGGCGAAAAGAACGATAGGATTGATGATGGGAGCAGTCACCAGAAAAGGAACCGCTGTGTAGCTGGGCACTTTCTTTTCCAGAAAACGATTGATAATCGGAACGATACCACATTCGCAAGAAGGAAAGAGAAAGCCAATGAAGGTACCAAAAAAGATCCTCCCCCAACGATTGCGAGGGAGAAACTCATAAACTTTATCAGGTGTGATATAGACCTCAATCAATCCCGAAATGAGACTCCCAATCAAGACAAAAGGAAGGGCTTCAATCATGATGGAGAGAAAAATAGCTCCCGCTTGTAATACACTAGGAGGAAGAGATTGGAAAATCGTCATCTATTTTTTCTTCTCAACTTTTTCTTTTTTATCTTTGTCATCTGGAAAAGTGACTTGTGTTAAGTCAGGAAGTTTTGCGAATTCTTCAAACATCTTGTCCAAGTCATCCGTTTTTGTAAATTTAACAGCCATGGGCCTACCTCTTTTCTACATTCTACCTCTATTATACTATTATTTTCTTGAAAAGGGATTATTTTGATAATCAAAGAGGTAAAAAAGGGTAGGGCGAAACAAGGGCTGTTCCTTATGGTATAATAGGTATATGGATAAAAAATATGAAAAAATCTCCCAAGATTTGGGTGTAACCTTAAAGCAAATCGATACCGTTCTAAGTTTGACCGCTGAAGGAGCGACAATTCCCTTTATCGCCCGTTATCGCAAGGACATGACTGGTAGTCTGGATGAGGTAGCGATTAAGGCCATTATTGATCTGGATAAAAGTCTGACAAATCTCAACGATCGTAAAGAAGCTGTCTTAGCTAAGATTCAAGAACAAGGTAAGCTAACAAAGGAATTGGAAGAAGCTATCCTTGCAGCTGAGAAATTAGCAGATGTAGAAGAACTCTATCTTCCTTATAAGGAAAAACGTCGGACCAAGGCTACCATTGCCCGTGAAGCTGGACTCTTTCCTCTTGCTCGCTTGATTTTGCAGGATGTAGCTGACTTGGAGAAAGAAGCTGAGAAGTTTGTCTGTGAAGGATTTGCGACTGGTCAAGAAGCCTTGGCTGGTGCGGTTGATATCTTGGTCGAAGCCTTATCCGAAGATGTCAATCTACGTGCTATGACCTATCAGGAAGTGTTGAGACACTCTAAAATCACTTCGCAAGTCAAGGGTGAAAATCTCGATGAAAAACAAGTTTTTCAGATTTATTATGATTTTTCAGAGACAGTTGGCAACATGCAGGGCTATCGTACCTTGGCTCTCAACCGTGGGGAAAAATTAGGTATTTTGAAGGTTGGCTTTGAACATGCGACGGACCGTATCTTATCTTTCTTTGGTGCTCGTTTTAAAGTCAAAAATGCCTATATAGATGAAGTTGTCCAACAGTCAGTTAAGAAAAAGGTATTGCCTGCTATTGAGCGACGCATTCGGACAGAGTTGACTGAGAAAGCGGAAGAAGGGGCTATCCAACTCTTTTCTGACAATCTGCGCAATCTCCTCTTGGTTGCTCCGCTGAAAGGGCGCGTGGTTCTAGGATTTGACCCAGCCTTTCGTACAGGTGCCAAGCTAGCTGTCGTTGATGCAACAGGGAAAATGCTGACGACTCAAGTCATTTATCCAGTAAAACCAGCCTCCGATCGTCAAATCGAAGAAGCCAAGCGAGACTTAGCCGACTTGATCGGTCAGTATGGCGTGGAAATTATTGCCATCGGAAATGGAACGGCCAGTCGTGAAAGTGAAGCCTTTGTGGCGGAAGTTCTGAAAGATTTTCCAGAAGTCAGCTATGTTATCGTCAATGAAAGTGGCGCTTCTGTCTATTCTGCTAGTGAACTAGCTCGTCAGGAGTTTCCAGACTTGACCGTTGAAAAACGCTCTGCTATCTCGATCGCTCGACGTTTGCAAGATCCCCTTGCTGAATTGGTCAAAATTGATCCCAAGTCAATCGGTGTCGGTCAATACCAGCACGATGTCAGTCAGAAGAAACTGTCTGAGAGTCTGGACTTTGTCGTAGATACGGTGGTTAACCAAGTCGGTGTCAATGTCAATACAGCCAGCCCAGCTCTTCTTTCCCACGTAGCTGGACTCAATAAAACCATTTCTGAAAATATCGTCAAATACCGTGAGGAAGAAGGAAAAATCACTTCACGTTCTCAAATCAAGAAGGTTCCTCGTCTAGGTGCCAAAGCCTTTGAGCAAGCTGCAGGTTTCCTCCGTATTCCTGAAAGTAGCAATATCCTTGATAATACAGGAGTTCATCCAGAGAACTATGCTGCGGTTAAGGAGCTTTTCAAACGCTTGGATATCAAGGAGTTGAATGAAGAAGCACAAAATAAGCTTAAGTCCCTTTCAGTTAAGGAGATGGCGCAAGAACTAGATCTTGGCCCAGAAACCCTTAAAGATATTATTGCCGACCTTCTCAAACCAGGTCGAGATTTCCGTGATTCTTTTGATGCACCTGTACTCCGTCAAGATGTACTGGATATCAAAGACTTAAAAGTCGGCCAGAAGCTAGAAGGTGTGGTGCGTAATGTCGTTGACTTCGGTGCCTTCGTTGATATCGGGATTCACGAGGATGGTTTGATCCATATTTCCCACATGAGTCGCAAATTTATCAAACATCCTAGTCAAGTGGTGTCTGTTGGAGATTTGGTAACGGTTTGGGTTAAGAAAATCGATACTGAACGTGAAAAAGTTAATCTGTCGCTCCTAGCTCCAGATGAAACTGACTGAGTACGTTCAGTCCGTTTCCCTCGAAGACTTTGGTAGACCTTTTACACACCAAGCCCAATGGAATTCTCGTCTGCGAACGACAGGTGGGCGATTTTTCCCTAAAGATGGGCATTTGGATTTTAATCCCAAGGTCTATAATGAACTTGGTTTGGAGGTTTTTCGGAAAATCGTGCGCCATGAACTCTGTCACTATCACCTTTATTTTCAGAAAAAGGGGTATCGGCATAAGGACCGAGATTTTAAGGAACTTTTGAAAGAAGTGGATGGACTACGCTTTGTTCCCCCTTTGAGAGCCCAAAGTAATTTCCTAGTTTATCAGTGTCAATCCTGCCAGCAACGCTATCAACGAAAGAGGAAGATTGATACCAAGTGCTATCGCTGTGGCGTCTGCCGTGGTAAACTCGTCATCCTAAATCGGCCTAAGGACTGATGTTTGTGCCCCCGTTTCATGATATACTACTTGTAAGAATACCGAAAGAGGAACAAATCATGAATACAAAATTTTATAAAATGAAACGAAATAGTATGGTATCGGGAGTTTTAGCTGGTTTATCAGACAAGTGGAATTTTGATGTAACTCTAGTCCGCTTTCTCTTTGCCATTTTTACCATATCAAATTTTGGGATTGGTGTGATTATCTACATCATCCTCGCCTCTATTCTGCCAACTAAGGAAGAGATTGAAGCAGAAATGTACGGAACAGGACCACGCAAACGTAAGGATGCTGAGGCCATTTATGACAATGATGGACGGTTTTGGTGAGTCGGATTTGGAAATAGTTTATAGATGATTTCCTTGTTTCTTGAAGAAATTAGAAAAAGTAGTGAATCCTAACCCTTGCATCCGCAAGGGTTTTCTTCTTGCCTTTCTTTTATGGTAAAATATTGATAGCGAAATTGCTTGATATTCTTCAATCTTACAAAAATGTAAGATTAAAGTCTCTTTTGTAAGGTTAGGTTATGGCAAGCCATCTTTTTTTGCGATAAACTAGACTCATAAAGAATAAAGGAGCAAAACCATGAAAAGAATTTTACAAAAGAAAACAAGAAAACCAAGTCAAAAAGATATCGAGCGTGTTCAACTGGGATGCGCTATGATGCAAGCACAGTTTCAAATGATGGGATATTAAGAAGGAGAAAATCATGACACTTTTAGATGTAAAACACGTTCAAAAAATCTACAAAACACGTTTCCAAGGAAACCAAGTCGAAGCACTCAAAGATATTCACTTTACCGTAGAAAAGGGTGACTACGTTGCCATCATGGGTGAGTCTGGTTCAGGAAAGTCAACCCTGCTCAACATCCTAGCTATGCTGGATAAACCAACTCGAGGCCAGGTTTACCTAAACGGAACAGACACAGCCACTATTAAAAATTCACAGGCTTCGAGTTTCCGTCGGGAAAAGTTGGGATTTGTCTTCCAAGACTTTAACTTGCTAGATACCCTGTCTGTTAAGGACAATATCTTGCTTCCGCTAGTATTATCACGAAAACCTATCACAGAGATGATGAAGAAATTGGTAGTAACCGCTGAAAATCTGGGCATCAACCAATTGCAAGAGAAGTACCCTTACGAGATCTCAGGAGGTCAAAAACAGCGGGTAGCAGTAGCACGCGCCATCATCACAGAACCTGAAATTCTCCTTGCGGATGAGCCAACAGGAGCCCTTGACTCCAAGTCATCTGCAGCCTTACTCGATGTATTTGATGAAATCAATGAACGCGGTCAAACTATTCTTATGGTAACCCACTCAACGGCAGCAGCCAGCAGGGCCAAGCGAGTTCTCTTTATCAAGGACGGCATTCTTTACAACCAAATTTACCGTGGAGACAAGACAGAGCGTCAGATGTTCCAAGAAATCTCTGATACTTTGACTGTTATGGCAAGCGAGGTGAATTAGTATGTTCCGATTAACCAATAAGTTAGCGGCATCCAACTTGATTAAAAACCGCAAACTCTACTATCCCTTTGCCCTTGCTGTTCTCTTAGCAGTGACCATCACCTATCTCTTTTACTCACTGTCACTTAATCCTAATATTGGCAAGATACGAGGGGGAGAAACTATCTCTATGACCCTCGCTCTCGGTATGGTGGTTGTTACCATCGCTTCTGGAATTATTGTCCTTTATGCCAATAGTTTTGTCATGAAGAACCGTTCCAAGGAGTTGGGTGTATATGGTATGCTGGGGCTTGAAAAGCGCCATTTGATCAGTATGGTTTTTAAGGAGCTTCTTATTTTTGGTTCCTTAACCTTGACAGCTGGTCTCGGTCTAGGAGCTCTCTTTGATAAGCTAATCTTTGCCCTCCTTTTGAAGTTAATGAATATGAAGGTAGAGCTCGTTTCGACTTTCCAACCAATTGTCTTTATCCTAGTTCTCATCGTCTTTGGGGTTATCTTCCTAGGTCTAATTTTTATCAATGCCTTTCGCATCGCACGCATGAATGCCCTTCAGCTCTCTCGTGAAAAAGCCAGTGGTGAGAAAAAAGGACGTTTCTTAGGTGTCCAAACCATTCTAGGTCTGATTAGTTTGGGAGCGGGTTACTATCTAGCAGTAACAGTCGAAAACCCACTTTCTGCTGTTCTGATTTTCTTCGTAGCAGTTTTGTTAGTAATTTTGGGAACTTATCTTCTCTTCAATGCAGGGATTACAGTTTTCTTACAAATCTTAAAGAAAAACAAGCGTTATTATTACCAACCCAACAACATGATTTCCGTATCCAATCTCATTTTCCGTATGAAGAAAAATGCGGTTGGTCTGGCGACGATTGCTATTCTCTCAACCATGGTCTTAGTGACTATGTCTGCTGCAACAAGTATCTTTAAGGCATCAGAAAACTTCAAGAAGGTCATGAATCCACATGATTTTGGGATTACAGGACAGAATGTTGAAAAAGAAGATATCGAAAAACTCTTGAGCCAGTATGCTAGTGAAAAAGGATTGACTGTCACAAAGAAAGAAGTCCTTACATACAGTAACTTTGGTGTGGCAAATCAAGAAGGTACGAAATTGACAATTTTTGAGAAAGGTCAAAATCGTGTTCAACCGAAAACTATTTTTATGGTCTTTGACCAAAAAGACTATGAGAATATGACAGGACAGAAACTTGCACTTTCAGGTAAGGGAGTTGGATTGTTTGCTCAAAACAAGCAACTTCAAGGTCAAAAAGAACTGACTCTGAATGACCAGACCTACACGATCAAAGAAGAAATCAAAAAAGATTTTATTCTTGAACATGTCCCAAATCAGTACAATATTCTAACTTCGGATTATAACTATTTGGTTGTTCCTGACTTGAAAGCCTTTCTTGACCAGCATCCTAATTCTTCCATCTTTAATCAATACTATGGTGGTATGAATGTAACGGCTAGTGAGGAAGAGCAGCTTAAAATTGCAGATGACTATTCAAAATTCGTTAACAACTTTAATAGAGAACTAAACAAAGAAGGAAGCTATGTTTACGGAAGCAATCTGGCTGATAGTAGTGCGCAGATGAGTGCTCTCTTTGGTGGAGTTTTCTTCATCGGTATCTTCCTCTCTATCATCTTTATGGTGGGAACGGTTCTTGTCATCTACTACAAACAAATCTCTGAAGGCTATGAAGATCGTGAACGCTTTATCATTTTGCAAAAAGTCGGTCTCGATCAAAAGCAAATCAAGCAAACCATCAATAAACAGGTCCTAACTGTTTTCTTCCTCCCATTGCTCTTTGCCTTCCTACACCTTGCCTTTGCCTATCATATGCTTAGCCTCATCCTAAAAGTAATTGGGGTGCTAGATGCGACCATGATGTTGACTGTCACTTTATCCATCTGTGCTATCTTCCTCATCGTCTATGTCTTAATCTTTATGATTACCTCAAGAAGCTATCGCAAGATTGTGCAAATGTAAAAAAAAGATACCTCGATATTCATCGAGGTATTTCTTTATCTTAAATGCTGAAGAGTTGTCCAAACAGGTAAGTCACTCCCATGGTGAGAAGTCCGATACAGAGGTTACGGATCATAGCAGTTTTCGTAGGTGCCTTGCCTAGTTTAGCACTGGTATAGCCAGTGACGAGAAGGGAAAGGGCAACGATAAAAACAGTAGCAGGAATGCGATAATCACTTGGAAAGACAGTGATCGAAAGCATGGGAGGAAGACTTCCCAGTACAAAGGCGATAAAGCTAGAGATTGCAGCATGCCAAGGATTGGTAAATTCTTCGTACTCGATACCGTATTTTTCCTCAACCAAGGCTTTGAGTGGATTCTTTAAAAAGGCCTTGTTGGTCAAGAGTTGGGCTGACGTTTCACACTCACCATTTTGTAAGTAAGCAGCATAGAGGGATTGTTTTGCAGATTCGATGTTTTTATCCAAGAGTAATTGCTCTCTAGCAACAGCGGCTTCTTCCGTGTCTTTCTGAGTGGATACAGAGACATATTCGCCGCCTGCCATAGAAAAAGCACCAGCAAGGATAGCGGCCAATCCTGATAAAAAGATAATCCAGATATTGCTTGTCGCACTGGCAACACCGATAACGACTCCAGCAATGGAAATAATTCCATCATTGGCTCCTAGAACACCTGCGCGTAGGATATTGAGTCGGCCTGCAAAGTTAGCATCAATTTCATGTTTTATTTCTGTCATAGTCATCTCCTTTCTCTCCATTATAGAGAAAAGGGTAGGGGAATACAAACTTTTTAAACTATCTGAAAAAAGTTCTACGATTCTAATTTTTAAGCCCTTTTCGACTTTACCGAAAAAGCACGGCAATACAGTTGCCAATCCTACTGTACAAGTCCTTTTTTAGCTTATCTATGGTATAATAGAAGGTAGATTTATCAATTGGAGAATGAAGGATTTTATGATTAAACTTGTAGCAACCGATATGGATGGAACCTTTCTAGATGGAGAGGGTCGGTTTGATATGGAACGCCTCAAAAACGTACTTGTTTCCTACAAGGAAAAGGGGATTTATTTTGCAGTGGCTTCAGGTCGTGGTATCCTGTCCCTGAAAAAGTTGTTTGCTGATGTGCGTGATGAAGTGATTTTTATAGCTGAAAATGGGAGCTATGTTGAGTTTCATGGTGAGGATATGTATGAGGCTACTATGCCTCGCGACTTTTACTTGAACACTTTTGAAGCTTTAAAGAAATCGCCCTATTTTGATGAAAGAAAAATGCTACTGACTGGGAAAAAAGCTTGTTATGTTTTGGACACAGTGGATGAAACTTATCTTAAGTTAAGTAGTCACTACAATGAAAATATTCAAAAAATAGCACGTTTGGAAGAGATCACGGATGAGATTTTTAAATTCACCACTAACTTCACAGAAGATACGATAGAAGCTGGTGAGGCCTGGGTAAATGAAAATGTTCCTGGTGTGAAAGCCATGACAACTGGTTTTGAATCCATTGATATTGTCTTGGACTATGTTGATAAGGGTGTAGCTATTGTTGAGCTGGCAAAAAAACTTGGTCTGACCATGGATCAGGTTATGGCTTTTGGCGATAATCTCAATGACCTTCACATGATGCAGGTAGTGGGGCACCCCATCGCTCCTGAAAATGCGCGACCAGAAATTTTAGAATTAGCAGAAGCAGTGATTGGCCACCATAAGGACCAATCAGTGATGGCTTATATGGAGGGTTTGTAATGGCAGATATTAAATTGATTGCACTGGATTTGGACGGTACTTTGCTGACAACGGATAAAAAGCTGACAGATCGTACCAAGGCGGTCCTCAAAGCTGCGCGTGACCGTGACATCAAGGTCGTTCTGACAACGGGACGTCCTCTGAAGGCTATGGATTTCTTTCTCCATGAGCTAGGGACTGATGGTCAGGAGGATGAGTACACCATCACCTTTAATGGTGGTCTAGTACAGAAAAATACAGGGGAGATTCTCGATAAAACCGTCTTTTCAATCGACGATGTGGCACGCTTGTACGAGGAAACTGAAAAACTCGGATTACCGTTAGATGCTATTTCAGAAGGAACCGTCTATCAAATCCAGTCAGACCAAGAAAGTCTCTATGCTAAGTTCAACCCAGCCCTGACTTTCGTACCTGTCGCTTTTGAAGATCTATCTAGTCAGATGACGTATAATAAATGCGTGACTGCTTTTGCCCAAGAACCTTTGGATGCAGCGATTCAACAGATTTCTCCAGAATTGTTTGACCAATATGAAATCTTCAAATCGCGTGAACTCTTATTGGAATGGTCGCCGAAAAACGTCCACAAGGCAACAGGTTTAGCGAAATTAATTAAACACTTGGGAATCGACCAAAGTCAAGTCATGGCTTGTGGGGACGAGGCCAATGACCTTTCCATGATTGAATGGGCAGGTCTGGGAGTTGCTATGCAAAATGCTGTTCCAGCAGTTAAGGAAGTTGCCAATGTGATTACCCCAATGACCAACGACGAGGAAGCCGTTGCCTGGGCTATCGAAGAATACGTGCTAAAGGAGAACTAAAATATGGGATTATTTGACCGTCTATTCGGAAAAAAAGAAGAGCCGAAAATCGAAGATATTGTAAAAGAAGCACTGGAAAATCTTGATTTGTCAGAAGAGGTTGAAGAGAACCAAACGGCAGTCGAAGAAACTTCTCAGGAAGAGACAGCAAGAGACAAAGTGGAAGAAACACCCGCTCAAGAAGAAATTCCTCAAGTCTCAACAGAAGAAGTGATTGAACCAGAAGCAGTCGAAGAAACTGCTCAGGAAGAGGTTGAGCTAGAATCTGATGAATTGGAACAATTCCAAGAGCCGGAAGAAATTCTAGAAGAAGAGAACCAAGAAACTGTAGAGTTCGAAGAAGGGTTAGCTTCTGAAGTAGTAGAAGAAGAACTTCCTCAGGTTGAAGAAACCGTACAGGAAAAATATGACCGCAGTCTCAAGAAAACCCGTACAGGATTCGGTGCTCGTTTGAATGCCTTCTTTGCCAACTTCCGTTCTGTCGATGAAGAATTCTTCGAGGAATTGGAAGAACTGCTCATCATGAGCGACGTCGGTGTGCAGGTCGCTTCAAACTTAACAGAAGAACTACGCTATGAAGCTAAACTCGAAAACGCTAAGAAGCCTGACGCACTTCGTCGTGTTATTATCGAGAAATTGGTTGAACTTTATGAGAAGGATGGCAACTACGATGAACAAATCCACTTCCAAGATGGTTTGACCGTCATGCTCTTTGTTGGTGTTAATGGTGTTGGGAAGACAACTTCTATCGGGAAATTGGCTCATCGCTACAATCAAGCTGGCAAGAAAGTCATGCTGGTTGCAGCAGATACCTTCCGTGCGGGTGCTGTGGCCCAGCTAGCTGAATGGGGTCGACGTGTGGATGTTCCTGTTGTGACGGGACCAGAAAAGGCTGACCCTGCTAGTGTGGTCTTTGATGGGATGGAACGTGCTGTAGCTGAAGGGATTGATATTCTCATGATTGATACAGCAGGTCGTCTGCAAAACAAGGACAACCTTATGGCTGAGTTGGAAAAGATTGGTCGCATCATCAAGCGTGTCGTGCCAGAGGCGCCACATGAAACCTTCCTTGCCCTTGATGCTTCAACTGGACAGAATGCCTTGGTGCAAGCTAAGGAATTTTCTAAGATAACACCATTGACTGGAATTGTTTTGACAAAAATTGACGGAACTGCCCGAGGTGGTGTTGTACTGGCTATCAGAGAAGAACTCAATATCCCTGTAAAATTGATCGGTTTCGGTGAAAAAATCGATGATATTGGGGAATTTAACTCAGAAAACTTTATGAAGGGTCTCTTAGAAGGCTTGATTTAATACAAAATAAATATCCTGCAAGTCAATCTTGCAGGATATTTTTGCTATTCTAAACGGCCATCTTCACGATAGGCGATATCTGGTTGCCAGGTCCATTTGGCTCCATACTTCTCAAGTAAGTCAAAGCTAGCTTGTGGCCCCATGCTTCCAGCTTTATAATCGTAGAGTGGAGCTCCGTTTTCATCCCAGAGCTTTTCGATACGGTCAATCAATTTCCACGAAGCACTTACCTCATCCCAGTGGCTAAAATTGGTAGAGTTGTTATTCAAGACATCGTAGATTAATTTCTCGTATGGGTCTGGTGAGGCTCCAGTAGCAGTAGCATCTGTACGGTAATCCAGAGAGCTTGGAGCCAGGTTGAATTCTTCTCCGACTTGCTTCCCATTGAGGCTGAGAGAGAATCCTTCAGTTGGTTGGATATAGATTGTCAAAATGTTTGGAGCAAGTGGTTCTCCAAAGATAGAATCCATTTGCTTAAAGACGATATTAACGTGAGTTCCTTTTTCCGTCAGGCGTTTCCCTGTACGGAAAAAGAAGGGAACACCACGGAAGCGATCGCTGTCTACAAAGAAGGCACCAGATGCAAAGGTTTCTGTTGTAGATTCAGGATCGACGTTTGGCTCGCTACGATAGGAAATGTATTTCATGCCATCGATTTTACCAGAGCGATATTGACCACGGATAAACTGTTCTTTCAATTCTTCCTCAGTTGGATGATAGAGGTTTTTAAAGACTTTTATCTTTTCAGCACGAATCTCATCCTTTGTAAAGCTAGCTGGTTTGTCCATGGCTAGAAGAGAGAGGAGTTGAAGAGTATGGTTTTGCACCATATCACGAAGGGCACCAGATTGATCATAGTAGCCACCGCGTTCTTCTACACCCAAGCGCTCTGCAAAGGTAATCTGAACATTATCGATGTGTTCGCGATTCCAAACATTCTCAAAGATCATGTTGGCAAAACGAACAGCAAAGATACTCTGAATCATCTCTTTACCTAGGTAATGGTCGATACGGTAGATTTGCTCTTCATCAAAGGCCGCAAGGAGATCTTCATTGAGTTTGCTAGCTGTTTCGTAGTCTGTACCAAATGGTTTCTCAACGATCAAGCGCTCAAAACCTTTACCATCGACAATGTTTTCAGATTTGAGGTGCTTGGCAATAGTTCCAAAGAACTGAGGTGCCATAGACAAGAAGAAGAGCTTATTGTGTTCAGCTTGGTATTTTTCATTTAGCTCAGCTTGTAATTGACGCAGAGCAATGTAATGTTCCGTATCATTCACATCATGGCTTTGATAGTAGAAATGGCTAGCAAATTCTTGGGCTTGCTCGGTACTATCTGCCAAATCAAGGATGGACTCGACAACTACAGATTCAAAATATTCCTTACTCCAAGGTCTACGAGCTGTTCCGATAACAGCAAAATGTTCAGAGAGATTGCCTGATTTATAGAGTCTGAAAAGGGAAGGGTAGAGTTTGCGTTTAGCTAAATCTCCACTCGCACCGAAAATTGTAACAATAACCTTTGATGACATCTAGCTACCTAATTTCTATATTTTTTCCTAGTTGGACTAGGGATGAGATTTCCTCATTATCATAGTTTTTATTTTATCATAATTTTCAAAAAAAACAAAAAATCCAATACGCAATTAAAAAACTGTAAGGAGAACC
This sequence comes from Streptococcus sp. 27098_8_70, assembly GCF_041432215.1. GTDB lineage: Bacteria > Bacillota > Bacilli > Lactobacillales > Streptococcaceae > Streptococcus > Streptococcus oralis_CP. The sequence continues at coordinate 204,646 of NZ_JAPVZD010000001.1, forward strand.
TTACAGTTTTGTTTTATACATTTAAGACCTTATCCAAGAACTCTTTTAAACGAGGGTGCTGCGGGTTGTCAAAGATTTGATCTGGAGTTCCATCTTCCAGGAATTCACCATCAGCCGTAAAGATAACACGGTTAGCCACCTGACGAGCAAATCCCATCTCATGGGTTACGATAATCATGGTCATGCCTTGTTCCGCCAATTCCTTCATAACATTCAGTACATCTCCAACCATTTCAGGGTCCAGAGCGGAAGTTGGCTCATCAAAGAGCATGATATCAGGATTCATGGCAAGTCCACGAGCGATAGCTACACGTTGTTTCTGACCACCTGAAAGGCTATCTGGATTAGCATTAGCCTTGTCTGCAAGACCGACTTTCTCCAGCAACTCCATCCCCAATTTTTCAGCTTCTTCTTTGGTCATTCGTTTGTGTTCAATAGGTGCAAAAGTGATATTTTCTAGGACTGACATGTGTGGGAAGAGGTTGAAGTGTTGGAAGACCATTCCGACGTTCTCGCGAACATGGTCGACATTGGTTGATTTTTCAGTCAGATCATAACCATTCACTGTGATGTGACCGCTCGTTACCTCCTCGAGAAGGTTAAGGCTGCGGAGGAAAGTAGATTTACCAGAACCAGAAGGACCGATGATACAGACAACATCTCCTTCATAGAACTTAGTAGTAATGCCTTTTAAGACTTCATTTTTTCCATAATACTTATGCAAATCATTTACATCAATTTTTAGTTTTGCCATTAACGAATCCTCTTTTCTAAGCGTTTCGCTAGTCTAGTCAAAAGCGTGATAATTACAAGATAGAAGATAGCAAGGATTGCATACATCTTGAAACTTTGGTAGTTACGGGCGATGATAATCTTACCAGTTTGGAAAAGTTCCACCAGACCGATAGCAGATACGATGGTTGTATCTTTAAGAGCGATAACGAATTGGTTGACGAAGTTTGGCAACATCAATTTAGTCGCTTGTGGCAAGATAATCTTACGCATGGTTTTTCCATAAGAGATACCAAGACTGCGGCTGGCCTCCATTTGCCCAACTGGAACAGCCTGGATCCCACCACGAACAATTTCAGCGATATAAGCTGCCGCATTGAGTGAGAGGGCAATAGTACCAGCTACAAAGTCGTTAATTGGACTTTGTTGGCCTGTGATGGACTCGATGAAGTTTGGAATTCCCCAGAAGATAAAGGCTGCAAGAATCATCAATGGAATACCGCGGATAACGTCAACGAAAATCTCAGAGATCAGACGAAGAGATTTGTATGGACTAACGCTAAACATACCAAAGATAATACCGATGACAATGGCAATTGCAAATGAGATAAGCGCTAGAGCAAGAGTGATTCCAAGTCCACTAAGAAGTTGTTTGTAGTTGTTTTGAATCAAGCCCCAGATAGTTGTTTCGTCAACCGTACTTGTAGAATCAGTTGAAGTTTCACTAGCTAGATACTTGTCAAGAATCTTTTGGAATTCTCCGTTAGCTTTGAGGTTGGCAAGTCCATTATTGAACATCTGGATCAATTCAGGATTTGTTCCTTTTTTAACCGCAAAGCCAGTTTCACCGATTGGAGTTCCAGCGATTGGTGTTTTCAATTTTTGACCTTGGCTGATAGAATATTTGAGAACTGGCTCATCATCCATCACGGCATCAATAGCTCCAGTATTCAGACTGTCATACATAGATGCGCCATCTGCAAAGGTTTTAATCTTATAACCGTATTTGCTTTGGTTCTCAGTAAGGAACGTTTGAGAAGCAGTTCCGTTTTTAACACCGACAGTTTTATCCTTGAGGTCTTCATAAGAAGCAATGGTGCTTGATTCTTTCACACCAAGAATCGTATTTGCTGTGTAGTATGATTCTGAGAAGTCGAAGGTTTCCTTACGGGCATCTGTTACAGACATACCAGCAATGATACCATCTGCTTGTCCTGCTTGAACAGCACTAATGGCTGCGTCAAATCCTGGGTTGGTAATCTCAATTTCAAAACCTTGATCTTTGGCAATGGCCTTGATGAGGTCCATATCAATACCAGTGTATTGATTGCTTGAATTTTGAAAGACGAATGGGGCGAAAGATGAGTCACTGGCAATAATGTATTTGCTTTTCACTGGAGTAGCTTTTTGTCCAGCAGCAGTAGTTGTCGTTGGGGTTGCCGTAGTTGTAGAAGCTGTCCATTTTTGGATGATTTGCTCCAAGCTACCATCTTTCTTCATTTGTGCTAGGGCTTCGTTAAACTCGGTAACCAAGTGTTCATACTTGCTCCCTTTCTTGACACCAAAAGCAAAGCTTCCAACAGCCTCACCATCCATATTGATGCTGAGATCTTGTCCTTGGTTAATCGCATACTCAATAACAGGTTTATCATCCATGATGGCATTTACAGCACCAGCACTTAGACTGTTATTCATCAAATCACCTGTATCAAAGGTTTTAATAGAGAAACCGTATTTATCTTTGATACTTTCGAGGAAACGTTGAGCGGCAGTTCCGTTCTTAACTCCAACTGTTTTTCCGCTAAGTTCCTCATATTTGGTGATTTTATTTGCCTTTGTGGTAGCAATGACAACTTTTGTATCATAATAGGTATCAGACATGGTAAAGACATTTTCACGTTCTTTTGTTTTTGTCATACCTGCCATAATAGCATCTGCTTGACCTGACTGCACCGCATTTACAGCTGCATCAAAGCCAGGATAAGACATTTGGATATTCCATCCTTTGATTTCTGCGACTTTATTGATAATATCAACATCAATCCCTTTATAGGTTTGATCTGAATCTTTAAACTCAAAAGGTGCGTAAGCTGTATCAGACACAATCTTAACAGTATCAGCTTTTGCCATACCTAGTGAGAAAATGGGAAATAAAATGAGCAAACATGCTAGTATTTTTTTCTTCATTTTTAGTCTCCTTTTCCGAATATTTTCCCATTATATCAGAAAATGAATGAAAAGGCAAATTTTATGGATTTTATGTAAGGAAATCTAACATGAAATACCCACTCTTATCAACTTAGAGAAGAGTCTGAAAAGTAAATTTATGGTAAAATAGAAGGATAGAAAAATGCAGATGAGGCAATCATGATTAATAGAATTACAGATAATAAATTTAAACTAGTATCAAAATATGAACCTTCAGGAGATCAACCCCAAGCGATTGAGCAGTTGGTTGACAATATCGAGGGTGGAGAGAAGGCTCAGATTCTGATGGGGGCGACGGGTACAGGGAAGACCTATACCATGAGTCAGGTCATTTCCAAAGTCAATAAACCAACTTTGGTCATTGCCCATAACAAAACCCTAGCTGGTCAGCTCTATGGGGAGTTCAAGGAATTTTTCCCTGAAAATGCTGTTGAGTACTTTGTGTCTTACTATGATTATTACCAACCTGAGGCCTATGTCCCTTCGAGTGATACTTATATTGAAAAGGATAGCTCTGTCAATGATGAGATTGACAAGCTTCGACACTCAGCGACTTCAGCACTTCTGGAGCGCAATGATGTCATCGTCGTAGCTTCTGTCTCTTGTATCTATGGTTTGGGTTCGCCCAAGGAATACGCTGATAGTGTCGTTAGTCTCCGTCCAGGTCTTGAGATTTCTCGTGATAAACTCTTGAATGATTTGGTGGATATCCAGTTTGAACGTAATGATATTGATTTCCAACGGGGAAGATTTCGCGTTCGCGGGGATGTGGTGGAGATTTTCCCAGCTTCCCGTGATGAACACGCTTTTCGAGTAGAGTTTTTCGGGGATGAGATTGATCGTATCCGTGAAGTTGAGGCTTTGACAGGTCAGGTATTGGGAGAAGTGGATCATTTGGCGATTTTCCCTGCCACTCACTTTGTGACCAATGACGACCACATGGAGGTTGCGATTGCTAAGATTCAGGCAGAGTTGGAGGAGCAGTTGGCTGTCTTTGAAAAGGAAGGCAAACTGCTAGAAGCTCAGCGTTTGAAACAGCGGACAGAGTACGATATCGAAATGCTGCGTGAGATGGGTTATACCAACGGTGTTGAAAACTATTCTCGTCACATGGATGGTCGTAGCGAAGGAGAGCCTCCTTATACGCTTCTTGATTTCTTCCCAGATGATTTCTTAATCATGATTGATGAAAGTCACATGACTATGGGGCAGATTAAGGGCATGTACAATGGAGACCGTTCACGTAAGGAAATGCTGGTTAATTATGGTTTTCGTTTACCGTCAGCCCTGGACAATCGTCCTTTACGCCGTGAGGAGTTTGAGAGTCATGTTCATCAGATTGTTTACGTTTCAGCGACACCTGGTGACTATGAAAATGAACAGACCGAGACAGTAATTGAGCAAATCATTCGTCCGACAGGACTTCTAGACCCAGAGGTGGAAGTCCGTCCGACTATGGGACAGATTGATGACCTCCTAGGTGAAATCAATGCCCGTGTTGAAAAGAATGAACGAACCTTTATCACCACTTTGACAAAGAAAATGGCTGAAGACTTAACCGACTACTTCAAAGAAATGGGCATCAAGGTCAAGTATATGCACTCGGATATCAAAACCTTGGAACGGACGGAGATTATCCGTGACCTACGCTTGGGTGTTTTTGATGTCTTGGTCGGAATCAACCTGCTCCGTGAAGGGATTGACGTTCCTGAAGTAAGTTTAGTAGCCATTCTCGATGCCGACAAGGAAGGATTCCTACGTAACGAACGTGGCCTCATCCAGACCATTGGACGTGCCGCCCGCAATAGTGAAGGGCATGTCATCATGTATGCTGATACCATGACTCAGTCTATGCAACGTGCTATCGATGAAACAGCCCGCCGTCGGAAAATCCAGATGGCTTATAATGAAGAGCATGGTATCGTTCCACAAACCATTAAGAAGGAAATCCGTGACCTGATTGCTGTAACTAAGGCAGTTGCCAAGGAAGAGGACAAGGAAGTCGATATCAACAGCCTCAACAAACAAGAGCGCAAAGAACTCGTCAAGAAACTAGAGAAACAAATGCAAGAAGCCGTCGAAGTACTTGATTTTGAATTGGCTGCACAGATTCGCGATATGATGTTGGAAGTCAAGGCGTTGGGGTAGTATTATAGAAGGAAATATAATGGGAGAGTTAAATTATTTTACAGGTGAATTTAGTGAATTTGAATTAAAGAATCATTTTGACTCGTTGGACGAAAATAAACTGAAATACGAACTTGAAAATTTTATAAATCAATATCTAGATTTATCTGAAGAAGAACAATTAAAATATGCAGACAAGGTTCTGTATGTTTGTATGAATTTAATAGAAAAAATAGGTAAGACCGCAGCAAAAAATATATTAGTTATACTAAATAAAATATTATTAAATAATGTCCAGTCATTTGATTGGTTTGAAAGTCTTGAATATTTCATTATTTTGTATAGATATTTATTCTTTACAATGGAATATGAAGAATATTCTATATTATTTGAAGATGAAAGTTATTTTTTAAGAATCCTTGAATTAGTGTTAGATGATGGTTTTGAGGGAACTAAATCACTCGCTTTTAGCATACTTATAGTTCTTAATCAATTATTTGAACAAAATAGTTTACCAGAAGAAAGAAGAATTTATTTTAAGAGGAAATATGAATCATTGATCAGATTTATATTGGAAAATAATGGTTTTGAAAATGATATATATGGGTATTTTCGATTAGATGAGCTTGTTTCAATTTTTCAATTTGATCACTTAAAGACAATTAATAATCATTATATCAATAACCCTCAATCTGATTCTGTTGGGAAATATTTGGATTTTGTGTCAAGACGCTTTGATGTTGTAATTAAAGATTCGATTGATGTTGTTCGAAAGATAGCAGAAGAAAATGATTCGGATATCATCCGCAACCAAGCTATTAAGTTAATTGAGAAGTATGATAATGATTATTTAAATGAGCAAAGTGATTCAGAATTTATCCTGTCATCGGAAGCTAATCAACTTTTAAAACAAGCGGATAAGATTATATACTATATACGTTCTAAATTGACTGTTGATGCAAATGAGTTGAAAGAAATTGGTTCCTTTGGACATTATACTAAGATTGATACTCTAACAAATTTTCTCATAAAAGCTGACTGGAAAAATGAAAGTAATTCTGAAACTCAACCTCCATTTTTACGACTTACTAATCTAAAACAGTTAAACGACCCAATGGAAGGAAGAGTAATATATGATTATTTGGGTATAGATAATACGTTTTTCCAACAATATCAAACTTCCAATGTTTTTATATCTTCTATAACCATTGTATCTGATAGTTTACCTATGTGGAAGGAATATGCAGATTCATCTCGGGGAGCATTCCTTGAATATGATATGTCTTATCTTGAAGATATAGTTGCTCATAAATCGATAGAGTTTGTTAAAGTTCATTATTTAGATTTAATGTCAGAGAATAAAGATGAAACAGATGTTGGTAAATCTCTTGATAATTTAAAACAGATATTTAAAAAATTGAAAGAGCTAGAAGCTAAAGAAGAATTAAAAAGTTTTGCTGAGAAATTGAAGAAGATTTCTTACCTTTTTAAAGTTAAAGACTATGAGTATGAAATGGAGTATCGTATTTTAATTAATTTAGATGATACAGCGATACAAAATATTATTAATAGAGATGCTAATGACTCATCAAATGAGAAATACTTGAAGAAAGAAGAAATTGGATTAGAGATTTTTGATAAGGTTAACTATAAAGATTTTAGGAAGTATATTGTATTAAGCCCAAGAGATAATGGTAGATATGATTTATTTGTATACATCAATCTGGCTCCCTTGAAATATTCGAAGGTTATCCTAGGTCCAAAGGTTACGGATGCAGACTATATTGCTCCTTATCTCAAACTTGCTAATCCTGATATAGAGATAGAAAATTCGAAAATTCCTTATCGTTAAGTTGATGATAACTTAAAGCAGAGGGTGTTTTAGAGAATTTAGTGAGATTAAAATAGATATTGCAGCCTTAATTGGAAAATTTTAAATGTTAAAGTTTGACTTTGAATTTGGACCACCTATACGTTTTAGATAATATTTTTAAATAGAGAGAAGTTATTATGAATTTGAAAGTGAAGAAGTATAAGAAGTCAACATGGTTAGATTCTGTTCGTTTTTGGTTACAAGGGCATCGATTTGTCAAATTTATGCTTGATATTGTCTTTTATATCATCTTGTTCCTAGTTATAGAATTCACAACATCACAGAACAAAAGCATTCCAGCTGATTTTCGGTACAGAGAACTCTTGTTTCCCTTGCAATTGAATCTTTTTATCTTGGGTTATAGACTCTATGCTTTCTTTTTACCAGTGAAAACAAAAAAAGAAAAGACCCTTAAAAAATTCTGTGAACCCTTTATTTATATCAATGTCCTTAGCTTCATTTTTCAACTGATTGGCGTCAGAAAAAGAGGAAGAGTTGTTCTCTCACCTTTGTTTTCACTGGAGTCATCCTATATCTGGTTTCCTATTGTCGTCTACCTTCTGGTCTTGATGTTAACTTTGGCAATCTTCTTTCTCTCTAAAGGCTCAAAAAAAGGAGTAGATGAAAATGAAGATGAGTAGGCAAATGAAGTACAAGACAAAAGAAAAGTCTTCTTGGACTAAGAGGATTTTTCTTTGGCTGGAAAGGCACAGAAGGATTGGTCAACTTTTGGATACGAGTGTATTATTTGGATCTATGTTTGTATCATTTCTTGCCGCCTCTTACATTAGTTATCTATTACCGAACATGAACTATCTTTCCCCCTTAAGCTTCAATCTTATCCTTCTGATCTTATCAACCTATTTCCTTGTCTTTCGTTTTAGTAGTGATAAACTTCAGAAATGGCGTTACTTTTCATGGGGATTTATTGGGTTCAATGGTCTTCTTTTTCCCTTTCATCTCTTGGTAGGTCTGAATTGGCTAGGATGTCGTAAGTCAACGAATTTCCCTCCCATAATTTCTATGGATCCAGCCTATGTCTGGGTCCCTATTGTAAGTTATCTCTTTTTCTTTTTCTTGGGGCTGGGCATTCTGCTTTTGATTATACGGATAGAAAAGAGAAGAAGGAGGCGTAAATGGAACGAAAGATTAAGAGAAAAAAGAAGGTCAAACAACAGGACAGAAAAATGAGAAATATCCAGAAAAAGTATTCTTTGATAGCTCACGTCCAATTGTGGCTGGAAAGACATTCAAAGATTGCTTCTTTTATGGATGGTGGTATAATATTATTATCTATTTTTGGTATCATGTATGTGTTGTTCGGGACGTCACTTATCCCGAAACCATATCAAGAAATGTCCTATGTCTTACCAATTATTATGAATTTTGTCTTTTTGGTGAACACACTCTATCAAGGTATTTTTAGAGATGGTTTTATCAATAAGGCTTCAGTACAAGGATTTTTAAAAGCTTTTCTATACATAAATGGACCTATTTTTCTCCTCCACTTACTTGTTGGGGTGAAAGGGAGAAATGTTAAAAAAATTCCTTCCTTATTATCTGTTGATTATCGCTACATCTGGCTTCCAATTGCTACCTATCTAATCTTTTTCATCATTCCAGCGATATTGATGGTGATTTTGAAATATAATGATAAAAAGAGGAAAAATTATGACAAAAGAAAATCTAACTAAGTTAATTTCGTTTAAGACACTTTATTTGACCTTGCTGACCTTTGTGGTTCTTCATTTGGTGTTGCTGGTTTTTGGACTATCTTTTACGCCGATTTTGTGGAATAGTTGGTTTTTCATTCTTTGTTTGACCTTCCTAATCCATCCTTGGAGAATCTTTTATAGAACAAGAGATTTTCAATGGTATCACCTTATTTTTCAAATATTTAGTGGATTGGTGACATTTTACCTTTGGTTTGCAGCATTCTTTGTTTTATCAGTTATCTCGGATCCAGCCATCCCTATCAATATAGACTATCGCATACAAGATAAGGAAATCATCATTGCTAGAGGTTTTTTGGCCCGTACTACTTATGAACATCATGAATTGATCAATCCCTTTATCATGAAGTCAGAAGTAGAATATAACGAAGATACATTTTAATAACTTAGAAAGCGAGCAAATCTATGTCCCGTGCCCAAGCAACTATTTTAACCAACATCTGTCTGATTGAAGACCTCGAAACCCAGCGCGTGGTGATGCAGTATCGTTCACCCGAAAACAATCGCTGGTCTGGCTATGCCTTTCCAGGAGGTCATGTTGAGAACGGCGAGGCCTTTGCCGAGTCTGTCATTCGTGAGATTTATGAAGAAACAGGTCTAACCATTCAGAATCCACAACTAGTCGGCATTAAAAACTGGCCCTTAGATACAGGTGGGCGCTACATCGTTGTTTGCTATAAAGCGACAGAGTTTACTGGAAATCTCCAATCTTCAGAAGAAGGAGAAGTATCTTGGGTGCAAAAAGACCAGATTCCAAACTTGGATCTGGCCTATGATATGTTGCCTTTGATGGAAATGATGGAAGCACCTGACAAGTCTGAGTTCTTCTATCGCCACCGCACAGAGGACGGCTGGGAGAAAGAAATTTTCTAGTCTTTTACTAAATAACCTAACTGATCCAAGGCCTCCTCGATATAGTGGAGGTCTTGTTGCGTTTCGGCTTCAACAAGGTGGTAATGAATGCCATCTGTCAATTCAGAAAGGGGTCTAAAGTCTGAATTCTCGACTTGTTCCAGAAAGTGCTGGACATCTCGGCGGCAAGTGAGTTTGAGTAGGGTTTCAATTTCGCCATAAACGGGATGATCGATTAAGATATTTTGAACGCGTCCGCCATTGTCTACAATAGCTAGAAGTTCCTGACCAATTTCTTCCAGTTCATGTTTCACTTTAAAGAGTTTGTGGACGTAGGGGCTGGCATCATTTTCTTTGTAGATATAACCACGATTGGTGGATAGGATAGGAGCTCCATCTGCTCGGAGAATAGCGATGTCCTGTACAATGACCTGGCGTGTAACATGGAAGTGTTCAGCCAGGGTTTGACCATTGAGAGCTTTTGGCGCCTCTTTTAACAGTTTGAGAAGAGCTTGTTTGCGATCCTTTGTCATAGTTTTTCCTTTTAGCGACGTTTTCGAAGCACTTTATAGACAGCTAGTGCTAATGTATAGTCTACCATACTATGGACAATTGTTCCAAAACCAACTAGGACAAAAAGAACATAAAACATATTTTCAACATTTGTCCCTGAAGTAGCATAAAAGATGATACAAGCTATTACTTCAGCGATAGCATGAACAATACCCAAAACAAAGTTGAAAATCCAAGATGCCTTTGGTTTATCCAAGGTTTCAGGGAATTTCTTTAAGTACAAAGCCCCCAAAGTACCAAAAACAATGTGAGAGAAGGCACGAAGTACAATAACAGGCGGATAACCTGCCATCAGGAAACCGAGACTAGAAGCAATAATCACAAAAGCAGCCATCAAAGGCGAAAGAAACATGGCGATAAAGATGGGGATATGACTTCCCAAGGTGTAAGAAGCCGGTGGGATAACTATTTTAAAAGGCATAATGATTGGAATCAAAATCGCTATTGCAGTGAGTAGGGCAGTCATAGTCATAAACTGCGTTTTTTTCCGTATATCCATAAGAACCTCCATTTATCTGTATATACACAAGTATAGTACAATAAATCACCAATCAAGTCAAGAAGCATTATTGATTTTTCAGGAAAATTTGGTTAAAATGTGGTAAAGAATAATAGGACCCGAGGAGAAATTGTGATGATACTTTTTGTTTACCTAATCGTGGTAATCGTGATGATGTCAAAACAGAAAAGTGAAGGGAAAGTAGTCTCAGGTTGGACTCGTTTCCTAGTTTATAGTTTATTGGTCCTTTCGCTACTCTCTCTATTAGCAAGTGGCCTGGCTGTTTCACTTTTTAGCCTTCCTTTATTAGGTTTTCTTTTGATGGCAGCAATACTCGAAATTGCTTATTTCGTCAGATTGGTGATTGCATTTGGTTTGGTTTTTCTATCACTAACCCTATACTTGGATAGCCAGAAAAGCCAGCAACCTACCCCTCTTTCGTATCAGCTCCTGCGCTTTGGCTTTCATATTCTATTGATGTTTCTTATGTTTTAAATGCTAAACTCCACCTTCAGGATGAAAGTGGAGTTGATTTTTTATTTCTTCAAGGTTTGTAAACGTGGGACAATTGCTACTGTTAGAACAGCAGAAATGACAAGCTCGGCAATTGAGTTTGTAGAAATAACGGTTGCTAGGAGTTTTTGGATATTGCCGTCGAAGACATTTCCAAAAAGGAAGAAGATTCCCCCAAGGACAAAGACGGTGTTGGTAAGGGAACCAAGGGCACCAGCTAGGATTAGCCCAGTTTTATTTTTCATCAGTTTATATACCAAGTAAGGTGTCAGACCGATCAAAATGCGAGGGACAATAGCAATAATCGCAGAATAGATGTTTCCGTTCGGTACGAATGGTGAGAAGAGGTAGCTGGTTGGAAGGATGGTAATCGTGTTTACCGTTAAGCTTAGCAGTCCCATCAAGAAACCAAGTGTAACACCAACTCGTGGGCCGTAAATGATACTAGCAATGATTACTGGAATATGAACGATAGTTGGTTTAATTGGAAATGGGAAAAGATTAAATAGGAGAGAGCTCAAAAAGTGGATAACGAGCATAACTGCAAAAAAGATAGCAATTGGGGCAATGTTAGAGCGTTTGTTCATCGAGGGTTTCCTTTATTCTTTCTAATATAGTATTCAGGTCAGCTAGGGCGCCTTTGCCGTGATCGCCACAGGCTAGTAGAGATTCCTTTGGAGAGATAATCTGATAACCATAGGTCTCTAATGTTTTTAGATTAGCCTGGGTTGCCGGATGGTCATACATTTTTGTATTCATGGCTGGCGCTAAGAGTTTAGGGATGTGACTTGGTAGGGCAAGCGCTGTGCTTGTCACCATGTTATCCGCAAAACCGTGCGCAAGTTTGGCAATGGTATTAGCAGTAGCAGGGACAACGATAAAAAGATCAGTTCTTTTACCTAGTTCGATATGATTGACTTGATCAGGATAGGGTTCCTTCATGACATCAAGGTGAACTGGATTCTGTGAGAGTACCTGTAGTGTCAAAGGCTGGATAAACTCTCTCGCTGCCTCGGTCATTAAGACAGTGACATGATGGCCTTGTTTTTTCAAAGAACTGACCAGGTCAGCTGATTTATAGGAGGCAATGGAACCTGTCACTGCAATGAGAATATTTGCCATGGCTTTCCTTTCTATGAATGATAGGTTTGAATTTTTTCAAGGAGGAGTTCTGCAATTTCCTCTTTGGTTTGAACAGTTTGAAGATGATCATTCTCAACAAAGATTGCGCGATGCTGATCTGCTGAAATTTGAGTGAGGTCATTTGCGATGATTAAGTCTGCTTGGTTCTTGATAAGACTTTTTCTAGCAATGTCAACCAGATGGTCTTCGGTAACATCAACTAGCAGTTTAAAACCAATCAGATGAATAGCAGGATTCCATTCCTTGACTAGAGAGATGATTTTTGGAGTCTTTTTAAGGAACAAAACCTGAACTTCATCAGTTGAAGAAATCTTAGCTTGATGATTCTGCTTGCTTAAAAATTCTTCTAGATTGGAGCTAGCCTGAACCTCCTCAAGCCCCGTCATATAAACAGGAGTATAATCAGACACAGCCATTGAGTGGATTAAGACCTGATATTCCTTAACAAGTTCTTGCATCCCAACTAGAAGGTCGTTGGTATTATCAATTTCTCGAATGCTTAGGTTGGGATGAGCTTCTGGCTTCAGAGCTCGTTTTGTCGTTATCAAACAAACTTCATGCCCTGCAGCAAGCAAGGTTTCTGTGATGATTTTCCCCAAGCGACCTGTAGAATGGTTAGTAATAGAGCGGACACTATCAATAGCTTCACTGGTACCGCCCGATGTGACTAAAATTTTCATAGGACTATTGTACACAAAAATAAACAGTAAGTAAAATGAAAGCGATAAATTTTTGGAAAAACGAAGCTACACTATAGTTTATAACTATAAAGCCATATAAAATTTTCAAAAGAGCCCTAAAAATCTTTAAAACAATGATATTTACGAACGTTTAGAGAGTTTATGGATGTTAAAAATCTTGTTTTGTGATATAATGAATTATCACATTAGAGGTTAGAGGAGTTTTGAATGAAAACAGATATTGAAATCGCACAGAGTATTGAGTTGAAACCAATCGTTGATGTTGTTGAGAAACTTGGTATTTCTTACGACGATTTGGAATTGTACGGGAAGTATAAGGCTAAACTCAGCTTTGATAAAATTCGTGCAGTTGAGAGCAATCCAGTTGGGAAATTAATCTTGGTTACTGCCATCAATCCAACTCCAGCAGGTGAAGGAAAATCAACTATTACCATTGGTCTTGCGGATGCCTTGAACAAGATTGGCAAAAAAACCATGATTGCTATCCGCGAACCATCTCTTGGTCCAGTCATGGGGATTAAGGGTGGTGCAGCTGGTGGTGGTTACGCCCAAGTGCTTCCAATGGAGGACATCAACCTCCACTTTACGGGGGATATGCATGCCATTACAACAGCCAACAATGCTCTTTCAGCCTTGATTGACAATCACTTGCACCAAGGAAATGAGCTGGGAATCGACCAACGTCGTATTCTCTGGAAACGTGTAGTGGACTTGAACGACCGCGCCCTTCGTCATGTAACCGTTGGACTTGGTGGTCCTCTAAACAGTATTCCTCGTGAGGATGGTTTTGATATTACAGTTGCTTCAGAAATCATGGCCATTCTTTGCTTGGCAACGGACATCGAGGACTTGAAACGTCGTTTGGCGAATATCGTTATTGGCTATCGCTATGACCGTACACCAGTTACTGTTGGTGATTTACAGATTGAGGGAGCATTAGCATTGATTTTGAAAGATGCTATCAAACCGAACTTGGTTCAGACAATTTACGGTACACCTGCCTTTGTACACGGTGGTCCATTTGCCAATATCGCTCATGGATGTAACTCTGTTTTGGCAACAAGCACAGCCCTTCACTTGGCTGATTATACTGTTACTGAAGCTGGTTTTGGTGCGGACCTTGGTGCTGAGAAATTCCTTGACATTAAGACACCAAACTTGCCAGCATCTCCAGATGCTGTTGTCATCGTCGCAACTCTCCGTGCCCTTAAGATGAATGGTGGTGTAGCTAAGGACGCTCTTACAGAGGAAAATGTAGAAGCAGTTCGTGCAGGTTTTGCTAACTTGAAACGCCACGTTGAGAACATCCGTAAGTTCGGTATTCCAGCAGTTGTAGCTATCAATGAATTTGTTTCTGATACAGAGGCTGAAATCGCAGCCTTGAAGGAACTTTGTGCCTCAATCGATGTACCAGTAGAATTGGCTAGTGTCTGGGCTGATGGCGCAGAAGGTGGTGTAACACTTGCCGAAACACTTGTCAAGACAATCTCTGAAAATCCAGCCAACTACACTCGTCTTTATGACAATGACCTTTCTGTCCAAGAAAAGATTGAAAAGATTGTTACTGAAATCTATCGTGGTAGCAAAGTGAACTTTGAGAAGAAAGCTCAAACACAAATCGCTCAAATCGTTCAAAACGGATGGGACAAATTGCCAATCTGTATGGCTAAAACTCAGTACAGTTTCTCAGACAATCCAAATGCACTTGGAGCACCAGAAAACTTTGAAATTACCATTCGTGAATTGGTACCAAAATTAGGGGCAGGCTTTATTGTTGCCCTAACTGGTGATGTCATGACCATGCCAGGCCTTCCAAAACGACCAGCCGCTCTTAATATGGATGTTGAAAGCGACGGAACTGTTCTAGGATTGTTCTAATAGTTTAATTGAATTAAAATGAGTTTGGAAATAATATCCAAGCTCATTTTTTTATCTAGCTTTAAGGAGTTGTCTTCAGCTGATAATAGAGTTACTTTCTAGACGCAATCAGTCTAGGTAAAGATATTTTCCTCGATTTCTGATATAATAGAAACATTGACTTCAAGAGTAAGGAAGAGAAAATGAACGCATTATTGAATGGAATGAATGACCGTCAGGCTGAGGCAGTGCAAACGACAGAAGGGCCCTTATTAATCATGGCTGGTGCTGGTTCTGGGAAGACTCGTGTTTTAACTCACAGAATCGCCTACTTGATTGATGAAAAGATGGTCAATCCTTGGAATATTTTGGCCATTACCTTTACCAATAAGGCGGCGCGTGAGATGAAGGAGCGTGCCTATGGCCTCAATCCAGCTACTCAGGACTGTTTGATTGCGACCTTTCACTCCATGTGTGTTCGTATCCTACGTCGCGATGCGGATCATATTGGCTACAATCGGAATTTCACTATTGTAGATCCTGGTGAGCAACGAACTCTCATGAAACGCATTCTCAAGCAGTTAAACTTGGATCCAAAAAAATGGAATGAACGAACCATTTTGGGAACCATTTCCAATGCTAAGAATGACTTGATTGATGATGTGGCTTATGCTGCTCAGGCTGGTGATATGTATACGCAAATCGTGGCCCAGTGTTATACAGCTTATCAAAAGGAGCTTCGTCAGTCTGAGTCCGTTGACTTTGATGATTTGATTATGCTGACCCTGCGTCTCTTTGATCAAAATCCTGACGTCTTGACTTACTATCAGCAGAAGTTCCAGTACATTCATGTTGATGAGTACCAAGATACCAACCATGCCCAGTATCAATTGGTCAAACTCTTGGCTTCACGCTTTAAAAATATCTGCGTAGTCGGTGATGCTGACCAGTCTATTTACGGTTGGCGTGGGGCTGATATGCAGAATATCTTGGATTTTGAGAAAGATTACCCTCAAGCCAAGGTCGTTTTGTTAGAGGAGAATTATCGTTCAACTAAAACCATTCTCCAGGCTGCCAACGACGTCATCAAAAACAATAAAAAACGTCGTCCCAAGAATCTCTGGACCCAGAATGCGGATGGGGAGCAAATTGTTTATTATCGCGCAAATGACGAACAAGATGAGGCTGTTTTTGTAGCCAAAACCATCGATGAACTTGGTCGAACTCAAAACTTCCTCCACAAGGATTTTGCAGTTCTTTATCGGACTAACGCCCAGTCTCGTACTATTGAAGAGGCCCTCCTAAAGTCCAATATTCCTTATACTATGGTCGGCGGAACCAAGTTCTACAGTCGTAAGGAAATCCGTGATATTATCGCCTATCTTAATCTCATTGCCAATCTGAGTGACAATATCAGTTTTGAGCGCATTATTAACGAACCAAAACGCGGAATTGGCCCAGGGACGGTTGAGAAAATTCGCGACTTTGCGAATATGCAAGACATGTCTATGCTGGATGCTTCAGCCAATATCATGTTGTCTGGCATCAAAGGAAAAGCAGCTCAGTCTATCTGGGATTTTGCCAATATGATTCTGGATTTGCGGGAAAAACTGGATCAATTAACTATCACCGAGCTGGTGGAGGCTGTTCTAGAAAAAACAGGTTATGTCGATATTCTTAATGCTCAGGCAACCTTGGAGAGCAAGGCGCGGGTTGAAAATATCGAGGAATTCCTTTCTGTTACCAAAAACTTTGATGACAACCCTGATAGTCAGGAAGAAGAAACTGGTTTGGACAAACTCAGTCGATTCTTGAATGACTTGGCTTTGATTGCAGACACAGATTCAGGCAGTCAGGAGACATCAGAAGTAACCTTGATGACCTTGCACGCAGCTAAGGGACTTGAGTTCCCAGTTGTCTTTATCATTGGGATGGAGGAAAATGTCTTTCCACTTAGTCGTGCAGCAGAAGATCCGGATGAACTGGAAGAGGAACGCCGTTTGGCCTATGTCGGTATCACGCGTGCAGAAAAGATTCTCTATCTGACCAATGCCAACTCTCGCTTGCTTTTTGGTCGTACTAGTTACAATCGTCCGACTCGTTTTATCAATGAAATCAGTTCGGACTTGCTTGACTATCAAGGCTTGGCCCGTCCAGCGAATACTAGCTTTAAGGCATCTTATAGCAGTGGTGGAGTGGCCTTTGGTCAAGGTATGAGCCTAGCTCAGGCCCTGCAAGAAAGGAAGCGCAATGCTGCACCAAGCTCTATCCAGTCAAGCGGTCTCCCGTTTGGACAATTTGCAGCTGAAAATAAAAAAGATTCGACTGATACAAGTTGGTCCATTGGAGATATTGCACTTCACAAGAAGTGGGGAGAGGGTACTGTTCTGGAAGTCTCTGGTAGCGGTGATACTCAGGAACTAAAAATCAATTTCCCAGAAGTCGGTCTGAAAAAACTCTTAGCTAGTGTAGCTCCAATTGAGAAAAAAATCTAATTTTTCATCCTTCTCACGAATAATAAAGTGAGGAGGATTTTTATGTACAGTATTTCATTCCAAGAAGATTCACTCTTGCCTAGAGAAAGACTAGTTAAAGAGGGAGTAGAGGCTCTGAGCAATCAAGAGTTGTTAGCTATTTTGCTCAGAACGGGAACGCGTCAGGCAAATGTCTTTGAAATTGCCCAAAAAGTCTTGAATAGTCTTAACAGTCTAACTGATTTAAAGAAAATGACCCTGCAGGAATTGCAGAGTCTGTCTGGTATTGGACGGATTAAGGCCATTGAATTACAAGCGGTGATTGAACTGGGACATCGTATTCACAAACATGAAACCCTTGAGATGGAAAGTATTCTCAGCAGTCAAAAGCTAGCCAAGAAAATGCAACAGGAACTTGGCGACAAAAAACAAGAGCACCTAGTGGCGCTCTATCTCAATACTCAAAATCAAATCATTCATCAGCAAACTATTTTTATCGGATCTGCGACACGTAGCATTGCTGAACCGAGGGAAATTCTTCACTATGCCCTCAAGCATATGGCTACCTCAGTGATTCTCGTTCACAATCATCCATCTGGTGCAGTATCTCCTAGTCGAAACGACAACCATGTCACTAAACTAGTCAAGGAAGCCTGCGAACTGATGGGAATTGTTTTCTTGGACCATCTGATTGTCTCGCACTCGGATTACTTTAGTTACCGTGAAAAGACGGATTTGATTTAGAGTTCATTAACAACATAGTCAAATAGCGTTTTATCTTTGGGGCGATTCTCAAATAGAAATTCTGGATGCCATTGGACACCAAGATAAGGAAAGTCGTCCGTAGTTGTCACAGCCTCAATGATTCCATCTTTAGGATCATGTGCTACAACCTTAAGATTTGAGGCTAGATCTTTAATGCTCTGGTGGTGGAAGGAGTTGATGTGAGAAATTTCTCCATAGATTTCTCGGAGAATAGTATCAGGTTCCGTTACGAGGCGTTGGGTCGTGTATTCGGCTGAACAGTCCTGCCAATGATCCTCGATATCTTGGTGAAGCGTGCCCCCCATGGCAACATTGAAAAGTTGAGTACCTCGACAAACAGAGAAAATTGGTTTCTTTTGCTTAATCGCTTCTTTGATAAGTGCTAGTTCAAAAATATCTCTTTGAAGGTGGTAGTCATCACTATCAATAGCCTTTGGTTCACCATAGTATTTTGGATCAACATTTTGCCCACCCGTTAGGATGAGCTTATCAATGATACTGATGTAATGGGTAGCCATTTCTTGATCACCAATCGGTAGGATGATTGGAATTCCGCCAGCGTCCTTGACTCCTTCAACAAAGCCCTTTGCTGCATAGCTCATCATGATGTCATCATCTGGATGAGCTTTTTCATTTCCTGTAATCCCAATAACTGGTTTATTCATACATGCTTTCGCTTTCTAATCCTCTTTACGCATAAAATAGAGGAGGGTTTGGAGTTCGCTTGTCAAATCGACATACTGAACAACCACATCTTTTGGGAGGTGCAAGTGGACAGGAGAAAAACTGAGAATCCCTTTTACACCTGCATCAACCAAAAGATTGGCAACTTCTTGTGATTTAACACTTGGAACTGTTAGGATAGCAGTTTTGACATCTGCTTCTTTGATTTTTTCTTTAATCTGTGAGATACCATAGATTGGAATTCCATCAGGTGTCTGGCTCCCAACTTCTGGATGGTCATCTAGGTCAAAGGCCATGATAATTTTCATCTTGTTACGCTCGTGGAAGCGGTAGTGGAGAAGGGCATGGCCCATATTTCCGATTCCAACTAACATAACATTTGTAATGGAGTTATCATTTAGGAGATCAGCAAAAAAATTCATCAATTTTTTGACATCGTAACCAAAACCACGACGACCTAGTTCACCAAAATAGGAAAAATCCCGACGAACGGTCGCAGAGTCGATACCGATAGCCTCTGCAATTTGCTTGGAGTTGGCACGTTCGATTTTTTCTGCATGAAATCTCTTGAAAATTCGATAGTAAAGAGAGAGTCTTTTTGCTGTTGCTTTTGGAATAGCAGACTGTTTATCTTTCACAAAATCACAACCTTTCTATTCTTCTATTTTATAGAAACATTGTGAAAAAATCAACAAAAACAAGAAAAAACTAAGAAATTTCTTAGTTTTTATCTGAAAAATGAGCTTGTGATAGAAAACGGTAGAGATCGCCAACCAATCCTTGATAAATCACCTTATCATTCAGCGTTAAGGAGCTGATTAGGTGAGTATCAGGTAGGGTCACACAGCCTGATAGAGATAACATAAGCTCTTCGTAATCCTTATATTCAAGTGTACGTTCTACGTGATAGTTATCTTGATAGGTAAGTCGATACATAGTCAATTATCTTTCTTCTTTAGTGAAGATACCGCGTTCTACTAAACTGTCCATGAGGAAGTAGAATTTTTCTTGGTGAATATGGTGATCTTCTGATTTAAAGATATTCACCAAACGAAGGCCAGATTTGTCAGTGATGTTGAGTTTAGCACCTGTAAGGTCTTTATTGATGATGATTTTTAGGTTGAAACCTTCACCACTGTTGGGTACTTTTTCAAGTAGACGAGTCAGTTCGAAGTTTCCAACTTTTGTTTCAAAGAAAGTATTGTCTTTCAGTGTGAACTTTTTGACAGTTGGGCTAAGTGTATAGTCGTAGCGGCAGTTTTGTAGTTTAATGGTTTTTTCGAATGCCATTAGATTAATCTCCAATAATATTTTTTAAGGTTTGTGCGAGTTGTTTCAGTTCCTCCTCAGTGTTAAGAGGAGAGAGACTGATACGGACAGATTCTTTCAATCGATGTGAATCTGGTCCATAAAATGCTTCAAGCACATGACTGGTTTGCACAATACCAGCAGTACAAGCGGAACCGGTAGAAATTGAAATTCCCTCAAGGTCTAACCGAAGTAAAAGCAAATCATTTTTCTGACCAGGAAAACCGATATTCAAAACATAAGGCAGTTGGTCTTGACTTTCATTGAGATAGTAGTCTAAATCAGCAATTTCTTCTAAAAAAGCAGATTTGAGTGCGCTTAGTTTTTGGTAATGCTTAGCTTGGTTATTTAAATCCTCTTTGAGAGCAGCGACCATACCTACAATGGCAGCGAGATTTTCTGTTCCAGCCCGTTTCTTTTGTTCTTGGTCTCCACCGTGAAGGTAGGAATCAAAGCCCGTGGAAGAAGCATAAAGAAAGCCAACTCCTTTTGGTCCATGGAATTTGTGGGCAGAAGCGCTAAGGAAATCAATTCCTAATTCTTCAGGATGGATAGGGATTTTTCCGATAGCTTGAACAGCATCAACATGATAAGCAGCAGGATGTTCTTTTAAAATACGTCCAATCTCAGCGATAGGTAAGAGACTACCTGTTTCATTATTAGCATACATGGTGGAAACGAGAATGGTATCGTCACGTAAGGCCTCTTGAATTTGCTGGGCAGTTATTTCTTGATTTACTGGTTGGATGATAGTTGCTTCAAAACCAAAATGTTGCACCAGATAATCGATAGTCTCAAGTACAGAATGGTGTTCAATAGCTGTCGTGATGATATGTTTTCCACGATTTTGATGACGGAGACAATAGCCGATAATGGCTGTATTGTTACTTTCTGTACCGCCAGACGTGAAAAAGATATGTTGAGGTTTGGTTCCTAGTAAGAGGGCTAAGTCTTGACGAGCCTCTCGTAAGAGTTTACCAGCTTGTCGACCATGGCCATGAATACTAGAAGGATTACCATGAGTTTCTTGCATGACCTTGGTCATTTCTGCAATAGCTACTGCTGACATAGGAGTCGTAGCAGCATTGTCCAAATAAATCAAAGAATCACCTTATTTCTTTTTGTTGTAAGCAAAGAGTGGGCTGACTGGTTTTCTTTCATGGATGCGGACGATAGCATCTCCGATTAATTCGCTAGCAGTAATGTAACATACATTTTCTGGAGTTCTTTCTTTGGTCGCTACGGAGTCTGTCACAAGGATTTCTTTGATGTTTGTAGCGTCAAGAAGGTCTGCTGCACCTTCAACAAATAAACCGTGACTGGATACTGCATAAATCTCAGTTGCGCCTTCACGTTCAACGATTTTGGCTGCTTCAGAGAATGTACGACCAGTATTTAGGATGTCGTCAATCAAGATAGCTTTCTTGCCTTCAACATCCCCAATGATATAGCCTTCGTTACGATCAGAATCGTCTTGGGCGTAGTCAATGATAGCGATAGGAGCATCAAGGTATTCAGCCAAACTACGTGCACGTTTAACACCAGAGTTCTTTGGACTAACAACAACGACATCAGAGCCAAGAAGACCTTTATCACAGTAGTGCTTAGCAAATAGAGGAACAGTATAAAGATTGTCTACAGGAATGTCAAAGAAACCTTGGACCTGAACAGCATGGAGGTCAAGTGTTAGAACACGGCTTACACCAGCTTTGACAAGCATATTGGCAACTAGTTTTGCAGTGAGGGGTTCGCGAGAAGAAGCAATACGATCCTGACGAGCATAACCAAAGTAAGGAAGGACAACGTTGATACTATGAGCACTTGCACGTACACAAGCATCAACCATGATCAACAACTCCATCAAGTGGTTGCTAACGGGATAGCTAGTGGACTGGATGATGTAGACATCGTAGCCACGGACACTTTCTTCGATGTTGACCTGGATTTCGCCGTCAGAAAATTGTCGAGAGGATAATTTCCCAAGAGGTACACCAACTGTATCCGCAATCTTTTGAGCGATTTCATGGTTAGAGTTTAGGGTGAAAAGTTTCATGTTGTTTCTATCTGACATTATAGACCGTCCTCTGTAAACTTTGTGAATCTTCTTTGAGAAAGTTTTGTTTTTCAAAGCCAGATTCTTTTATTTTTATCTTTTCTATTTTACCAAAAAAAGGAGATTATTTCAGCTTTTTTTCATGCTTTTAATAAAACGAATTAATTTTGAAGGAGCTTTCTGATAGGTTATCTGATTTTCATCTAAAAATCTCTTAAAATCAGCTTTCCCTTTTTCATGGTCGGTGACTTCAAGCTCGAGTTCATAGTCCGTCTGGTCAAAGTAGTGACTTTCATCTAAGGCCATTAAGCCAATCTCAGTTTTCATTTCATAACGTAGAGTGGAAAGGCAGCCTAGAACAAGCCAGTCATGGCTTTCGATGCCAATCTTAGCGAGTTTCTCTAGAACGAGCCCTGGAGGTAGTTTTTGTTTTTCTAGGTACGATTCAGCTTCTGGAAGAGTTAGTTTCTGGTTGTATTCCATATTCCCTACAGTTTGAGGCACTTTCAAGGTCAATTCTGCCCAATCTGAAAAAGTGCGAATGCGCATGGCAACCTTCTTTTCACGCAATTGGAAATCTGGTGTGTCAATGTAGTAGTTTTTCTGAAGGACGGGTTGGATATGGGAAAACTGTTTTTTTAGATGATTATATTCCTCTTTTTTCAGAAGTGTTTTCAATTCTATTTCTAAATGTTTCATTTTTTCAACCTTTTCTATATCTTTGAAAGCGATTTATGGTATAATGGACAATGTATTTATTGTATACGAATGTACTGAAAAAATCAAAGATTTTCGACAGAGCAATCAAACATTACAAGGGAGAAAGTATGACCATAGAATGGGAAGAATTTTTAGATCCTTACATTCAGGCTGTTGGTGAATTGAAGATTAAACTTCGGGGAATTCGCAAACAGTATCGTAAGCAAAACAAGCATTCTCCGATTGAGTTTGTAACGGGTCGTGTCAAACCGATTGAAAGTATCAAAGAAAAAATGGCTCGTCGAGGAATTACATATGCAAGTCTGGAACATGATCTGCAAGACATTGCTGGTTTACGTGTCATGGTTCAGTTCGTTGATGACGTTAAAGAAGTAGTTGAGATTCTACGTAAACGCCAAGATATGAGAGTCGTTCAGGAACGAGACTATATCACTCATCGTAAGGCTTCAGGTTATCGTTCTTATCACGTGGTTGTCGAATACACGGTTGATACGATAAACGGAGCGAAGACGATTTTGGCGGAAATTCAAATACGTACTTTGGCCATGAATTTCTGGGCTACGATTGAACACTCGCTCAATTATAAATATCAGGGCGATTTTCCAGAAGAAATCAGGAAAAGACTGGAAATCACGGCCAAAATAGCCTATCAACTGGATGAAGAAATGGGTAAGATTCGTGATGATATCCAGGAAGCGCAGGCTCTCTTTGATCCATTGAGCAGAAAATTAAACGATGGTGTAGGAAATAGTGACGATACAGATGAAGAATACAGGTAAACGAGTTGACCTCATAGCAAATAGAAAGCCACAAAGTCAGAAGGTCTTGCATGAGCTGAGAGAAAAACTCAAGAAACAACATTTTATACTGAACGATACCAATCCCGACATCGTCATTTCGATTGGTGGCGATGGAATGCTTTTGTCTGCCTTTCACAAGTATGAGAATCAGTTAGACAAGGTTCGATTTGTAGGTGTTCATACAGGGCATTTGGGATTTTACACAGATTATCGTGATTTTGAGCTGGATCAGTTGATGACCAATCTTTTACTAGATACTGGTGCCAAAGTTTCCTATCCAGTCTTGAATGTCAAGGTAACGCTTGAAAATGGAGAAGTGAAAATCTTCCGTGCTTTAAATGAAGCCAGTATCCGTCGATCAGATCGGACCATGGTTGCGGATATCATCATTAACCATGTTCCGTTTGAGAGATTTCGTGGAGATGGAGTGACTGTTTCAACGCCGACGGGAAGTACTGCCTACAACAAGTCCTTGGGTGGAGCTGTCTTGCATCCCACCATTGAAGCCTTACAGTTGACGGAAATAGCAAGTCTTAACAACCGAGTCTATCGCACTCTGGGATCATCAATCATTATTCCCAAAAAAGATAAGATTGAACTTTTGCCGACACGCAATGATTACCACACGATATCAGTCGATAACAGCGTCTATTCCTTCCGTAATATCGAACGGATTGAGTACCAAATCGACCATCATAAGATTCACTTCCTAGCGACTCCAAGTCACACTAGTTTCTGGAATCGTGTCAAAGATGCCTTCATCGGCGAGGTGGATGAATGAGGTTCGAATTTACCGCAGATGAGCACGTCAAAGTCAAAACTTTCCTCAAGAAACACGAGGTTTCTAAGGGACTTTTGGCTAAGATTAAGTTTCGAGGCGGGGCTATTCTAGTCAATGGCCAACCTCAAAATGCGACTTATCTCTTAGATGTTGGAGACAGGGTAACTATTGATATTCCAGCAGAGGAAGGATTTGAGAGCCTTGAAGCTATTGATCGACCACTCGATATCTTGTATGAGGATGACCATTTTCTGGTTTTAAATAAGCCTTATGGAGTAGCTTCCATCCCCAGTGTTAATCATTCCAATACCATTGCTAATTTTATCAAGGGTTACTATGTCAAGCAAAACTATGAAAACCAGCAAGTTCATATCGTGACTAGGCTTGATAGAGATACATCTGGTTTGATGCTCTTTGCCAAGCACGGCTACGCTCATGCACGTTTAGACAAGCAGTTGCAACGAAAGTCTATCGAAAAACGTTACTTTGCTTTAGTTAAAGGAGCTGGTGTCTTGGAGCCTGAAGGGGAGATTATCGTCCCGATTGCGCGTGATGAAGATTCCATTATCACAAGACGGGTTGCCAAAGGTGGGAAATACGCCCATACATCTTACAAAGTTGTATCGTCTTATGGAAATATTCACCTAGTCGATATTCGCCTGCATACTGGGCGAACCCACCAAATCCGAGTGCATTTTTCTCATATTGGCTTTCCTCTTTTAGGAGACGATCTCTATGGAGGCAGCCTAGACGACGGTATTCAGCGCCAGGCCTTGCATTGTCATTATTTATCTTTTTATCATCCCTTTCTAGAGCAAGATTTGCAGCTAGAAAGCCCCTTACCGGATGATTTCAGCAATCTTATTACTCAGTTATCAACTAATACTCTTTAAACACTATTTGGAGTATAATTTATTTTCTTAAAGGAGAAAACTCATGGAAGTTTTTGAAAGTCTCAAAGCCAACCTGGTTGGCAAAAATGCTCGTATCGTTCTCCCTGAAGGGGAAGAGCCTCGTATTCTTCAAGCGACAAAACGCTTGGTAAAAGAAACAGAAGTAATCCCTGTTTTGCTTGGAAATCCTGAAAAAGTTAAAATTTATCTTGAAATTGAAGGAATCATGGATGGTTATGAAGTCATTGACCCTCAACACTATCCTCGATTTGAAGAAATGGTTGCTGCTTTAGTAGAGCGTCGTAAGGGCAAAATGACTGAAGAAGAAGCGCGCAAAGTTTTGGTTGAAGACGTCAATTACTTTGGTGTTATGTTGGTATACTTGGGCTTGGTTGACGGTATGGTATCTGGTGCGATTCACTCAACTGCCTCAACAGTTCGCCCAGCCCTTCAAATCATTAAAACTCGTCCAAATGTAACTCGTACTTCAGGTGCCTTCCTCATGGTACGTGGTACGGAACGTTACCTATTTGGTGACTGTGCCATTAACATCAATCCAGATGCAGAAGCCTTGGCTGAAATTGCGATCAACTCAGCAATCACAGCTAAGATGTTTGGTATTGAACCTAAAATTGCTATGCTAAGCTATTCTACTAAAGGTTCAGGATTTGGTGAAAGTGTTGATAAGGTCGTAGAAGCAACTAAAATTGCTCACGACTTGCGCCCTGACCTTGAGATTGATGGTGAATTGCAATTTGACGCTGCCTTTGTTCCTGAAACTGCAGCTCTAAAAGCTCCAGGAAGTAACGTAGCTGGCCAAGCAAATGTCTTTATCTTCCCAGGTATCGAAGCCGGAAATATCGGTTACAAGATGGCTGAGCGCCTTGGTGGTTTTGCGGCTGTCGGACCTGTTTTACAAGGTTTGAACAAACCTGTTAACGACCTTTCTCGTGGATGTAATGCAGATGATGTGTACAAGTTGACCCTTATCACAGCAGCTCAAGCAGTTCATCAATAAGATTTAGTCCTCTTTCCCATGGGAAGAGGCTTTTTAGTACTGAGAAAAGGACAGTTAGAAGCTTCTATGTTATACTAGATATATGTTAGATTTGAAAGAATACGGTATCGTCATGTGGCCGGAGGAGAAGATCATTTCTTTTCGTGAGAAACTCCTCAGTTGGTATGATGAAAACAAGCGAGATTTACCTTGGCGGAGAAGTAAAAATCCTTATCACATCTGGGTATCTGAAATCATGCTTCAGCAGACCAGAGTGGATACAGTTATTCCATACTACGAACGATTCTTGGACTGGTTTCCAACTGTTGAAAGTCTGGCCAATGCCCCTGAAGAGCGTCTGCTGAAGGCTTGGGAAGGTTTGGGTTATTATTCTCGAGTGCGCAATATGCAGGCTGCAGCTCAGCAGATTATGACTGACTTTGGGGGGCAATTTCCAAATACCTATGAAGGAATATCTTGCCTGAAAGGGATTGGCCCTTACACTGCGGGAGCTATTTCTAGTATCGCTTTTAATTTGCCTGAGCCAGCGGTTGATGGCAATGTCATGCGGGTTTTGGCACGCTTATTTGAGGTTAATCATGATATCGGAGTTCCCAGCAATCGCAAAATTTTTCAGGCAATGATGGAAATCTTGATTGACCCAAAACGACCAGGTGACTTTAACCAAGCTCTGATGGATTTAGGGTCTGACATAGAGGCTCCAGTTAACCCTCGACCAGAAGAAAGCCCTGTTAAGGATTTTAGCGCAGCGTATCAGAATGGCACCATGGGTCGTTATCCGATTAAAGAACCCAAGAAAAAGCCCCTGCCAATTTATCTCAAGGCTTTGGTTGTACGCAATGACCAAGGACAATTTTTACTAGAGAAAAATGAAAGCGAGAAACTGCTAGCTGGTTTTTGGCATTTCCCATTGATTGAAGTTGATGATTTTTCAAGTGATGACAATCAACTAGATCTCTTTTCACAAGTCACAGAGGAAAGCAGAGTATTTGGGCCAAGTCCTCAAGAAAACTTTGAGCAAGATTATGATTTAGAAGTGAATTGGTCCCAGCAAGTATTTGACCAGGTCAAGCATGTATTTAGTCATCGGAAATGGC
This sequence comes from Streptococcus sp. 27098_8_70, assembly GCF_041432215.1. Lineage (GTDB taxonomy): Bacteria > Bacillota > Bacilli > Lactobacillales > Streptococcaceae > Streptococcus > Streptococcus oralis_CP. The sequence continues at coordinate 232,050 of NZ_JAPVZD010000001.1, forward strand.
ATATTCAAATCATCGCTGGTCAAGTGACGGAAACAAAACAGTTTTCGGACAGAGAAATTCGCTGGGTTTCTCCTCAGGAGTTTTCTGATTATCCACTTGCGAAACCTCAACAAAAAATTTGGCAGGCTTATAAAACAAATCTTGAAGATGAAGGCCTACAGTAGCCATTTGTGCCTTCTTTACATTTTTTTGTTATAATAGATAAAGAAAAGGTGATAAAATGAAAAAAATATTAATTGTAGATGATGAGAAACCAATCTCAGATATTATTAAGTTTAATATGGCCAAGGAAGGTTATGAAGTCGTTACAGCTTTCAATGGTCGTGAGGCAATCGAGCTATTTGAATCAGAGCAACCAGATATTATTATCCTTGACTTGATGCTACCTGAAATTGATGGTTTAGAAGTTGCTAAAGCTATTCGTAAGACTAGTAGCGTGCCGATTATCATGCTATCAGCTAAGGATAGCGAGTTTGACAAGGTTATTGGTTTAGAGTTAGGTGCAGACGATTATGTTACAAAACCTTTCTCAAACCGTGAGTTGCAGGCTCGTGTCAAGGCTCTGCTTCGTCGTACCGACCTGGTTTCTGTGGATAGCCAAGAGTCTGATGAGAAGAAGACGCAGCCTTTACAAATTGGTGATTTGGAAATCGTTCCAGATGCTTACGTGGCTAAGAAATATGGTGAGGAATTAGATTTGACCCACCGTGAGTTTGAACTCTTGTATCACTTGGCGTCTCATATTGGTCAAGTGATTACGCGTGAACACTTGCTTGAGACTGTATGGGGTTATGACTATTTTGGTGATGTTCGTACAGTGGACGTGACCATTAGACGCTTGCGTGAGAAAATTGAAGACACACCAAGTCGTCCAGAGTACATTCTCACACGTCGTGGTGTTGGATACTATATGAGAAATAATGATTGAAGATATTAGACAAACTATTCTGACCAGCGATTTTATCTTTATCCTGATTTTACTTGGCTTTATCCTGGTGGTGACCTTGCTGTTACTGGAAAATCGTCGGGATAATATCCGTCTAAAGGAGATAAATCAAAAGGTTAAGGACTTGATTGCAGGTGATTATTCTCAAGTTTTGGACTTGCAAGGAAGTACAGAAATCACCAATATCACCAATAATCTAAATGATTTGTCAGAAGTTATTCGTTTGACCCAAGAAAATCTGGAACAAGAGAGTAAACGATTGAACAGTATTCTTTCTTACATGACAGATGGCGTTCTTGCGACCAATCGCCGTGGCCAGATTACCATGATCAACGATATGGCCAAGAAACAGCTCGGTGTGCAGAAAGAAGATGTTCTGAATAAAAGCATCCTCGAATTACTAAAGATAGAAGATGAGTATGAGCTGCGTGACCTGATTACACAGATTCCTGAGTTGACGATTGACTCCCAGGATGTGAATGGTGAATATCTAAGCCTTCGTGTACGTTTTGCTCTGGTTCGCCGTGAGTCAGGTTTCATCTCTGGTTTGGTTGCTGTTTTACATGATACGACCGAGCAGGAGAAGGAAGAACGCGAGCGAAGACTCTTCGTTTCAAACGTGAGTCATGAGTTGAGAACTCCTTTGACCAGTGTTAAATCTTATCTTGAAGCCTTGGACGAGGGAGCCTTGTATGATCCTGTAGCCCCTGATTTTATCAAGGTTTCGCTAGATGAAACCAACCGTATGATGCGGATGGTGACAGATCTCTTGCATCTCTCTCGTATTGATAATGCGACAACTCAGTTAGATGTGGAGTTGATTAACTTTACGGCCTTCATCACCTTTATCCTTAACCGCTTTGATAAGATGAGAAGTCAGGATGACGAGAAAAAATATGAGCTTGTCAGAGATTACCCTATTAATTCAGTTTGGATCGAGATTGATACCGATAAGATGACTCAGGTGATTGATAATATTCTTAACAATGCCATCAAGTACTCACCAGATGGTGGGAAAATTACTGTCAGCATGAAAACCACTGATGACCAGATGATTTTATCTATCAAAGACCAAGGTCTAGGTATTCCAAAACAAGATTTGCCGAAGATATTTGACCGTTTTTATCGTGTGGATCGCGCAAGAAGTCGTGCACAAGGTGGAACTGGGCTAGGTCTAGCCATCGCCAAAGAAATCATCAAACAACACAATGGCTTTATTTGGGCCAAAAGTGAATACGGTAAGGGCTCAACCTTTACCATCGTGCTCCCTTATGATAAGGATGCCGTAAAAGAAGAAATATGGGAGGACGAAATAGAAGACTAGAATGAGTGAAAAAGGCTTTAAATACAGTATTTTAGCATCAGGTTCCAGTGGAAATTCCTTTTATCTGGAAACCCCAAAAAAGAAAATCCTAGTAGATGCGGGCTTGTCTGGTAAGAAAATTTCAAGTCTGCTAGCTGAAATTAATCGCAAACCTGAAGATCTGGATGCGATTCTGATTACGCATGAGCACTCAGACCATATCCATGGGGTCGGTGTCTTGGCTCGTAAATATGGCATGGATCTTTACGCCAATGAAAAGACTTGGCAGGCTATGGAAAATAGTAAGTACCTCGGCAAGGTGGACTCTTCGCAGAAGCATATTTTTGAAATGGGAAAAACCAAAACTTTTGGTGATATCGACATTGAGAGTTTTGGTGTCAGTCATGATGCGGCAGCACCACAGTTTTACCGATTTATGAAAGACGACAAGAGCTTCGTCATGCTGACCGATACAGGTTATGTAAGTGACCGTATGGCAGGAATTGTCGAGAATGCGGACGGCTACCTCATCGAGTCCAACCACGATGTGGAGATTTTGCGAGCAGGATCTTACGCTTGGCGTCTCAAACAGCGAATTCTATCGGATCTCGGTCACCTTTCTAACGAAGACGGTGCTGAGGCCATGATTCGTGCAATGGGAAATCGAACAAAGAAAATCTATCTTGGTCACTTGTCCAAAGAGAACAATATCAAGGAGCTGGCTCATATGACTATGGTCAACCAGCTAGCCCAAGCGGATCTGGGAGTCGGAGTAGACTTTAAGGTTTATGATACCTCACCAGATACTGCAACACCATTGACAGATATATAAAAAAGAAGGCGAGTGCCTTCTTTTGTTTTGTACTTTGTCAGGAATTTAGTGTGGTATAATGATTAAAAAAACTAAAGGAGTAGCAGTGTGAAGAGAAAATGGCTATTAAAGGATTACTATGACACAACGATTATCATACTTGCATTGATATCCGTTGTCCTTGTCTTGCTTGGATTTGCTGAGATGATTGATTTGGATAATCCACCCTATAGTATTATTGACTTACTACTTTGGTTTATCTTTGTGGTGGATTATGGCTGGCGTTTCTTTACAAGTAAGGAAAAGTGGCGATTTCTTCTTGAAAATATTTTTGACTTGCTAGCTATCCTTCCTTTGAATGCTATTTTTACAGTATTTCGATTAGGGCGAATCTTCCGCTTAGCAAGGCTGACAAAATTACTGAAACTAACTCGTCTTTTAAGAGTCGTTGGATTGACTGGCAAGTTGGAAAAGAAGGTTGGAAAACTCTTACGAACAAATGGCTTACTTTATATTTTCTATCTCAATTCCTTTATTGTACTGGTAGGTAGTTCAATTTTATCTGTTGTTGAAGAAAAATCATTCTCAGATAGTCTTTGGTGGGCGCTTGTGACTGTAACGACTGTTGGTTATGGAGATATTGTTCCTGCGTCGATTTTTGGGAAGTGGTTAGCTGTTTTACTAATGCTTGTTGGTATTGGCACAATAGGGATGTTAACGAGTGCCTTGACAAACTTTTTTGTAAAGGATAATCCATTTGATCAGATAAAGCTTGATAAACTTCAAGACGAATTAATAACTCAAAGAATATTACTAGAGAAACAATCTGAGAAGATAGAAGAACTGCATAGAATGATACAAGACTTGCTTGAAAAAAAGTAATTTAGACTATACAAAAACCACTCGACGAGTGGTTTTTTACAATCCTGCAAATTCTTTGATTTCTTGTGCGGACATAGAAGAGTCGCAACGGACATTGATTTGGCCATCTGCAATGTGAACGAAGCCTGGTACAGTTGGAATTCCATAGCGTGAACGGAATTCTTGTAACTCATTGAGTTGGCTTGGTTCTTCACTGTTGATGAAGTAGATGTGAGCTTTAGTTTCAGCTACGACACCTGCCAAGGTACCTGCGAATTTACGGCAGTAAGGGCAAGTTTTACGACCAATAAAGAAGGTTGCAGTTTCTTTCTTATCAAGAGCTTCTTGTGCACGCGCAACTGTAGTTACTTCAAGGTCTTTGGTGTTTTCTAAAAATTGTTCCATGAGATTACCTCGCTTTCATTGATAAGTCTAGTATGCCATAAAGTTTCTAAAAATGCTTAGATTTGATACGAAAAAAAGATGAGACTGGTTGGTCTCATCTTTTTTAGAGCTTTATTTTACAAAAGCATTGATTTCTGCTTCGATGTTGGCAATCTTAGCTTGTGAATCTTCATTGCTTTCACCCACAACAGCAATGTAGAATTTGATTTTTGGTTCTGTACCTGAAGGGCGAACTGCAATCCATGAACCGTCAGCAAGTGTATATTTCAACACATCACTTGGAGGAGTTGTCAAGTTTGTAACAGTACCATCAGCAGCAGTAGCAGTTTGAGCCTTGAAGTCTTCTACGACAGTGATAGCTGTTGCATTCCATTCTTTTGGAGCATTGTTACGGAACTTAGCCATGATTTCCTTGATTTGTTCTGCACCATCAACACCAGAAAGGGTAACAGAGATAGTCTTTTCAGCGTAGTAGCCGTATTCTTTGTAGATTTCTTCGATACCGTCAGCAAGTGTCAAACCACGTGAACGGTAGTAGGCAGCAAGCTCAGCAACGACAAGAACGGCTTGGATGGCGTCTTTATCACGTACGAATGGTTTAATCAAGTAACCGAAGCTTTCTTCAAATCCCATCATGTAAGTGTGATTGTGTTTTTCTTCAAATTCTTGGATTTTCTCTGCGATAAATTTGAAACCTGTCAAAACGTTGAACATGGTTGCGCCGTAGCTTTCAGCAATCTTCGTTACCAAGTCAGTTGATACGATGGATTTGCAGAGAGCTGCATTTTCAGGAAGAGTTCCAGCATTTTTGTGGGCTTCCAAGATGTATTTAGCCATGATAGCACCGATTTGGTTACCTGAAAGGTTAAGGTAGCTACCATCTTTTTGAAGAACTTCAACACCAACACGGTCAGCGTCAGGGTCAGTTGCAACAAGCACATCTGCACCAACTTGACGACCAAGTTCTTCAGCAAGGGCGAAGGCTGCTTGGCTTTCTGGGTTTGGAGATTTTACAGTTGAGAAGTCAGGATCAGCAGTTGCTTGTGCTTCAACAACTTGAACAGAGTCAAATCCTGCTTGAGCAAGAGCACGACGAGCCAACATTTCACCCGTACCATGAAGTGGTGTGTAGACAATCTTCATGTCTTTACCGAATTCTTCGATCAAGGCTGGGTTGATGTTTACGTCTTTAACTTCTTTAAGGTATTCTGCATCAACAGCTTCGCCGATAACTTCAATCAAGCCAGAAGCTTTTTCCGCTTCTACATCGGCAACTTCCACAGCGAATGGATTTTCGATAGCACGAATGTAAGTAGTCAAAGCGTCCGCGTCATGTGGAGGCATTTGTCCACCGTCTTCACCGTAAACCTTGTAACCGTTAAATGGAGCAGGGTTATGGCTGGCAGTAATCATGATACCTGCAAAACAGTTGAGGTGACGAACTGCAAATGACAGTTCTGGAGTTGGACGGAGGCTTTCAAATACGTAAGATTTGATACCGTGTTTAGCAAGAACTGCCGCAGATTCAAAGGCAAACTCAGGTGAGAAGTGACGGCTATCGTAGGCAATTGCTACACCACGTTCTTTTTCGTTTCCACCTTTTGACTCAATCAAACGAGCCAAACCTTCGGTAGCTTGACGAACAACGTAGATATTGATGCGGTTTGTACCAGCACCGATCAAACCACGCATACCAGCGGTACCAAATTCAAGATTGGTATAAAAGGCATCTTCCTTTGTTTTTTCGTCCATATTGATTAAATCTTGACGAAGGTAGTCTGGAAGGTCAGCAAAATCGACCCATTTTTGATAATTTTCTTGGTAAGTCATAGAGTGTCTCCTTTGTTTATTTGCTTTAATCGCTTTCATTATATCACGATTTGACATTTTAGTAAAACGTTAGCATAACTTAAAATGTAGGAAATTAACTTTTGCACTTTAGCGGGAAAATGGTGGGGACTGTGCTTACTTATACTAAGTTAGGGATGAAAATTAATTATTAGATACTTTATAACATGAAAGTTTATAATTCATTTTGTAGGTTTGTTGAAGAAAAAAATCAAAAATATTGTTATATTCTATTCTTTTTATAAAGAATCCTTTAATGCATCAAATGAACAGATAGAAAAATTTAAGTTAAAACTCTATAAATTTAAGATATTTTGAAAATATCTGGTTTCTGTTTTGATTTTTATTCTGCGTATGGTAAAATATAGTAAATCATTAAAGGAGAATCCATTATGAAAAAAATTCTTAAGCATTCTGCCTTGCTTTTATCAGCTTTAGCACTGGTTGCCTGTGGAGCTCAAAAAAAAGCAAGCGACAATGGTACAGCTTCAAACTCTAACTTTGAGGTTTCTGTAAAAGACGGTATGTATGTATTGCCTAAAGATGAGGATTCATCATCAACATACCTTGCACTTCAAGTCGAAATCAAGAACAATCGTGATAAACAGTTTAGTTTTACTAGCCAAGATATCACGCTATACAATGAAAAGGATGAAAAATTACAACCAATTCAAGTTTATGAAAGCGACAGTAAAACGAAATTTATGTCATATGGTGACAGTCTTTCTAAAGGAAAGAGCGTTGCTGGTTATGTAGTGTATGAAGTCGATAAGAATGCTAAGTATGAACTTCACTTTGCACCTAGCTTTTACGATGACATCAAAGAAAATTCTAAAAAGAATAACGATGTAGCAATCAAGGTGGATCCAAGTCAGTATGAAGACAATATTGATGAAGCGAAAGATGTAATGAAAAAATATGTCGATGCTGTTTACCTTAATGGGGAAAGTTCTGGTGGTGGAACGAACCTAAGTGCTACTGATAATAAGTCACAAGTTGTTGCGCTTGCTGATGATAAAAAATCTTCTGATAATAGTGCTGAATTCACAAACGATGCGAAAGCTGATAAAGAAGAGTTTATCAAGAAATTTACAGAATCGTTCGGAAAAGGCTTCTATAACTACAAACCGTCTGATTCAGAACTTAGAACATTCGCAGATGCTTACATCAAAGCAAATGCTAAGAGAGCAAAAGTTGATTACAAGGTGAAGACATACTTGCCAGACTATGCTGTTGTTTATGTTAGACCAGAAACAATCGACTTGGATAACTTGAATGTTTATGAATTGAGCCGTAAATTCTACGAAGAAAACAAAGGTAAATATAGCAACTACTCTGAAGCTATGAAAGCTGGTGAAAAATACATTTTAGAAAATGCACCAAGTCAATTTGATTCAACTCCTCTAGACACTAGTGATAACATGAAGAAAGAGGGTTATGAAATTAAAATGACTAAGAAAGATGGAAAATGGACCATCGATACCTCTTCTAAAAACTATGAATTGAAAGATATGGCTCGCACATTCCGTGGAGGCATTGGATACTAAGATGAAAGGTTCGAGTTTATGACTCGAACTTTTTTCGTTGCAATTGTGCAAAAGAGAAAAAGATAGTAAAATAGAGATATGATTATTTTACAAGCTAATAAAATTGAACGATCTTTTGCTGGTGAGGTTCTTTTTGAACATATCAACCTGCAAGTAGATGAACGAGACCGAATTGCTCTTATTGGGAAAAATGGTGCAGGTAAGTCTACTCTTTTAAAGATTTTGGTTGGAGAAGAGGAGCCAACTAGTGGAGAAATTAATAAGAAAAAAGATATCTCTCTGTCTTACCTAGCCCAAGATAGCCGTTTTGAGTCTGAAAATACCATTTATGATGAAATGCTTCACGTCTTTGATGACTTGCGTCGGGCAGAGACACAACTGCGTCAAATGGAATTAGAGATGGGTGAAAAGTCGGGTGAAGATTTGGATAAACTGATGGCGGATTATGATCGTTTGTCAGAGAATTTCCGCCAGGATGGTGGCTTTACTTACGAAGCTGATATTCGAGCGATTTTGAATGGATTCAAGTTTGACGAGTCTATGTGGCAGATGAAAATTGCTGAGCTTTCAGGTGGTCAAAATACTCGTCTTGCACTGGCTAAAATGCTCCTTGAAAAGCCAAATCTCTTGGTCTTGGACGAGCCAACCAACCACTTGGATATCGAAACCATTGCCTGGTTGGAAAATTACCTAGTAAATTATAGTGGTGCACTCATTATTGTCAGTCACGACCGTTACTTTTTGGATAAGGTTGCGACGGTTACACTCGATTTGACTAAGCATTCCTTAGATCGTTATGTAGGTAATTACTCTCGTTTTGTTGAGTTGAAGGAGCAAAAGCTAGCTACTGAGGCAAAAAACTATGAAAAGCAACAAAAGGAAATCGCTGCTCTAGAAGACTTTGTCAATCGCAATCTAGTCCGAGCTTCAACGACCAAACGTGCTCAATCTCGCTGTAAACAACTAGAAAAAATGGAGCGTTTGGACAAGCCTGAAGCTGGCAAGAAATCAGCCAACATGACCTTCCAGTCGGAAAAAACATCTGGTAATGTTGTCTTGACAGTTGAAAATGCAGCTATTGGTTATGATGGGGAAATACTGTCAGAACCTATCAACCTAGACCTCCGTAAGATGAATGCTGTTGTGATTGTCGGACCAAACGGCATTGGGAAGTCAACCTTTATCAAGTCAATAGTAGACCAGATCCCTTTTATCAAGGGAGAGAAGCGTTTTGGTGCCAATGTTGAGGTTGGATACTATGATCAGACTCAAAGTAAGCTAACACCAAGTAATACTGTACTCGATGAACTCTGGAATGATTTTAAACTGACACCTGAAGTTGAAATCCGCAACCGCCTTGGTGCCTTCCTTTTCTCAGGAGATGATGTTAAAAAGTCAGTCGGAATGCTGTCAGGTGGCGAGAAAGTTCGTTTGTTGCTTGCCAAACTTTCAATGGAAAACAATAACTTCCTGATTTTGGACGAGCCGACCAACCACTTGGATATTGATAGCAAGGAAGTGTTGGAAAATGCCCTGATTGACTTTGATGGAACCCTTCTGTTTGTCAGCCACGACCGTTATTTCATCAACCGAGTAGCCACTCATGTTTTGGAATTGTCTGAGAATGGTTCGACTCTTTACTTGGGAGATTATGACTACTATGTTGAGAAGAAAGCAGAAGTAGAAGCGATTCAGACAGAAGAAGCTTCAACTAGCAATCAAGCAAAAGAAGCAAGTCCAGCCAATGATTATCAAGCACAGAAAGAAAGTCAAAAAGAAGCCCGTAAGCTCATGCGCCAAATCGAGAGTTTAGAGGCTGAAATCGAAGAGTTAGAAACTCAAAGTCAAGCCATTTCTGAACAAATGCTGGAAACCAATGATGCTGAAAAGCTCATGGAATTGCAGGCTGAACTGGATAAAATCAGCCATCGTCAGGAAGAAGCTATGCTTGAGTGGGAAGAATTATCGGAGCAGGTGTAAGAAATGGAACATCTTGGAAAGGTATTTCGTGAATTTCGAACAAGTGGGAAATACTCCTTAAAAGAGGCGGCAGGTAAATCATGTTCAACTTCTCAATTATCTCGCTTCGAGCTTGGGGAGTCTGATCTAGCAGTTTCTCGTTTCTTTGAGATTTTGGATAATATTCATGTGACTATTGAAAATTTCATGGACAAGGCTAGGGATTTTCAAAATCATGAACATGTTGCCTTGATGGCACAGATTATTCCGCTTTACTACTCAAATGATATTGCAGGTTTTCAAAAGCTTCAAAGAGAACAACTTGAAAAGGCTAAGAGTTCGACCAATCCCCTCTATTTTAAGCTGAATTGGATTCTGCTACAAGGACTGATTTGTCAAAGAGATGCTTATTACACGATGAGGCAGAGTGATTTGGAAAAGGTAGCAGATTATCTTTTTCAAACAGAAGAATGGACTATGTATGAGTTGATTCTTTTCGGAAATCTCTATACTTTCTACAATGTGGACTATGTGGCTCGAATTGGCAGAGAAGTGATGGAGAGGGAAGACTACTACAAGGAAATTGGTCGGCATCGAAAACTTGTTTTGATTTTAGCTCTTAACTGTTACCAGCATTGTTTGGAAAATCGATCCTTTGCGGATGCGGACTATTTTGAGGGCTATGTGGAGAAGTTAATTGGAAATGGTATCAAGCTTTATGAGCGCAATATCTTCCATTATCTCAAAGGTTTTGCCCTCTACCAGAGAGACTTGAAAGAAGAAGGTTGTTGTCAGATGCAGGAAGCCATGCATATTTTTGATGTACTTGGACTTCCAGAGCAAGTGGCCTACTATCAGGAACATTATGAAAAATTTGTAAATGCTTAAATTTCCCAAATAAGGGAAAAATAAAGAGACTCCTTTCAGTTTTGATACAATAGTTTCAAAATTTGAGAGGAGCTTTTTATATGAATCGACATGCAATCCAGTTGATTAGTCGTGGGGCTATTAATAAGATAGGGAATATGCTCTATGATTATGGAAATAGTGTTTGGTTAGCATCAATGGGAACGGTAGGACAGACTGTTCTTGGGATTTACCAGATTTCTGAGTTGGTTACATCGATTCTAGTCAATCCCTTTGGCGGAGTGATTTCAGACCGCTTTTCGCGTCGCAAAATTTTGATGACGACAGACTTAATTTGTGGCGTTCTTTGCTTAGCTATTTCTTTCATCAGAAATGATAGCTTGATGATTGCTGCTCTGATCTTCGCAAATATTGTTCAGGCGGTTGCCTTTGCATTTTCTCGTACAGCCAACAAAGCCATTATAACTGAGGTTGTAGAGAAAGACGAGATAGTGACCTATAACTCTCGCTTGGAGTTAGTTTTGCAGGTTGTAGGCGTTAGCTCCCCTGTACTTTCTTTCATCGTTTTACAATTTGCCAGTCTCCATATGACACTCGTTTTAGATGCCATTAGTTTTTTCATCGCATTTATCTTAGTAGCTTTCCTCCCCAAAAAAGAGGCTAAGGAACAAGTGAAAAGGACTCTCAGCTGGAAAAATATTTTTGCTGATATGAAAGAAGGGATTCGCTATATTTGGCGCCAGCAAGAGATCTTTTTCCTTTTGGTAGTAGCTTCTAGTGTTAATTTCTTTTTTGCAGCTTTTGAATTTCTCCTTCCTTTTTCAAATCGACTATACGGGGTAGAAGGAGCTTATGCAACTATTTTGACTATGGGCGCTATTGGTTCGATTATCGGAGCTCTTCTAGCTAGCAAAATAAAGGCAGGTGTTTATAATCTTTTGATTCTATTGGCCTTGACTGGAGTTGGAGTTTTTATGATGGGGTTACCATTGCCAACTTTTCTTTCCTTTTCTGGAAATTTAGTTTGTGAACTGTTTATGACGATATTTAATATTCACTTTTTTACTCAGGTGCAAACCAAGGTTGAGGGGGAATACTTGGGAAGAGTACTAAGCACCATTTTTACCTTAGCCATCCTATTTATGCCGATTGCAAAAGGCTTTATGACGGTGCTACCAAGTGTCCATCTCTCTTCTTTTCTGATAATTGGAAGCGGGGTTATTGTCCTGTCTTGTCTATCCCTCGTTTATGTGCGAAGTCATTTTGAAAAAGAGTTATAATTTCTCTTTTTTAGAAAATATTACACTACAAACCATTTTTCAGTCCTTCTCTATTGTGAGGAGGGCTTGCTTTGTGGTAAAATGGGATTATGAATGAAAGAATGAATGAGTTAGTTGCCTTACTTAACCGCTATGCGACCGAGTACTATACGAGTGACAATCCCTCGGTTTCAGATAGTGAGTATGATCGCCTCTACCGAGAGTTGGTCGAATTGGAAGCCGCCTATCCGGATCAAGTTTTAGCGGACAGTCCGACCCATCGTGTTGGTGGTAAGGTTTTAGATGGTTTTGAAAAATACAGTCATCAGTATCCTCTTTATAGTTTGCAGGATGCTTTTTCACGTGAAGAGTTAGAAGCTTTTGATGCGCGTGTTCGAAAGGAATTGCCCCAACCGACCTATATTTGCGAGCTGAAAATCGATGGTTTGTCTATCTCGCTTACGTATGAAAAGGGAATTTTGGTAGTCGGTGCGACACGTGGGGATGGTTCTGTTGGTGAAAATATCACAGAGAACCTCAAGCGTGTCAAGGACATTCCTTTGACCTTGCCAGAAGAACTTGATATCACTGTTCGTGGAGAGTGTTACATGCCACGCGCTTCATTTGACCAGGTTAACCAAGCTCGCCAAGAAAATGGAGAGCCTGAATTTGCTAATCCTCGTAACGCAGCTGCAGGAACCCTCCGTCAGCTGGATACAGCAGTAGTGGCCAAACGCAATCTTGCGACTTTCCTCTATCAAGAAGCCAGCCCTTCTACTCGTGATAGTCAAGAAAAAGTCTTGGAGCATCTTGAACAGCTTGGTTTTGTAGTTAATCCTAAACGAATATTGGCTCAAAGTATAGATGAGGTATGGGATTTTATCCAAGAAGTAGGACAAGAACGGGAGAAACTGCCTTACGATATCGATGGGGTGGTCATCAAGGTTAACGACCTAGCAGGTCAAGAAGAGCTTGGCTTTACCGTTAAAGCGCCTAAGTGGGCAATCGCCTATAAATTTCCCGCTGAAGAAAAAGAAGCCCAGCTCCTTTCAGTTGACTGGACAGTAGGTCGTACGGGTGTTGTGACTCCGACTGCCAATCTAACACCTGTTCAGCTTGCTGGGACAACTGTTAGCCGTGCAACCTTGCATAATGTAGATTATATCGCTGAAAAGGATATCCGAAAAGATGATACGGTAATCGTTTATAAGGCTGGAGATATCATCCCTGCTGTTCTGCGTGTGGTAGAGTCCAAGCGTGTTTCTGAAGAAAAACTAGATATTCCGACTAATTGTCCAAGTTGTGATAGCCAGTTGCTTCACTTTGAAGATGAAGTGGCTCTTCGTTGTATCAATCCACGCTGTCCTGCTCAAATCATGGAAGGCTTGATTCACTTTGCTTCTCGAGACGCCATGAATATTACGGGTCTTGGTCCATCTATCGTCGAAAAGCTTTTTGCTGCTAATCTGGTTAAGGATGTGGCAGATATTTACCGTTTGAAAGAAAACGATTTCCTTCTTTTAGAAGGCGTCAAGGAAAAGTCTGCTTCTAAACTATATCAGGCCATTCAAGCATCCAAGGAAAACTCTGCTGAAAAGCTCTTGTTTGGTCTGGGAATTCGCCATGTCGGAAGCAAGGCTAGTCAGCTCTTGCTCCAACATTTCCACTCTATTGAAAATCTAGCCCAAGCTGATCCTGAGGAAGTAGCAAGTATTGAAAGTTTGGGTAGTGTGATTGCTCAAAGTCTTCAAACTTATTTTGCTACAGAAGGATCAAAGATTCTCTTAGACGAGTTGAAAGAAGCTGGAGTCAATCTGGACTACAAAGGACAGACAGTAGTGGCAGATGCGGCCTTGTCAGGTTTGACAATTGTATTAACTGGTAAATTGGAACGTCTCACACGTTCTGAAGCCAAAAATAAACTCGAAAGTCTAGGTGCCAAAGTCACAGGCAGTGTATCTAAGAAAACGAATCTTGTCGTAGCAGGAGCAGATGCAGGAAGCAAGCTCCAAAAAGCACAAGAACTTGGTATCGAAGTTCGAGATGAGGCCTGGCTAGAAAGTTTGTAAAGAATAGTTGAAAAATTGATGTCAGATAGTCTGGAACTATCTCTCCTGATGTGTTTTTATATCTATTAAAGCTATTCTCTATTGTGCTGAAATTCCCGTTAAATTCTTCAGCATGACTTAAAAATTGAAATTAGGAATTAGGAAAAGAAATGTATAGATACCCAGTAGTCATCCATTTTCACCGAAAGAATGGGGATTATGCCGCTTGTTCATTCAGTAGAAAACAGGCAGATGTTAAAGAAAATTTGTATTATGAAAATGACTATTTTGGAGCAAAATTCTCCTTTACAGTTACAAGTGCAGAAAGGCTCGATACTCTGACCTTTTCTGTCGGAATAGATGGAAAGACAAAAGATTATCTCCTACGTTTTAACTATTATCCACTGTTGACTGAGGTTTGGATTTTGGATGGTGATGAGACGGTTTATTATTCTGAAAATCCAGCCATTGCAAGTCCTTGCTATAAAGATAGAAACCCGTTTGCTTTTGATAAAGCTTTTCACAGTGAAAGTTTTGATCACCATTGGGGATACCAAGGAGAATTAGGTTATAGTATCTCAGACTACCAGACAAGCTTTAAACTCTGGGCTCCAACCGCTACAGCAGTCCAAGTGGTCGTTTATGAAAATACAAGTAACGACGCGCCGATTTGGAAAACCTTTAATCTAAAGCGAGGGAATAGCTATTCATACAGTCATAAGTACAATACCATTGGTGTTTGGAGTGTAGACCTGGATGAAAATCTTGCAGGTAAAGCTTATCAGTATCAGATTGAGTTTCCGCACCACCAGACTTTGACACGAGATCCTTACACTATCGCTACAAGTCCTGACGGGAAACGTTCTGTCATCCTATCTCAGCAAGATAGACAGGTAGAAGGATTTAAAGTCAAACATGGGACAGACGCCCGTTGGCGTTTGGAAAATCCATGTAAAGCCGTTATCTGTGAGATGCACATTCGTGATTTTACAAAATCACCGACATCTGGAGTGGCAGAGCATCTCCGTGGAACCTTCCTTGGGGCTGCCCAGACGGGAACGGTTAACCAGTATGGTCAAGCAACAGCCTTTGATTATATCAAAGAACTCGGCTGTAATTATGTTCAACTCCAACCAATCTTTGATCGCCATAAGGAATATGACGATGACGGGAATGTAACCTATAACTGGGGTTATGACCCTCAAAACTACAATGCGCCAGAACCAAGTTTCTCTAGTAATCTAGATGATCCTGGACAGGTTATTCGAGACCTCAAGACCATGATTCAGGCATATCATGATGCGGGAATCGGTGTCATTATGGATGTCGTTTACAACCATACCTTCTCAACGGTTGATGCACCTTTCCAAACAACTGTTCCCGATTATTACTATCGTATGAATCCAGATGGAACCTTCCAAAACGGGACAGGTGTAGGAAATGAAACCGCAAGCGAACACGAAATGTACCGCAAGTATATGATTGACTCACTCCTTTATTGGGTGAAAGAATACAATATTGACGGATTCCGTTTCGACTTGATGGGAATTCACGATGTTAAAACCATGCAGGCAATTCGTTGGGCACTTGATGAAGTTGATCCCCGTATTATCACCTATGGAGAAGGCTGGGATATGGGGACAGGTCTTGCACCTTATGATAAGGCCAAGAAGGACAATGCCTACCAGATGCCAAATATTGGATTCTTCAACGACGATCAGCGTGATGCCATCAAAGGAGGAGAAGTTTACGGCTCAATCAAGGCAGGATTTGTTAGCGGTGCAGCTACAGAACCGATTGTAGCCAAAGCTATTCTTGGTAGCCGAGAGTTGGGTTCATATCTTAGTCCAAACCAAGTTCTTAACTACGTGGAAGCCCATGATAATTACAACTTGCATGATTTGTTAGCAACCCTTCACCCAGATCACAGTTCAGATAAGATTATGCGTCAGGTTGAGACAGCAACAGCGATGAGCATTCTTATGCAAGGGATGTCCTTTATAGAGCTGGGGCAAGAATTTGGTCGCACCAAACTCCTTGCTACAGGAGAAAATGGTGAGCTGACACCTGCAGATAGAGAACGTGCCATGAATAGTTACAATGCTCCAGATAGTGTCAACCAGGTCAACTGGGATTTAATCAATGAGAGACAAGAGAGCATTGACTTTATTCGCCAGATTATTCGCCTAAAAACACAAAAGCGTGCTTTCTCTTATCCTACATACGAAGAAGTTTATCGTCATGTCTTCGTCCATACAGCTGCTGAAAATAGTGGATGGATTGTTTACGAAATTCACGGTGGATCAGAGCACTTATTGGTGGTATTCAATGCCAAGGGAACCTCCTTCTACTTTGAAAATGCAGGAAATCTTGAAATGCTTGTGTCCAATAGTCGTTCTCAAGAGTCTAATGTGATTGATGATATTAGCGTTGCAGTCTTGAAGGTACTTTCATAGTAAATACTACAAAAAGGTTTAGTTAATTCTAGACCTTTTTTGTTTTTTATTGAAAAACCAATATCTATTAGGAATAAATTTCAAATAATTTGAAGAATCAAGTTTGTGAAAAAAATATCAATATTTTCCAAAAAGGGGTTGTAATTTTCTGAAAATTTGATAAAATAAGTTTTAATCATTTTCAGGAGGAAGAGAATTTGACAAATTATCAGAATTTAGTGAATGGAAAATGGAAATCATCAGAGAATGAAATTGCCATCTATTCTCCCGTCAATCAGGAAAAGCTGGGTACAGTTCCAGCTATGAGTCAGGCTGAAGTAGATGAGGCTATGAAAGCTGCACGTGCAGCTCTCCCAGCATGGCGTGATTTAGCACCCGTTGAGCGTGCAGCTTATTTGCATAAGACAGCAGACATTTTGGAACGTGATAAAGAAAAAATTGGTACCATTCTTGCCAAAGAGGTTGCAAAAGGAATTAAAGCAGCCATTGGAGAAGTAGTACGTACAGCAGAATTGATTCGTTTTGCTGCCGAGGAAGGCCTCCGTATCACTGGACAAGCGATGGAAGGTGGTGGTTTTGAAGCTGCAAGTAAAAATAAACTAGCCGTTGTCCGTCGTGAACCAGTTGGTGTCGTTTTGGCTATCGCGCCATTTAACTATCCAGTCAACCTTTCTGGATCTAAGATTGCTCCGGCTTTGATTGCAGGAAATGTCGTTATGTTCAAACCACCAACACAAGGATCTATTTCTGGACTCTTGTTGGCTAAAGCATTTGACGAAGCCGGAATCCCAGCAGGTGTCTTTAACACCATCACTGGACGTGGTTCTGAAATCGGAGACTACATCATCGAACACAAGGAAGTGAACTTCATTAACTTTACAGGTTCAACACCGATTGGTGAGCGTATTGGTCGTTTAGCTGGTATGCGCCCGATTATGCTTGAGCTTGGTGGAAAAGATGCAGCAATTGTCTTAGAAGATGCAGATTTAGAAAATGCAGCTAAGCAAATCGTAGGTGGTGCCTTTAGCTACTCTGGTCAGCGTTGTACCGCTATCAAACGTGTTTTGGTTGTGGAAAGCGTAGCAGACAGATTGGCAGAATTGCTCCAAGCTGAAGTTGCTAAGCTAACAGTCGGTGATCCATTTGACAATACAGATATCACGCCAGTTATTGATAATGCTTCAGCTGATTTCATCTGGGGATTGATTGAAGATGCTCAGGAAAAAGGAGCCAAAGCGCTCAGCCCAATCAAACGTGAGAATAATCTCATTTGGCCAGGACTTTTTGATTATGTCACAAGAGATATGAAATTAGCCTGGGAAGAACCATTTGGACCTGTTCTCCCAATTATTCGAGTTGCAGATGCCAATGAAGCGTTAGAAATTGCTAATGAATCAGAGTTCGGTCTTCAATCTTCAGTCTTTACAAATGACTTTAAGAAGGCGTTTGAAATTGCTGAAAAACTTGAAGTGGGTACCGTTCATATTAATAATAAAACACAGCGTGGACCAGATAATTTCCCATTCCTTGGTGTAAAGGGTTCTGGTGCAGGAGTACAAGGAATTAAATATAGTATCGAAGCGATGACAAATGTTAAATCCATTGTTTTTGATGTGAAATAATTTATAAAATTAGGAAATTACCTTCCTGATTTTATTTTTTACTAAAAATACAGTTAAAAATTGATAAAAAACGAATATTCTGGTATTATAATAAAAAAATATATGGAAATTGTTTCGTATTCTATTTTCAGGATATCTTTTTTAAAATGCTAGGTAATTTTTTGAAGGCTTTCATAAAAAAATATGATTTCCTTCGTAAATTACTTGAAAGTTATCTTAAAAGAGTGTATAATAGAATTATAGAAAACGCTTACAAAAGAAAGGGGATTGAATGAATAATCAAGAAGCATTAAGAACCTTTACTACAGGTGAGAACTTTCACCTCCAGCATTATTTAGGAGCGCATAGAGAGGAGAAAAACGGAGAAATAGGCTATACCTTTAGGGTTTGGGCACCAAATGCACAAGCAGTTCATCTAGTTGGTGATTTTACTAATTGGGTTGAGAATCAAATTCCTATGGTTCGTAATGAAGCAGGTGTTTGGGAAGTCTTTACAAGTCAAGCCCAGGAAGGTCAGATTTATAAATATCATATCACGCGTGCAAATGGTCACCAGATTATGAAGATCGATCCGTTGGCAGTTTATTTTGAAGCTAGACCGGGTACAGGAGCTGTTTTGACCAATATCCGTGAAAAGAAATGGAAAGATGGCCTTTGGCTAGCACGTCGCAAACGTCTGGGATTTTTCGAGAGACCAGTTAATATATATGAAGCCCATGCAGGATCTTGGAAGAGAAATCCAGATGGTAGTCCCTATACTTTTTCGCAACTGAAAGACGAGTTGATTCCATACTTAGTTGAGATGAACTATACACATATTGAGTTCATGCCTTTAATGGCTCACCCACTTGGATTGAGCTGGGGCTATCAACTTATGGGTTACTTTGCTTTTGAACATTCCTATGGTACACCTGAGGAATTCCAAGATTTCGTTGAAGAGTGTCATATAAATAATATCGGTGTTATCGTCGACTGGGTTCCGGGTCATTTCACTATTAATGATGATGCATTGGCATATTATGATGGAACACCAACTTTTGAATACCAAGACCACAACAAGGCTCACAACTACGGATGGGGTGCGCTGAATTTTGACCTCGGGAAAAACGAGGTCCAGTCTTTCTTGATTTCAAGTATTAAATTTTGGATTGATTTTTACCACTTAGATGGTATTCGGGTCGATGCAGTGAGCAATATGCTGTATCTAGATTATGATAATGCTCCTTGGACTCCAAACAAAGACGGTGGAAACCTTAACTATGAGGGTTATTATTTCCTTCAACGTTTGAACACAGTGATTAAGTTAGCTCATCCAGATATCATGATGATTGCAGAAGAAAGTTCATCAGCGACAAAGATTACTGGCATGAAAGAAATGGGTGGTCTTGGCTTTGACTATAAATGGAATATGGGCTGGATGAACGATATTCTCCGTTTCTACGAGGAAGATCCGATTTATCGCAAGTATGACTTTAATCTTGTGACTTTCAGCTTTATGTATGTTTTCAATGAAAACTATCTCCTACCTTTCTCACATGATGAGGTAGTTCATGGTAAGAAGAGTATGATGCATAAGATGTGGGGAGATCGCTACAATCAGTTCGCTGGTTTGCGCAATCTTTACACCTATCAAATTTGTCATCCAGGTAAGAAACTCTTGTTCATGGGTAGTGAGTACGGGCAATTCCTCGAGTGGAAGTCTGAGGAGCAGTTGGAGTGGTCTAATCTAGAAGATCCGATGAATGCCAAGATGAAGCATTTCACTTCACAACTCAATCAATTCTATAAAGACCATCGTTGTCTGTGGGAAATTGATACTAGTTATGATGGTATCGAGATTATCGATGCTGATAATAGAGATCAGAGTGTCCTTTCCTTTATTCGTAAGGGCAAGAAGGACGAAGTATTAGTCTGTGTCTTTAATATGGCACCAGTTGAACGTAAGGACTTTACGATTGGTTTACCTGTTGCGGGTATTTACGAAGAAGTTTGGAATACAGAGCTGGAAGAATGGGGAGGTGTGTGGAAAGAGCACAATCAAACAGTTCAGACTCAAGAAGGTTTATGGAAGGATTATGAGCAGACTTTGACCTTTACCTTGCCTGCCATGGGAGCAAGTATCTGGAAGATTAAACGTCGTTTGAAACCAGCTAAGAAAAAAGAATAATGGGCTGTTGATGATAATTTTTTAGATTTTAAAAACGGATGTACTTGTATTGGACTTGAAACACAAGAGAAATGGATTTCCTATTATTTTTATAAAAAAGTTTGACTTCCAACCTTCTTTCGATTTTAACGTTCACATGACTTTATAAAGGAGTAGAAAATGAAGAATGAAATGCTAGCTTTGATCCTTGCGGGTGGGCAAGGAACACGTCTCGGAAAACTCACTCAAAGCATTGCCAAACCGGCAGTGCAATTCGGTGGGCGCTACCGTATCATTGACTTTGCTCTTTCCAACTGTGCAAACTCTGGAATCCATAATGTTGGTGTGATTACTCAGTACCAACCTCTTGCTTTGAATAACCATATCGGAAATGGCTCTAGCTGGGGATTGGATGGTATCAATTCAGGTGTCTCTATTTTACAACCTTATTCAGCCAGCGAAGGAAACCGTTGGTTTGAAGGGACTAGTCACGCTATCTACCAAAACATTGACTACATCGACAGTGTTAATCCTGAGTATGTTTTGATTCTTTCTGGTGACCACATCTACAAGATGGACTACGATGATATGCTTCAGTCCCATAAGGATAACAATGCCAGTTTGACAGTAGCTGTCCTAGACGTACCTCTCAAAGAAGCTAGCCGTTTCGGTATCATGAATACAGATGCCAATAACCGTATCGTTGAATTCGAAGAAAAACCTGCGCAACCTAAGTCTACAAAGGCTTCGATGGGGATTTATATTTTTGACTGGAAACGACTTCGCAATATGCTTGTTGCTGCTGAAAAGAGCAATGTGGATATGTCAGACTTTGGGAAGAACGTTATCCCTAACTATCTCGAGTCTGGTGAAAGTGTCTATGCTTATGAATTTAATGGCTACTGGAAAGATGTTGGTACGATTGAGTCACTTTGGGAAGCTAATATGGAGTACATTTCGCCAGAAAATGCCTTGGATAGCCGCAATCGTCAGTGGAAAATTTACTCTAGAAACTTGATTTCACCACCAAACTACTTTGGTGCGCATGCACACGTTGAAGATTCATTGGTCGTGGATGGCTGTTTTGTAGATGGAACTGTAAAACGTTCGATTCTTTCAACAGAAGCACAAGTACGTGAAGGCGCTGAGGTCGTTGATTCTGTCATCATGAGCGGAGCTATTATTGGCCATGGCGCAAAGATTACTCGTGCTATCATTGGTGAGGGTGCCATTATTGCTGACGGCGTAGAGATTGACGGAACGGACGAAGTACAAGTAGTAGGATACAATGAAGTAGTGGGGGTAGCAACAGATGAAGATTGATAAATATTCAGCCATTTTAGGAAACACAGTTGGTTTTCATGATATGTCAACGTTAACAGAACACCGTCCGGTAGCTAGCTTGCCTTTCGGTGGGAAATACCGTTTGATTGACTTCCCCCTTTCCAGTCTTGCAAATGCAGGTGTTCGTAGTATCTTTGGTATTTTCCAACAAGATAATATTAGCTCAGTCTTCGACCATATCCGTTCAGGTCGTGAGTGGGGCTTGTCAACCCTTCTAAGTCACTACTATCTAGGAATTTACAATACTCGTGTTGAAAGCAGTACGGTTGGAAAAGAGTATTACCAACAGCTACTTACCTACTTGAGACGTTCGGGTTCAAACCAAACCGTTTCGATTAACTGTGATGTATTAGTGAATATTGACTTGAATCAAGTCTTCCACCTACACAATACAACGAATGGTCCGATCACAGTTGTATATAAGAAACTTCCAAAGAAAGACATTTCTGATGTGAATGCTATTCTGGAAATCGATGAGACTGACCATGTTCGTTCGCACAAACTCTTTGATAATAAATCTACAGATGAACTCTTCAACATGTCTACAGATATCTTTGTTGTGGACACTCCTTGGTTGATTGAACGACTTGAAGAAGAGGCTCAGAAGGAATATCCTGAAAAGTTGCGCTATGTTCTTCGCGATTTAGCTGTAAAAGAAGGAGCTTTTGCTTACGAATACACAGGTTACTTAGCAAACATTCATTCTGTTCAGTCCTATTATCAAGCAAATATTGATATGCTTGAATCTAAAAAATTCTACTCTCTTTTCTCACCAAATCAAAAAATTTATACCAAAGTTAAGAATGAAGAACCAACCTACTATGCGAATACTTCAAAAGTAAGTACTTCTCAGTTTGCTTCTGGTAGTATCATTGAGGGTGAAGTAGTTCAGTCAGTCCTATCTCGTAACATTTATATTCACAAAGATAGTGTTGTGAAGAACAGCGTTTTGTTCCCTCGTGTTGTGATTGGTCAAGGTGCCCGAGTTGAATATGCTATCTTGGACAAGGGCGTTGAAGTTGCGGACGGTGTTGTCATTCGAGGCACAGCAGAACATCCAGTTGTAGTTAAGAAGGGTGAAACAGTAACAGAGGACATTTATTCATGAAAATTTTATTTGTAGCGGCAGAAGGAGCACCCTTTTCAAAAACAGGTGGTTTGGGCGATGTCATTGGCGCACTTCCCAAATCACTTGTAAAAGCGGGGCACGAAGTTGCAGTTTTCTTACCTTATTATGATATGGTAGAAGCAAAGTTTGGCGACCAGATAGAGGATGTTCTCCACTTTGAAGTTAGTGTAGGATGGCGTAGACAGTACTGTGGTGTTAAGAAAACGGTTTTGAATGGTGTAACCTTCTACTTCATTGATAATCAGTATTATTTCTTCCGTGGTCATGTGTATGGTGATTTTGACGACGGTGAACGCTTTGCCTTTTTCCAACTGGCCGCTCTTGAGGCCATGGAGCGCATCGACTTTATCCCTGACCTTCTCCATGTTCATGATTACCACACAGCCATGATTCCCTTCTTGTTAAAAGAAAAGTACCATTGGATTCAGGCATATCAAGGAATCAGAACAGTCTTAACCATTCACAATTTGGAATTTCAAGGTCAATTTTCTGAAGGGATGTTATGGGATTTGTTCGGTGTTGGCTTTGAACGCTATGCTGATGGGACCCTTCGCTGGAATGATTGTCTCAACTGGATGAAAGCAGGTATTCTCTACGCGGATCGTGTCTCAACCGTTTCCCCTAGCTATGCGCACGAGATTATGACCAGTCAGTTTGGTTGCGGTTTGGACCAGATTCTTCGCATGGAGTCAGGTAAGGTTTCAGGTATTGTTAATGGTATTGACGCAGATCTTTATAATCCTCAAACAGACCCACTTTTAGACTATCATTTTGATAAAGAAGATTTGTCTGGAAAAGCTCAAAACAAAGCAAAATTGCAAGAGAGAGTTGGGTTACCTGTACGAGCAGATGTTCCTCTAGTTGGGATTGTCTCTCGTTTGACGCGCCAAAAAGGTTTTGATGTTGTTGTAGAAAGCTTGCATCGTTTCTTACAGGAGGACGTTCAAATAGTCCTTTTAGGAACAGGTGACCCAGCTTTTGAACATTCTTTCTCTTGGTTTGCACAAGTCTATCCAGACAAGCTATCAGCAAATATCACTTTTGACGTCAAACTTGCTCAAGAAATCTACGCAGCTTGTGATCTCTTCCTCATGCCGAGTCGTTTTGAACCATGTGGTTTGTCTCAAATGATGGCGATGCGCTATGGAACTCTACCATTGGTTCATGAGGTTGGTGGACTAAGAGATACAGTTCAATCCTTCAATCCAATCGAAGGAACTGGTACTGGATTTAGCTTTGATAATTTAACACCTTATTGGCTTAACTGGAGTTTCCAAACAGCCTTGGATGTTTATAAGAACCAGCCAGACGTTTGGAGAAATCTACAAAAACAAGCTATGGAATGCGATTTCTCATGGGATACAGCCTGCAAATCTTACCTGGACTTGTACCATAGTTTAGTCAACTAATAGATAAAATCGTATGATTCTTTCATACGATTTTTGGGCTGTTTAGAAAGGAAAGTTTATGTCTCAAGTAAAAGGCTTGTGTGTCATGGACGTTGACGGCACCCTGATAGCAGAAGAAGTGATTGATCTTTTAGGAAAAGAAGCAGGTTGCGAAGAAGAAATATCGCAGATTACAAGCCAGGCAATGCGAGGTGAACTGGACTTTGAAACAAGTTTACGAGCGAGGGTAGCTTTGTTAAAAAGCCTTCCGGTTTCGGTCTTTGATACTGTCATCAAATCCATTCATCTGTCCAAGAATGCCCAAGAATTTATCTCCATACTTCAAAAGAAGGGTATTTTAGTCGGTCTAGTGTCTGGTGGATTTGCACCAATAGTTGAGAGATTAGCAAAATCCCTTGGTATCTCCTATTTCTCCGCCAACCAGTTGGAAGTCAAAGACGGTTTTTTAACAGGTCGACTAGTTGGTGAAATTGTGACAGGTCAAGTAAAACAAGATACTCTTGAGAAATGGAAAAAAGAACTGAAACTTCCCAAAGAAAGAACGATTGCCATCGGTGATGGTGCCAATGACCTCTTGATGTTAAAGTCAGCAGGACGTGGTATTGCATTTTGTGCCAAAGAAGTCGTAAAATCCGAGATAGCTTGTCATGTAGATACGAGGGATTTTTTGGAAGTTCTACCTTTGATTGATTTCTTAGAATGAGAGGGAACTATGAAAATTGTAATTGCACCCGATTCTTTTAAAGAAAGTTTGACGGCAGAAGAGGTCGCTCAAGCTATAAAAAGGGGTTTTGAACAGTCAATAGCAGATGTAGAATGTCTGCTTTGCCCTGTAGGTGATGGTGGGGAAGGAACTGTAGATGCTATTCGCCATTCTCTTGAACTAGAAGAAAAATGGTTCCAAGTGACAGGACCTTTTGGCCTAAAAGAAGCCATGCGCTACTTTTATAAAGATCAAATAGCGCTCTTTGAAGTTGCTGACTTGGTTGGTCTTGGAAAGATTCCGCGGGAGAAACGAAACCCTCTTCACATCCAAACTCGCGGTATCGGAGAATTGATCCGCCATCTCATTGATCTTGGAATGAAAGAAATCTATATCGGTGTAGGTGGTACGGCAAGTAATGATGGTGGAATTGGCATTGCTGCTGGTTTAGGTTATCGTTTTTATGATAAGAATGGAAAAGTATTGTCAGCCTGCGGTCAGACTTTGCTTGAATTCGAGTCAGTTTCAAATAGCAAGTTGTATAGGATACCTGAAGATGTGAAAATCCGCATTTTAGCAGATGTCGTGAGCCCTTTATGTGGTCTTCAAGGAGCGACCTATACATTTGGAAAACAAAAGGGCTTGGATCCTGCTTTGTTTGAGACAGTAGATCTGGCTATACAGGAGTTCTATGAAAAATTCTCGCTATCAACCCTGTCTCTCAATGGAGCAGGAGCCGGCGGTGGGATTGCGGCTGGGCTCTGTGCCTTTGCTGAGGCCACTATCGTATCTGGAATTAACACTTGTTTAGATTTGATTGATTTTGATAAGAAAGTTGCAGGGGCAGACTTGGTTATCGTTGGAGAAGGTAGACTGGACAGTCAAAGCTTTGTTGGAAAAGCTCCTATCGGTGTAGCAAAAAGAACTCCTGAAGGAGTTCCTGTTATCGCTATTTGTGGTAGTCTTTCCGAGGATTTACCTTTCCTACCATTCGAAAATATACAAGCAGCCTTTTCTATTTTAGAGAAAAGTGAACCTTTGGAAGATAGTTTGAAAAATGCAAGTCTCTATTTGGAGCACACAGCTACTAATATTGGCCGTTTATTAAATATGAGAAATCATTAGCCAAACCATTTTTTCCAGATAGATTTTTTAGGAGTCTCTGCCTTTTTCTCCTCCCAGAGGTTTGAGAAAGCAAGTCTGAGGTCCTTTTCGTCTACTTGAACAGGTTCATTTGTGTGAATGACAAGGCCATAAGGAGAGGTGATATGATCGTCTGAAACAATAGTCGCCTGACAGTTGCTTTCCTTTGCTTGTTTTAAGTAAAAGACCTGTTTGTCAAACTCGATATTTGGTGAGATCTTCACAAAAAGTATCTCTACCTTTTCTTGAAAACCTTCTAAAATAGAGAAAAATCCATGTTCTAATTCAGGACTATTGGCAGTACTGATATCCGCGTAGCCAAGAACACGTTCTTCAAAGGTACCAAGAAAGCGTCTTTGTTCGTCTGGGTTTAACTTAAGTCCACCATGAGCTTTTTCTAATATTTGTTTTGATATATCAGTCATAAATATAGTATATCATAAAAGTCTATAGATAAGGCGGGAAAGAAAGCGGTTACTTAACAAACTTAAGGAAAATTTGCACAAAGATAACGTTTTTTCTTGAAAAAGGTATCTTTTTGATGTATCATAGAGGTGTAAAAAAATTTAACTCAAAGGAGAGTAAAAAATGTCAATTATTACTGATGTTTACGCTCGCGAAGTCCTAGACTCACGCGGTAACCCAACACTTGAAGTAGAAGTATATACTGAATCAGGTGCTCATGGACGTGGTATGGTTCCATCAGGAGCTTCTACTGGTGAACACGAAGCAGTTGAACTTCGTGACGGTGACAAATCTCGTTACGGTGGTCTTGGTACTCAAAAAGCTGTTGACAACGTAAACAACATTATTGCTGAAGCAATCATCGGCTATGATGTACGTGATCAACAAGCTATCGACCGTGCTATGATCGCTCTTGACGGTACTCCTAACAAAGGTAAATTGGGAGCAAACGCAATCCTTGGTGTGTCTATCGCTGTAGCTCGTGCTGCTGCTGACTACCTTGAAATCCCACTTTACAGCTACCTTGGTGGATTTAACACTAAAGTTCTTCCAACTCCAATGATGAACATCATCAACGGTGGTTCTCACTCAGATGCTCCAATCGCTTTCCAAGAATTCATGATCGTACCTGCTGGTGCACCTACATTCAAAGAAGCTCTTCGTTGGGGTGCTGAAATCTTCCACGCTCTTAAGAAAATCCTTAAAGGTCGTGGTCTTGAAACAGCCGTTGGTGACGAAGGTGGATTTGCTCCTCGTTTCGACGGAACTGAAGATGGTGTAGAAACTATCATCGCTGCTATCGAAGCTGCTGGTTATGTTCCAGGTAAAGACGTATTTATCGGATTTGACTGTGCATCATCAGAATTCTACGATAAAGAACGCAAAGTTTACGATTACACTAAATTTGAAGGTGAAGGCGCTGCTGTTCGTACTGCTGAAGAACAAATCGCTTACCTTGAAGGATTGGTTGACAAATACCCTATCATACTTATCGAAGATGGTATGGATGAAAACGACTGGGAAGGTTGGAAAGCTCTTACTGAACGTCTTGGTGGTAAAGTTCAATTGATTGGTGACGACCTCTTCGTAACAAACACTGATTACCTTTCACGTGGTATCGAAGAAGGTGCTGCTAACTCAATCCTTATCAAAGTTAACCAAATCGGTACTCTTACTGAAACATTCGACGCTATCGAAATGGCGAAAGAAGCTGGTTACACTGCCGTTGTATCACACCGTTCAGGTGAAACTGAAGATTCAACAATCGCTGACATCGCAGTTGCAACAAATGCAGGACAAATCAAGACTGGTTCACTTTCACGTACAGACCGTATCGCTAAATACAACCAATTGCTTCGTATCGAAGACCAACTTGGTGAAGTAGCTGAATACCGTGGATTGAAATCATTCTACAATCTTAAAAAATAATCGTTGATTTAACAACGTTTTAAGCCCCTCGGATTTTATCCGAAGGGCTTTTTTCTGTTCAGGGGGCAAAAAGGGGACAGTGTTTATGGTATAATAGACAAAAACACTTGTATTAGAAAGAAATTATGTCTAAAGAGATTGATATTGAGTATTACCATCAACTAGCCTTGCAAAAGCAGAAAGAGCACCGCAAAGTGTTAGCTAACCTAAAGAAAAAGCCACCAAAAAATCTAGACAAGATTGCGCAGCAGATTCACCAAGAAGTCTTTGCTGAGATTGATTGCACCGCCTGTGCTAACTGTTGCAAGACTTTGGGGCCCGACTTTAAAGAAGCAGATATCACCCGTATCGCTAAGTACTTTAAGATGAAATTACCAGCCTTTGAAGCAGAGTTTTTACAGGTAGATGAAGACGGGGACAAGGTTTTCAAATCCATGCCTTGCCCCTTTCTAGGAGGAGATAATCTCTGTTCCATCTATGACGTTCGTCCCAAGGCTTGCCGAGAATTTCCCCATACAGATCGTAAAAAGATCCATCAAATTAATCATTTGACGATTAAGAATACCTTGACCTGCCCAGCCGCTTATCTCTTTGTTGAGAAGCTGCGGGATAGGTTGTAGAATCCCCCTCTAAATATTGTACAAAAATTCTAGGGCAGAAGTATCTTATATCTGTTAGACTATAGTTAGAATTGAACACGGCCTAAAAGCTGTGTGAAAAAGATGAAATTTTCTCGGAGCAGGAGCCTCTCCGTCAATTTTCCTATTTTCACTTTGCTTTTAACGGCCTTAGTATCTTTTATGAGGTGAAAAAGAATATGATGCATCAATTCAATCGAACCATGGAATATCTAGAAAGCAAGTTGGACGCAGAAGTGGACTTGCAGAAATTCCAGCAGCTATCGGGCTATTCTTATGCTCTCTTCAGCAGGCTCTTTTCCATCCTAGCAGATATGACTTTAGCAGAATACTTGCGCAATCGCAGGCTGTCAGAAGCTGTGACGGACTTGCGGGAAAGCTCTGAGAAAGTCATTGACATAGCGATGAAATACGGCTATGAGTCTGCGGATGCCTTCAGCGCAGCCTTTAAGAAATTCCATGGGGCAACTCCCTCAGGAGTTCGAAATGGAAAACCTTATCGGGTCTTTCCTAGACTTCAATTATCCTTAAAAATCACAGGAGGAAAGACTATGGATATCAAGATTCAAAAGAAACCTGCTTTGTCCGTGGCAGGCGTCCTATTGGAAACTATTGACAATAGCCAGTGCCCGTCTGCATGGGAGAAACTCTATGCCCATCACAGCATTGAAAACCTAGAAAGTTTGGGTAGTGGCCAATCTTTTGGTGTCTGCTCGGATGTCAAAGAAGGCGAAATCATCAACTACATGGCTGCTTATGATGTGACGGATAAAGTCAAAGCAGACGAGCTAGGTCTGTTCATCAAAGATATCCCAGCCGCTGAATATGCTATCGTACCAGTCAAGGGGGCCATACCAGCCAGTATCCATCATGCTTGGAAATATGTCTTGGAAGTCTTTTTCCCAGAAACTGACTATCGCCACTCAGGAGCACCAGACTTTGAAGTATACACCGAGGGAGACATGTCGTCACCAGACTATCAAATGGAACTCTGGATACCAGTGATTAAGTACTAGATCATTTTCTGACATTTTATAAAGATGCAAAACCAACTCTGTAGAAGATAGCTTTTACAGAGTTTTTCTTTCTTTGATTACACGAATTTATGAGAAGAACAAAAAAATTGATTTTACTTAAATTTAAGTATAAGGAATTTTTAAGCATTTACTTGTATACTTTTCCAATCATCAAAGAAAGAGGTGTAAATATGAACTATCTAGTTATCCCAGCTTACGAACCTGACTACAATCTCATCAA
Organism: Streptococcus sp. 27098_8_70; assembly: GCF_041432215.1. GTDB lineage: Bacteria > Bacillota > Bacilli > Lactobacillales > Streptococcaceae > Streptococcus > Streptococcus oralis_CP. The sequence continues at coordinate 261,644 of NZ_JAPVZD010000001.1, forward strand.
ATTGATTGAAAAGATTCACTATAAGAGCGATTTTTACATCATTGTCATTGATGATGGAAGTTCGGCAGAATGCCAAGACATTTTTGCTCGAGCAGCGGATTTTGCGATAGTCCTTCGCCACCAGGTCAATCAAGGAAAAGGTCAAGCTCTGAAAACAGCCTTTGAGTACATTCAGTCTCTCAATAAGCCAGGGACTGTGGTTACAGCAGACGCAGACGGCCAGCATAGGATCTGGGACATCTTTCGTAGCTTGACCAAATCAAATGAAAATCCTAATACACTTGTCCTTGGTGTCCGTGCCTTTACTGGCAAGGTTCCCTTGCGTAGTCGTTTTGGAAACAGCTTGACTCGTATCTTGTTTAAACTGCAAACGGGTGTCGCTGTATCCGATACACAGACAGGATTACGTGCCTTTTCAACGGATATGATCCCCTTTATGCTTAAGATAGAAGGACAACGGTATGAATATGAGATGAACATGCTCCTCGAAGCAAGTCAAGTCTACCCAATCTTAGAAGTTCCGATTGAAACAGTCTATATCAACGACAATGAGGCTTCTCACTTCCGGCCTATTCGAGATGGATTGATGATTTATAAAAATATTTTAAAGTTTGCGCTCTCGTCTTTTAGTAGTTTTATCGTAGATTATGTGGTCTACGCTCTCTCTATTCTATGCTTGAGCTTTATTCCGACAGGTTTGCGTGTTCTCCTCTCAAATGGTTTGGCACGTGTGACTAGCTCCATCTTTAACTTTTCTACCAACAAAAAATTGGTCTTCAAGAACAAGGCGAGCAGTTTTAAAACAGGATCAGGCTATTTTGGACTAGCTGTTGGCCTCTTTATCTTGGACACCATCCTGATTCGCCTCTTTAATTCGGGTCTTGGAGTCAATTTGCTGATTGCGAAGATTCTTGTCGGAATCATGCTCTTTATTCTCTCTTGGACAGTTCAAACTCGCTTTATTTTCAAAGAAAGGACTTGTAGCCCATTATGAAAGTTTTAAAGAAACCCTATCTATACGCCTCGGTCTTGGGCTTGCTCCTGACAAGCTCCTTTACCTATTCGATGTTGAAGACCTTTGTACTCGCTGAAACGATTTCCACTGTATCTAATACCGGCTCAACCTCTAACACCGCAGCAGCAAGTCAGGCAGCAAAAAATGCTCAAGTGACGGATACTAGCTATTCAGATGGAAATATCAGTGTCACCCTCACTGAAAAGACTGTGAATGAAACGCAAGTCTATGTGGCAGATATAACCCTCAGTTCATCGGATTATCTAAAAACAGCTCTAGCTCAAAACTCCTATGGAACCAACGTCACAGCTAAAACCTCTGTAACGGCTGCTGAAAACAATGCTATTCTAGCTGTCAACGGTGACTACTATGGAGCCAATAGTTCTGGTTATGTTATCCGTAATGAAGTTGTCTATCGGGACAGTGTCCGTGAAGACGCTAGTAACGGTGACCTTGCCATTTACAAGGACGGCTCCTTTAAAATCATCTACGAGGACCAAGTTTCAGCCGATCAGTTGGTTCAGGACGGTGTCGTCAATCTACTGGCATTTGGTCCGTCTCTAGTTGAGAATGGAGAAATATCTGTTGATACCAATACAGAAGTCGGTCAAGCCATGTCATCGAATCCTCGTACAGCTATCGGGATTATCGATGAAAATCACTACATCATCATCGTTTCGGATGGTCGAACCTCTGAAAGCAAGGGCTTGTCTCTTTACCAGATGGCAGAAGTGATGAAATCTTACGGAGTGAAGACAGCCTATAACCTTGATGGTGGTGGATCCTCAACTCTCTACTTTAACGGTCAGGTAATCAATAAACCGACTACAGGTGGAAGCAAGATATCAGAAAGGGCGGTGAGTGATATTGTCTACATCGGTTACTAAAATCAAAAACAAACGCCTCAAAAAGACACTCGTTAGCTATAGTCTTCTCACTATTTTCTTCTTTGCATTTAGCCGTATCTACGAGTCCCTTAGTTTTGGGGAGACGTCGCTTCATATGCACTATCTCTTTGCAGTTCCTCTACTAGGAGGCATCGTTCTGGCATTGTTGTTGAAAATCATGCCAAACCTAGGACGAATCAGCCTAAACTTGTGGAACTCGGCAGTTGCAGTCCTAACAACTGGAATGCTCTTTCGAGGAATTGTCAATCTATCAGGTCGTTCAACGACCCTAGATCAACCTTACTGGTATGTCGGCCTAGCCTTTGGTATTTTGGCTATCGCCTCGCTTTTCTTTCATAAGAAAAACAGTTAAAAATTAGCTTAAAAATTAAAAACTGGTTGTTGAGAGAAACAGCCAGTTTTCTTATTGAAGTTCATGACTATAGATCACAAATACCCATATTTTTTGTTTGGATTTTATGGGGCATGCGAATAGTTTTCTCGGTATAATAGTCCCATAGAAGATAAGGAGGCATGAATATGCAGATGTATTTTGGAGATGTGTCACTTTGCTATAGCTATTCATTGGCAATGGCACTGGCTAGCTATGGCTATGACTTTAAAGCAGACTTTCTAGAGGCAATCATGGTAATGGGAAATGGCGCTAGTATCGTAAAGGAAGATGACCAGCACCCTCTAGTATTCTTTGATAACGGAATGCCAGATCTTTCCATCTCCCATTCCTTAAAAATACTTGGGTTTGACTATGAGGATTTCTATCTAAAAGATGGAACTGAAGTAGATTTGGAAGAGATTAAAGGAAAGTTAGAAACCTTTCTGTCCAATGGACCTGTCGTACTGGGACCTCTTGATATGGGCCATCTGACCTACAATCCTAATCACACAATCCTTTATGGTGTGGATCACTTCGTAACCGTGTATGGCATTGATCATCAGCACCTCTATTTGCATGATCCAGCTGGTTTTGCCTGCATGAAGGTTGCTTTTAATGACATATTAGAAGCCTGGAAGGCAGAGACTATTGACTATAAGCGTGGAGCTTACTCCATGTGGGGAAATTTTAAGAAGGTCAAGAGTCCTAGTCAGACTGAAATCTATCAGGAAACAGCAAAGATAATAAAGACCCGATATCTGAATGGTCAAAGCGGTGTTTTGGAATTCTATGCAAAAGCAGTTGCTGAAAACGGCTTAAATACCGAGCAAAAACAATTGCATCAGTATTTCAGCTTTAAACTTGCAGCTGTTCGAAATCTCTATCTCAGTAAATTCTTAAAGGCGTATGATCCAGAAGGGGCAAGATTAAAAGAGGAATTGGCATCTCTATTTGGCCAAGCTCATCTTTCATGTTTAAAAGAAGATTACCAAGAACTATCCCGCTTGCTCTGTCAGATAGCAGAAGTAGATGGTCTCTTTAAAGATTTATATATAAAGTAGTGACTATAAGCATAAAAAATAGTTCGTAAAAGCGGTTTTTCGTAAAATGAAGAACTGCTTTTTGATTATGGTATAATAAAGTAAGAAAATAGCTTATTCTACTTAAAAATGAAGGGAGAACTCCTATGCCTAGACCAAAAACGAAAGAGGAGCTAGTGTTAGCCTCTAAGGAAAACTATGAAAAGCTCAATCACTTTATATCTAAATTAAGTGAAGAGGAGCTACAGACTCCTTTTGATTTTTCAAAAGACCAAAAGAAAAAAGAAGCTCACTGGAATAGAGATAAAAATCTACGGGATGTTTTGATCCATCTATATGAATGGCAGCAATTACTTTTAACTTGGGTACATTCTAATCAAAAAGGTCAAGAAAGAACTTTTCTCCCTGAACCTTATAATTGGAAAACTTATGGGGAAATGAATGTCGCTATTTGGAAGAAGCATCAGAAAACGTCCGTAGAAGAAGCGACCAAACTCCTCAATCAATCGCATAAAAAGGTTTTAGAGTTAATGGAAGGCTTCAGCAATGACGAATTGTTCACAAAAGGTACCTATAAATGGACGGGTGGGACAAGTCTAGGTTCCTACTTTGTCAGTAGCACCTCCAGTCACTATGACTGGGCTCTGAAAAAACTCAAAGCTCATCAGAAAAATTGTAAGAAACGTTAATTGAAGTGCTCATGAGGTTTAGAAAAGGTTCTTCTAAGTTTCGAATAGCATAGTTCTCGTGATTTTTGAGCCATTCTAGCTTTAGAATCCTTCTAAAATTAAAATTTAGGTTTGTCATAAACTTAGAATAGCACCAAAACATTTATATCAATGTAATTCTAAGTTTCGAATTACACTGATATTAAAGGAATTGAGCTGTTCGATGCTTAGAATAGCTTGATTCTGAGAACTGTTGACTAGAAAATCATTCGAATAGCTTTTTTTCTGATATAGGATGATAGATAGATGGGTGAGATGATGAGCATACAAAAAGAGAAAGTTAGAAAAGAGTTGGTGTCCCTCTGCTTGGGAGAGCTTGCAGCCGTTCTATCCTTTTGGTTGTGTTTTTTCCTTTTGAAAAATAGGCTTGGCGATTGGAATGGTTTGATCTCTATTCTCTATCCTCTGTCTTTACTGACATTTATTTTGCTTCAAGGTTCAATCTATTGGGCGATTTTGATTAGAAGACTCTCGAAACCTCAGTTCGGAAGCGCTAGTGTCCCCAAACTATATAGTGGTTTCAGAATACTAGACCTTGTTTTACTTATTTCAGGCTTTCCTTTTATTGTCTGGAACACGCAAAGTGTCCAAGTGGCTGTCTTAGCCACGTTGATAGAGTTTTTTGCCCTTATCGAATGGCTTAATTACTACATTGTACGCCTATCTTATAGTTTGAACCCGCTTGTTTTATGGAAAAGAATTGCCAAGGGAAAACTTGAAAAAAGCAGAATAGCTAAGGAGTTGGGGTAGGGGAGTGTACTATTGGAGAGTTTAAGTTATTCAAACAATGTTACCTTGAAATTTTCATTTATACTATAATGTTCTTAATGAATATTCAGGAAGAAAACTAAATGTCCTGCAAATTTTGATTCTTTGAAACTTATTGCTTCCAAAGGATTTTATAGAGTATTGAAAATGAAGTTACTAATTGTGCGGAAAAATTAAGTTTGATGTTATCGCTATACAAAATTTTACTTCGTTCAAACTTGTATTGATTTTTATTGTCAGTGTTTTCGTGATATAATATTATCAGAATAAATTATTGGAGAATCTGAATGAGAAACGATATTCAACCGGCTTTACAAACAATAAAATCTTATTTTGAAAAATCAGAATTTTATATTCCTACCTATCAGAGACCCTATGCTTGGCAAGTACCACAATGTGAACAACTCATTGAAGATATTAATCTTCATATGGAAAATTTCGATGATAGTTCCCAAGACAATTATTTCTTTGGAGCTGTTCTCATTGCTCAAGAATCTGGAGAAGAGCATGAAGTTACCTTGATTGATGGCCAGCAAAGAACAACGACATTTATGCTGCTTCTTAAGGCAATCTTATTGAAGATTGATAAGGAGCTTGAACTTCAACCGACTCTAGATACTGATGCACGCAGATTAGTGAAACGTCTTAATGGTCTTAAAGAGCAGATTGTAACAATGCTTTTCAATGTCTCAGATGACGAAAAAGATGATTTCGTTGATGGACTGTATTATCCTAGTGAGGATAGGATAAAGTATCTAAATCATTCAATCTCAGAAAAATATGCTAGTGAGATGACTACTATCTTGTTAGGTAGAGATTTCACTTCGATTAAAGAGAGAGTTTATCAAATTTATCGTCGTCAGAAAGATAATCGTTATACAAATTTTTATAAAAACTTTAGATATTTTTATAATATGTGTGATGATTTGAATATTTTTAAACTCATCAATTTTGCAAATCATTTTATTGATAACTGCCAAGTGATTACAATTACAAGTTATAATACCGATCAAGCAATAAATATTTTCAATTCTTTAAATGGGACTGGTGTCCCATTGACCCCAATTGAAGTAATCGTATCTAAGACAACAGCAAATGCATCAGATAGGAAAAACTTTGAAAAAAATTGGCAAGAGATTGTACAACGTACCGATTCATCGAGATTAGACTTAAATGCGTTAATTACTCATTATATTTTTGTAAAACTTTCAGAACAAAACAGTGCTGATCGAAGAAATCCTGGTATAAGAGCCTTTTTCTCAAAAAATAAGCATCTATTGAATGAAGATGTTCTGTTTACTTCTAATCTAAATACAATCATAAACAATTTTGAACGAGTATCTGATACTATCAATGGTCAATTGATAAACAAATTAAACGGTAATTTAAGACCTTTTGTTAGTAGTTATCTATTTTTCAGAGAAGACAACACATATCTGGAATATTTACTTAGACTTGGAGTTTTGATTGAATTATCTGAACTCTCGTATAGCCATAAACTTTTTAAAGGCTTCCTAGAAGAAATAAATTTGTTGTACAGTCAAGTCGATTCAATTTCAATCGACGAACTTATTTCAAAAATAAGAAACCATATTCATGACAATTTTATTTATGATGATGTTAAACAAACTTTGACTGAAAGTGGCGTTTCAAATTCGATTCTTTATGTAAATGAATTCTTATTTGCATTGGAAAAAGGTATTAGCTTTAATTTAGATGGGAATATTGATATTGAGCATATTATGCCCAAAAGTGGTTTGAATCGAGAAAATATTATGTCAGATGCTGGATTAGAAAGTCAGGAAGAATTCAGAGATTATGCTGAGAAGCTTGGTAATAAGATTCTCCTTGAATCCGAAATTAATCGTGGAATTGGAGATGCTTGGTTTAGAACAAAAAGAGAGAATACAATCACAAGTGGTCATGGCTATATAGGTAGTAAGTTCCCAATAGCTAAATCTCTTGTTAATTATGTAAATGACACTTGGACTAAAGCTGACATTGAATTGGCAACTGAAAAAGCTGCAAAACGAATTGCTGATTTTATTTTTGAATAAACTAGATCGATAGAATTAAGAGGTAAGTTTTAATTATGTCATTAAATCAAGTTACAATAGAAATTCCATTAAATATTCAGAAAGGATTAGACTCTGGAATTTATAAACGTTATGGTTCAATAATCAGAAATTCGTCTGGCCATATAGTAAAGCATCTAAAAGAAGTAAAGGCAGGAGAACCAGCTCAACAGGTCCTTAAAGGCCTTGCAAAAAATAAATATGTGCTAGTAACAGCTATTAGTGCAACTATTCTAGCTGTTGGTGGTGTTAGTTATTATGCATTTATTTCAAATAGATATAAGAAGATTGTAAAGAAACTTATAGAAAAGCTAGTTCACTTCATTCAATTAGCACAAAAAGGAGAAGTAAGTGAAGTAGAGGTTGATAATTTCTTAAAATTTTTACAGGATAATCAAAAAGAACTACTTTCTTTGAAACTAGACTCTGAAATAGATGAGTTATTTGATCTTGTATATAATTATACAATTCAATTTGCTCAAGCAAATGGATTTGAGACTGATACTATTTCAGAAGTGGCAGAAAATAATAAAGTTATTAACTTGATAGATTATCTGAACTTTCAAAAAACAATATATCGTTCTGATGCAGTATGATATATTGAAAGAGAAATTTACTGATTCAGAAAGGAAACTCAATGCCCTACAAATTTCTACTCTTCGACCTTGACCACACCTTGCTTGATTTTGATGCTGCTGAGGATGTGGCTTTGACGCAACTTCTAAAGGAAGAAGGAGTTGCGGATATTCAAGTTTATAAAGACTATTATGTTCCTATGAACAAGGCTCTCTGGAAGGACTTGGAGCAAAAGAAAATCAGTAAACAAGAACTGATTAACACGCGCTTTTCTCGTTTATTTGCTCATTTTGGACTGGAGAAAGATGGTAGGTTACTGGCCCAGCGTTACCAATTTTACTTAGCCCAACAGGGACAAACTCTTTCGGGTGCTCATGAACTTTTGGATAGCCTCATCGAACGTGATTATGACTTGTATGCTGCGACAAATGGGATTACTGCCATTCAGACGGGTCGTCTGGCTCAATCTGGTCTGGCTCCCTATTTCAACCAAGTCTTTATCTCTGAACAGTTGCAGACGCAAAAGCCTGATGCACTATTCTATGAAAAAATCGGTCAGCAGATTGTAGGATTTAGTAAAGAAAAGACGCTGATGATCGGAGATTCCTTAACGGCTGATATTCAAGGAGGCAATAATGCAGGGATTGACACTATCTGGTACAATCCTCATCACCTCGAAAATCATACACAAGCCCAGCCAACTTATGAAGTTCATTCTTACCAAGACTTGCTGAATTTTTTAGATGCTTTGTAGTGATTTCCCTAAGAGGTGTTGATATGGAAATTAAAGTCATTGAAGAGATTGATAACTTACTAAATCTCATCGAGCAGTATCAGTTAAAAGGTGTGGTTGCTCAAGTAAATTCGTTAAAAGAGTTAAAGTATATCATAAGCAATCATATAGAGTTAAGTACTCGAGAGAAGATGAATATCCACTATTCACTCTTTCTCCCTAGGGGTGGTTTATCTGAACTCTACTATATGGACGCTAATCTTGAACGGATGATGTCTGTAAATAATCAACTTTCCTATTCTATTGATACAATCGAAAAGTTTTTAATGGCTGATTGATACTGTGAATACTAATGTCAAATAATAGGGTCAATAACAGTATATATAAGAACTGTAAAAAGTGGTTTAGATAGCCACTTTTTGCTATAATAGAGGCAGTAAAAATAAAGGAATAGTAAACGATGTCAAGACCAGAACTTTCTCTTTATGAACCATTGTATACACTAAAGGAAGTTGATCAAAATATCTGGATAGCAGATGGTGATTTGATACAAATGGACTTGAAGGTCCTCAAACTACCTTTTCAGACACGTATGACAGTGATAAAGTTAAACGATGGAAAACTCTGGATTCATTCTCCTATTGCGCCAAATGAGGAGCTCTTTACTGAACTGGACGCTTTGGGCAAAGTCGCTTACCTAATTTCACCCAATAAGATTCACTACGCCTATATTGCAGATTGGAAAAAAAGATATCCTTATGCACAAGCATGGTCTAGTCCAGGAGTTGAAGAGAGAGCAAAAAGTCAGAATGTCATGGTGGAATTTGATGCTCCTTTAACTGATAAGGCACCTGACTTATGGTCTGATGAGATTGATCAACTTATTTTTAAGGGAAGTTCTGTCATCGAAGAGGTCGTGTTTTTTCATAAATCGACTAAAACACTCATTGTAACGGACCTTATAGAGAATTTTGAACCTGAAAAGATAGCTAGTCCAATCCGAAGAAAAATTTATCGTTTAGCTCGTGTAACAGCCCCTGATGGTCAAACTCCTATTGACTATCGGATGACTTTTTTAGGAAGACAAAGGGAAGCAAAGGTTTCCTTTTCCCGTATGTTAAACTGGAAACCGGATAAAATCATACTTGCACATGGTTTATGCTTTTTTAAAAATGGTACGGATGAATTAAGACGTGCTTTTAGATGGATACGATAAAGGAGAGAAAGATGCAACACTCATCATGGCATGCTTTGATTAAGGAGCAATTACCTGAAGGTTATTTTGGGAAAATCAATCAATTTATGGAACAGGTCTATGCTCAGGGAACTGTTTATCCACCTAAGGAAAAAGTTTTTCAGGCTCTCTTGACTACACCGCTTGAAGAAGTGAAGGTGGTGATTCTAGGGCAAGACCCCTATCACGGGCCAGGTCAAGCGCAGGGTTTGAGTTTTTCTGTACCTGACTCAATCCCAGCTCCGCCGTCCTTGCAAAACATTTTAAAAGAATTGTCAGATGATATCGGCGTTAAGAAATCTCATGATTTGACGTCTTGGGCTGAGCAGGGAGTCTTGCTTCTCAATGCTTGCTTGACGGTTCCTGCTGGGCAGGCCAATGGTCATGCTGGGCAGATATGGGAGCCATTTACAGATGCTGTGATTCGGGTTGTCAATAATCTAGACAGACCTGTAGTCTTTGTACTCTGGGGTGCTTATGCACGCAAGAAGAAGGCCTTGGTTACCAATCCTCACCACTTGGTTATCGAATCAGCCCATCCTAGTCCTTTATCGGTTTATAGAGGATTTTGGGGTTCCAAGCCTTTTTCCAAGGCCAATGCATTCTTAAAAGAGACAGGACAAGTGCCAATCGATTGGTTTAGATAAGGAGAGAATATGCCTCAGTTAGCGACGATTTGCTACATTGATAACGGAAAAGAACTGCTCATGCTCCATCGCAATAAGAAGCCCAACGATGTCCATGAAGGCAAATGGATTGGTGTGGGTGGAAAGCTAGAGCGAGGTGAGACTCCACAGGAATGTGCAGCGCGTGAAATCCTCGAAGAAACAGGGCTCAAAGCCAAGCCAGTACTTAAAGGTGTTATCACTTTTCCTGAATTTACGCCAGATTTAGACTGGTACACCTATGTTTTTAAGGTGACAGAGTTCGAGGGTGACTTGATTGACTGCAATGAGGGGACCTTAGAATGGGTTCCCTATGATGAAGTCTTAAGCAAGCCAACTTGGGAGGGTGATCACACCTTTGTTGAGTGGCTTTTAGAAGATAAACCTTTCTTTTCAGCAAAGTTTGTTTATGATGGGGATAAATTGTTGGATACCCAAGTTGATTTCTATGAATAAAGGAGAAAGCAGATGCTACTAATCAAAAATGGTCGTGTAATGGATCCCAAGTCTGGTTTGGATCAAGTGTGTGATGTTTTAGTGCAAGATGGGAAAATTGTCAAAATAGCTGCCGAAATCAAGGAAGAAGGAGCAGAGCTAATTGATGCTACGGGCCTTGTTGTTGCGCCTGGACTAGTCGATATCCATGTTCATTTCCGTGAACCTGGTCAAACTCATAAAGAAGACATTCATACTGGGGCCCTAGCAGCCGCTGCAGGTGGCTTTACAACCGTTGTCATGATGGCTAATACTAGTCCAACCATTTCGGACGTAGAGACTTTGAAAGAAGTTCTCCAGTCTGCTGCCAAGGAAAAGATTAACGTCAAGACAGTTGCGACTATTACCAAGAACTTTAATGGCCAAGACTTGACAGACTTTAAGGCTCTTTTAGAAGCTGGAGCCGTTGGTTTTTCAGATGATGGAATTCCGCTTGAAAGTAGTAAAGTGGTTAAGGAAGCAATGGTAGAAGCCAAAAAACTCAATACCTTTATCTGCCTTCATGAGGAAGATCCAGGTTTGAATGGAATTCTTGGCTTTAACGAAAACATCGCTAAAGAACATTTCCATATCTGTGGAGCGACAGGAGTGGCTGAGTACGCTATGATTGCGCGCGATGTTATGATTGCCTATGCAACCAAGGCCCATGTTCACATTCAGCATTTGTCTAAGGAAGAAAGTGTCAAGGTGGTGGAGTTTGCTCAAGGACTAGGTGCGCAGGTCACAGCAGAAGTAGCGCCACAGCATTTCTCTAAGACAGAAGCTCTTCTTTTAACTCAAGGAAGCAATGCCAAAATGAATCCTCCACTTCGTTTGGAGTCAGACCGTCGTGCCGTTATCGAAGGTCTCAAGTCAGGTGTTATCACAGTTATCGCAACGGACCACGCGCCTCACCATGCAGATGAGAAAAATGTTGAAGATATCACCAAAGCACCATCTGGTATGACAGGTTTGGAAACCTCTCTTTCTCTTGGTTTGACTTATTTGGTGGAAGCTGGTGAGTTGAGCTTGATGGAATTGCTAGAAAAAATGACTGTCAATCCAGCTAAGCTTTACAACTTTGAAGCAGGTTACTTGGCTGAGAATGGTCCAGCGGATATCACTATCTTTGACGCTAAGGCTGACCGCCTTGTGGACTCCCATTTTGCGTCAAAAGCAGCTAATTCCCCATTTATCGGTGAAACTTTAAAAGGGCAGGTTAAATATACCATCTGCAAGGGACAAATTGTCTACCAAAACTAGATGGGATTCTGCTCTAGAAACTATAAGAATAGAGAGCGTATATGTATCCAACCCATCAATTTAAAGACAAGTTTGTCTTATTTCTTAAGATATTTTTCCCTATTCTGATCTATCAATTTGCCAATTATTCTGCCTCTTTTGTTGATACAACCATGACTGGGCAGTACAATACCATGGACTTGGCGGGGGTGTCAACCGCAACGAGTCTATGGAATCCTTTCTTTACTTTTTTAACAGGGATTGTTTCGGCCATGGTTCCCATCATAGGCCATCATCTGGGACGGGGCAAAAAGGAAGAAGTAGCATCTGATTTTTACCAATTTATCTACTTGGCTTTCGGACTGTCTTTGGTCTTGCTTGGAATGGTAGTATTCTTAGCGCCACCTGTCTTAACCAACATCGGACTAGAAGCTCAAGTGGCGGCAGTTGCAGTTTCCTATCTTTGGTACCTGTCTATTGGAATTATTCCCTTGTTGCTGTTCAGTGTCATTCGCTCTTTGTTGGATTCTCTTGGATTGACCAAGCTATCTATGTACCTCATGCTCCTATTACTTCCGCTCAATAGTGGTTTTAACTATCTCTTGATATATGGAGCTTTCGGTTTCCCTGAGCTTGGTGGCGCAGGAGCAGGACTAGGAACTTCACTAGCCTATTGGGTTTTATTGGGGATTTCTATTCTTGTTTTATTCAAACAAGAAAGGTTAAAAGCGTTACATCTTGAAAAACGTATTCCACTAAATATAGATAAAATCAAGGAAGGTGTTCGATTAGGTCTACCAATCGGAGGAACCGTATTTGCTGAAGTAGCCATTTTCTCCGTGGTTGGACTAATCATGGCTAAGTTTTCATCGCTCATCATTGCCAGTCACCAGTCAGCTATGAATTTTTCGAGTCTCATGTATGCTTTTCCTATGAGTATTTCCTCTGCTATGGCGATTGTTGTGTCTTACGAGGTGGGGGCCAAACGTTTTGAGGATGCAAAAATCTATGCTCGTCTGGGGAGAGTAACCGCCCTTATTTTTGCAGGTCTTACCCTATCTTTTCTCTACATTTTTAGAGATCGTGTAGCAAGTCTATATGGGAATGACTCTCAGTTCATTGAAACAACTGCTGTATTTCTAACCTACAGTCTCTTTTTCCAGCTAGCTGATACCTTTGCGGCTCCGCTCCAAGGAATTTTAAGAGGGTATAAGGACACTATCGTTCCTTTCTATCTTGGCTTAATCGGATATTGGGGAGTAGCGATACCACTAGGATATCTACTAGATCAAGTAACTGACTTAGGGGCATTTGCCTACTGGATTGGGTTAATTGCCAGCTTGATTGTTTCTGGTTGTTTGTATCAATGGCGTCTGAAAACCGTAATGAAAAGATTGAGCTAATTTTTGGAAAATATCCTGAAAAAGCACTTTGTGAAAAAATACTCTAACTAGAGAGAATCCCTGTTTTAACAGGGGTTTATTTTTTTATATTGTGAATTTTTATTAGCCATATACTTTGACAGCGTATACTAAAAAAGGTAAAATAGTAAGGTAAGTACAAAGTTAGAAAGGCAAGATTATGTCAACTTTAGATAAGAATCTTTTGCTAGAGATGTTCCGTAAGATGGAAGAAATCCGTCGCATGGACTTAAAAATCGCTCAGTTAGTGAAAAAGGGGAAAGTTCCCGGTATGACTCACTTTTCTGTCGGAGAGGAAGCTGCTAACGTCGGAGCGATGCTGGCTCTTAATCCAGATGATCTGATTACCTCAAATCACCGTGGACACGGGCAAGCTATTGCTAAGGGGATTGACCTCAACGGAATGATGGCTGAAATCCTCGGGAAATACACTGGAACCTGTAAAGGAAAAGGTGGTTCTATGCACATCGCTGACCTGGATGCTGGGAACCTCGGTGCCAATGGTATCGTTGGTGGTGGTATGGGAATCGCTGTCGGTGCAGCCCTCAGTCAGCAAATGCAACATACTGGGAAAATCGTTGTTTGTTTCTTTGGAGATGGGGCGACCAACGAAGGTGTTTTCCACGAAGCAGTCAACATGGCTTCTATTTGGAAACTTCCTGTTATTTTCTACTGCATTAACAACGGTTATGGGATTTCTGCGGATATCAAGAAAATGACCAATGTGGAGCATATCCATCAACGTAGTGCGGCATATGGAATTCCTGGAATGTTTATCGAAGATGGGAACAACGTCATCGATGTCTATGAAGGATTTAAGAAAGCTGTAGATCATGTTCGTGGTGGCAATGGCCCAGTCTTGATCGAAAGTGTAACCTATCGCTGGCTTGGTCACTCATCATCTGATCCTGGTAAATATCGTACGCGCGAAGAAGTGGAATTGTGGAAACAAAAAGACCCAATCGAAAACCTTCGCAAATACCTCATTGAAAACAATATTGCAAGTGCAGAAGAATTGGAAGAAATTCAAGCACAAGTCAAGGAAGCAGTAGAAGCTTCTGTTAAATTTGCAGAGGAAAGCCCATTCCCACCACTAGAATCAGCATTTGAAGATATTTACGCAGACTAAGGAGAAAGAGATAAAAATGGAAACAAAAACAATGTCCTTCCGTGACACCATTATCCTTGCTATGTCTGAGGAAATGCGTCGCGATGAAAATGTATTCTTGATGGGAGAAGACGTCGGTGTCTTTGGAGGAGACTTCGGAACTTCTGTTGGAATGCTCGAAGAATTTGGTCCAGAACGTGTTCGTGACTGTCCGATTTCTGAAGCTGCTATCTCAGGTGCAGCAGCAGGAGCAGCCATGACAGGACTTCGTCCAATCGTCGATATGACCTTCATGGACTTCTCGGTCATTGCCATGGACAATATCGTCAACCAAGCTGCTAAAACACGTTACATGTTTGGTGGGAAAGGTCAGGTTCCAATGACTGTCCGATGTGCAGCTGGTAACGGAGTTGGTTCTGCAGCTCAGCACTCTCAGTCTCTAGAGTCTTGGTTCACACACATCCCAGGTCTTAAGGTTGTAGCTCCAGGTACACCTGCTGACATGAAAGGACTTCTCAAGTCTTCTATCCGTGATAACAACCCTGTTATCATCCTTGAATACAAGTCAGAATTTAACCAAAAAGGGGAAGTGCCAGTTGATCCAGACTATACAATCCCACTTGGGGTTGGGGAAATCAAACGCGAAGGTACAGATGTAACAGTCGTTACTTATGGAAAAATGCTTCGCCGTGTGGTTCAAGCTGCTGAAGAATTAGCAGAAGAGGGAATTTCAGTTGAAATTGTGGACCCACGTACCCTCGTTCCACTTGATAAGGATATCATCATTAACTCAGTGAAGAAGACTGGTAAGGTCGTTCTGGTCAACGACGCCCACAAAACAAGTGGCTATATCGGAGAGATTTCAGCTATTATTTCAGAATCAGAAGCATTTGATTATCTAGACGCACCAATCCGCCGTTGCGCCGGAGAAGATGTGCCAATGCCTTACGCGCAAAACCTTGAAAATGCAATGATTCCAACAGTTGAAAGCATCAAAGATACAATCCGTAAGACATATAACAAAGAATAATACATAATATAAGTTATGTAAATAAAATAAAAAAGACGAGAAACTTTGTATCTTTTAGGTGCAGAACTCTTTTCGTCCTTAATATCTTAGTATAGAATTGGAGAGGTCATGGCTGATGACAAGCTAAGAGCGACTCCTGCGGCTAGAAAGTTAGCGGATGATCTAGGAATCAACCTCTACGACGTTTCTGGCTCAGGTGCAAACGGTCGTGTCCACAAAGAAGACGTGGAAACTTATAAAGACACAAACGTGGTTCGCATTTCGCCACTTGCAAAACGAATTGCCCTTGAACATAACATTGCTTGGCAGGAAATCCAAGGAACAGGTCACCATGGTAAGATCATGAAGAAGGACGTTTTGGCCTTGCTTCCTGAAAATATCGAAAACGACACCATCAAGTCTCCTGCTCAAATCGAAAAAGTGGAAGAAGTTCCAGACAATATCACTCCTTATGGTGAGATTGAGCGTATTCCAATGACACCAATGCGTAAGGTTATCGCGCAACGTATGGTTGAATCTTACCTAACTGCGCCAACTTTCACACTCAACTATGAAGTTGATATGACTGAAATGCTGGCCCTTCGTAAGAAGGTTCTTGATCCGATTATGGAAGCGACTGGTAAGAAGACTACTGTAACAGACCTTCTTTCACTCGCTGTTGTGAAAACATTGATGAAACACCCATACATCAACGCTTCATTGACAGAAGACGGCAAGACCATTATCACTCATAACTATGTCAACCTTGCGATGGCAGTTGGTATGGATAATGGATTGATGACACCTGTTGTCTATAATGCTGAAAAAATGAGCTTGTCAGAGTTGGTCGTAG
Organism: Streptococcus sp. 27098_8_70; assembly: GCF_041432215.1. Classification (GTDB taxonomy): domain Bacteria; phylum Bacillota; class Bacilli; order Lactobacillales; family Streptococcaceae; genus Streptococcus; species Streptococcus oralis_CP. The sequence continues at coordinate 277,866 of NZ_JAPVZD010000001.1, forward strand.
CCTTTAAGGATGTGATTGGTCGTACCTTGGACGGTAAATTGGCTCCAAGCGAACTGCAAAATTCAACCTTCACAATCAGTAACTTGGGAATGTTTGGCGTTCAGTCCTTCGGTCCGATTATTAACCAACCAAACTCAGCTATCCTCGGGGTTAGCTCAACAGTTGAGAAACCTGTAGTTGTCAATGGTGAGATTGTTATTCGTCCTATCATGAGCCTGGGGTTAACTATTGACCACCGTGTCGTAGATGGTATGGCTGGTGCTAAGTTTATGAAAGACTTGAAAGCCTTAATTGAGAACCCAATCTCAATGTTGGTTTAAAAATACAGTATTTATTTTTAGAGATATAGATAAAGGAAGTAAGACATGGCCTTAGAAGTAATTATGCCAAAAGCCGGCGTGGATATGACAGAAGGACAAATCGTCCAATGGAATAAGAAAGTCGGAGAATTTGTAAAAGAAGGAGAAATCCTTTTGGAAATCATGACTGACAAAGTCAGCATGGAATTGGAAGCCGAAGAAGATGGATACTTGATTGCCATCCTCAAAGGAGATGGTGAAACTGTCCCTGTAACGGAAGTTATCGGTTACCTTGGAGAAGAAGGGGAAAATATCCCAACAGCTGGAGCTGCTGCGCCAGAATCAAAACCTGTACCTGCAGCTAGTGCTTCAAACGACGACGACAAGAGCGATGATGCCTTTGATATCGTTGTGATTGGTGGAGGTCCTGCTGGATATGTAGCGGCCATTAAAGCTGCTCAACTTGGTGGTAAGGTTGCCCTTGTTGAGAAATCTGAACTCGGTGGAACTTGCTTGAACCGCGGCTGTATCCCAACTAAGACATACCTTCACAATGCTGAAATCATCGAAAATATCGGTCATGCAGCAAATCGTGGTATCGTCATTGAAAATCCAAACTTCACTGTAGATATGGACAAACTTTTGGAAACTAAATCTAAAGTTGTCAATACCTTGGTAGGTGGTGTTGCGGGTCTTCTTCGTAGCTACGGAGTTACTGTTCATAAGGGTGTTGGTACGATTACTAAAGACAAGAATGTCTTGGTAGATGGTTCTGAATTGCTTGAAACCAAGAAAATCATCCTTGCTGGTGGTTCAAAAGTCAGCAAGATTAACGTTCCTGGTATGGAATCTCCACTTGTCATGACCAGTGATGACATTCTTGAAATGAACGAAGTTCCAGAGAGCCTCGTAATCATCGGTGGTGGCGTTGTCGGTATTGAACTCGGTCAGGCCTTCATGACATTTGGTTCAAAAGTGACTGTTATTGAAATGATGGACCGTATCGTTCCAGCTATGGATGCGGAAGTTTCTAAGAATCTTCGCTTGATTTTAGAACGCAAAGGTATGACTATCTTAACAGGTACAAAATTGCAAGAAATCATCGAGGAAAATGGACAACTTCGTATCAAGGTTGAAGGAAAAGACGATATCATTGCAAATAAAGCTCTTCTTTCAATCGGTCGTGTGCCAGATCTTGAAGGAATTGGCGATGTTGAGTTTGAATTGGATCGTGGTCGCATCAAGGTTAACGAATATATGGAAACTTCTGTTCCTGGAATCTACGCACCTGGTGACATCAACGGTACGAAGATGTTGGCGCACGCAGCCTTCCGCATGGGTGAAGTTGCCGCTGAAAATGCCCTCAAAGGAAATCATGCTGTTGCCAAATTGAACTTGACTCCTGCAGCCATCTATACTCTCCCTGAAGTAGCAGCAGTAGGTTTGACTGAAGAACAAGCACGTGAGAAATACGATGTTGCAATCGGTAAATTCAACTTTGCAGCCAACGGTCGTGCCATTGCATCGGATGCTGCTCAAGGTTTCGTAAAAGTCATTGCAGATAAGAAATACGGGGAAATCCTTGGTGTGCACATCATTGGTCCTGCAGCCGCAGAATTGATTAACGAGGCATCAAGCATTATCGAAATGGAAATCACTGTTGAGGAAATGCTGAAGACCATCCACGGACACCCAACCTACTCTGAAGTGATGTACGAAGCATTTGCGGATGTTCTAGGAATGGCTATCCATTCACCTAAGAAAAAATAAATAAGATTTTCAACTAAATTTTCTTAAAGTAGTACGGACGGCAGCGACCTCTATTAGAGTTCCATGCCTAAAAATTGAGCCTCTTGTCTCAATTTTTCCGAGAAATGTAACGATAACACGTTACATTTCTTTTTACCACTTTAGAAAATTGGATTGCTATGAACAGAATTTAAAAACTAAATTTTTGGAAATACTATGAAATACATTATCAATCATTCAAACGACACTGCTTTTAATATCGCCTTGGAAGAATATGCCTTTAAACACCTTTTGGATGAGGATCAAATCTTCCTACTTTGGATTAACAAACCTTCTATCATTGTTGGTCGTCACCAGAATACTATCGAAGAAATCAACCGTGATTATGTCCGTGCAAATGGCATTGAGGTAGTCCGCCGTATCAGTGGTGGTGGAGCTGTTTATCACGATCTGAACAATCTCAACTACACCATCATTTCAAAAGAAGATGAAAACAAGGCCTTTGACTTTAAGAGTTTTTCAACTCCAGTTATCAATACCTTGGCTCAACTCGGTGTTAAAGCTGAGTTTACAGGCCGTAATGACCTTGAGATTGAAGGTAAGAAATTCTGTGGCAATGCCCAAGCCTATATCAATGGGCGTATCATGCACCACGGTTGCTTGCTCTTTGACGTTGATTTGTCAGTCCTTGCTAACGCCCTCAAGGTTTCAAAAGATAAATTTGAATCAAAAGGTGTGAAATCTGTCCGTGCCCGTGTAACCAATATTGTCAATGAATTACCAGAAAAAATCACAGTTGAAGAATTCCGTGATTTACTATTGGAATACATGAAAAAAGAGTACCCAGAGATGACTGAATACGTTTTTTCTGAGGAAGAATTGGCTGAAATCAATCGCATCAAGGATACAAAGTTTGGTACTTGGGACTGGAACTACGGCAAATCACCTGAGTTTAACGTCCGTCGTGGAACAAAATTCACTAGTGGTAAGGTAGAAGTCTTTGCCAATGTTCTTGAATCAAAAATCCAAGACATCAAAATTTATGGTGACTTCTTTGGTATCGAGGACGTTGCTGCAGTAGAAGATGTCCTTCGTGGAGTGAAATACGAACGTGAGGATGTTCTTAAAGCTCTAGAAACTATTGATATTACACGCTACTTTGCTGGTATTAGCCGTGAAGAAATCGCTGAAGCAGTAGTGGGATAAAAAGAAAAGAAGTTGGTTGTTTGACCAGCTTCTTTTTATGAGTTATATTTTACATAAATAATTTTATGTATTTTATAAGCTATCCAAAGCATTCTTTTGTTCATCATTGACAATGTGGGTATAGAGGTCAGTGACTTGTGTACTGGCATGTCCTAGCTGATGGCTGACCAAAACTTGAGATTTAGTTGCATCATAGAGCCTGGTTGCTAAGGTATGGCGGAGTTTGTGGGGAGTTACACGGACTTTAAAGTCCTCAGAGTACTTAGCAACCATCTTTTCAACGCTAGAAGCATCAATACGATTGGGAACACCTCGATAGAGTGTCAAAAAGAGAGCTGTATCCGTCTTTTCCGTCTTATAGCGTTGATTTCGAATGGCGAGATAATTCTCTAGGTAAGGCTTAGCAAAGGCAGCGACATTGACCGAGTCTCGTTTACCCCCTTTTCGAGTGACATCGATAACCATCATTTTGAGATTAAGGTCTCTTAGATCCAGATTAACAGCTTCAGATAAGCGGACACCAGACGCCAAGAGAAGGGCAATAATAGCCAAATCACGTTCTTTATTCTTATTAAATGATGAGAGAGCGCGATTTGAGAGCTGTTGTGGGTACTCCTGGTCGATATAGGTTAGAAAACCTTCTGTTTCATCACCTAGAAAGAGTTTTTGCTTGATGTTTTCAGCTCTGGCAGCAAGAGTTTCTTTCTTTTTCTTGGTTGAAACTTTCTTCATTACATTACGATAGAAATAAGGCTCCCCCTGGTCGTTTTCAACCTCCTCGGTCAGATACTTGTAAAGACTGGAAAGTGCTGACAAGGTCCGATTGATGGTCGTCTGAGAGACACCTTGCTTGGTTGTATTAGCATTCAGCAATGGACGTTCACGTAGATAAAGAATAAAGGATTCCATGTCTTTTTTAGACATATTTTCCAAGACCGATAAAGGAATGTCAGACATTTTATCAGCATTTGAAATTCCAGACTCTAAAACCCAGCTGAAAAATCGATCGTATTCCTTGAGGTATTCGTACAGAGTTGTAAAACTGTAGGGAACAGCAAGCTTTGATTGATAGTATTCCAGAACATACCAGGGCATGATTTGTTTTAGTTTGTCGATCCGTTCCAGTAAAATCTCACGTTTCATGTATTTTCTCCATAATTAGGTCTACTAGTAGTATAGCATAGACTTATATATTTTTCAAGAAAATTATAGTTTTTCGGAAAGATATTGTAAGTGTTTGATGGATTCTAGAAAAAACAAAGACCTGGTTCCACAATCATAAGAAACAGGTCTTTTGTGTGTATGTAATCCGGCAATATGTTTATATTTTAATTTCTCTAAAATATTGCAATTGCCATTTTTGTGTTGCTCGAGCTGTTGTATTTAAATTTGAGCACCAAGGAGGATAAAATCGCATAGACATTTTTCCATTGCTATCTTTTGTCGACAGAATGTTTTTACGAATAGCCACCTCGTTTGGAATAACGAATAGTCCCCTCTTATCATTATCAATGATAACGATTATAAGTTCATTTCCTAAGTCCTCATTGGTATAAGGAATGTTCTTGTTGTTTTGGTCTTTTTTCCAAAAAACTGTAAAATATCCTTCTTTTTTTGGTGTTCTTTTTGCCAAGCGGCATCTTTTATACCCTTGCTCTTCCTTTATCTTGATAAGAATACCTTCGTATTTTTCATTGTATTTTTCTTCAATGAAATCAAAATCACCATAAAAATTATATAAAACATCAAGTATTTTCATTATGATGTATGTCCTCCTTAGCAAATAACTTTTCCAAAGAATAATACTGTTTCCAACAAAATCAGCTACCGACTATGCACATCTTTTTTATGTACTACCATATAGCAGGATACCAAGATGATGAAGATTCTAATCAGGTAGGTTTCGTATCGATCAGTGTCTATGGTTAGATGAGACAAGACGTTAATGATAGAATGTGTCATAACGCAAATCCAGAGATTTTTTGTTTTGATATAAAGAGCTGAGAGTATGAAAGAATTCGTCAGCAATCCAAATAAAAACGGTAGAGTTTGCAGAGTTGCTAGGGAGCCATCTATGTAAAAGAACAACAGATGCCAAATCGCCCAGCTGAAAAAGGTTAGGATTGTTGAGTAAAAATATGGCAACTTCTCTTGTAAAATTTGTTGAAAGACATATCGCCATCCAATCTCTTCTATACCACCAAAGACAATAAATTTGAAGAACATCAAAAATGGGAGATACCAGCTAAATTCTATCATTTTCCCACCAAACATTAGAAAAGAAAAATCAAGGATAATTAGGGAAAAAGATAATAAATAGTGTTTATAACTGGTATGAATGTTCAAAAAATCGTTAACGATCTTCTTAAAAGGAATATGAAAAAAGTGATTTGCAACAATGATTCCCCAAAGTGCTGAAGAAATGCCACCTAGAAAGATTCCTAAAATAGATAATAGATTGGACTGAACAGAAAAATGATTCAAGAGAAAGAAAAGGAGACAAGCTGATATTATTTGGCTAAAAGTGCCCAGCAAAAATACCGCAATTGCCTTATTTCTTTTCATTGAGAATCCTTTCAATAATATTTTACGTAAAATAAATTATGTAAACAGAACTTATAACAACAAATCTTTGACTTTTCCAATTTCACTTTTTGGAATCACCAGGTGAATCATATCACCAAGATACATTCTAGTTGAGCCGTTAACTGTTTGGCTTTTGCCATTATGGACTTGGGTGGTAATGAGTACGTTATGTGGCAAGTTGAGCTCGTGAACCTGTTTTCCAGCGATTTTGTCAGACACAGGGATTTCTATGAGGGTGACTTCTCCTTCGTCTGTTGCTTCTTCTGGTAGCATTTTTTCGAGCATGGCCTCATAGACTGGTGCTCCCTTGAGCAGATCCATGACGATGTAGGCGACTAAGGTCACTAAGCCCAGTGGCATGAGGTTGCGAATATCCCCAACCATCTCAGTTACGAGGATCATGGCAGTTAAGGGTGCCTTGGAAATTGCCCCAAAGTAGCCACTCATTCCCAGAATGACAAATATAGGGAATTGCTCCTGACTGACAAGCCCAAGGTTGACACAAATGACACCAACTAGGGCACCAAGTAAGGAACCAAGCGCCAGAATGGGAAGGAAAATTCCTCCTGGGAGGCCACTTCCATAGCTAATCATGCTCCAAATAAAGCGAATCAAAAAGTAAGCTAATAAAACCTGGAAACTAAAATCTTGCTCAGTTAGGGAAAGAACAAGCTGATTTCCACCACCAAGGATTTGTGGCAAGAAAATCCCGACTGGTATGATAAGGATAAAGGCTAGGATTGGATAATAAGCTTTATCCAAATGGATTTTTTGACCAATCCAGTCATAAATTCGACCAACATTGAGTACAGCCTTCTCATAGAGAAAACCAGAAAGTCCGAGAAAAACTCCCATAAAGAGGTAAATCCAATACTGGTCTAGGGTCATGAGAGGAATGTTGTCTGGCATATCCAGTACGGGTGTTAAGCCAAATATGAGCAGAGAAACAAAGTTTGCCACGAGACTGGCTGCTAGAGTTGAGACCCAGAAAAATCGTGAAAAATGGTGATAGACTTCCTCCACAACAAAGAGGAGACCTGCAATCGGTGCATTAAAGGCAGCGGCTAAACCTGCAGCAGCTCCACTGGCGATCAGGGAACGTTCCTCTACTGGGCTAGATTTGAGCCACTTGGCAATGCCTTTACCACCGACCGCTCCAAGTTGAATACTTGGCCCTTCTCGACCTAGCATAAGGCCACTGGCAATAGCAAGAATACCTAATACATATTTCTTCCAGAGGACACTCCACCAGTTAAGAGTCATCAGTCCCTTTAGTTCGGCTTCGACTTGAGGAATTCCTGAACCCTTGATATCTTTTTCTGACCGAGTTAGTTTCGCACTAAGCCAGCAAACGAATACATAAAATAGGCCAATGATAAAAAGATTGCGCACTAGGTGCGCTTGATCTTGATAGAGTCCTTGTATCAGATGGAAACCCTTTTCGATTAAGAAACGAAAGGATCCGACGATTATCCCGACGACGAGACCAACAATGATTCCTCGTCCAACTTGGGATAATATGGTGCTTGAGGCAAAGGCAAATTCTTTCTTGGAACTGAGTGTTTCTGACTGTTCCTCCATAATCATTTCCTCTTACTTGTCTTTCTTAGTTGAAACCAGTGTTTTGACTGGTTCAAAACTGGTTCGGTGAATTGGGGTGACACCTAGTTTTTCAAGCCCTTCTAGATGTTTAGCTGTTCCATAGCCTGCATTAGCTGTAAAATCATAGCCAGGATATTGCTGATCGTATTCCTTCATCAATTCATCCCGTGTCACCTTGGCTACTATAGATGCTGCTGCGATTAAGAGGGAGTTAGCATCTCCTTTGATAATGGAGGTTTGTGAAATTGGTAACTCCAGTTTCATGGCATCTATCAAGAGGTGCTCAGGTTGCGGACTGAGCTGGGAGATTGCTTCCTTCATGGCTAGTTTGGTAGCTTCATAGATATTGACTTGGTCGATGACCTGATTATCCATGATACCAATGCCGATTGCTAAGGCTTGGTCTTGAACAGCATGATAAATTTCCAGATGTTTCTTTTTGGGGATTTTTTTACTATCGTTGAGGCCTTTAATCTTACAATTTTTAGGTAAAATAACAGCTGCAGCAACTACAGGGCCAGCCAGAGGACCACGGCCGACCTCGTCAACACCTGCAATTAGGGTCAATCCTTGCTTATACAGTTCTTTTTCATAGGAAAGCATAGTTTCTAGGCGAAGGTCTTCGTCCAGTTCAGCCTGAATGGATTTTTTACGCTTGTTGATTTCTTTTTGAACTCCAGAACGAGGATCCTTTTCCAGTTCAAGAAAAAGGGGATTGTCTAATTCTTTGACAGTAGCAAGAAGTTCCTTGATTTCTTTAATCGTCGTCATCGATGTCGTCCAATGTATCTAAGGTGTAGTTACCGAGTTTTCCATCACGGACTTCCTTGACGAAGAGGCTGTAAAAGCGGTCGTAGTCGTCTCGGAAACCAAGGGCACGGGTCATATCCATGATGATAACAGGTGCTTCTTCTTCTATCTTCATTTGTTTGAAGCGTTCAGCTAGCTTTTCTGGATAATGTTTTTTGAAATAATTGAGACCAAAAATGGTCACTTCATCCATTGGGAGTAGTTGATCTTTAATTGCTCCAGTCAAGGCTAGTTTCAAAGCAACGGTTTCGTCTTCAAATTTAGGCCATAGAATACCTGGCGTGTCTAATATTTCCAGGTCTTTGTTGGTTTTGAGCCACTGTTGCCCCTTAGTAACACCTGGTTTATTGCCGACAACCGCAATCTTTTTCCCAGCCAAACGGTTCATGAGAGTTGACTTGCCGGCATTTGGAATTCCGATAATCATAGTCCGCAAGGTTTCGATCTTAATACCGCGTTCTTTCTGGCGTGCAATCTTATCAGCCATGAGCTTTTTAGCAGCATCAGTAACAACTTTTACAGTCACTTGCTCTTTGGAATTGATAGCCAGAGTTTGGATTCCCTGTGATTCAAAATACTGACGCCATTCTTTGGTCATTGCAGGATCAGCAAGATCCGCCTTATTTAAAATCAAGAGTTTAGGTTTATCCCCCACAATCTTGGTTAACATAGGATTTTGACTAGATAAAGGTAGCCGAGCATCCACCAAAATCGTCACAAAATCAACAAACTTAAGATTCTCCTGAACTTGCCGCCGAGCCTTAGACATGTGACCCGGAAACCATTGAATAGTAGCCATAATATTTTCCCCTTCCGACTAAAAAAAACGTAGTAAAAACGTTTTCTTTCTTACTACCTATTCTATCATAAATGAGGAACTTTTGCACAGGCTTTGACCACAATAAATGACAAATAGTATAGGTACGAAACATCCTTGATGCCAGTCACGATTTACTTGACTTTTTTTGCTAACAGGTATATACTTAGTGTATACTAATTCGTGGAGGTAGAGCGATGAATACAGTAAAGACTCGGAAGGTAGGGAATTCTCTCACTGTGACTATTCCTAAAAATTTGGGGATGACAGAAGGTCAAGAAATGGTTGTCTACAAAGGGATTGACGGAGTCATTGTCTTAGCTCCAAAACTGAAAGATCCTTTTGATGGGATTACTGATTTGAGAATGACAAATGATTTTGAAGGGGTAAGGTCACTTGATAGCGAAATCTGACTATATTCCTGAAAAGCAGGATATCATTTGGCTGGACTTTGATCCATCAGTCGGTCGAGAAATCCAGAAACGGCGACCTGCCTTGGTCGTTTCTAGGAGAGAATATGCCTTGCAAACTGGTTTTGTGGCTGTCTGTCCTATCACTCACGGCCAACGTCGTTTGGCAGAAAAAGGCTTGCTCGTTCCTGTCTCGTCGGACAAGGTAGATGGCGCTGTCAATCCATTTCAACTGTATACCTTTGATTTTCGGATGCGTAATGCTCAAAAAATAACAAGAATGGACACACAATGTTTTCAGAAAGTCGTCCAACTTTACCAGTACATCTTTGGAGATACTTAAATCCTACCATGCATAGACAAGGTAGGATTTTTTCTATATGAGTAACCTATCTAAAAACGGATGAAGACAATTGAGGAGAATCCCTCTAGTCCAGCTTTCTTGTGCAGATGACAGATGTTCTGCCTGAAGGCATTCTTTTAAAAATTCAGCAGCTTGTTCCGGAGCAATCTCAAACTCAAAGGCTTTCATCTTGTAAAAAAAGTCGATGAGATGCTCAGATAAGTATTCATCTGAAAAGCATACTTCTCCACTTTTTCGATATTCTAATAGGAGCCGAGAAAATCTGGATTTTTCATCAGGCAAATCCCGAAAATAGGAATTGAGAAGCCAAGTCTGCTTCTGCTTTCGTTCAATAGGATCTTGATTTGCAATTCGCTGATCCTTTTCCAACTCCTTTTGGTTTTGTTTAGCCTTGATAGCCCGTTCGTCCCTATTCTTACCAAAGAGGATTTTTTCCCATTTTCGTTCTTCTTGGGTCAAGGTTTCTGTAAAGCCGAAGTAATCTTGATAGGCTCGTTCTGCAGGCCCCATAGCAAGAATGAGGTTGTCAGCGTATTGCTTGGCGATTTTATCTCTCTTCTTGCGTTCTTTCTCTGCCTGAATCCGTAAATGCTGCTCGTAGTCGATTTTCTCCTTGCCTAGTTTGACAAGGTAGAGTTGGTCATCGGTCTTACCAAGTAAAAAAGGTTTGATACACTTTTCCAGCACTTCTTCCATACGAGCCTTCTTCTTTGGCTCTGCCTTGGTCCAACTTCCGCCTTGAAAGACCTCTAGGAAGAGCTGATAGTCTCTCTCAGGTGCGAATTGATTGCCACGATTGGCTTTGAAAACACCTTTTTCCCAAAACCATTTTAGAAGTCGTTCGTCAAAATCGCTTTTATTAACCTTGATTTTTTCCTTTTTCTGAGCCTTTCTGGTTAGATTTTCAACTTTTCTGAGTAGTTTTTCTTCCTCTTCTAGTTGCCGATCGAGGCTAATACGATGAAAATGGCGAACACAGTCGCTTCCGATAGGAAAAAGACGTTGGCCTGTGACTCCGTTAAAGAGTTCGTAGGCGTATTTTATGGCATTCCCGCAGACACAATTACTACGGCCAATGCCATTAAAGATCAAGGAAACTTCATTCCATTCCTTGGTAGCTTGATCCCAAGTATCGGCTTTTGAAGCCTGTAAAACCGCATCGTGCAGGGATTTTCTAACTGGAAGTGTCACGAGGTCTCCTTTCTAATACTCAATGAAAATCAAAGAGCAAACTAGGAAGCTAGCCGTAGGTTGCTCAAAACACAGTTTTGAGGTTGTGGATAGAACTGACGAAGTCAGTCACCTATATACGGCAAGGTGAAGCTGACATGGTTTGAATTTGATTTTCGAAGAGTATAAATTATACTTTTACAACTTGAACCTCATCTTTACCGAGTAAAATCAAGTATTTTTCTATGTTTTCAATCGAATAGGCTCGAGATAAAGCCTCTCCGTATAGGGCTAACTGACCACGGTAGCGGTCTATGAGTTGACTTGGTTCATCGTAACGGTCTGTCTTGTAGTCAAAAAGAATAATTCTGTCCTCGTAAAGTAGATAGCCGTCCAAGATCCCACGGACAACAAAGTCTTCCTGACTCTTTTGATCTTTTTTGAGCATAGAGAAAGGTTGCTCGCGATAAAGATGGTCTGTATTAGCAAGAATTTCCTGACCAAGTGCTGTGTCAAAGAATGCAAGGATTTTAGCAAGATTGATATTTTTTCTAACAGCTGGACTAGCTTGAACTTGTTTGAGAGTTTCTGTCAAGCTAGCAAGTGTTGGTTGCTGACTGAGATCAATTCTCTGCATGAGTTCGTGAGTGGCACTACCAATCTCAGATCCAGTTACCTTTTCTTTAGTTGAAAAATCTGGTAAATCAAAGCTGATTTGCTTTTCCGGTGATGGAGTTTGGTTAGTAATTTCTACCCCTTCCATATCCATAACGGGTTCGTAGAATTTCTTGATTTGGCTTGGGGTTTGAACACTTGGTAGTTCAATGGCTGCGCGGTGAAGAGTATTATAAATTTCCACATCTTTCAGCATTTCCAAAGCTTCTTTGATGGTTTCTGACTGGCGGTTGTCTGCTTGAGAACTATCTTGGAGAGGACTCTTGTTTTCCAACTGACCAATAGCTTCCCTAGTCAACTGGTCTTCACCAATAAAACGATAGCTAAAGTTGAGATTGTCCTTGGCAAATACTTTACTGATAGCCCAGACCCAATCTTGGAAATTTCTTACTTGCAGTCTGGTATTGCTATCTAATTTTCCGTTATTTGCTGCTGGGTATTCCTTGGCTTCTAGCTTTTCACGAGAACCCTTGCCGACAAGATAGAGCTTTTTCTCAGCTCTCGTCATGGCAACATACAGCAGACGCATCTGCTCTGAATAGCTAGCCAGTTGCAGTTCTTTCTCATTCTGCGTATAGGTCAGGCTAGGAATGGAGAGTTTGATGGTTTTAGGATAGTGTGCTTCCACTGCTCCTGTTTCCACCTTGGCAATGTATTTGACACCAAGCCCATTTTGACGGCTGAGAATGACGTCTGACATCGAGTCTTGCTTGTTGAAGTCCTGATCCATGTTGAGGATAAAGACATAAGGAAACTCCAGTCCTTTGCTCTTGTGAATGGTCAAGAGTTCCACAGCATCTTTAGGCGGTGCGACGGCTACACTTGCGAGATCGTGCTGGGCTTCTAGGACTTGGTCAATCATACGGATAAAACGAGACAAGCCTTTGAAATTACTCTTTTCAAACTGGTCAGCTCGTAGAGCTAGGGCATAGAGATTGGCCTGTCTAGCTGGACCGTTTGGCAGGGCTCCAACATAGTCATAGTAAAAACGGTCGTTGTAAATCTTCCAAATCAAGTCATAGAGAGAGTGGGTTTTGGCATACAAGCGCCAAGAATCCAAAATATCCATGAATTGATTGAGTTTTTCAGCTAGAGCTGTATAAATCAAGTTTTTCTGACTTGTTGCCAGTTTTTGAGCATTGACCAGTTTCTCATAGAGATTTTCTTGGGCCTTATCTTCTATTTTCTGAAGGGACAAGCGTGCCAACTCGTCCTCATCAAAACCAAACATAGGAGACTTCATCAGAGCTACCAAGGCATAGTCTTGCAGGGGATTGTGAATGACGCGCAGGGTGTCCAGCATGACTTTTACTTCTAGGGATTGGAGGTAATTATTTTGCTCGCCGTCGGTTTTAACAGGAATTCCGTACTCAGACAGGGCAAGTAGAATCTGGTCATTACGACTCCTACTGGAAGTCAAAAGGGCAATTTCCTTAAAGGCTACACCTTTTTCCTGATGAAGCTTCAGGATTTCCTTGAGGACCAGGCGCATTTCACCAGTTAGTTTCGTATCTGTTTGGCTCTCTTCCTCCTCTTGTTCGCTGTCGTCCTTATCGTAGAGGAGAAATTCTGCCTTGTTGTCTGGATTAGGAGTCAGTTTGGTATTGGCAAAAACAAGCTGGTGCATGCTATTATAGTTGATTTCGCCGACCTCTTGGTCCATGAGACGTTCAAATACATCGTTGGTTGCTGATAGCACTTCTGAACTACTACGGAAATTTTCCTTGAGCAAAATCAGCTTTCCTTCTTGAGGATTTTGCGCATAGCGTTGGAATTTTTCATTGAAGATCTGAGGATCTGCCTGACGGAACTGGTAGATGGACTGCTTGATATCTCCCACCATAAAGCGATTGTGACCATTCGACAGCAATTCCAACATTCTCTCTTGAATGTGGTTGGTATCCTGATACTCATCGACCATGACTTCGTGAAATCTCTCTTGATAAGTCTCGCGAACTTGTGGGAAATTCTCTAAAATCTCAATGGTGTAATGACTGATATCAGCGAATTCAAAGGCATTTTCTTGGCGTTTACGTTCGCGATAAGCCTCCACAAAATCACTCATAAATGTTTGGAAGGTTTTAGCTAGCTCCCAAGTATCTTCATGATAACGTTCTTGATAGTCGAGAATGGTTATCTGGTCCGCCAGTTGTCCTAGTTTAGCAAACTGGACCTTTCTCTCATCGTTATAGGCATCAGCCAGTGGTTTCAAATCGGCCTTACGACTAGAATTAGCCAGAGCTCGACCATTTTTCTCCTTAGAGATGACGACAATACGCGCAAGAACTGCTTGATAAGCCTGGCTATCGGACTCTTGATTTAAGGAACTAATTTCATCCAGAACCTGTTGCATAGCTTCTAAATAGGCAGCTTTGGGAAACTCCTTGGCATCATTATCCAGATGATAACGGAAAAAGCTTTCCAAATTCCAAAGCGCTTGCTTGATTTGCTCGGTCAGTTTGTCTTTTTCATTTGCAAAGTCAGCTTCCTCAAACCCTTTGAGAAAAGACTCGTTCAACCATTTTTGTGGACTGCTGGTGGATTGGAGGAAATCATAGATTTTGTAGACTTGTTGGCGCAGACCACGTTCATCCTTGCCTCGTCCAGCAAAGTTCTTGACCAAGCGACTAAAGTTCTCTTTATTTTCATCTTGGTAATGGGCTTCAAAAACCTGATGAAAAACTTCGTTCTTTAAGAGTAACTGTTCACTTTCATTTTGTAGAATACGGAAGTTCGGTGCGATATCAATCAGATAACCATGCTTGCCAAGGAATTTTTGTGTGAAGGAGTCCATGGTTCCGATGGCAGCGTTTGGCAGGTCTGCCAACTGACGTCCCAAGTGTTGTTTGAGATCAACATCATCGGTTTCTTGGATTTGTTGGCTGATTTTTTTCTCCAAACGTCCTTTTAGTTCAGTGGCAGCCTTGACGGTAAAGGTCGAGATAAAGAGTTGAGAAATTTCGACACCACGGGCTAACTGATCCAGAATACGCTCTGCCATGACAAAGGTCTTCCCTGAACCAGCGGATGCTGAAACTAGGATATTTTGCCCTGCCGTATAAATGGCTTCGATTTGCTCAGCTGTTTTCTTCTGTTCCTTGTTCGAACTCGCTTCTGCTTCTTGCAGTTTTTGAATTTCTTCCTCAGTTAAAAAGGAAATGGGCTTCATCGATTCAACTCCTCTCTCATTTTCTCAAACCAAGCTTGCTTGAGCTTTTCTCCAACCAGACGCTTGCCATCAGCTAAGTCCAACTTCTCTAGGAAACGGGCTTGTCCTAAGTGGTAATTTGCTTCAAAACCTGTGATGGCTTGGTGTTGCTGGACGTATGGGGCAATGCTTCTGCCATTTTCGGTATAGGGATTAATGGCAAACTGACCTTGTAAAATCTTCTCAGCTACCTTCTTATACAGGTGGGCATTATAGTCCAGCAGGAGCTGGAACTCCTCGTCTGTCAGCTGATTGGCCTTGTTTTTGTTATAAAACTCGCCCAAGTGACTGCTTTCTTTTTCTAAAAAGAGTCCTTGGTATTTCATTGATTTGCTGGCTTCTACTACTGCTCCTGCCAAACTCTTAACGGTCAACAGAGATTGGACAGGTTCAGCCATTTCCAAGTACATAGCACCGAAAAAGTTCTGTTCCCCTTCTCTTTTTAGGGCAGCAAGATAGGTTGGCAATTGGGAATTAAGCCCATTGAAGAAATGAGGAAACTGGAACTGGGTCAGACTAGACTTGTAGTCCACCACTCCTAGTGCTCCGTCAGCTTTCAAACGGTCAATGCGGTCAACCTTGCCTCGCACATGGACACTCCGTCCATTATCCAATTGAATAAAGGCCTGATCTTTACCACCAAATGTTGCCTCCTCTTGGATGGTTTCGATAGCTGGATTATGACGTAGGATGTGGCCCGTAGTTCGCGCGACATCAAGTAGAACTTCCTTGGTAAACTGGGCTTCCAAACTTTCCTGATAAATAGCTTCAAATTCGCGTTCTTGGCTGGTTTCCTTGATAGCTTGCTCCAGACGTTGGTCAAAGGAATTTTCAGCAGGTAGTTTCAAGGCACGTTCAAAAATACGGTGCAAGAAATTCCCGTGACTGCGAGCATCTGGACGAAGGCGCAATTCTTCCTGCAAACCTAAGACATAACGGAGGAAATAACTGTATTCATTGCGGTAAAACTCCGTCAAACCAGACGTAGAAAGGTAAAACTCCTTGTCAGCGGGATAGAGAGCCTGCAAGGTCTCTTTCTCTAATGGCTTGCTACTTGGATTAGTTGGGATAGCTGGATTTGTAAGACCTTTCTGATCAAGTTTTTTCCCCATCACACGCGCCAGAACCTTGACAAAGGTCACATCTTGCTCTGTATCACTCGTCTCATACTGCTGGTGATAGGCAACCAGACTAGACAAAAGACTGTGATAAGAACCCATATCATCCTTAGACAGACTTTTTTGATGAATTTTCTTTTCTATCCGGCTAAATCCAAAACTCACCAGTTCCTGAAGATAGGCCGATTCCTTGCTCTCATTTTCATTGAGGAGACTTGGAGCGGATAACACCAACTGCTTACGAGCAGCATTGACTAAAGAAAGCATGGTATAGCGATTTTTCTTGAGATTTTCACTACTTGCAATCAGTAATTGTGCTCCCTCCTCAGTCGCTTGGTTTAGACTTTGTCGTTCTTCATCTGTCAAAAGACTGATGTTTTGCGCAATTTTTGGTAAATGATCCTGAGTCAGTCCGATGGCATAGACAAAGTCAGCCGTTAAGGGCGCAATCAAATCGTAACTCTGCACCAGAACAGTGTCCACTGTCGCTGGAATGGTACGATACTGGGATAAGCTCATTCCAGAATGGAGCAAGGCTAGGAAATCCTCTAGACTAACCTGTGTACCAGCGAAAACGGTCGCAAATTGTTCTAAAACATGGCAGAAAGCCTTCCAAACTTCGGCTTGTCTTTCCTGTTCATAAGCCTCCATAGTAGATGTTAAACCATGCATCTGCTTGCTTAAAGCAGCATTTTTTAGAAAAGTATTCCACTTTTGCAAGAGATTTTCAGCCTTTTGTTTTCGACTGGCAAATAAGGTTTCAAGTGGCGCCAAAACTCGCAGACGAAGAGAATTTAAACGCTCTAAATCAAATTTTCCATGGTGGGATTTGGTAAAGGTCTGCTGAAAAGCAGGCAAGCCATTGATGCCAAGATAGCGGAGATATTGCTCAAAAGCATCAATATCCGCTTGGCTAAGGTCAGTATACAGACCAGTTCTGAGGAGATTAATCAAATCCTCCTGACGAAAACGGTAGCGTTTCAAACGTAAAATAGACTCCACATACTGAGTCAAAGGATGATGAGCCATGGATTCACTTCTACCAAGATAGAAAGGAATCTGATACTGGTCAAAAATGGTTTTCAGTGATAACTGGTAAGAAGCCACATCCCCTAAGAGAATGCGAAAATTCTTGTAACTCAGTTCTGGATGGTCATGTAATTTCTGACGAATAGCGCGAGCCACCAGCTCCAACTCCTCTTTTTGCGTCAAACAAGACCAGATTTGCAGGTTTTCACTGTCCTTCTCATCTACATCTAAAGCAAGTTCTGAAAAATCATAAGAAGACTCCAGCAAACGAGAGGCCTTGTCAAAACTATCCATTTTCTCATGTGTCTGAGAACGATCCTGAGCAGGTGTTTGGTATTTTGCCCCCAAATGATGAAGAAATTCCACACTGGCTTGGTAGAGATTCCCTTCAGTGAACGGACTGCTATAAGCCTTCTTGCTTGCATAAGCCCCAATAACAATCTCGGCACCTTTTCGATGGAGCAGATCCACTACACGCTCTTCCTCGGCAGAAAAACGGGTAAATCCATCAATAACCAAGGCAATCTGACTGAAATCACTGCTTACCTTGTCATTCTCAATAGCCTCAATCAAATGGGACAACTGACTTCCCTGAGCCAACTGACCTTGATTGAGATAGGCAGTCACTTGCTCAAAAATCAAGAGTAAATCTGCTCGTTTATCCTCATCCGTCAAACTTTCCAAGTCCAAAAAGCTCATCTGAGCAGTCGTCATCTCATGATAAAGTTCAATCAACTGCTGGATAAATTGAGGATCCTGCTTAATTGCACCATACACACGTAAGACTTTGGGATCCAGTTCTGCAAGGCATTTATAAAAGGCCATCCCAAGGCCGATATCATCTAGACTGGTCTTGGCAGGCAAATCATTTAAAACTAGGTAACGAGCCATTTGAGCAAAGCGCGTGACGGTAATCGCAAAAGAAGCCTGCTGGGACAAGCATTCCAGCACGGCGCGTTCCTTTTCAAATGAAAGAGAGTTGGGGGCGATGTAGAAAACCCGCTTGCCTGCAGCAACTAGCTCTTCTGCCTCTCTCGTTAAAATTTCAGTCAAAGAAGTCCGAATATCAGTATAAAGTAATTTCATCTCTGCCTCGTTTGCTTTATCAAAGTTTCTTACTCTATTATAGCAAAGTTCGTTTCACAGTCCAAATCCAAAATTCTAGTTGACAATCATTTAATTTGCAAATCAATCATATCTCATCATCCACTTTCATATGCTGAAAGATATGGAGGAAAAAGTCTTTGGAAACTTCAAAATGCCCATAACGAAGTCGAGAAGTATAGTCTCTCCATTCAGGATGCTGTCTGGCTATTTCTATGGAACAATCTTTGACTGGCTGATAATACTCAACATTTCGTCTAAAGGGAAAGAATCCTTCAAACTGCTCTACTTGATAAGCCTTGTCATCTATAATTTTACCTACAGCCACAAAAGCCTGTAACTTATCTTGACCATTCATATCGTATTTTGGACTATAGTATAAAAGATAGTCACCTTTTTTCATACGATTTAAGGGTCCGCTCTTTCCATGACAGACCTGACAAAAATTTCCTTCAACTCCTCTTAAAACATGGTTCTTCGAAACAACTCCGACCCAATATCTAGGCATTTTTATCCTCCAACTCTACCAACAAACGATTAAAAACTTCTCTATCGTTAGATAGTTTTTCAAAAAATTCTTCATCAACACCTTCTACTAAAGGTAAAGCTTGATTGACCTTCTCCGCTCCAGACTTCGTCACTGAGACCAGTTTTGCCCGACTATCCTTTGGATGTTGATCACGTCTAATGTAGTCCTTCTTCTCCAGTAGCCTAACAATCTGGGAAACCGTCATGACATCCATACCGGTGAACCGAGCAATATCAACTTGCGTTACATATTCCTCTCTATTAGACAAAAACAAGAGCGAGGTTAAAACGATAAATTGAGGCAAAGTGAGACCAACTGATTTCAAGACTCTTTTTAAATTGCTTTCCCACTTGTTGTAGACTTTGATGAAAAGAAGACCTGTAGATTCTGTTTCATCATTTTTGTAAATTGAATTAAAGTGATACTTTGACATTATTTCTCCTTGAATATTAAGTATACATATTATATAAGAATTTATTTTGTTTTTCAAGAAAAGGAAGCTTGAATTTTACAATTCTGTCAGACATTTTATAGTCTATATGCTATAATAAAAGCAAAACACCTAGAAAAGGAAGTCTTATGATTAAACTACTAGCCTTGGATATGGACGGAACCCTCCTTAATGAAGCCAAGGAAATTCCACAAGCCCACATTACTGCCATTCACCAAGCCATTGAAAAAGGTGTCAAACTGGTTCTCTGTACAGGTCGCCCGCTTTTCGGTGTCCTTCCTTACTACAAAAAACTGGGACTGGACCTTCAGAATGAGTATGTCATCGTCAATAACGGTTGTTCAACCCACCAGACCAGTGACTGGGGGCTAGTTGACTGGCAAGAACTCAGTCCAGCTGACATCGAATACCTCTATGACCTAGCAGAAAAAAGCGACGTCCAGTTGACCCTTTTTGATGAGGAACATTATTTTGTACTCGGTGGCAAGCCTAATCAAATCGTTCAAAATGATGCCAAGCTAGTCTTTTCAGACCTGACTGAAATTTCTCTTGAAGAAGCGACTAGTGGCAAGTATCGTATGTTCCAAGGCATGTTTTTGGGCAACGAAGAACAAACAGACGATTTTGAGCAGCGGTTTGCTGAGGAGCTCTGCCAACGATTTAGCGGTGTTCGTTCGCAGCCTGTCATTTATGAAGCCATGCCACTTGGAACGACCAAGGCTACTGCTCTTTCTCGACTAGCAGCGATTTTGAAGATCGAGCCCTCAGAAATTATGGCCATGGGCGATGCCAATAACGATATCGAAATGCTCCAGTTTGCAGGACTGGGCATTGCAATGGGAAATGCCAGCGACCATGTCAAATCCTTAGCCAATGACGTTACAGCCAGCAACGAAGAAGACGGCGTTGCGCGTGCGATTGAGAAGTATATTTTATAAAAAGAAAAGCAAATAGACAGAAATTACTGCTATTTGCTTTTTTAGCTATTTAACCCAATAAGCAATCAGGGTTATAATCCATAGATGAGCTGGGTAGAAAATATAAAAGAAATATTTATTCCAGCTAGTTTCCTTTCCTCGCTGTCCATTATACAAGGCCATAAAAGGAAAGACAGTGATAAAGAGCCAGTCAGAATTGTAAAGCAGCATTTCCAAGGTTTGGTACCAAGTATCATAGGTATGGATAGAAGTCACTAATAGGAAGGCCCACAAAAACGCGTAGAGGAGATTTCGCAATCCCTTGCGATTCCGACAAGAGTAACTAATCAAGAGAAATGGTAGCATGGTGATACCACCCTCAGTAAAAAGACAACCGAAAATCAAGGTACCAGCAACCCCAATCCGACGCCACAACTTCTCTTTTTGATCCAACTCTTTTCGAGGAAAACCAATCCAAAGCATGGTGACACCAATGGCCAAAGTAAAGAAAATATTATTATTGACCATTACCCCTTTGGATGCAAATAGGGCATTGAGTAGGCTATTTCCAGCAAACATGATAAGCGCCCAAGACCAAAGGCGGATGAGGTAGTTTTTCAAATTTCGAGTATAGATAAATCCTTCCATAGCCATATAGGCAAACCAAACTCCCACACAACGGGTCAAGGCGTGAAAGATACCTTCCCACAGTGGAGAAACGATTCCGGTGATATGAGGGATATGGTCTAGAACCATTACTGCCGCCATCAGATACTTCAACTGCGTTGCATTCCATTTTTTCATAATAAACCTCTTTCTTTTTGATCTACATAGAGTATAGCATACATTTCCACGTATAATCGTACACCCATCTTACATTTAAAAAGCCTATCTTACATTTTTGTAAGACAGGCGTGAATATCAAAAATTTATTATGAAAGTTACCTTCTAGTCTGTAATTCGTTGGTACATTTCTGGTCTTCTATCACGAAATAGTCCCCAGTTGAGGCGTTCACTTGCTCCCTTATCAAGATCATAAGAGGCTAATAGAACAGCTTCACCTTGTCTTTCAGCTCTCTCTAGAATAGCTCCTGTTTCATCCGTCATAAAGGAGGAACCGTAGAAGTCAAGACTGGAACTCTGTCCACCATTTTCCTCACTAGGAGTGACTTCTTCCAAGCCATAGCGATTGGCTGCAATAACTGGGACAATATTTGCTGCTGCGTGCCCTTGCATGGTACGTTGCCAGTGACCACAACTATCCGTATCTAAGATAGGCTCTGAACCTATAGCTGTAGGATAAAAGAGCAATTCTGCCCCATTCAATGCAAGACAGCGCGCTGTTTCAGGGAACCATTGATCCCAACAGATACCGATCCCAATTTTAGCGTAGCGAGTATCCCAGACCTTGAAACCAGTGTTGCCAGGCGTGAAATAGAACTTTTCTTGATAATAATGATCATCTGGTATGTGGGTCTTCCGATAAACGCCCAGCACCTCTCCATCTGCATCAATGACGGCGATTGAGTTATACAAGACATTTCCATCTTTTTCGTAGAAACTAATGGGTAGAACAACCTGTAGTTCCTTAGCAATCACTTTAAAATGCTGAATGGCTGTATTTTCTGTCACCGACTGGGCATACTGGTAGTAGTCATACTGACGTTCCTGGCAAAAATACGGACGTTCAAACAGCTCTGGCAAGAGGATGATTTGTGCGCCTTGGTCTGCAGCTTGTCGAACTAAACGTTCCGCTGTTTGGATATTTGTTGCCACATCCTTAGCGCATTGCATCTGGATCGCTGCAACTTTTACATTTCTCATCTTTTTCTCCTATTCTGGGATTTGTTGAGTGATACAGTGGATATTGCCACCACCTAATAGAATATCTCTTGCTGGTATTCCTACGACCTTACGGTCTGGAAAACACTTGCTGAGGATATCTAGGGCCACTTGGTCGTTTACATCCTCAAACTGGGGAACCAAGACAGACTTGTTAGCAATATAGAAATTGACATAGGAAGCTGCCAGACGCTCACCTGCATAACGCTCTTCTTCCCCTTCTTCATAACTATAGCCCGGCAAATCCTTTTCGGTTACAACTTGATGAAGCGCTGGGATTGGCAGTTTATGAATAGTGAAGGGACGACCTTTTGCATCCGTTTCCTTCTCTAAAAGGGCAAGGTCAGCTGCAGACATGGCATACTGAGGATCGTTTTGATCATCTGTCCAAGCCAAGACAAGTTCTGCAGGACCAACGAAGGCTGCAACATTGTCAACGTGTTCATTGGTTTCGTCCTGATAAATACCATAAGGTAGCCAAATAACTTTTTCAGCGCCAAGGCTCTCCAATAAGGTGTTTTCGATTTCCTCTTTAGACAGGTGGGGATTGCGTCCAGGACTTAGAAGACAACTTTCAGTCACAAGAATGGTTCCTTGACCATCGCTATGGATCGCGCCGCCTTCCAGTACAAAAGGTTTGGCATCATAAACAGGTATCTCTAAAACTTCTGCAAAACGACTGGCTACTTGGTCATCCTCTTCATAATCTTGATAAAGACCATCGACAGCACCACCCCAGGCATTAAAAGACCAATCTACTGCCAACTTTTCTTTTTTATCATTGATGAGAATAGTCGGCCCCGTATCACGCGCCCAGGCATCATTAGTAGGAATATCTAAATAAACAACCTTTTCTCCAAGATAGGATTGGGCTTCAGATAGATGGTCCTGCTCCACCAAAAGATAGACTCTTTCCCCTTCTGCTATAGTCTTGATAATCTGAGTAAATGCTCTTTTTGCAGCCTTTCCTTGGAAGGGCCATGAACCTGGTCGAGTTGGCCAGATCATGAGGGTGCCATGATGGGGTTCGTACTCTGCTGGCATACGATAGCCTGCTTTTTTCGGAGTTTCTATCATGATAATCTCCCTTTAAAGTCTTGATAGCCGAAGGTTTTGACTAAGCTGCAGTCACCTTGCTCGTCCATGAGATAGAGACTTGGCAAGCCAATACCGTTAAAGGTATTATTTTTGACAAATGAGTAAATAGCCATGTCTTCAAAATAAAGTCTATCACCAATTTGGATTGGATTTTCAAAACTATAATCTCCAATCACATCACCCGTCAGGCAGGTATTGGAAGAAAGTCTATAGGTATGGGCTTTTTCCTGCGGTTCAAATCCATTTCTCAAAGGTGGACGATAGGGCATCTCAAGTACATCAGGCATATGGCAGGTTGCAGAGGCATCTAAAACCAAGATCTCCATACCGTTTTCGACAATATCCAATACTTCAGTGGCTAGATAACCCGCATTGAGCGCAATAGCTTCACCTGGTTCGATATAGACTTCAAGATTGTAAGTATCTCGGATACGCTTGATTTCAGAAATCAGCAAATCCACATCGTAGTCTTCTCTGGTGATGTGGTGTCCACCACCCATATTGAGCCATTTAACTTGATACAAATAGGGTCCAAACTGCGCTTCGACTGCTTTCAAAGTTGTCTCTAAATCATCCGCCCCCTGCTCGCAAAGGGTGTGAAAATGAAGACCATCTACTAAGTCCAGCAAATCACTCGGTATCTTATCAAGAGTAACTCCAAACCGAGATCCCGGAGCACAAGGGTCATAGAGCGCGTGATCTCCTTGAGTTGAACACTGTGGGTTGAGGCGCAAACCGACACTAATACCAGCCTCTCGGCAACGAGGACCGTGTTTGCGCAACTGTCTCTCTGAGTTGAAGACGATATGATCCGTTATCTCCAGCAATTCCTCCAAGTCTGCATCCTTGAAAGCAGGTGCAAATACATGGACTTCTCCCGGGAACTCTTCTCTAGCTAACTTGGCCTCATAGAGACCACTTGCAGTTGTACCAGATAGATACTGGCTAATCATGGGGTAGGTTTTGTAGAGAGAATAAGCCTTCTGGGCCAGTAAAACCTTGCAGCCCGCTTCTTCCTGAACATATTGTAAAATACGGCAGTTGGCTTCTAACTTGGCCAAGTCAATGACATAAGCTGGTGTGGGTACTTGTTCTAACTTCATTAGTCCACCATTTGAGGGTTTTCAACCACAACCCAAGGCAAGCCGTACTCATTCAAAGCTTCCATAAATGGATCTGGATCCAACTCTTCAAGGTTGTAAACTCCAGGTTGTTTCCAAGTACCGTTCATAACTAATTTTGTTCCAATCATAGCTGGAACTCCAGTCGTGTAAGAAATAGCTTGGGAGCCAACCTCAGCGTAACATTCCTGATGGTCGCAAACATTGTAGATGTAGATGGTCTTTTCAACTCCGTCTTTGACACCTGTAAAGATACAACCGATATTGGTTTTTCCAACAGTGCGTGGGCCAAGGCTTGCAGGGTCTGGAAGCAAGGCTTTTAAGAATTGGATTGGCACTATTTCTTGTCCGTTGAAGTTAATAGCATCCGTACGAAGGAGACCAACGTTTTCCAAGCATTTCATATGCGTTAGATAGGATTGACCAAAAGTCATAAAGAAACGAATCCGTTTAACGCCTGGAATATTTTTTGCCAGTGATTCGATTTCTTCATGGTGAAGGAGATACATGTCTTTCTGTCCAACTTGTGGGAAATCATACTCACGTTTGATAGACATAGCTTCAACTTCGACCCATTTTCCATCTTCCCAGTAAGAACCTGGCGCAGAAACCTCGCGGAGATTGATTTCTGGGTTAAAGTTTGTTGCAAATGGATAACCGTGGTCACCACCATTACAGTCTAAAATGTCGATATAGTGGATTTCATCAAAATAGTGTTTAAGTGCGTAAGCAGAAAAGACGCTGGTCACACCTGGGTCAAAACCAGATCCAAGAAGAGCTGTCAAGCCTGCTTCTTTAAATTTTTCCTGATAAGCCCATTGCCATGAGTAGTCAAAGTAAGCTGTAAAACCAAGCTCCTTGCAGCGTTTTTCATAAATCGCACGCCATTCAGGGTCTTCTGTGTCCTCAGCTTCGTAGTTGGCTGTGTCAATATAGTGGACTCCTGTTGCTAAACAAGCGTCCATAATAGTCAAGTCTTGATATGGGAGTGCTACATTCAAAACAGCTTCTGGTTTGTAGCTTTCAATCAAGGCAATCACTTCTTGAACCTTGTCAGCATCAAGAGCAGCTGTCTCAATCTTTGTACTTGTTGTGCCTTCTAATTTAGCTTTCAAGTCATCACATTTTGACTTAGTACGACTAGCAATCATAATCTCTGTAAATGTTTCGCTATCTTGGCAAATCTTTGAAATAGCAACTTGGGCAACGCCCCCACATCCGATAACTAATAAACGACTCATTTTTTCCCTTCCTCTTCTTCTAAAATATCCTCAACATACTTAGGCAACATAAAGGCTCCCACATGTAAGTTTGCAGTATAGTATTCTGTGAAAAGCTGGCGTTTTTTCCAGCCTTCCTTGTCAAAATCTTTGACAGGGTGGTATTTTTTCGATGCAAATCCAAACAACCAATAGCCCGCTGGACTGGTTGGGATATGGGCCTGATAGACCCGGCTGATTGGAAAGGCTTGATTGACCTTGCGGTGCATGCTTCGGCAAGCTGACTCATCCTCGTCAAAAAACGGACTCCCATGCTGGTAAATCATGATACCATCCTCTTTCAAAGCTCTGTAGCTGTTCCCGTAAAATTCCTTGGTAAAAAGCCCTTCCGTATGCCCAAATGGATCTGTCGCATCGTTGATAATGATATCGTAATCATCCTCACAGTTTCGTAAAAAACGAAGCCCATTTTGGTAGTAAATGGTAACACGAGGATCATCTAGCCCTGCAGCAAAGTCTGGGAAATACTCACGACAGATTTCAACCAACATCTCATCCGGTTCCACAATATCGATTTGTTCCAGTTCAGGATAGAGTGTTAATACTTGGGCAACACCCCCGTCACCACCCCCAATAACCAATACTTTCTTTGGATTTGGATGGACAGCCATGGGTACGTGGACGGTCATTTCATTGTAAACAAAATCATCTGCATCTGAAAACAAGACATGGCCATTTAAGATCAATATCTTTCCAAAAGCTGGTGTATCTAATACCTCAATATCCTGCCACTCACTTTTTCCAGCATAGAGTTGCTTGGCTGTTCTCAGGGACAGTTTCACATCTGGAGTATGAACTTCAGAAAACCATAAATCCATCTAGTTCTCCTTTCTCTCAATGATGTTGATGTGATTGACTTCTGGATCTTCCGTCCCTTGGAGGGAGCAACCACGTTCCTTGGCGAATTGTATATAATCCACAATCTCTCGTGTAATCCGTTCACCTGGTGCTAGGATTGGTATCCCTGGAGGATAGCACATGACAAATTCCCCACAGACTTGTCCAACAGAATCATCCAAGGTTAAACTTTTTCTTTCTGAATAGAAGGCTTCTTGTGGAGACAGCACCAACTCGGGCTGGATATATTCTCCAGCAATCAAGTCCTTCCCATCTCGAGAATAGAGTCTCTTAATATCAGCCAAAGCACCGACTAAGCGCTCGATGTCTTGGATGCGGTCGCCAATGGAAATATAAGCTAAGATATTGCCAATATCACCAAACTCGATCTGAATGTCATATTCATCCCGTAAGAGATCATAAACTTCAATCCCTGTTAAACCAATCCCCTGAGTGTAGACTGATAACTTAGTCACGTCAAAATCACAAACCGAGACACCGTCTATTAACTCTTTTGAGTAGGCGTAGTAGCCACCGATGGCATTGATTTCACGACGAGCATACTCAGATAACTCAATAACTTTCTCAAAGGACTCTTTACCACGAAGGGCTAGGTTTCTACGAGAAACATCGAGACTTGCCATCAGCAGGTAAGATGCTGATGTAGACTGGGTCAGGTTGATAATCTGACGAACGTATTCAAGATTCATCTGCTCCCCGATAAGTAAAATGGAGCTTTGGGTCAGACTCCCACCAGACTTATGCATAGAGACCGCCGCCATATCAGCACCTGCATCCATAGCAGAAATTGGAAGTTTATCTGTAAAATGCAAATGCGCACCATGAGCTTCATCCACTAAAACTAGCATGCCCACTTCGTGAGCCATCTCTGTTAATCCTCTCAGATCCGAACAAATCCCATAGTAAGTAGGATTGTTGATTAGGATAGCTTTAGCATCTGGATGCTCCTTAATTGCCTGGGCAACACGGTCATTTTCAAGTCCTAATGCGATGCCGATTTTGGGATCTACACTCATCTCGATATAGATGGGAATGGCACCACATAGAACCAACGCATTGATAGCAGATTTGTGGACATTTCGTGGAAGAATAATCTTATCTCCCGCCTTGCAGGTGGAAAGAATCATGGTTTGAACAGATGAAGTTGTTCCCCCAATCATGAGAAAGGCATGGGCTGCACCAAAAGCATCCGCAGCTAATTCCTCCGCATCCCGAATAATCGAAATGGGATGACCAAGATTATCCAAGGGTTTCATAGAATTGACATCAATGCCAACACATTTTTCTCCTAACAGTTCGACAAGTTCAGGATTTCCCCGTCCACGCTTGTGACCTGGCACATCAAAGGGGACAATTCTTTTCTTGCGTAGCTTGACCAAGGCCTCGTAAATTGGGGCTTGGTTTTGATCTAACTTCTTCAAGACATACTCCTTTACCGTATTTTTAGCACCTCAAAAAGATAAAGGCGACTAAAGGTTGACTTATGAAAAAAGAGCAGGTTTTCACCTGCTCTGCAATCTTCTGACGTGTTTATTTTGGTTTCTGTTGAGTATGTCTGTTCCCGATGTTTCCTAACTCTCTAGTAGCAAATATTACGTACTTTATTGATCGTTTCACAAGATGACGTGTGCTTTCACCACACTAAAAATTTATGAATTAGGACAAGCGTCCTAACATCAACTTATAAAAGTAGGCTTTTAACCCTATCAATAATGTGGCTTTTCAACCACGCTTCGGCATTCAACCCTGCCTGTCCGTAGGCATTTTTTACTCGGGTTTATATTTGCTAGAAAACATCTTCTCATTTTCTAAGCCTTATAACTATATCATGTTTATAAGAGCTTGTAAAGCATTTTGTGAAACTTTTTTAAATAATTTTGTTTTTTGTTCGTGGAATATTATTCAATGACAAAAAGAAATCGCTTTAAAACGTCAAAGAAGTAAGAAAAAAGAAACTACAACCATTAGATATTTTAATAATCTTAAAGTATGACTTGATATTGAAAATCAATTCTTTTCATCAGATTTTATACATATTTCCAGCTAGGAAGTAAGAATCAACTGCTCCAATTCTACTTCTGAAAGCTGTCCTTGTTTGTAAAGTTTTCTAAGTAAGTCCTCATCTACGGTAATTGAATAATAGTACTCTACAAACTCATGAAATTTCTCAAAACTGTCAAAGAAATAGGATAACAACCATTCGCCACCGTCCTGCTCTTGGTAGGTATTTTGATGCTCTTGACCGTCATACCAGATAAAGAAAGTTGTTTCATCTTTTTGCTCTTCTGAGTATAGGTTTTGATACTTTTCATCCAGCCCTTTATAAAATCCGTCTATGATGTCTTGATTCCACTCATCCGCAGCAAATTGACTCAAACTACTTTCATGATCAAAGCCCTTTATAAGGATCATTTTATCAGTCAAAATCACATCTAGAGAATCACCAGAACCGTTGTTGATAAGGTAACGGATCCCATAGCTTTCCTCAGTCTTAACGATCAATCGAAGCCAGGTCTTGTTTGGATCTGTTCGATACTCATCAATGACCAGCAAGGCATCTAAGCGAGTCGTTATCTTGTCCCATTCAATTTTTCCCATCTTTTCAATCCTCCATCTTAACGTTTAAAATCTATTATGCTTACAAATTCTATAACCAATTTCTATCTATCCCATCCGACTACACTGTGGAATATTTCCTCCACCAGACAAGTCATCAGGTGTTCGATTTTCTAAATGTACATTCATCACGCACCTGACTAACAGTTGGTAAAAGTAGTTAACAAATAGTCACTAAGACATTTCCTTTGAGAGTTAAGATTTTCTTATAAAAGTTTTTCATTTTTACAAAACAGGTTCGAATATCATCCTTGATTTCTTCCTCTTCATCAAGATAATCCCAAATATCGGGATACAAATCGGCCTTCTTACATGCTTCCATGCTAAAATCAGCTAGAGCCCTATCCATGTCAAAATTCTCTAAAGCTTGAACAATCTCAGCTATCTTTGAGTGTTCAGTATAAGCTACATACTCTGATACATTTTCTAAAGGAGTTACTCCCAAGACAGCTTCTTTCAAGGGGTCGTCATCCATAAATTCTGAACTACTAAAACCTGTCATAACAAAGAGTAAGGCATCCCACATTTTATCAATATCTATCAACGTATCATTTCCCTCAGGATAATCCTCTACTAAGTCAAGTAAATCCTCTTCCTGACAAGAATACCGCTTTATTTGGCCTAATTCATTGTCAGATAGATATTGATAATTAGCAATCATTCCCATAATGTTTCCTCCTATAAGTTCCTTAGGATAGCACTAATGTTACTAGTTCTCTTTCTTGAAAAGGCAAGAAATCTACTGTTTTTGGACACTCCTCCTTATTTCTCATTCTCATCTTCTGTCACTTCCCAGACTTCTGACTGATAACCCTCACCATCTATATCATAGCGCTGCATATAGCCTAAAAATCGTTCTTTTTTATTTGACTTACGAGGCTTGAGAATGTTTACAGCCCAGAATCCGATAAGAATGAGAACTAAAAGCGCTATTACAGTCTCCATATTGCTTCTCCTTTGCCTGTCTTAATAACCTTCAACCCACTTTTCATTATCCATAATGAAAGGCTTAGCCAGTCCATCACCTGTATAATCCGCATATTTGGTGGATAGATACTTGTAACAATCTTCCTTGCTCGCAAACTTAATAGCTTGATAAGGCTCTTCAAAAGTCAGTTTCTCTACAAATAAGAAACCCTCATCAGCTGGCACTAAAACACCAACGTGCCCGACAAAAAGATACTCTCCATCTAAATTATCATGCAACACAACAGACAACATTCGAGCTTTGTCATTGAATTGAAACTGGGAGAAGAATTTCTCCATCTTCTGCGCGTGAACTTTTACATCCGTCGTTGGTTCCGTCTCCACCCTAGAAAATAGAATATCAAACTCTTCCTTATCTTTCGAATCAAATACTTTTCCCTTATCGATAGCGTCGTTATCCACAAAAAGCAGCTGATCATTCTTTTCAAGTTTTGGAATTGTGACCGAATTTTTCAAGAGCGCATAGCTATTAATACGGCAGTTGGTCCCGACAAAGTCACCCTTTTTTTGATTCCAGAGGTTGCTGATTTTCTCTACGTCGTATTCTGTCTTCGTAAAGGAGGCAAAATTTCCACTTAAGCCAGTAGAGCCGACAGTCGCATTATAGTCTGTGACAAGATTGAAAAATGCCTCAACACTATTTGGGTCCAAGTGAGCTGATAAGAGAGATTTGACCTCTTCGATACTGACCTGATTGTTCAGATTGGTATATGAAGCCGTCCAAGGAACTTTATCCGAACTGGTCTGTGTCTGGTTTGCAGCTTCAGTGCTCGTATTATTTTGGTGACAAGCAGCCAAGCCAAGAAATAAGGGCAAACACAGTCCCAAGGCTACTACTTTTCTCGTTCGTTTCATGCAATTCTCCTTCTAGACTACAAGTCTCTTTTTCATTTTAAACACCATTCACTAATCATTCAGCTAGTAATCGTTGACTTAGCTTTATTATACTACATAAGTCAAAAAAAGACTGCACGAATCACCCATTCATTACAGCCTTTTTAATCCTATTTTTTATTGAATCACAAAACCTTTAGGCAATATCACCAGTTGCTGCTCCAATACTTGGCAATGACTTGCTAGAGCTACAACATCACTATCTACAAGATAATTTTCAGTTGATTGGTTAAAAACAGCTTGGATTTTTTGTCCATCATTATTCCATTCTATAGAAAGCACATCCGGCTTGATTTCTTGCAGTCTATAAGTTCCATGTTGAATAATGCCTGAAGCATCCTTTCGAAGCTGAATCAATTTCTTCATGAAATGAAGCATGTCATTACTGTATGAAACACGTTCCCAAGGCATGACACGACGACAATCTGGGTCTGGCCCTCCACCTAACTCCAACTCAGTTCCATAGTAGAAACACGGTGTCCCCCTTTGTAAAAAGAGGCAGGCGAGGGCAGACTTAACCAGTTGGGCATCTCCCTTGGCAGTAGCCAAAATGCGCTCCGTATCGTGCGAATCCAGAAGATTGAACATCACTTCCGAAATCTGTTGTCTATAGTACATAGATTGGCTATTGATTTCATTGATAAATTGAGGTGACTTCTTAACCCCTCGCAAGAAATAATCCTTGATACTTTCAGAGAGAGGATAATTCATGACTGCGTGGAATTCATCTCCGTTTAGCCAGGGTTGGGAAGTGTGCCAGACCTCTCCAAGAATATAAAGGTCAGGCTTTTTAGCCAAGACAGCCTTACGGAAATCTCTCCAAAATTGATGGTCTACTTCATTTGCCACATCCAGTCGCCAAGCATCAATATCAAACTCTTCAATCCAGTAGGTCGCAACGCTCAACAAATAGTCCCTCACTTGAGGATTGGCCGTATTTAGCTTGGGCATATAGCTGGCAAAGGCAAAGGTATGGTAAGGGAGTTTTCTTGGGTTTCCCAGCTTATCCTTGGTCACGGGGAATTCTTGAACATGGAACCAGTCTTTATATTCCGACTTTTCACCATGCTTGAGAACATCCTGCCATTGTGGAGACTGGTCCCCGATATGATTGAAAACAGCGTCCAGCATGATTTTCATCCCTCTCTGATGAGCCTCCTCCACCAGTTTACGGAAAGTTCCCTTGTCTCCAAAATGATGGTCAATTTCGAAATAATCCGTCGTATTATACTTGTGATTGCTTGGAGATTCAAAAATCGGACAGAGATAAAGACCTGTAATCCCTAAGTCTTGCAAGTAATCTAGATGGTCAATAATACCTTGTAAATCACCACCAAAGAAATCACTCGTTTTTGGTTTGATTGACGAATCCCAAGCCAGAGCCCCTTCTGGAGAAATCTCAGGGTTCCCATTAGCAAAACGTTCTGGGAAAATCTGATACCATACCGTCTCTGCTACCCAGTCAGGAACGTGGCAAGCATCAATCTCATGGATATACGGAATTTTAAAGCCATTTCCTTCATAATGAAGGTTTTCTAGCGTATTTTCAACACATCCCTTATCGCCATATAAGACCTCCTGACCTTGCTTATCCTTGAGTTCAAAGAGATACTGGAGTCGTGCATAGCCAACCGTAACTTCCACTTGCCAGTAATCAAACAAGGCATCGGAAGTCACTTTGATCATCGCCTTGCTTGCTTCATAATGGTCCTCTAAAAAGATAAAAGTATCTCCATAATGCAAATGGATGCTTTCAATATCATCTTTCTTAGTCCGGATACGAATGTGCATTGTCTTATCTTTATAAAGATACGCATACTCCGACTCCGGTCTATGGTAAATGGCTGTTAATTCCATTGTATTTGTCTCCCAAATTTTTAATCTATTTTCACGAAAACGTTTTCAATGATAATAATTCCAGTATACTATTTTTGTAAACTATTTGCAAGAATGGTCCATTTTTAAAAGAACTATCTTTTTAAGTATACAAAAAGCCTTAAAAAAGACTTTGAATTACTACTATTGATTGGAAGGATATAAAGTTTACAAGTATGGTACAATCTATTCAAATTCAATTAGTAATTTTGAATTCCAATTTCATATAGACTCAAGATAGTAGTATATATTTGAAGATAGAAAAGAAGACATTTAATCAATCTTTGTTATCTCCTAAGAAAATCATAATTGCTTGTCCATCAACTCCAGAATTAAACATAGTCCAGTATATAGATTTTGTTTCAAATGCAAGTTTAGCCTCTGCATATAATGGTTTTGCAATTTTCATTATATTACTAATATGTTTATTTTCAAATTTTAAGTTTTTAATGCCAAGATATTTATCTATATCTAGTAGACCAAGTTGAAATTCATCGTATTGGCTTGCTATATGACTGTATAAAAATTTATTCTTTTCTTCTTTAGAAGATTGATAGATATTACTATAAAAAGTACTATCTCTATTTCTTACACCATCTTTAATACTCTCAACTAATTGATTATAATCATAAGACATAAATTCAATTAATGATTCAATTTCAGCCTTTACTTTATTTTTACTTTGTCCAACTTGTAAACACCGCCATTCGCCCGTTTTTTCTTTACCAAATAATGCCCAAACTTCATGACCAACTATGGGGAATTTAATGAGCTTTTGATTTATTATACTCTTATTATTTAATTCCTTCCTAGAAAAACACATAGTTTCTTTAAAATGATTCTTTAAAAGTTCTTCATTGTATAACTTTGGAATAAATTTATTATAACTTTCTTTGTCTTTCATTTTTTCTTCTAACTTCTCCTGATTTTTCTATAAATCATTATCTAATTATTTTAACCAATATATTAATTTTACAAAATATTGCAAATTTTACGACAAACTACTTTCTTTGACATGAAACCAGTTTTAACAGTGAATGACAAACTTGTTTCTACCTTCTACTCTTTCGGTTTTGAAAACACTTCTACTCGCTGAGCTAGGACTTTGATTTCTACAGGTAGGTAATCCGATTTATCGCCGTCAACATCTGACTCCAATTCACTATCTGAAGAGATCTTAATATTACGCGCTCTGATATACTCAATATTGTCATTGCCGACAACATCTCCTTTTAGTAAATCAGGAATGACGGATAATTTAGAGAATATAGAAGCATCTTTTAGAATCAAAATATTGGCATAGCCATCCTTGTCTTCTTCAAAGATTTTCTTATCAGCGAAGTAATTTGTCAAGAGAACCAAAACATGGCTCGCTTCACCAACATAATTTCCATTTTCTGTCTCGACATTAATATTAAAGACCTGATCCGTCATGACAGACTTCATGGTATTTACAGCATAGGCAAAAATACCGAATTTTGTCTTGTCCTCAATCTCCACATTGTGAATCGCCTCAGGCAGAGAACCGATACTAAAGATATAACCAAAATAGTTATCATTTGCTTTACCTATATCAATCTTGTTGGTTAAATTAAAATCGAGTTCATCAATCGCGCCATCGATGTCTTGATTGATTTCCAATAGTTTCGTAATGAGGTTACCAGTACCGCCAGGGATAATCCCTAACTTCGGAATGTAGTCTCTCTCAGCAATACCCGAAATGACTTCATTGACAGTCCCGTCCCCTCCAAACACAACCACTGCATCATACTGCTCACGAGACGCTTCCTCAGCAAAGTGTGTTGCGTCTAACGCTTTTTCGGTAATTTTGGTTTCCACATGCTCAAAATAATCTTTGGCTTTATTCTCCAGCTTGACCTTATAATCCAAAGCCTTTTCCCCACCAGAGGTAGGGTTGATAATTAACATTACTTTTTTCATTGATAATACTCCTTTAATAGTTACAAAAATTCTAGTAACTAATTATATCACTTGAGTTATGTAAACGCCATCCAAATGCTTGAAAAATCGAATCCACTAACTAGAATAGATACGTTAATGTATCAAGCACTTACCTCAACTTAAACAAGAATAAATACTTATTGTTAACAATCCACTACTTTACTTTTTCGACAATTTTATATAATCCATTAAGTACAAAATAGCTGAAACAAATGCGAACACACTGGAAAATCCAGCTAATATCGGAATAAAACCAATAATAGATGCAATCAAAAGAAACTGATAAGTCTTCTTATTGACTTTTGATTCTTCATCATGAAGAAGGAATGCTACAAAACCAAAAAACAGCAATATTAAACAAGTTGAAAAGTAGATTCCATCCCAACTAGAAAGTCTAACAAGCTTAGGTATCACCCAGTAAATGATTTCAAATTTCCACATTTTAGAAGAAAGGTAAGTAATCGTTAAAGCTCCAATTAAAGAAATAACTCCGTTTATTAGCAATAATTTATTTGATTTCACACTTAATCCTTTTTATCCTTTTCTGTACTTATTCATCGCTAATTAATAGATTCACTATTTAAAAATTCTTTAGACTTCCGTACGATATAGAGCTGTTCATCTTCTTGAGCGAGTTTTCTAAACAACTCATTCGCCCTAGTCATATCTCCTTTTAATTTAGAGTTCAAAGCTTGATAATAAGTGATTTCCAATTGTTGATATTTAAATTCGTTTTCCAATTCTTCAAAATAATCATTGGTTTGATGAGCAATTGTTAAATCGTAAAGTGCGATACTCACGTTTTTTGTTCTCTCAGCTAGAGTTGGATCTGATATGGACATTTTATTTAATATAAGATCAAGCTGGTCCCTGGTCAGATTAGGGTTTGCAAGAACTGTCGAACGAACGAGGTAACTCTCAAAGAAATCCCTGTATTTCGGCTTCAGTTTTTGATCAGTCATTGCTTCAGAAGCCTCCTTAATGGCAGCATCGAAATCACCAATCATATAGGAATACCCAACAGATGTTAGTGTCACATCCATTTTTATAATAGCTCTTTTTGCATCTTTCTTCAATTCAATGTATTGCTTCCAAGATGGTAAATCTAAGTCCATATGCAGTAACTTAGTACCACTCCTTACATACCCTCTTCTGATTAGTGCAATGAAAAGAAATAAAAGTGCACTTATGAATAAAATACAAAGGGTTTGAGTAGTCCTATCTTTCACCATCCAAGCTACAAAAAGAATGAGAAGAACAGCCAAAACAATCACGACTTTTCTATAAAATGCATATTTCTTACGTATTTCTAAATAATTCATTTTTACTCCTTTTCTAAATTACAATGTGGCATTACGAGAGAAGTTCTGAACCTTAAATGAGTCATTGACTAACAAAATGCTCTCTAATCAGTTCCCTAATTTTTTCTGATAGAATAGCCCAATGTGACCTGCAAAATAGGATCATAAACAGCTTTCATCTTAATTTATAACTTCTCTATTCTATCAAAAATAATCTCTTGCTTTTCGACACTTTCTCGGAGTGGTGACATGCCTAAAATCACTGTAAAAAATCCCAATAATAGAATACTATTAATAACAAGTAAGGCTCCCTCTGTTCCATTAACAGTATATAGATAAAATACAAAACATCCAAGAGTCGGAACAAGGATAAAAGGAAGAAGTTTGTAATGTTTTAATTGACGTTTATTTCCAACTGGTTTAAAGGTTATTTTATAATTTGTAACGTTATTCTCAAGTCTTTTTTGGACGCTATGACGAGCTCTTATGGCAATGAACCAGAAAGCAAGATAAGCTAGGGAAATGAATAGGCCATATAAGCCTATCTTTAAAGGAAGGTTATGACTAATCCCATTGTTTCTAAAAAAATTTGTCACAAGCCGATAGCCAGATCCCCCTATTGCTGTACCAATTGCAATCCCAATTGATTTACTCATAGTTGGAGCTACACTCTCAAAACGCATATCTCTTTTATCTAACTTTTGCATTTTTGCAGTAATTTCATCGGGAAGAGAACCCCAGAAATAGGATTTTGGTCTAACAGTCGTCAAATCTAGAATATACTTTTCTCCCTCTACTTCTACTATTTTGAAAAATACTTTATTCGTTTCTTTAAATTTTACCTTCATAGTCACCTTTAAATCCTTCTCAGAGTTAAAAAACTCTTTTCAATAACATTCCTAAATCGTTAGCCCCGTTTTTTAATAATAGTTAAACCAATTTTGACAGACATCTCTTTCGATGTTAACTGTATTGTGATCCCATAATTTGTTTTATCTGAGTAATTTACCCTGATTTGGCATGTAGTTTCCTCTGGTAGATCATATTTGATTTTCAGTTTCTGAAAGAGTTCAGACTGAGTTTCTGGCTGGTAGATAATTTCACTAAGCTCTGTTGTTCCAGTTCTTAACGTTCTTTTTACATTCAAGGAGTCAAAAACATCTCTTTTGACAACTAAGTTAAGAATTTCTTCATCAAATAAAGGATCTATCGCTGAATCGTAATGCAACTTGCCATTAGAATAACTAACGGGAACCGTTTTTTTATTTTCTCCGATTTGTATTCTATAGTCGCCCTTACCATCTGCCTTGGTAATGTCTAGGTCGATTTCACATCTTTTGACTTCGTCACCATTTTTTATATAGACGCTGCTTTTATAAGCTTCCAGCCCATTAAAATCCTTCTGCTCTTGTTCCAAAAATTTAAACATAGGATCAAACGTTTTTTCAAACTCGTACTGTTCCCTTGTTCTGTTTTTGGGAATGGTTTCACCACCCAAACTACAAGCATTCAATGAAGATGCTGTCATAAGAATAACAAGAACCCCAGTTACCCATAAACACCATTTAAACTTTTTCATATTTTACTTAATCCTTTTTTCGAGTCATAACAGTAAGATTTTTTCAAAAATTTATAAATGTTTAGTTAAACTTACACTAGTTCTACGTCGACTCCAGCTTTAGCAAAAGTTTCCTTAACTTGTTCAAAATTACTTGACATGATTGTCGCTTGTTTTAAATTTGGGAACTGCTTTAATTCAACCAAACTAACCTCATTCAAATCAAAAGTACTATCCTCACCATCCCACTGAGGAATCAGATTCATAAAAATTTCATTACCGCCATCCATATCAATCTCTTTTACAAGACTTGCATACTTCTGTGAAATCTGAAGATTTTTAAAGTATTCTAAGGCAGGCTCTACAAGTTCTGTACTTTCTGTATCAATATCCAACTCGCTAAATTCCTCTGAAAAATCAAAAATATCAAAAGCTGGCTTTAAAATATCTAAATCATACATCAATACTTGGATAATAGCTAGTTTAAAATTCAGATTATCAAAATGAAGATATTTTTCTTGAACAACTTTTGGATTTGATTTTTGACGTTCATGCTTGATTTCTGGATAGTAAGAAATGGTGAGTGGATATCTCATTACATCTGGTCTTCCATTAAAATTGGTTCCATGAGGGGTCCATAAAATAAAATTGAAATCCCCAGTTCTGTGTCTATCATAAAGAAAATAGGGAGGCTTCCCATCAGTGGATACTACGGCTTGACAAGGCATCTTGGGTAATTCTTCTTCTCCAAACATAGGTTTTACAACATCACCATAGTAGAAACTGATTGTAGAAAGTAGATGCTCATCATCAATATAGACCCTGCATTTCTTTAAATGATTCCGGATAGAAGACGAATGTTCAAATACAATACCAGCATTGTCGTAAACGTACTTTATGTATTTACTTTCTTTTTTGACAACCTGATCAGGCTTTCCTAACACGGCCTCAATATCTTTCAAAGATAAAGGAAAAGACAAGCTGGTTCCGTTCATTACCATTGAATTGTCATGAAAATTGATTTCGAGGTTTTTAGGATCTTTCTTTTTAAAAAAATTAAACATTCGATTCTCCTATTTATAATTTGTTTATCTAAATGCATCAAATCTATTTTTCTAACGTTAGAAAATTTACTGTATAAAATAAGGTTTTGCCGTATTTTTCGTCCGTAGGATTAAAAAAGCAGGAAGCCTTCTGAAAATTAATTACTCTTCACTAATAGACTTACCGCCTCAACGTGGCGCGTCCGCGGAACACAAAAGGTTTGGGGAGTTCAAAGCTCCAGTGGAGCTTTGAAGCCTTCTTACCTTAAAATGAAAAGGTGAGAGGATTAATTCCGTTTCACTAACAAGCTTACACACAGCGGTTCGGATTTACCGTATCATCCGTGAAAAAACAATCCTCACGAAATAATGGAAAGTCTTTTGTTTTAATATTGTTCCATTCGTAAACTGAACCTACAATATCTCCAATAATAGCTCCTAGCATGATATTCCTCCTTACAAACTAATGGATAGATTCGTAGTCTCATTCCAACCCAAGCCACTTTAACTGTTTTGCAATAAATCTTGATGGTCAATGGCCCATTGAATCCACTCTGACCACTCCACCGCCAAGTGAATTTGGTGGTCTTTTACAATAGAATTAGGGCATAACGCCGGAAACTCGACACAAGTGATCGCCTCAATTCCCTGTCCTACATTACGGAATTGATGTCTCACTCCTCCAATAATGGTCCCGTCTTTTAGTTTTGCAATTCCGACGATTTGATACGGATACTCTTCATCCCGAGGCGTTTGAATTCCCTCTTCTTCGTTAAACTGAATAAAGAATTGCATTGGGAAAGGAGCATTCCCTGTTTTTTCAATAACCTCTAGTACCTCTTCTCGGGGCACTAAGGCGTAGTGTTCTGGACAAACGGACAAATTGACTTTCAAATTTTCGGGTGTATTTAGAAACGTAACGTGATCAATCACCTTGCCTAATGTTTCTACATCAATTCCTTCTGCATAAATTTTAGTCATGGCCTTTTTTCTTCTTTTTCCAGATAGTGTAGTCGCAATCTTTAGACTGATGTCGCCTAATTTCAGTTGATTCTGAATTTTTGCGACAATCGCATCATATCCTAGCTCCACCTTTTTCTCGATTAACGCTTCACATAATTGTTCCGTTGACGCTTCCCCATCATAAGAAAGTCCCAAGTTTTTATAAACTGAAATTACGTGTTTTCTTTTCCATTTTTCTAACGCTTTAGCATCAAAACTTTTTTCATTCATTAGAATATCCATTTTTCTCACCAACTTTCTTCACGCTTAATCTATCTTTCCTCTATAAACTTTTTAAAGAAAATAGAGGCTATCGCTCCACCCACTAAACTAAGAGTTGCTTATTTACGATACTCCTCTATTTTGTCGCTATGTTCTTTCAGAAGCTGTTTGGAATAAACTTTTTCGTTCTTTGAATTTCTAACTTCTTTCCAAAGAATAGAAGCTACTTTTAGTTTATCCGAGTAATTACGATTATTTTCGTCTGCACAGAAATCCTTTAAAAATTGATTCCATTGACAAACCGAATGATCATACTTGGCATAGTCTGAATCTCCATAATAAACTTTTAGCATATCTTGAATTGTAAATCTCAAATCATTTTCTTTTTTTACTTTTCTCCAAGCAGTGGCCATATTAGCAGTAAATTTAAAGGGCGAAACACCTGTTAAAGTTGAGAAATATTCTCTAAAGTTTGCATTAAAGGAGAATCCACATTCAAGTAAGGGCGTGTCCAAGGTAAGGACTTCTACTTGTTTCTTTTTCCCTTTTATTGATGATTTTTTAAACAAATTCCCCTTAAAGTACTGCTCAATAATATCATTGAGTTCTTGTTTTGTACCTCTATTTTCAAGTCCTAATGACTTGCATACCTGTGAGAGTTCATCACGATACCAATAGTATTTATTAAATTCATCAAAGGATGTGATTTTATCAAACCCAGGTCTACTCTCTATCAATATAACACCTCCTTAAAAACAGTTTAGGTTTTCATCTCAAAATAATGGAATTTTGGCTTCTTTATTTTGAGGATTAGCAACGTTTCACTAACAAACTCAAACACTCAGCGGTTAGGACTTACTGTATCATCCGTGAAAAAACAATCCTCACAAAATAAAGGAAAATCCTTCGTTTTGATATTGTTCCATCCGTAAACTGAACCTACAATGTCTCCAATAATTGCTCCTAGCATGGTATTCCTCCTTATGGCATATCAGATTCGTTACACATTTCTAATGAGTCACTCTTTAAAAATGGCACCACCAAATCAATCCACTCATAAGGCAGGTAAGCTGATAAATAGCCGTGGTTATAGCCCTTTGCTTCATACAAAATTGTATTTGAATGTAGCTGATGAAATAATTTCGCTGATTCTTTCACGCAGTTCAATTCTTTTTCACCATAGATATACAGAACCTGAGCCTTGCTAGCAGAAATCATATCTTTCAGCTTGTAACGCCCCATATAGTTTTTGTAAATGGTCACCAATGTTTTGACAGGCGTCCTTGGCAAATCTTCTAAATAATAAGCTTTTATTTCCTCTGGATAAGCCAGTTTAGGATAGAGTTTGTTCATCATGCTTAACTGAAGTTTGCAAGAGAATTTATTGAACATCAGTTTACCAAATAGAGACACTAGAAAGATGCTGATTTTAGCTAACCTTGGTTGAGGAATGCAGAGGCTTCCATCTATGATGGCCTTCTCAGCAATTTCACTGTCTAAAGACAAAAGCTCTATGGCAATTTGACCACCAAGTGAAACACCACCGATTGCAAATAATTTCCCACCACAGTTTGCTTTGATATAGTCTAGAATCTCCAAAGCAGAATCTTCAGTAGAAACATAATCAAGTTGATATTCCTCGCCGTGGCCATTCAAAGTGGGTAGAATAATACGGTATTCTTCTGACAAGATTCGTGCTTGACGAAGATAATTCCACCAAGAACTTCCACCACCATGTATCAGTAAAATAGAAGGCAAATTCTTATCACCAAATTCATGGAATTTCATGTTTAAACTCCTTACTGTAGGACTTTCACTAGCTACACCCATGTTTAATCAGCTCGTACAAGCAGTGATGTCTCATCAAATAGAAAAGTCCCTAACATTGATTATCTAGAATGACCACACGTTACTTTCAATAATGGATATCCTGATCTAAATTTTAAAATGTTGTTTCCTTACTAATTCTATTACTCGCCAATATAGTATAAATCAAATAACCAATAAAAATGATAATAAAAATAAGATTAATTTTTAACACAAAATAGAGATTTAACAAATTTGCGAACGCATGAAATAATATACAGTATCCCACAGATTTTGTTTGACGGTAAAGAAGCCCTAAAACAAAACTTAAAAATAATGTATATATAAAAAATAAAATAAAAGGAAATCCTTGATGACTTTCTCCAACTATAAACCATAAAGGCAGATGCCATATTCCCCAAACTGATCCTACAATCAAATTAGATTGCCAATAAGTATATTTTTTATCAAGTAATGGTTGTAATATTCCTCTCCATCCTAATTCTTCATGTCCACCACCAAAAAAAATTAGTTGTATAAAGAATAATGGCATCAGATAAATTGATACTCCGTTTAATTCTAAGGAAGATACAGAAAATAGTATCAAAATTGCTAACATATGATAAATGAAATAAATACTACTATTTTCTGTCTTATTAAATAAAAAATGTTTAAATTTTATATTATTACTTTTTAAATAAAATCCACTTGCAATAGCTGGTCCAAGTGCACCAACTATATGTAATATTCTACCTATAAATGTCTCTAATCCCAAAATATAAGATTGCGTAAAGATGGCAAGAAGCCCCCAAGATATATAAGTAATTCCAAATGTAAAACAAAGATAATTTTTTAAATTCTTTTTGTCAATTTCTGTCATTTTATCTTCCTTATTTTGATTATTTTATGAATAATATTTTTACTGCTTCTTAGTTGCTCTCGATTATAACTACCTATATTCTATCATAAAAACACAAAAAAGCCTTACAATCAAGGCTTTTCATTATTCATTTCGTCAATACCTTAGTTTCGTAAATTCAGATTCGCATGATTAAAACTAGTCAATTTTCTCAATAATGTTTCCAAGTTTATCCAATACAAGACAGGAATGATCATTTAGTGGAATTATGGGAACACTAACGAGTTCTTCTGCTCTATCCTTATTAGCTTTATCATTCCAGGAATCATAATGGATACTAATTAAAAACTGACTAAAGAGTCCTAATCCATTTTTTATCTTTATCTGATGATCTGAATTATCATTAGGTGAGAAATAGACTTTTTCTCCTAATAATAGGGCTCCTGCAGAAAACCCTATAACTTTTGCCCCTTTATTAAGCATATGATCGATATAATTTTTGTACTCCTGATTGACATAAGTAGCTATATATTTTTCCGTATTTCCTCCACCAATGATGATTAGATCAGCATCTAAATAGCTATCAAAATCAATCTGCTCAGTGTCCAAAAGTAAGTAATCAGTGTTTAGATTAGGAAATTGACTTTGGAAAACTTCCGTGTACTTTTTCATGTACGGTTCCCAATTTTCTCGAAAAACTGTAAAAATAACAATTCTTTCAATCTTGCTTGATAATACAATTTTATCAACAATGCTATATTTTTTTATTGGGGGATTCCCACCCATCAAAAAAATTTGTTCTTTCAAGTTAACACACTTTCTAAAGAGACATAAAATTTAAACAAGTTTATTCACGTTTCTAAATTATAATTTCTTCTTAAAGTGAATAATTCTATTTGCCTCCTGAAATCCAATATTGAGATGAAATCTTATAGAATCCGTATTCGTTAAAGTACAGTCACTTGCAAATTCCTTACATCCTTTATTTTTCGCCCATTCCTCACATTTTGTACAGAGATTTTTAGCAATATTCTTTAAACGATATTCCTCGTCGACAATAATCCCTTCTAAGAATCCAACAGGACTATATTTACAACCTTCAACATAATCAAATCTAAGTGAACATAGTGCTAGACCTACAATTGTATCACCTTCAACTTCAGTAAAGATTGCAGTATTTTTGCCATTCGTATATTTTTTTACTTCATCAAAAGCTTCTTTATCGGTCAATTGGGGCCATAATTGTTTTATTAGTTTAGCCGTTTTTATAGAACCTTTTGTTATTCCATCCATATTGATGTTCCTCCGCAAATTACAAGCAAATGTTTCGAATCACGCTGTTACTTTGTTACTCATTGATTGATACCAATACCATCCCTTTCTACTTTTCGACTGTCTCAGATCGGACGAGCAGAGCTACACAATCAGCGGTTCGGACTTACCGTATCATTTCGTCGGTTTCCCTCCTCATTCTACGAGTCCTATCCCATGGGCGGAGCATCTACTTCTACTTCGCTGATGCCTCAGCTCGTACAAGCAGTGATACCGCCTCAACATGTGCTGAGAGCTTTCTTCTATACTAATAGACGAAAGGGTGTGAAAATGATTTTTAAATGATACTGTGGAACGGAACAGTAGCCCTAGTATTGACTACTGTCGTTTCTATTCATATTGGCTATTCTAGGACTGAGATGAAAAAATCTATAAATGCTCAGAATAAAATTGAACCCGCAAATCTCCCCAAAACAATGGTGAGTCATGTACTTGTATTATTCCGAAAAAATACACCTCTGGTGCAGTGAGACAAATTGGTGTATCTTATAGTGGCTTCGTAGATGAAAGCTATACTCTACTATCACTCTTTGATGATGTAGAACAAATTGAAAAAGATAATAGACTTCAGA
This sequence comes from Streptococcus sp. 27098_8_70, assembly GCF_041432215.1. GTDB lineage: Bacteria > Bacillota > Bacilli > Lactobacillales > Streptococcaceae > Streptococcus > Streptococcus oralis_CP. Next base: position 322,138 of record NZ_JAPVZD010000001.1, read on the forward strand.
CAGCTATTGATGTTGTCAGAGAACAGTTTGGTTTTTTAGCCATACAAAAAGGAACCGTCCTAACTGAAGGTTCCAGAAATATTGAACGCAGTAAACTTATCGGTGGTCATTCCGCGGGTGGATTGGAGGGATTAAAATGAAACAAGAAAAAAATACAGTACAATTTTCAGAAATCCGTAGCAAAGGATGTAATGATATTGAAATGCTTGAAAGATTTTTACATGGAATCGTTGAAACAGCAACTTCAAAACTTCGTCAGAGAAAACTCAAAACAACTGAAATATCGATACGACTAGTACATGCTAAATCTGAAAACCGATTACCATTGGAATTTACATTTAGCATTAAGCCAACAAGCTCATCTGTGATAATCTATACTGAGGTAATCAATCGCTTTAAAGAATGTTACACAGGTGGGGGAATTCAAGGTTTTACGATTCAATTTGATAAAAATACCCTTGCCTCTGCATAGAAAGGATTTGATATGATTGACCGTTCATATTTACCATTTCAATCAGCAAGAGAGTACCAGGATACAAAGATGCAAAAATGGATGGGCTTTTTCCTATCTGAACATGCATCAGCACTCTCTGATGATACAAACAAAGTAACGTACATGTCTGACTTATCACTAGAGAAGAAATTATTACTCCTCAGTCAAGTATACGCCGGGCAGCTACGCACACGCATTCAAGTGATTGAAAAAAACAAGCGTGTTTCCTACACTGGAACAATACCAAGTCTGACCAAAGATTTCATTTTGATAAAAACTACAACAGGTCACATCAATTTGAAATTAAAAGACATTATTAGTATTGAACTTGTCGAGGAGGTGCTCTATGAATCAGCTTGAGTTTCAGCGTAATCACCTACAAATGGACTATTATAGCGAGAGCTACCAAGATTTTGAACGTGACTTCTACCGCTACTCTAACATGAATATTCCATTGACCTTCCTAACTGATGATATCCTAAAAACAATGGCGACTTCACGTAAGAATTACTTTGTCCTCAATAAGGAAAAGTCCAGAGATAACCGCGATCACTTCTTCATATTTGAAGTAAGTACCGTAGATGAGAATCCGCTAATCTATCATTATACATATAAGAAAACTACAATATATTTAGCAGAAAAATAGGAGCAGTTCAATTGACTGTTCCTATTTTTAATATTCATAAAATCTAAAGTCTTTATACTCTTTAACAATGGAGTCGCCAACCAGAACAGACTATACTGACCAGCGACTACCTTAAATTTAATGTTTCAGATTTATTTTCTTATCTCTAATTTCATAAACTACATCTGCTACATTTTCGAGTAATCGTTTATCGTGGGTGATAAACACGATAGTTCCGGTGTACTCCTTCATTAGTATTTCCAAAGCCTCTAAACTTGGTATGTCAAGGAAGTTACTGGGTTCATCCATTATTAGGATGTTATATCTACCCATGAGCATTTTAGCAAGCAACAATTTTATAATTTCTCCACCGCTTAAAACAGATAAACTTTTTCCAATATCGTTCTGTTTGAACCCCATAGATGCTAGCACTGAACGAATTTCTGATATATTGTAGTCACAATCCTTCTGCATAAACTCCATAACATTCTGATTACTGTTGTACTTGTAACCATTCTGTGCAAAGTAACCTATTTTTGCCTTAGGCGAAATAGAAATTCCTTCTTCATGGTTTAAGATCATTTGGATTAAAGTTGTTTTTCCGATTCCATTACCACCAGTTAACGCCACTTTTGCTCCTAACGGAATTTGAAAAGATGCATTTTCAAACAGAGCCTTATCCCCAAATACTTTATTAATTTCTGCACCGACTATAGGGTATGGATTATGGAGCTCCAATGCTTTACTTTGCCTGAAACGAATTCTGCGAATGCCTTCCGGAGCTTCTACTTTTCCTAAGGCCGCAATCCTGTGCTCTAGGGTTTTAGCAGCATTATACATCTTTTTTTCCTTACTTCCTATTGATTTTTGATGAGCTAAACGCCCTCCGTCTTCAGTACTTTTTTTCTTTGAAGAACCTTTTGCCTTCTGTTCTATTTTACGAGCCTGTTTTCGCTTTTCCTCCGCAGCCCTTTCCAATCGGGCACGTTCCGCAATAAATTGTTCGTATTCTGCAGCTTGGCTCTTACGTTCTTCCTCTTTCTGACGAAGATAATCAGAATAGTTTCCCCAATACTCAGTGATTTTGCCATCTTTCAGTTCCCATATTTTATCTACTATTTCATCAAGAAAATAGCGGTCATGGCTAATAACTAACAGTGCACCTGTAAAATATTTTAGCTGTCCTATTAGAAAATCAATTCCTTCACGGTCTAAATGGCTCGTAGGTTCATCCGCTAAAATACCATGAACCTGTGCCGATAAGGCCTGTGCTATTTTAAGCCTTGTTTCTTCACCACCGCTCATAGTCTGTATATTTAATTGCTCAACACCTAGCTTGCCTACAAGTGCAAAATCTTTTTCCTCCTGCAGAGTTACTTCGTCCAACTGGGGAATATAGGCAAGTTCACCCAGACGATTCATTTTACATCCTGGGGGAGTTAATTCTCCTAAAAGTACCCTGAGTAAAGTGCTTTTTCCAGCACCATTTGCTCCTACTAAACCAATACGGTCATAATCATATACTTCTAATTCATTTATATCTAAAACATCGCGTCCTTTGAATTCCACACGAATGTCTTTTGCTTTTAATATTAATTCCATAACATTTCCTCCTGTCTATAATCGCATGCTTTCATTTGCTTGTATGCAGGGAAAACCCTGCGATTTTAGCAGGAAGAGTTACATGAAAATAAGATACATAAATATTCCTCCAATATTGTTTATTTTAAATCTAATTTTCTAACCTCAGTTATCATTTGGCAAACTATAGCAATGCCAATAATTAAAATACCTGATAGTAAAAACCAATGATTTACACCGATTTTATCAGCAAAGAATCCAGAAAGAATTAACCCAATTGGCATAGCAAGTGACATGATACTTCCGATCAAAGAAAATACACGTCCTAAATATTCAGGCTTAATTTTCTCCTGAAAAAGAGCTGTTTGCACACCGCTATAAAATGGCACCGAAAGCCCCATTATTGCACAGCAAACTACGAATATTACAAATCCATTTGGAGGAAGTATTCCCGAAACGGCTAAACTGGTCCCCATTATAAAAAATGAACTTGTTATTAGTAATACATGCTTTTCGAAGCCCCCTAATCTTCCTAATAATAAGCCTCCTGCTAGCATCCCAAATGCAAAGGAAATTTCCGTAATAGAAATATGCACAGGCGTTCCATTAAAGTATTCCATGCTTATTAAAGGAAATAGTGCATTGATTGGCATATAAACAAAAGTATATAGTGTTCCTAAGAGTAATAAGGCAAACAATCCTTTGTTTTGTCTCAGAACCACAACTCCTTCTTTCATCTCCCTTATGAAATTTGGTTCTAAACTTTGCACTTGATTACCCAGCTTAGGTATACGTACAATTGCTACCGTAATAGATGCAATCACAGCACCCAATACGTCGATGGCAATAATAGCATTTAAATCCCAAACGGAGTATAAGAGTGCTGCAACTGCCGGACTAACAATATAGCTTATAGACTGCAAAGACTGACTATAGCCTGCGCATTTCGTTAGCTGTTCTTCTGGTACTAAAAGTGGTGTAACCGCATTGAGTGCTGGGGTATGAAAAGCTGTTCCAATGCTACGGATAAACAATACTATCATAATCATCCAGACAGGTAGCTCCATACAGAATGCAACAATAGCAAGCACTGCACCAGCTGCTGCGATAATTAAATCGGCACCAATCATTATCTTCTTCCTATCATGACGATCCACTAGCACACCAATGGCAGGTCCCAAAATCGCATAGGGTAAAAAACCTACTAATGAAGCCATAGACAAGACCATCGCAGATCCTGTTTTTTCTGTAAGGTAAAAAATAATCGCCATTTGCAGGATGGCACTAGTGATTAATGATACTGCTTGCCCTGCCCATATTGCATAAAATTTTCGTTTCCAATTGTTGTATTTTTCCATTTATATTATCTCCTGCATATTATTTTGCTTGAATTTCTATTTTGAATAGCATTCTAGGCAATAAAAAATGCAGGCCAAACCCCACAATGTGGCTTTTGGTCTGCATACATACAATTTGGAAACATTCATATTAAAGACATAGTTAAATAAAGGTATAGTTAAATAACCAATATCCTCACCGTAACTAATGAATGCTCAATATCGTATAAATAAGCACAACAAAAAAGCCTATCATCGGGTATAGATTCTGCTTTTTTTATTGCCAGCTTATCTTAAACGCATTGAGGCTGTCATAGTTTCGGTTCCTCCTACATCTTTGTTTATATCAATTTATAGTATAACACAACAAGATGATATGTTCAATATAAAAGTTATGGAATGAGACTCATACTTCCAATTCGATGCCAGATTTAAAGGATATGACGAAGTTTTCTTCATAGACTGTAACGCTCTGGATTATCTTCCTTAGTAGCAAGCGATTAGCTTTCACAAAATCTTCTGTTTGTAGTTTTAAAAATTCATCAGGATTTTCTAACTCAACCTCAAAATATTTCATTTTACATTCCCTCATTTCATTTATTGATAAATTGAGTTTGCAAAAAAGAGTGGACAATTTTTGTCTACTCTTAACCTTTAAAATAGTTTTTTTTAATCGATTTGAAGTTGCCTAAATTATTACTTATTCGGTAAAATGAAGTATTGCTTTCAACAGATTTCCTTCAACTACACTTCACTTGATTCAAACAAGGTGGGTACATTTCTATTCCCACAAACTCCTTGTCAATGGAAACAAACACGTACCCACAGGGTAAATGGAAATAGAAACTGATAATTTCTAGCTATCACTTCTACTCATTCCAAAAATTTTCTCACTCTGATACTTACCCACCATAAAGCAAAAAGCCTTGCAATCAAGGCTTTCATTATCCCTTTCGTTCAAAGGTTTCTAAGCTTTTACGAGCAGAGCGACACACTCAGCGGTTCGCTATCTCCGTTCTGTCTGCGTGCTAGCACTTGTCAATCACGGACAGCTATCGCATGGGCGGAAGTAAATGCTAATCTTCGTCGTTTTACTCCTTGACTAGCAAACTTACCGCCTCAACATGGTGCGTTTGAGGAAACAAATCCACCGGTTGGACTTTCTTCAATTCATATCCCAACTCTTGGTAGAGTTTGATATCACGCGCCATGGTTGCGACATTGCAGGAGATATAGGCAATGCGGTCTGCTCCTGTTTGGCTGCTTGCTTTGATGAAGCTTTCGGTCAAGCCCTTGCGTGGAGGGTCAACCAAGATGACCGTTGGTTGAATACATTCCTTGAGCCAATTCTTCATAGCATTTTCAGCTGTGTCACAGACATAGTGTGCATTAGCGATATTATTCAAGGTAGCATTCTTCTGGCTATTCCCAACTGCTTCTGGGATGACCTCAACTCCATAGACTTCCTTGACGTGCTTGGCGACTGATAATCCAATCGTTCCAATACCAGAATAAGCGTCGATCACCACATCATCTTCTCTTAACTCTGCAAAGTCAATAGCTGTTTGATAAAGTTTCTCTGCCATTTCTGTATTGACCTGGTAAAAGGCTGGGCCAGCGATTTGGAAGTCATTTCCCACCATCTGGTCGGTAATATAGTCTTGACCATAAAGAGTTTTCCACTCCTTACCAAAAATCGCATTGGTATTCTGCTCATTGATATTTTGCATGACAGACACGATCTCTGGAAACTGCTTGATGAGTTGTTCAATCAATTGCTCAACACGAAAAACTTTAGGACGAGTTGTTACTAAAATCACCATGATTTGTCCTGAATAGTGGCCTCGTCGCACAACGAGGTTTCGAATCAAGCCAGACTGTTCCTTTTCATCATAAGGTTTCAAATCATAACGACGTAGCAGGTCTCGAAGAGCTACTACGACTTGGTCAATGACAGGATCCTGAATAAAAAAATCTTCAAGGGGCATGAGATCGTGCGAATTCTTACGGAAAAAGCCAGTTTCCAAGACACCATTCACTCGACGAACGGGCACCTGGGCCTTATTTCGATACTTGACAGGATTCTCCATACCAAGTGTTTCAGCAACCTCTACATCTCTAATGCAAGCAATCTTGTAGAGACTGTCTTTGACTTGTTTGGTTTTAAAATTGAGCTGCTCTGGATAGGCAAGATGCCCCAAATCAGCGATACCTGAGCGTAGATAAGCTAGGTCAAGGTCTTGGTTACGATGCGGAGAATGTGTAAGGTATTCTTCAACTTTCCCGTAGCCAATCTTTTTATTGACCTTAAGGACTCGCATGAGGATTTTCTCAGTTGGTAGAGCATTTTCTACAAAAAAAACCAAACTATCTACCTTAGCAACTCCAGCACCTTCATGAGTCAAATCAACAATCTCAACTTCTACAATATCATTTTTCTTTAACATATTTTTCACTTTCTATTAGCCGACAAAAAAAGACGGCAACATTTCTGTTACCATCTATTATATCATGAAATGACCTAAGCACCAAAACTCTTGAAGAAGTTGACAATGGCTTGCCAAAGAGAGCTAAAGAAGTTGCCCCCCTCTTCTAGCGCTTTATTGGCATCAAAGTTGAGATTGATATTTTTAAAACTATCTCCAGCTTGAGATACAATGCTTTCCTTGAGGTCATTTAGGGTTTTAGTGAAATCAGCATTGTTCAAAATGTCACTCTTTGAGAGGTTGAGGGCAAAATTGATGATGATATTGACCTGGTTTCCTGTTATAACCTGATCGAGTTTGTAGTTTTTTAGCGTGTCTTCAACGATTTTGCGGACATCTTCTTCTGTCAGATTTCCTTTGGCTTCTTTTGCCTTTGCGATTCCTGCCTTGATATCTGCCAAAGCCACATTGAGCTTATTGGCATCGTAGCCTGACTTGTCCTTGTTTTCAGCATTGATATCGGACAAGGCTTTTAGTTCTTCTTGGGCCAAGTCCTTATTGGCTTGCGGTACTTTAGCACCATTGGCCTCTAACGAGTAGTAAATCCCAGCTAGGGCGCTCTCACCTGTAACTGGAATGGGTGCTGCAACTGTGATTTTGGCATGCTCCACTCCCAGCGTCACTGCTGCGTTACGGTACATATCCTGCGTCACCTTGGTGATATTTTCAGGCGTTTCAATCTTGACTTCTAGAGGCGACTTATCCCCCAGCTTTTGAATCTTGGCTGATGAATAGAGCTGTAGACTAGCATCATTAGCCACATTCATAATTTTCGAATAGACATCAGGTGTCATAGTTTTAATATCTTTGGTGTCTTTTGATGCGTCATAGCCAAGTTTGCTAAGAGTTTGATTTTTCTGGTCTTCAGATAGAGAAGAACCTAGAACATATTCGGGTTGTACATAGGTTTCATCGATCACTTTTTGAACATCGGTTGCTGCATGGACACTCGTCATAGCTGTTGCGGCCCACAATACTGCAGCACTTGTTAGAAAGAATTTCTTTCTCATGGGGTATTCCCTCCTTTACCTTTCTAGGGTAATAAAACAATCTTAAAGAAAACTTATAGTGAAAAAACACCTGGTCAAACCAGATGTTTAGAAGAAATTAAAGAATTTCATGATATAGAGATTGAAGCGAACCTGTCTCGAGTAGTAATAATTTCCACCATTCTCATAGAGTTCGGCTCCGTGAAAGATAGAAATGGGGTTGATATAGGTATAGGTCTTTCCAGTGGTATTGCCAAGGATAGGAGCGACCGTATCTCGGGAGTAACGCTTGGCTAGGGCCAGAGTATTTTCCTTGCCATTCTGAGCGATAAAATCGATATAGGCAGGTCCAAAATTATAGGCTTGAACGGCGGTCCAGACATCTACTCCTTTGCTCTGTGCCAAATAGAGATTATCTGTTAAAGTCTGTACCCCTTGGCGAATACTAGAGGCATCGTCTTTGATGGTATTGGTAGCGCCACTAGCAGACTCACTAGACTGCATAACATCCCGCTCTTTTCCCTTCGTTTCGGTATAAATCATAGCGAGCACTAACTCTTCATTGGCTGGAGTATCTCTTTCGCTCAAGATTTCTCGCACCATGGGTTGGTAGGTCATGACTTGTTTAACATCCTGATGGATATGATAAGCTTTGTATCCTGCGAAAAGGAAGACTGCTAGCACAAGCACTCTTCTTATAAATTTAAACATTATTTACTTTGAATATCCTCGATATTTTTGATTAAGATAGAATAGGTTCCATTGTCATTTTGGATAAACTCAACAGACTCGGCGTCTTGGTAGACGTTATTGGGAACGATGAGTTCAATTCCATTTGACAAGGAAAGTTTTTGGTTTTCAAATTTCTTGAGCTGACGACTGGCATCAATTTCATCAAACTGGACTGGTTCTGGTACAGCTTCCTTGACTTGGTCGATAAAGCTCAAGCGAGCTGTCAGATTGTTATCAAAAAGGTCGTTAGCCAATTTTTCAGGTGACAGTTCATTGCTTTCTTCCAGATTGTTGAAAATCGCTGATTTGACCTTGGATTGAAACTGGAAGTCATCTGTGTTAAAAGATTCAGCAATTCTCTGAGCCGTTTTTTCCAGTTCCTTGATGGATTTTTTTGGCGAAATCTTAGGGGCAACAGCTAGGAGATTTTCTGAAAAATAATTCAAGAAAGTCCCATTATACTTGATTCGTTTTTCGATGAGATGGTACTTGCGACTTTGAAGATTGACCACCAAGGCCTCATCAGCCCCCGTTCCAAATCCAGGAAGGTTATTCTGAGTTAGCTTGATTGGGTTATCAACTTCTCCACCAAGGTGGGTCAAGGTCTCACGTAGAGCAATTCGCAAGAAAGCGAAATGTTCAACACCTTCTTTAGAAAACTGAACAAAAACCAAGTCATTGGTCTTGAGATTTTCAGAAATGCTGAACTCCTCTTTCCAAAGATTAGCCAGTGTTACTGATGTCTCCAACAAATCATCCGTGATGTGATTGAAGAAGGGATTTTCTTCTTCGAAAATCCCAGTCTTGGCTTCATCTGAATACACACGTTCGATTTTTTTGCGCAGGTATTCTTCGATTTTTGGAGTGATATTGAGAAATTTATCCGCTAGAAACAGCTCGGTATCATCTGGGCTGAACTGATGGATAATGGCTTTCTTAATATAAATGTCCATAAAAGTATTAGTCCTCGTATAGCGGGAAGGCATCTGTCAACGCTTTGACTTCACTTCTCACTTCTTCTAAGACAGCCTTATTTTCTGCATTTTTAAGAGTTTTAATGATGAGTTCAGCCACTTTACGGCTTTCTTCTTCACCAAATCCACGTGCAGTGATGGCTGCTGCTCCGATACGAATTCCACTTGTCTTGAATGGTGACAAAGTTTCGTAAGGGATTGAATTTTTATTTAGGGTAATATTAACCTCATCCAGCAAGTTTTGAGCAACTTTTCCGTTTTCTACAACCTTAGTCACATCCACTAGGAAGAGGTGATTTTCAGTACCACCTGAGATGATACGGAAATCAGGGTCTTGCAAGAAGACTTCAACCATAGCCTTGCTGTTTTTGATAACATTGGCAGCATATTCCTTGAAGGCTGGGTCCAAAACTTCTTTGAAGGAAACCGCCTTAGCCGCCACAACATGCTCCAAAGGACCACCCTGAATACCAGGGAAAATAGCTGAGTTGATTTTCTTAGCTAGGTCCTCATCATTTGTCAAAATCAAGCCACCACGTGGTCCACGAAGAGTTTTGTGGGTCGTTGTTGTAGTGATATGAGCGTATGGTACTGGGCTTGGATGAAGTCCAGCTGCCACCAAACCAGCGATATGGGCCATATCGACCATAAGCTTAGCCCCAACAGCATCTGCGATTTCACGGAATTTTGAGAAGTCAATAATTTGAGAGTAGGCTGAAGCACCTGCTACGATTAGTTTAGGTTTTACTTCTTGGGCTTGTTTCAAGATAGCATCAAAGTCCAAAAGTTCCGTTTCAGGATCCACACTATAAGAAACGAAGTTGTAAGTTTGTCCAGAGAAGCTAACTGGAGCTCCGTGGGTCAAGTGACCACCTGCTGCCAAATCCATCCCCATAACGGTATCACCTGGCTCAATCAAAGCCATATATGCTGCACAGTTGGCTTGGCTTCCTGAGTGAGGTTGGACATTGGCGAATTTAGCACCGAAAATTTCTTTTGCACGTTCAATAGCTAAAGTTTCTACCACGTCTACTACATCAGTTCCACCATAATAACGGCGTCCTGGGTAACCCTCGGCATATTTGTTTGTCAAGATAGACCCTTGAGCTGCCATAACAGCCTTGGAAACCACGTTTTCCGAAGCAATCAACTCGATATTGTTTTGTTGGCGTTCTTCTTCTTTGGCAATAGCATTCCAGAGATCAGCATCGTATGCTTTAAAATCGTCTTTGTCAAAAATCATAGGTCTTCTCCTTTATAGTGTGACTGGTCCTTTAGTTTGTTTTTCCAATAAGAAAATAAACTAAAAGATGCGAATAAACCGTTTCTGCATTTTATCACAAGTATAACCAACTTTTTCATAAAATGCATGAGCTCCCAGACGATGATCAGCAGAGTTTAAGCGGATAAACCCATAACCCCGTCTTTTTGCTTCTTGATCCAACCCTTGCAGTAAGCTTTTACCGATACCTTGCCCTTGTGCTTGAGGCGAAACCGCTAAGCCTAAGATATTAAATCCTACTTTGGAATAAAGGGATTCATAAACTTCAGCATGGACATAGCCAAGTAGGACATGACTGGCTGCATCCTCATAGCCAAGTAGGAAATGATGAGAATCCTGAGATAATTTAGCTAGTTGACTAGCTGTGTCCTCTGGACTAAAAGAATAACCCAAAGCCTCTTGATTAATCTCACATATAGCATTCACATCTGTTTCTTGCAAATCTCTTAGCATCTCATTCCTCCTCAAAAGAAATCTCTGGCAACCGAGCAAGAATATCTTCTCGCTTAATCGCCCCCTGGCGCAAGATTTTCACCTTGTCTCCAGACAAATCCAAAATAGTCGAATCCTGTCCAGTTAGAAAAGCGTCGTCCTCCAGACCCAAAACCTCTTGGTCAAAATCCTCTAGAATTTGAGCAAAGGTCACTCCACTCGCCTGACCCGAGATATTGGCAGACGGCCCAATCAAGGGTCCTGTCTCTCGAATCAAATCCAGTGTAATGGGATGACTCGGCATCCGAAATCCCACCGTTGAAAGACCAGAATTGACCCAATAGGGAACTCGGTCATTGGCTTCGAGGATAATGGTCAAGGGACCCGGTAAAAAGGCCTCTACAATTTTTTCTAGATAAGTTGGCTGATTCTTTGAAAAGTGCAAGATGTCCTCTAGAGAAGCGACATTAAGATTGAGTGCCTTATCTCTAGGACGACGTTTGAGTTGGTAAACATGGTCGACAGCTTTTTCGTCTAAGGCCTTAGCAAAGAGACCATAAACTGTCTCTGTAGGCAAAACAACAGCTCCGCCCTTTTCCAACTCTTGTCTAATCCTGTCCATCATCAACCACAACCATCCTATCTTGACCAAATTGGTCCTTGAGTGTTCGTACCCGTTTTTCAGGAAGATGTTTCCTAAAAAGCGCAGGAACACTTTGACCTTGCTTGTATCCAATTTCAAGGTAAATCTTACCACCATCTGTGAGATAGTCTTTTGCATCTTCCGCAATTCTGCGGTAAATAGCTAGGCCATCCTCATCTGCAAAGAGAGCTAGATGAGGTTCTGAATGCAAAACATTCAAACCAACCTCTGACTCATCTTCACGAGAGATATAGGGTGGATTGGATACAATTATATCATATTTTTCAGAAATTTCTGCAAAACAATCAGATTTTTTAAAAAATATATTAAGATTTTGATTGCTAGCATTCTCTGATGCAAGCTCTAAGGCGGCTTGGGAAATATCTGCTGCTGTCACTGACCAATCTGGTCTGTTTTTAGCTAATGCAAGGGCTATGGCACCACTTCCAGTCCCGATATCTAGAATCTTAAGACTTTCCTCAGGATTTTCTGTGAGGATGAGATCCACCAACTCTTCTGTCTCTGGCCGAGGAATCAAAACTCGCTCATCCACTTTTAACTGCATTCCAAAGAAATCTGCCTGTCCGATGATATACTGTGCTGGTTTATGGGACGCTAACTGCTGGTAAATTTCTTCTACAAATTGTGTTCCTTCCTCTGTTACCTCTTGCTGGAGGGCAAAGACAAAGTCTGTAAAAGAGAGATTTTTTAAGCTACGATAGACAAAAGAGAGGCTTTCTGCTTCCTCTCCTTGTCTTATCAACGCTTCTTCAAAATCTGAAAATAATTGAGCTAATTTCATTATTTGTTTAATTCTTCTAATTTTTGTGTTTGGTCATAGAGCACCAAGGCGTCCACAACTTCATCCAATTTACCAGATAAAATCGTATCTAGTTTTTGGAGGGTCAAACCGATACGGTGGTCTGTGACACGGTTTTGTGGGAAGTTATAAGTACGAATACGTTCAGAACGATCCCCAGTACCGATTGTTGACTTACGCTCGGCATCTTGTTCATCTTGAGCAATCTGAGCAAAATGGTCAGCAACACGCGCACGGATGATTTTCATGGCCTTCTCGCGGTTTTTCTGCTGGGTACGTTCTTCTTGCATCTCAACCTTAATATTGGTTGGCAAGTGAACGATACGCACGGCAGTCGCAACCTTATTGACGTTCTGACCACCAGCACCAGATGCGTGGTAGATGTCAACACGAAGGTCTTTTGGATCAATATCGTATTCTACTTCTTCCACTTCAGGCATGACAAGGACTGTCGCTGTCGAAGTGTGGACACGACCTTGGCTTTCTGTCACAGGGACACGTTGCACACGGTGGGCACCTGATTCGTACTTAAGCTTAGAATATACAGATTGACCAGAAACCATAGCAACCACTTCCTTGAAACCACCGACACCGTTCATAGAAGCTTCCATGACTTCAAAGCGCCAGCCTTGGGCTTCCGCATACTTTTGGTACATAGTTAGCAAATCTCCAGCGAAGAGCGCTGCTTCGTCTCCACCAGCTGCTCCACGGATTTCAAGGATGATATTCTTGTCATCGTTTGGATCCTTTGGAAGAAGCAAGATTTTCAGTTTTTCTTCGTATTCTTCTTTTTCAGCCTTGGCATCTTTCAGCTCTTGCTTGGCCATTTCTTCCAAGTCCGCATCTCCGCCTGATTCTTTAATCATCTCTTCGGCATCAACGATGTTTTGAAGAACTTGTTTGTACTCACGGTAGGCTGTTACCGTATCACGAGTTGAAGCCTCTTCTTTTGAAAGCTCCATGAAGCGTTTGGTGTCTGAAACGACATCAGGGTCACTCAGCAATTCTCCTAATTCTTCATATCGGTCTTCTACAGCTTGTAGTTGATCATAGATGTTCATTTTTCTTCATTCTCCTTATTGATTTCAGGCGCAAAATAATGTTTTCGGCAGACTGAGATATAGGTTTCATTGCCACCGATCTGAATTTGTTCGCCATCATAGACTGGCACGCCATCTTGAGTTCGCAACACCATAGTCGCCTTTTTCTTACAGTACTGACAAATGGTCTTGATTTCGTCAATCTTGTCTGCTAAGAGCAAGAGGTATTTGGAACCTTCGAACAATTCATTGCGAAAGTCATTCTTCAAACCAAAAGCCATGACAGGTATGTCTAGCTCGTCCACAACACGAGCTAGGTCGTAAACATGGTGACGCTTGAGAAACTGGGCCTCATCGACTAGCACACAGTATGGTTTCTCAGGTAAGTCTCGGATATAGCCGAAGATATCTGTCGTTTCCTCAATCGCAATGGCTGGGCGTTTCATGCCAATCCGACTAGATACATAGCCAACACCGTCACGTGTATCCAGAGCCGAAGTCATAATCACAACTCCCTTTCCTTGCTCCTCGTAGTTATAGGCTACCTTGAGAATCTCAATCGTCTTACCAGAGTTCATGGTCCCATAACGATAATACAACTGTGCCATGCTTCTATTTCACGTCCATTTCTAAATTTTTGCTACATTCTAGTATATCATAATTTCCTGAAGCTTTAAACGGCAAAATGTGGTAAAATAGAAGAAATCAAAAACTAGTGGAGGAAGCTACTATGCCATTTGTACGCATCGATTTATTTGAAGGTCGCACGCTCGAGCAAAAGAAAGCTCTTGCTAAGGAAGTAACGGAGGCTGTTGTCCGCAACACTGGAGCCCCTCAATCAGCTGTTCATGTCATTATCAACGACATGCCAGAAGGAACTTACTTCCCACAGGGAGAAATGCGCACCAAATAAGCTAGCTTAAGCAGAAATGCTTAGGCTTTTTCAATCTCCAAGTAGCATCCATTGAAGAAATAGTCTAATTTTGTTACAATTTGAAGAGATGCTTGGATACCTATCCTAAGAAAAGAAATACAAAAGGAAATAGTATGATTACACGTGAATTTGATACCATCGCTGCTATCTCTACTCCACTAGGTGAAGGAGCCATTGGTATTGTCCGCCTGAGCGGAACAGATAGTTTTGCCATTGCGCAAAAGATTTTTAAAGGAAAAGACTTGAGCAAGGTTGCAAGCCATACCCTCAACTACGGTCACATTATTGACCCGCAGACAGGGAAGGTCATGGACGAAGTTATGGTTGGAGCTATGAAGTCTCCAAAGACCTTCACTCGTGAGGATATTATCGAGATTAACACCCACGGCGGGATTGCGGTAACTAATGAAATTCTCCAGCTAGCTATCCGTGAAGGAGCTCGATTGGCTGAACCGGGTGAATTTACCAAGCGTGCCTTTCTAAACGGTCGTGTGGACTTAACACAGGCTGAGGCGGTGATGGACATCATCCGTGCTAAGACAGATAAGGCCATGAATATTGCAGTCAAACAATTGGACGGTTCTCTTTCTGACCTCATTAATAATACTCGCCAAGAAATCCTCAATACGCTTGCCCAAGTAGAGGTCAATATCGACTATCCTGAGTATGATGATGTTGAGGAAGCTACTACTGCTGTTGTCCGTGAGAAGACTATGGAGTTTGAGCAATTGTTAACCAATCTCCTTAGAACAGCTCGTCGTGGTAAAATCCTTCGTGAGGGAATTTCAACTGCCATCATCGGACGCCCCAACGTTGGTAAATCGAGCCTCCTCAACAATCTCCTTCGTGAAGACAAGGCCATCGTAACGGACATCGCTGGTACTACCCGTGATGTCATCGAAGAATACGTCAACATCAATGGGGTTCCTCTCAAATTGATTGATACAGCCGGTATCCGGGATACAGATGATATCGTGGAACAAATCGGTGTCGAACGTTCTAGAAAAGCCCTCAAGGAAGCTGACTTGGTACTACTAGTACTAAATGCCAGTGAACCACTGACCGCCCAAGATCGCCAACTCTTAGAAATCAGCCAAGATACCAACCGCATTATTCTACTTAATAAAACTGATCTTCCTGAAGCAATTGAAACTTCAGAACTCCCTGAAGATGTCATCCGCATTTCAGTCCTCAAAAACCAAAACATCGATAAGATTGAAGAGCGCATTAACAACCTCTTCTTTGAAAATGCTGGTCTTGTAGAGCAAGATGCTACCTACTTGTCAAATGCCCGTCACATTTCCCTGATTGAAAAAGCAGTTGAAAGCCTACAAGCTGTTAATGAAGGTCTTGAACTAGGGATGCCAGTTGACTTGCTTCAAGTTGACTTGACTCGTACTTGGGAAATCCTTGGAGAAATTACTGGGGATGCTGCTCCTGATGAACTCATCACCCAACTCTTTAGCCAATTCTGTTTAGGAAAATAAGAAATCCATGATCGTTCTTGCGGTCATGGATTTTATTGTCTTTATTAGTAATCTGGTCTTAAGACACCTGTTACAGTTGCTTTAGTTGCTTCGTAGTCGCCATCTACGACAACCTTGATAATGCGTTTGGCATCTTCTTCTGGTGCTGGAACGAGAGGTAGACGAGTTGGTCCAGCTTCAAATCCCATGTAGTTCAAAACTGCCTTGACAGGTGCAGGACTTGGATAAGAGAAGAGGGCGTTTACCTTAGGAATGAACTGACGCTGAATAGCTGCGGCTTTCTTCATATCGCTTTCTGCAATGGCAGTAAACATTTCGTGCATTTCATCCCCATTTGTATGAGAAGCAACAGAGATAACCCCATCCGCACCAAGGTTCATGGCATGGAAGGCATCACCATCCTCACCTGTATAAATCAAGAATTCTTCTGGCTTGTGCTCAATCAAGTAAGCCATATTAGCCAAGCTAGTACATTCTTTAACACCGATAATATTAGGATGGTCAGCCAAGCGAAGCATGGTTTCTGGAGTCAATTCGACAACCACACGCCCTGGAATGTTATAAATGATAATCGGCAAATCTGAGGCATCAGCAATAGCCTTGAAATGTTGATACATCCCTTCTTGAGAAGGTTTATTATAGTAAGGTACGATTGCAAGCCCAGCTGCAAAACCACCAAATTCTGCTACTTCTTTGACAAACTCAATCGAATCTCGTGTATCATTGGTACCTACACCCGCAATCAAAGGAACGCGTCCCTTTACAACCTTTTGTATAGCAGCAAAGAGCTCCAACTCTTCATCGTGAGTCAAGGTTGGACTTTCAGCTGTCGTTCCAGCTAGAAGAATGCCGTCTGTATGATGGGCCAATAAATGCTCAATCAAGGCTGGAATAGCATCAAAGTTGATGGAACCATCTTCATGGAAAGGAGTAATGAAGGCAGTAATGATTTTACATTCTTTTAGATCTTGGTAAGACATGAGAAACACCTCTCTATTTCAAAGAAGGAGTTCATTCGAACTCCTAATCCATTATTTCAATTCAAATTTTAGCTCAGCTGTGGGACGGACCAAACCACGCTCATGAAGTGTTTCTGCGATCTGTACAGAATTCCAAGCAGCACCTTTGAGGAGGTTATCTGAAACAACCCACATGTGAATTCCTTTTTCAGCATCCAAGTCCTTACGGATACGACCGACAAAGGTATCTCGTGAGCCAACAGCATTGATGGCTTGTGGGTAAACTTGGTTAGCCACATCATCCTCCAAAACTGCACCTGGGAAGGCTGAGATAGCTGCTTTCACTTCTTCGATTGGGGCTACTTCTTTTGTTTCGATGTAAACAGACTCAGAGTGAGCTGACAAGACTGGAATACGTACACATGTTGCAGACACTGCGATGCTATCATCTTCCATGATTTTCTTCGTTTCCTTAGTCATCTTCATCTCTTCATAAGTGTAATCATTGTCAGTAAAGACATCGATTTGTGGAAGAGCGTTAAAAGCGATAGGATAGTGTTTCTTATCACCACCTGAAGGCAAGATTTCCGCATGCAAATCACGTGGATTCACACCATCATTCAAGACTTCACGAAGTTCACGTTGTGTTTCAAGAATCGCTCCCATACCTGCACCAGAGACTGCTTGGTAAGTTGAAACGATGATACGATCCAAGCCCCATGTTTGACGAACAGGCTCAAGAGCCACCATCATTTGGATTGTTGAACAGTTAGGGCAGGCAATGATTCCGTTGTGGGCATCAAGTGCATGAGCATTGACCTCTGGAACAACCAAAGGAACATCTGGATTTTGACGGAAATAAGATGTATTATCTACTACTACTGCCCCAGCTTGAACTGCGTATGGTGCATACTTAGCTGATGTCGAACCACCTGCTGAGAAGAGTGCAATATCAACACCCTCAAAGGCTGTCTCAGTTGTTTCTTCAATCGTAATATCTTGGTCTTTAAATTTCAAAGTTTTGCCTGCTGAACGTGCAGAAGCAAGGTAACGAATTTTATCGATTGGAAGTGTTGATTCTTCCAACATTTTTATCATCTGAGCTCCGACAGCACCTGTCGCGCCGACTACAGCAACTGTATATCCCATAAATAACCTCTTTCGGAATTTTCTAAAAATTTCTATAATAGATGTATTATACTACTTTTTCCAGAAATTGAAAAGCATTTTTAGACTATATTTTCTGAAAACTAAAAATCCCTAGTCATTGACCAGGGACTAAGAGGCATCTTCATGTGATGAGCAGGTTCACACAACTCATCAAGGTCCGCTCCTGCGTTGTGACCTCCTTATGCTCAATAGCAGTCCGAAGACTACCTATCGACTCATCGCATCTACTATTCTACTAGATAGGGGCACTTTTGTCAACAGCCAAAACTCTTTAACTTCGTTTATACAGGTAGATAAGAAAAACCTTGGTTTCCCAAGGTCATTTTGTTACTATCATGCTAATTGCCGGGATTGAACCGGCGACCTCATCCTTACCATGGATGCGCTCTGCCAACTGAGCTAAATCAGCTTACCTAAAAAGTATACTATAGTTCTATGTTCTTGTCAAGCGCTCTCTTTTAATTTTATGGAATGAAAAAAGCTAGATTTATCAAGAATCTAGCTTATAAACTTCTTATTTTGTTAGATCGATTCGCTGTCCCAGTTTACCAATCAAAATCGCTCCCACTATAAGTGATGCAAACTCACCAATTCCAGTAGAGAACCATGTGAAAAAGAAGGGAGCTTCTGTCAAGATATGGAGTTCAGCTGCAATGGTGATCATTGAAATAGAGAAGAGGATTGAAAAGAAGAAATGATCTTTTCGAATCAATCCGTTAAAGAGGTAATCTTTGCTGTATTTTGCAAAGAGCCATACACCTAGACTAAGGAAAACTAGGGTAGAACCTCCACCGACAAAGACATCTATTAGGCCAAAACTACTAAATAAATTAGCAATCATACATCCAATTGTCACACCGATGATATATTTAGGGTTGTAAAAGGCCAAGAAATTCAACATTTCTGAAATACGGAACTGATACGCCCCAAAACTAAGAACATTGATTGGTGGCGTAATAGTCAAAACTACATAGATTGCAGCAACGATAGCGATGTCTGCCATGTCACGAACAGTTAATTTTTTCATGTTTTCTCCTTTAGCGGTTTCCCGCGTAAAATATGCTTGGTGAAAGAAGCTAAGCACCAAGGGTTGATTGAATCAACCTTACCAGTATAGCACAATATATGACTTTATGCTATACTAAAATCATGAAAAAACTAATAAGAGCTTTCTTTGATAACGAGATTCTCTCCTACCTATTTTTCGGTGGTGCTACGACTTTGATTTCTATTGTATCGCGTTTACTTATTTACCATATCAGCCACCAGGAAATCCTCGCAACTGCCCTCGCTAATATTATCGGGATTCTCTTTGCCTTTCTCACAAATGATACAATTGTCTTTAAACAAGAGAGAAGAAATTGGCCGACTCGCCTGGCTAAATTTTTCTTAGCTCGTCTCTCTACTCTTGGTCTTGACGTTCTTTTAACTTATATCTTTGTTACAACCTTTCCTGACATTATTGGCCAGTTTGTCGAATTTAATATAGATAGGGTTAATACGATTGAAACTATCCTAGCACAAATTTTGATCATCATTTTAAACTATATTTTCAGTAAAATCTATATTTTTAAAGGGAACAACTGACCACTTTGAGCGTTCAAGTTGCTTTTTGTCACATTTTAGGATATAATAAATTAGAAAATTAGGAAAGGAATTTATGAAAATGTTAAAGGATCTTAAAGAATTCTTGCTTCGTGGTAATGTCGTTGACCTCGCTGTCGGTGTGATCATTGCCTCTGCATTTGGTGCTATCGTTACTTCTTTTGTTAATGATATCATCACTCCACTTCTATTGAACCCAGCTTTGGAAGCTGCGAAAGTACAAAACATCGCTGAGCTTGCATGGAATGGTGTTACATATGGTAAATTCTTGAGTGCTATTATCAACTTTCTCGTTGTAGGTACTGTGCTTTTCTTCGTTATTAAAGCTATGGAAAAAGCGCAAAACCTTCGTAAGAAAGAGGAAGTAGTTGAGGAAGCACCTGCTGCTCCAACTGAACTTGAAGTTCTTCAAGAAATCAAAGCTCTTCTTGAGAAAAAATAAAACAGATAAAGGATCTAGCTTTAAGCTAAATCCTTTTTTCTTTACTCTTTTGGTAACTTCCCAGCTTTTTCGAGCATTTTCTTAATTAAGTAAGGCATCTTCACATTTTCACGGCCTTTTTTCTCAATGAGCTTTTTGACAAATTCTGGCATCTGAAGGTCGTCTGTCTCCTCCATAATGTCCTTGGTAGTTGCCGAAGGTGCTAACTCATCGAAGGTTTCTTCTTCTGGGAGAAAAGCTTTAAATTCTTTGTTTTCGTTGGCTCGTACAGTAGCAACTAAAGCGTCAATTAAACGGCTATCCGTATTGGGCATAGGTGGACGATGGTAGGTGACACCTAATTCTTGACACAACTCATAACATTCCACATCATTATCAAAAAGGACTTCGATATGTTCACTGATAAAGCTAATCGGGACAAAAATATAATGCTCTGGATGTTGCTTTTGTTCTCGTAAATATTCTAAGACATCTGGCTTGATCCAAGGGATTCCAATATCGCTTTCGCTCTGCCAAGTATTGGTATACTGGTCGGCTGTTAGGCCGATTTGTTCAGCAATGAGCTTGCTATTATCGAAAATCTGATCGATATAAGGATCTCCATAGTCTAAGGCAAAAATGGGGACGCTATGGGCTGAAAAAATCACCTTGAAAGATTCTTCTCTTACATCGTCTCGTAAAATTTTGTTAATCTCATCTGTCCAGAAGTCCAGCAAAGCCTGTTGTTGATACCAGTCCTTAATGACTAAAAATCGGATTTGCTGACTTTCCAAAAACTTTTCATACCCCATGACTGAGTAAAAGGAATAATAAGGTTCCAAAATCAAGCAGATACATTCTTCAACACCATCAGTTTCCATCTGCTTGATCACGTCTGGGATAAAGGGACGAGAAAACTTGTTGGCAAAGTAGATACCGTAATCTTCCCCTAAACGTTCCTTGACTAAATTGACCTCCTCACGTGTAATCCGCTGCAAAGGCGTCCCACCGATAAGGACGTAGTTGTCATAGAGGGTCTGGATCTCGTGGTCTTGGGGTCTAACACCACGACGAATGTTTGTAAAAAATTCTGCTACTCCTTCAAAACTAATCTCCTCTGGAGATCCAAAGGTCATCATTAATATAGCTTTTTTCATGTTATCATCCTTATGATATTATTTTCACTATCTATTCTATCATGAAAGAAAAAAATAGTAAACGCTTCCGACGTCTACTATTTCTTTTGTTCTTTTGTTTTTCTATCTCGTCTCATGATTAGGATGATAACGACAAGGAGTAAAATAACGATAATCAGGAGGAGAAAGGCAAGGATATAAATCCAATGACTGGGAATTCCGTGATCGAAATACCGTGTTCCTACAGCTTCTCCACTTTTATCTTGAGCTGCTTTTGCTGGCGTATCCGTTATTTTAGCTAAGAGGATATGTCTTCCGTTGGTAATGTTAAGGAAACAGGTGCTTAACAAAACAATCTTGTCCGTTGAGGTCAAGGAGACATCTCGCTTGTACTTGGCTTTACTTAGCAGATATTGATAGTAGGCCTGGTGTTCCTCATCGTTGGAACTCAAAGTTCGGTAAATCTCCGTGTCATAGGCATCTACTTCTAAAATCCCAAAAATCTCCAGACCACGTTCACGACCATTGTAGTAGATAGAGCCATAGCGATGCTTTTCAAAAAAATCTTGATCCGCAAATTTTTGAATCTCCCCAAACATAGCACCAGAAGCCATGGAGTGACCATAAATGATGGTGTTAAAGTCAGTAAAGTTGGGATTAAAACGATAGTCTAGGAATATAGAACCTGACACAGTATAATCGCCAAAAGCATTGCGGTCAAGGTATTTGACATTGTCCTGACTCTGCAAGAGGGGATAGTCTACCTTTGTCCCATCAAGGCTAATCCAACCACAAACATCCTTGTTGAGGTGCTGCAGGGTTTCAAAGCCCGTACTGCTGGCATCCTTTTCAATGGGATTATAATGATCGTAGTCGCTCGCAAGAGCTCTATCAGCTGTAAAAAGACAGAAAAAAGCTAGAAAGAGGGATAGAATGGCCTTTATGGCTTCGCGACTTGTACTTGTTTTCATATTTCCTTCTTTCTCCTTTCTAGCCTTGAAAATAAAAGAGCAAGAGAGGCTGTCCCTTTCTCTTTTATTAGTAGTTTAGTCAGTAATGGTATCTGCTCCTTCTTTTGCTTCTCTTCTACGACGCAAGATCAAGTAGAGGATGATGAGCAAGAAGATCAATAGCAAGAGCAAGATAAACAAGATGATGTACCATATCCACAAAGGAATCGATGAGAGAAATCGTCCGAGCGATGAATCATCAAAGACACTGTAAGGGAATGGTTTTGATTTTTTCGTATGGAAGGTGTTCTTTGGAACCGTATCCGTAATCTTGGCAACTACGATATGTCTCCCATTTGTTACGTCTAGGAAACAGGTACTGAGAAGGATGATATGGTCATTTGGCCCCAGTGTAATGTCTCGTTTGTGAATGGCAACTGAGAGTAAGTGATCGATATATTCTTGACGCCGATCATCCCCATTAATACCTGGATCGTAGATGTTAAAGTCATAGGCGTCTACCTCAAGCATCTCAAAGATCTCAAGACCTTTTTCAACACCATTATAGTAAATACTGCCGTAGCGATGCTGGTCAAAAAATTCCTTATCAGAAAACTTTGCTACATCTCCAAACATAACCCCATTTTCTACATGGTGACCGTAGATGATGGTATTAAAGTCTTCGAACTTGGATTCATTTCGAGCCTCAAGGAAAATAGCCCCTGTAGCTGCAAATTCACCCTTGGAATCCTTGTTCAGGTATTTTTCATTGTCTTTGGCTTGGACTAAGGGATAGTCGATATTGGTGCCATAGACATTGATCCAACCGAGAACTTCTGGGTTGACTTGCTGTAGCTTGTGAAAGCCAGAAAAACTAGCAAGCTCATCCTTCTCAGTAGTACTCACTGGTCTATAGGCCTCATACTCACTTGATGAAGCCTGAGAATAAACCTGATTGGCATCCCAAAGAGCGTAGAAACCAAAGAGAAAGACTAAGGCTGCCAAGAGGAGCAAGATATGATTCATCAATGCATCTACAGCAAGGACCAGACGCCTAGACAAACTCCTTTTTGGTTTCTCACGCTTGATTTTCATCGGTCAAACCACTTGCCTAAGCTTGTCTGCGTTTTTTAGACAAAACAACAAATCCAGCCAAACCAAGACCAATCATCAAGATAAAAGGAAGGTTGTCAATCAAGAGACCAGTAGGGGTAACATTTGGCAAGCTATTTGTAATGGTATTATCATTTGTCTTTTCACCAACTAAAATACTAGTTTGAGTAAAATCAGCTGAAGCTGTACCTGTTTGATTCCTTATAACTCCATTTTCATTATATGAGGCTGTTGCTTTATAACCTTGAGATCCTGATTCAACTAGTTTATAGCGAGTACCTGCAGGTAGATTGTCAAATACCAAAGATTGATCATGGTGAAGGGTAATTGTTTTTTCTTTCCCATTCTCAAATGTATAAGATGTGGAACCAACTTGTCCGACAAATGTACCTTGATCATCTGTTGAAGCTTTTGTAAAAGTTAACTTAAAGGTAAAGTCTTTTGTTTTATCAGCCGAATCACCTTCTACCAATTTTTTGATTACTAAAGATTTTGCTCCTGGATTGAAATTTTCTGGTTTAGGTTTATTTGGTGTTGGTTCATTTGGATTTGTGATTTTACCCGCATTTTTCCTGTAAGTATTTACAAATAAATCATATTTATAAAGTTCGCCCTTCTCAGATGGTTTTACTTTAGCAGTAGAACTTGTAGACACTAGTTTGAAATATACAGATGAAATATAAACACCTGAGCTTTGCTTATTTTTTACAATAACGTGCATTTCATAGCTACGATTATCATATGTCATAGAATCAATTGCTACGCTATTTTTCAGAATTTGTGCCCAACCAACATTTTGAGTTTCTGCTACAGTATAAACATATTCTCCGGCGTGTGTGTAGGTTACGCTTTCGAAAATATTTCCAGTATCTTTCTTAATACTAGTTTGATTTGGTTGCAAAAGATCACTTTTAGAATAAACTACATTCTTTGCAGCTATTTTTCCATTTGAATCAGAAATCGTTTCATAAGGTGCACCATTTGATGATGTACCAGTTTTAGGGGTAAAAGTAAAAGTAAAAGTTGCTTCAGGTGTTGTAATTCCTTCCGCAATATTCAACACCTTATTAATAGAAACTTTTGCACTTGTTTCACCAGTTGCTTTAGCAGTTGCCACATCATTATCATCCGCAAATGTTGGCACTCCTCTAAAGACCGACAAGGCGGTTACAGCTGCAATACTTGCAGTAACTAATTTTTTCAAAAATGTTTTTTTCATGATTATTCCTTTTATTTTTTAATTTCTTTTTTCATAAATTGTCATCAAAAGCCCCGTCGCCTTAGGACTGTTACCACCTTGCCATGGGTATCCTGTATAGGAATGGTTCCAAAAACACGACTATCTACAGCCGTTGTTCGATTGTCTCCGAGGACAAAGAGTTGTCCTGCTGGGACTTTCATTGGGAAGGTAGCCCCTTCCTTATAGAGCAGCGTTTCTTTGTAGATATCCTGCTCTTGTTGAGGAGAACCGTTGATGATGAGACCATTTTCGTTTATATCGATTGTACTTCCTTCGGTTGCAATGACACGCGCCACTCTTTCCTTACCCTTATAACTATAGACAAGCAGATCACCAATCGAATAACGTTTATCCAACCTATAGTAGACAACCAAGTCGCCATCTTTTAAGGCTGGCTTCATGCCATCGTCATTGTATCTCAATAGTCCAAAGACAAAAAAGTAAAGGGTGGCCAGTACAAACCCAACTATCAGAAGCTTACTGACTAAGTAGAGGATATCTCCCCATACACTCGGCGGAGACTTATCCCGATTGACTTGTGTTACTGTTTTCTTATGTTTCTTTTTAAGTAGCATTATTTTCTCCTGTGTACCACTAGATATCCGAGTAGGATTGTAAAGAAGATTCCTCCTAGAGGAAGGATTATTCCTAACACGAGTGTACTGCTGAGGAAGTCAACTCCGGTTTCAGGTACACTGTTCTTGTTATTCGTGACTGTCGCGGACTTATCCCCATCCAGTTTGCCTTCTTGATTTTCATAAGATACCTGATATCCACGAGAAGAGTTTGATTCCTCTTCTACGGTATAGTGACTATCAAGTGGAAGTCCATCAATTTTTATGGTTTGATCTTTGTTTAGATCAATAGACGCTCGACCATTCGTAAATTGCAGAGGGGTTCTTTTATTATTCACCGTTGCATTATAGGTTCCATTCAGTGGACTATTCTGAGCATCGCTGATGTTAATGGTAATCTTGAAGGATTTTAATAGGTTGGCAAATACACCTGTAACCTTTTTTGTAACTAATAAACTTGGAAGCTTGTGATTTGTGACAATACTGGTTTCGTCTTTATTCAGATCACCCTCTTGATTCTCATATGTAACGTGGTAACCGTTCGTTGATGCCACGTCTTCTTCAACTTTGTAATGAGTTCCATACGGGAGATATTTTAGAGATTTTTCGGCATTATGTGTTAATGGTATTTGAGCACGTCCATTAGTAACTTTGATATCACCGAAAGTACCATTTATAGGATTTCGTTCTTTATCAGTTAGCTCGATGTTAATATTAAAACTCTTATTCGATGTATCTTCAGGGACTAATATCTTTCTTATCGTCAAACTAGGTAATTGACGATAAGATACTTTAAAGGTTGGCGATTGGTCCGTTCCTTCTTTTTTTACTTCCTTAGTAAAACCTGGAACATCAGGGGCTGTAAGATCATATTGATAACCCTTAGCTACTTTTTCAAAATTGGAAGTTTTACTTAGCTCACCTGCTTTTACTCCAACACTAGTTTTCCTGTATTCATTCTTGTCTGTTCCAGCACTCTTGCTCTTTTGAATTAATTTAAAATCTAAAGCCTTAGGTTGACTAGCTGTTACTGTGCTACTTCCATTAACACCTTCCCACTTCACTTCCACCGGAACCGTTAATGGATCCGAAGGCTTAAATGTTGGGTTGTCAGAGTATTCTTTGGTCTTGGTTTGAGAGGTGCCTATTCCATAGGAATAGGTGACACTGGCACCTTTATTGGAGTAGAGTTTATTGACATCAGAACCTTCAGCATCACCAGTCTCTAGTTTTTTATCACCAGCAATAGCATCTAAGGCATCTTGGCTTGATGTAACAGTAAATTTGAGGACATACCTAGCCCCATCTTCTAAAGAATAATTCGGAGAAAATTTAGCTGTAACTTCCACTAATCCTTCTGACGTTGTCTTGGAATCAAAAGTTACTTGATTTTCGGTTAATGTTTCACTGCTACCAGCCTTTTCTTTCACTACACGAAACTCTGACGATCCGTTTGGTAATAGCTGGACATACTTAGAAAGAACATCCTTAATGGTCACGTGGTGGATTCCCAGTGGCAGAATCTTATCAGTGATATCTTTGAAACTGTCTCGTAACTGGTCTTCATTGTTTGCGGATAGGATTTCATTAGGAATGGAAGAATTGTGGTACCTGATATAATACTGCAAACTGGTAATACTATCGACATTATTTGAATAACGAAACTTAATAGAGTAAAAACCAGCTAGTTTTGGAGCGAGACTATAGGCGAGATTATTGATAGATACATCTAAATTATTCCAGAACCAATCTGGTGCCGTTTCTGATCCATCTTGATTATTATAGTTATAAACTGTATAACCACTGTCGTTGTAATACATATTGGCAAAACCATCTGATAGAACAATAACAACCTTCTTGGCATTTGGTCTTGCACTATCTATCAATTGATTAGCAATACGAATACCCGCGCTAATATTGGTTCCTGTACCGATTCCTGATTCAGTCCCTATTGATTGACCACCAGCAATTCTCATATTACTGACTGCAGTCTTTGAACCACTAGCATCGTTATTCCAATTTAAAATCGTTTCCGCATCATCCCATGGGGACACACCATCATAAAATGCTGTTCTCGCTTCATACGGCCAATACCGATACCCCCACTCCCATTTTCGGTAGTAGGAATTCCATGCTTGTTCCGCAAACTTATTATCAATCTTTCCGCCAAAACCTACCATGGATAACCGATTATTTGAATTGGATAAAATGGTATCAATTAATCCTTGACGATTTCGAGTTCCTTTAAGAGTATTTTTTAAAGCATCCAATCTTGTAATTGTTCGGCCAGTAGAAGAAGGAACATCTCTCTTGTTCATACTTCCTGAAAGATCTGCTACTAAAACAACATCCAAGGGATCCGTTTGGGTCTCCGTTCCCAGTTTGGAAGTGATATCCAATGACAACTCATACTTGTCATCCTGTCCTGATATCGGAGTAATTGTTTTATGAAGGGTTGTCTGAGGTTCTGTAGTAAAATCAGCATTTAACAAACTTATCGGAGCACACAAAAAGAGAATAGCTAACAGTGTAACTAAACGGCGTGCAATAATTTGAACTTTCTTAAAATCGAAGCGAATGTTCATTTTATTCTCCTTAACTAGAATGTACTAATATTGTTACTATATCAATCTAGGACATTTACAAGATAATTGTACAATAAAGTTCACGCAGTGTCAATTAATATGATTAATTTTATATTATGTTAATTAATAAAAGAGTATGATTCTTCTTTGTCTTTCAAACTATTCTATGGTAAAATGAAAAAAGAATAAAAAAATCTCATAAAATATCAATGCATATATTTTATTCTAGAATATCCAAAATTTCATTTAAAAGTCTTCTGAATTTGAATTATTATATTTTTTCAAAATTCGTGAAATTTTCAGAATGAGGCTTTTTCCGAAGTTTGCATTCTATTTTATGATTGTTAAAGGAGTTTTTATGACTTATCCGAACCTTTTAGATCGTTTCTTGACTTACGTTAAGGTTAATACGCGTTCTGATGAATACTCTACTACTACTCCAAGTACGCAAAGCCAGGTAGATTTTGCGACCAATGTTCTTATTCCTGAAATGAAACGTGTCGGTCTGCAAAACGTTTACTACCTTCCAAATGGTTTTGCTATTGGGACCTTACCAGCAAACGATCCAAGCTTGTCACGCAAGATTGGCTTCATCTCCCACATGGATACTGCTGATTTTAATGCTGAGGGAGTTAATCCGCAAGTCATCGAAAATTACGATGGTAGAGCTATCGACTTGGGTGATTCTGGATTTAAACTCGATCCTGCTGATTTCAAGAGCCTTGAGAAATATCAAGGCCAAACGCTTATCACAACTGATGGAACGACCTTGCTGGGTGCTGATGACAAGTCTGGGATTGCTGAAATTATGACTGCTATCGAATACCTGACTGCTCATCCCAAAATCAAACACTGTGAGATTCGAGTTGGTTTTGGTCCAGATGAAGAAATTGGCGTTGGAGCTAACAAATTTGATGCAGAAGATTTTGACGTTGACTTTGCCTATACTGTTGATGGTGGTCCGCTAGGAGAACTTCAGTACGAGACTTTCTCAGCAGCAGCTGCTGAGCTTCATTTCCAAGGGCGCAATGTCCATCCTGGTACTGCTAAAGGTCAGATGGTCAATGCACTTCAGCTAGCGATTGATTTTCATAATCAACTTCCTGAGAATGACCGACCTGAACTAACAGATGGTTACCAAGGTTTCTATCATCTTATGGATGTGTCAGGTAGTGTAGAGGAGGCGCGTACAAGCTACATCATTCGTGACTTTGAAAAGGATTCCTTTGAAGCTCGTAAAGCAGCTATGCAGTCTATTGCTGATAAGATGAATCAAGAACTTGGGAATGATCGCGTGACCTTGACTCTGACAGACCAGTACTACAATATGAAGGAAGTCATTGAGAAAGACATGACACCCGTTACCATTGCTAAGGATGTTATGGAAGATTTAGGTATCACGCCAATTATTGAACCAATTCGTGGTGGAACAGATGGCTCTAAGATTTCCTTTATGGGTATCCCAACTCCAAATATCTTTGCTGGTGGTGAAAACATGCATGGACGTTTTGAATACGTCAGCCTTCAGACTATGGAGCGTGCGGTGGATACCATCATTGGCATTGTATCTTATAAAGACTAAAAAAGACGAGGTAGCTCAGCTACTTCGCCTTTCTTTTTATTCATTTGGTTGAGCACTTGTCTCAGACTCACTTTGCGCTTGCTTTTCTGTTGGTTTAGAAGCAGCTGTTTCACTGTCTTTCTCAGACTTAGATTGGCTATCAGTTTTACTTGCTTTTGAACGGAGTTCCTGGTTCAAGCTAATGATTTCTTTAGCTAGAGTGAGGAGGCCTTCTTTATCACTACTTTTGGCTGCAAGTTGATCAAATAGGCCATCAACACGTTCAAAGTCAGCATCGGATCCTTTGTTATCCTCTAAGTACTTGTGAAGAGAGAGCAAGATATTATAGAGTTTTTGGTAGATAATCACCGTTTGCGGATCCTGTTCTGCTTCTTTTTTCTCTCGTTGGATAGTCGCTGCAATACGATTCAAGAGATCCTCAAGTTGTGTTTTAGCTTCGTCAAGGTCTGCATTTTCCTTTTCAGTAGCCGCTTTGATATTAGCTGCTTCTTCAGCTAGGGATTGTTTGACACCATCTTCTTTGACACGTGCTAGGAGTTGAGCAGCTTTAGTTAGGAGAGCATCCACTTCTTCCTTCTTAACATGACTAACCCGCTCTTCTGGCATAAAATCACCGTAGAGTTCTTTTAGGAATTCATAGATGGCGGTCTTAGCAGTTTGACTATCTACTTTTTCCGTATCTAGAATAGTCTTACCAACTTTTGTAGAAACGGGTTCTTCTTTGAGAGCTTCTTCTACTTCTAACTTAGTTTGGTAAATAGTTGGGAATAACTTGTTCAAGTCGGTTGCTTTGAGGAAAGATTGTGACTGGTAAAGTTCCCATGTCAACTTGGCAACACGGTTCCGAAGTTCTTCTCTCAAACGACCATCAGACACATGTTCGTAGAAGTACTTGATGTACTCTACTGTTGTAACCCCTGTCCGATCTCGGAAATTTTGCAAGGCCTGCAGTTTCGCTTCAATCGCAGTCAACTCTGTCTCATCCTGTGCTAGTTTTGCTTCCTGCAAATGTACTAAGAGATCTTTCTTAGGCAAGCCATAAGTATCTGTATCCAGTGTATTGATCTTATCTACAAGGGCTTGGTACTTCTTATCTAAAGGTGAAGTTTCAACCGGTGCCACACTTTGATCCACATGGATATACTGTTTATCAAAGAGATCCAAGGATGTTAGATATCCAGCAGTTGAGTTTGTTGCCAATTTTTTCATATTTTCGGTGAACTGCCCCAAAGCAAGTTCAACCCGTCTCTGCATGATTGGCTGGTCTTTGTAGAGACTTCTGCTATCTGCTAAAAGTTGATCCACCTTAGATAGAACTGTTTGTTCATCAAATGCTCCAGGTTGATAGGTCGATTGTAGGGCCGGAATCTTATTTTTCAAAGCTACTTCATAGCCCTTTGTCTGAACCTTAATGTAGTGATTGTGATCACCGTGAGGAATCACAAAACTACCATTCTCTACTTGCAAACTATAAGGAGACACCCCATCACGTAGGGCAGTCGTATAAAGTTCATTTAGGAAATCCAGTTCTGGATTTCCAGTTTGGAGAGGAATACGAACATGTTCTTTTCGAACAGCATAAGGATGGATATGGGTTGGATCATACGCTTGATCCGGATTTCCAAAGACAAAGAATCCATTTGAAATGCGAATCGCTTCAAGCGGTACTCCGTAGGTCTGTGAGATATACTTGATTTTTTCTTCATCGCTAGCATCTCTTGAGAAACTTTCCACAGTCTTTGCAAGTGGTTGAACGTGCTGAGACTGATGATTTTCTTTCAAGTGATCTTGGGCAGCTTTGATTTGGGCTGCAGTCAAGTCCTTCTTAAAGAAATAATGAGCGTGATCTCCATGAGAAACTACAAACCCTTGCTCATCTTCACTAATAACACGGTCAGCTGCAAAACCATGATCATGTTCTTCACCGTGGTGATGGTCATGCTCCTCTCCATCATGGTCATGATCTTCGTGGTTGGTATCCTGACTTCCATGGTTACCGTCTTGGTCATGATGATGATCTGGTTGAGCTGGATGTTCTGTTGGTTTGCTTGGATTTTCCAAAGGTGTTGGCTTCCCACCGTCGCTAGATAAAGGAATCATACGTGCAATCTTTTCTTCCAAGGCAGAAAGTTTTGTATATGGGATGAAATGATAGTGATTTCCGTGAGGAATCGCCACACCACTCGGCGTTCTACTTGAAATCTTAGCAGGGTCAAAAATCAAGCCATCTGATTCAGCATAACGTTGACTACTTGGAAGAGCATAGAGCTGTTGCAATAGACTCTGAAGACTCTCAGCTTGATTACTTGGTGTTTCAGCCTGTTGACTTTGGTTGGTAGTTTGACCAGTTTCGTTTGGACTAGGACGATAGTCAGTCACACTCTGCTGAGTTCTAGTTCCAGAGAGGTAGGCTTGGGCAGCAGCTAATTCGCTAGCAGACAAGGAACTCTTTGGAATGTAGTGGTAATGTCCACCGTGAGGTACGATATAAGCATCTCCAGTATCCTCTATAATATCAGAAGGATTAAAGATGTAGCCATCATCAGTTGTATAGCGACCTTGAGATTGAGCAAGCGCCACTGCACTATTAGAAGTTGGTGCGTCGTGAGTATGGTCTTGTTTTTGGCGCTCAATTTCCTCCTTCGTACGAATATTATCAGCATGAGCCGCATCTTTAAGGTAGACATAATACTTACCATCAACCTTGATAATGTAGCCACCTTTGATTTCGTTGACAATATCAGCGTCTTTCAGTTGATAATTGGCATCTTTCATCAACAGTTCTTCGCTGAAAATCGCGTCAAAAGGAACTTTACCATTGTAATAATGGAAATGATCACCATGTGAAGTCACATAACCTTGATCGGTGATTTTCACGACAATTTGTTCAGCCTGAATATCTTCTTTTTTGCTAACTTGATCTGGTGTCTGGGTCTCTGTTTTTTGAGAATCTTGCTTCCCATCGACATAAGACACACGGTTATTATCTTTGTTTCCTTCTACCTGGTGTTGGTTCAATGCATAGATGCAAAGGCTTAGGGAAAGGACAAGAGCCGATCCTGCTGCAAGGCATTTCTTCTTCATTTTCATCATCTCCTCATTTTAATTCTTCTGCAAGAACATTCATATTTTCTTCTAGATTTTCTAAGTAAGTTTTGTCATTTTCAGGATCAGCTTCCAAAGGATTGAGTGTCTTTAGGCTAACTCCTGTTGATTTGACCAAGGTCTCAGCGACTTTAGAAGAAGCATTGCTCTCAGTAAAGATGGTTTTAACCTTATAGGTTTTAACGAATTCTTGGATTTCTGTCAACTGTCTCGGACTTGGCTCTTGTTCGGGAGAGATACCTGCAATACCAAGTTGATTAAGTCCAAATCGTTTAGCGAGATAAGAAAAAGCTGTGTGTTGTGTAACAAAGGTCTTTTGACTCGCTTTTTCAAAAATAGGCTGGTACTTCTTAGTCAATTCTTGTGCTTTAGCGATAAAGTTTTTAGCATTCTTTTGATACGTTTCCTTATTAGCACTATCAATCTCCGAAAGTTTGTCAGCGATAATCTGAGCTTCTTCACCTGCTTTTTCTGGATCTAACCAAGTGTGAGGGTCGTAGAGTGTTTTTTCATCGATGCCGTCACCAGCTTCAACATCTTCCAAACCTGGTACACGCTCCAAGGTCATTCCTTCAGAAGCTTCTAAAACCTTAACTTTTGAGTTTTTCAAGTTAGGATCTAGACTTCCGGCCCAAGATTCGAGCGTATGAGAATGGTAGACAAAGACATCCGCGTCATAAATAGCAGCAATGTCATTTGCTGACGGTTCAAAGGAGTGAATCCCACTACTTGACTGAATCATCCGTACATCATTCAAGTCCCCCGATACCTCTTTAACCATGGCATAGATTGGGTAAAAACTTGTTACAATCTTCATTCCTTTTGCTTCTTGTTTTTCTTTTTGACTACATGCTCCTAAGACAAGAACCAAGAGACATACCACTAATAATAGAAATGTTCTTTTTTTCATTGTTACTCCTTAACTAGTATTTAACCATTTAATTAACTAGTAAATAGTTTATCTTTATTTACACTATATGTCAAGATATTTTACATATTTTCATGAAAAAAATGAGAACTAGAACTTACATTCTGTTCTCATTTTCGATTTTAACTTTTCTAGTTCTCCTATCCTGTTTTTAGGATCTAGAAAATGCTACTACCTTTACTTGCTCTCCTTTAATAAAGCCAACAACTTTTCAGCCTCAGCCATAATGGTATTGTTATCCTTAGCACCAAATAGCAGGTTATTCTTTAAGCCAGTGAGAGTTTCTTTTGCATTGGACTTGATAATGGGGTCTTGGATCTTTGCAAGTAGCTCTTCAGCCTCTCTCAACTTCGTTTCAACCTTTTCAGTCTCGACCTGAGGTTCTTCGGGTTTCTCCGGTGATTCTTCTTCCGGCTCCTCAGTTGGTTTTGGAGATTCTGGTTTCTCACTTTGAGGTTTCTCTTCGCGAGGTTTTTCTTTACGAGGTTTCTCCACTGATGGTTTTTCCGATTGATTGTTATCAGCTTGACCATTTTGGTTTCTTTGAACATGGTCACTTGCGTTGCCCCAACCACTATCTGAATGCGGACGTTCGTTTGGATGTTCGACATAGTACTTGACAGTCGCAAAGAGATCTTCTAGACTATACCCCTTAGGTGCCTCATAAAGTCCTTCGTCAAACCACTCAAATTTGATGTTATGGTAATGGTCATAATGAGGAATAATCAAGCTTCCATTTTTGACTTCTACAGTATGTTGGAGATTGTAAGGCATACGATCAAGTGGCACCTTCTTAGCTGCTTTCACGCGGTTGTAGATAGCTTCTGCTCCTTTAACCTCAGTATTTCCTGGATTCTGATGGTCTGTTGAAGGAGGAGTCAAACCTTTCTCTTTAGCATAAGCCTGGGCTGCCGCTCTTTCGGCTTTAGACAAACTATCTTTCTTAATCCAATGACTATGGGTCATATGTGGAGTTACATAGGCATCCCCCTCATCACTGGTGATATCACGAGGATCAAAGATATAACCATCTTCTGTTGTATACTTGCCTGCCAACTTGGCTACTTGAATCTCATCATCTGTGTAAGCTATTTGCGCATTTGGTTTTCCTAAACGTTCTGGATGACGAATCGGTGCTAGAAAGGCCAAGATATCATCCACCAACTTGACTTTATCACTGCTTTCATCATTTAAACGTTCCAACAGTTTATCCAAAGCGTCAAAATCAACTTTACGACCTTTATTATCAAGTAAGTCCTGATGAATTCTTGCTAGTAAATCATAAGCCTTATTGTAAAATCCTCGATCACCAGATGGGAGGTTGGTTTTCTTAGCTCCGAGTTTATGAGACAAACTTTCTTGCTTGGCTAGTTTACTATCAATGGCTGCTGCAGTTTCTGCTGAAAGTTCCTTGGCAGGAATATAACGAGAGATTCCATTCTCCTCAAATACATAGCCATCAGCTACTTTTCGAATCACCTGTTTAACCAATTTTTCATCAATTGGATTGCTTGGAGTTGGTTGAGGAGTTGGTGCAGGTTGTGGACTCGGACTAGGTTCCGGAGTCGGTTGTGGACTTGGTTGTTCTGGTCTTGAATCCGGTAGCCAATGATTTGAACGATAGCTAAGTGAGATGACGCGAGCGATTCGTTCTTCCAATTCAGACATCTGTGAATAAGGGATGAAATGATAATGGTTCCCATGAGGCACAGCAACTCCTCTGGCTGTTCGACTTGTAATCTGTGCTGGGTCGAAGACAAGGCCATCAGATTCTACGTGTCGTTGGCTGAGTGGCAAGGCATAAAGTTGTTTCAGAAGGCCATCAATATCCTCATCGCTTTGACTTGCTTGGCTATCGTCGCTACTGTTGTTAGCTGTGTTCGTATAGCTGTTGCCTTTTTTATTATAGGATGGGGTCCATCTATCTACATCGCTGCTAGCACTGTTGTTATTGGTACGGCTATAAGTAGGCGTATTTGATTGGCCACTTCTACCAGATAGAAAGGCTTCTGCTGCAGCCAATTCGCTGGCTGATAACTCACTCTTAGGAATGTAATGGTAATGGTTGCCATGAGGAACGATATAAGCATCACCAGTATCTTCAATGATATCGGATGCATTAAAGATATATCCATCATCCGTGGTGTAGCGTCCCTGTGAACGTGCCAAGGCTACCGCGCCATCATTTGCTGAAGTCCCTCCTTCACGATGCTGACTATGTTCTTGTTTTTGTCGATTGATTTCTTCTTTTGTACGGACATTATCCGCATGGGATGCGTCCTTAAGGTAAACATAGTATTTTCCATCTACCTTGATAACATAACCGCCCTTGATTTCACTGACAATATCCTCGTCCTTGAGCTGGTAGTTTGGATCCTTCATCAGCAACTCTTCACTGATGATAGCATCATAAGGGACCTTCCCATTGTAATAATGATAGTGGTCGCCATGTGAAGTGACATAGCCTTGGTCTGTTATCTTGATAACGATTTGCTCCGCATTGATGCCTTCTTTCTTGCTAACCTCATCAGGAGTCAGATTCTCCGTTTTTTGCGCCGCTTGTTTTCCATCTATATAGGAAACACGATTATTTTCCTTAACAGTTCTGGCTTGATACAGTCCCAACTCATAAGAACAGACACTTAAAATTAAAGCCGCCGCAGAACCAGCTAGGTATTTTTTATTAATTTTCATCGAAACTCTCTTTCTTTTTTAATATTTCTATTTGCAATTCATTTCTAAATTGCAGAAACTCCTCTCTATTGCTTAACTGGTTAATAGTTTACTCCTAAATTTGCAACTTGTCAAGAATTTTATGAACCAGTTAAGTATTTTTTTATTCTTCACCGCTACTTTCTCTAGAATGGACTTTATATAAAAAAGATTTTCTTGAAAATTCTTTAAAAAAATCCCTGCAACTGAGTTGCAAGGACTTTTCGATTAATCAAAATTAACGTATTCTTTTTGAAGTTCAAGAACTTCTTCCATTGTTGAACATTCTGTAAGGGCACGGTTTGCGTACTCTTCCATCTTAGCTGTATCGAGTTTCTTCATCAAGCTACGTGTACGAAGGACAGATGTTGCTGACATAGAGAACTCATCCAAGCCCATTCCGACAAGAAGTGGAACAGCCTGTTGGTCACCAGCCATCTCACCACACATACCAGCCCATTTACCTTCAGCGTGAGCTGCTTTGATAACGTTGTTAATCAAACGAAGGATTGATGGGTTGTATGGTTGGTAAAGATATGAAACTTGTTCGTTCATACGGTCTGCTGCCATTGTGTATTGGATCAAGTCGTTTGTACCAATTGAGAAGAAGTCAACTTCTTTAGCAAATTGGTCTGCAAGCATTGCTGCTGCTGGGATTTCGATCATGATACCAACTTGGATATTATCCGCAACTGCAACACCTTCAGCAAGAAGGTTCGCTTTTTCTTCGTCAAAGACTGCTTTCGCTGCACGGA
Source organism: Streptococcus sp. 27098_8_70 (assembly GCF_041432215.1). Lineage (GTDB taxonomy): Bacteria > Bacillota > Bacilli > Lactobacillales > Streptococcaceae > Streptococcus > Streptococcus oralis_CP. The sequence goes on from NZ_JAPVZD010000001.1 coordinate 358,829, forward strand.
ATTCTTTCAAGAGCGCAACCATTGGGAACATGATACGCAATTGACCATGAACAGACGCACGAAGAAGGGCACGGATTTGTGTGCGGAACATAGCATCTCCAGTCTCAGAGATAGAGATACGAAGGGCACGGAATCCAAGGAATGGGTTCATTTCGTGAGGCATATCGAAGTAAGGAAGCTCCTTATCTCCACCGATATCCATTGTACGAACGACAACAGGTTTACCGTTCATTCCTTCAAGTACAGCCCTGTAAGCTTCGTATTGCTCGTCTTCTGTTGGGAAGTCTTGAGAATCCATGTACAAGAACTCTGTACGGTAAAGACCAACAGCTTCAGCACCGTTGTCATTGACACCTTCAACGTCTTTTGGAGTACCGATGTTGGCAGCCAATTCAAAGTGTTTACCATCAGCAGTTACTGTTTGTGCATCTTTCAAGAGAGCCCATTCAGCTTTTTGCTTCGCATACGCTTCACCAGCAGCCTTGAATTCTGCTGCTTGCTCATCAGTTGGGTTGATAATAACCTCACCAGTGATACCGTTAACGGCAAGAATGTCACCGTCTTTAACGATTTCAGTAATATTGTTTGTACCCAATACTGCTGCAATTTCAAGCGTACGCGCCATGATAGCTGAGTGGCTTGTACGTCCACCAATGTTGGTTACAAAAGCTTTTACAAAGTTTTTGTCCAATTGAGCTGTATCTGAAGGAGTCAAGTCATGCGCAATCACGATTACTTCTTCATTGATAGAAGCTGGGTTTGGCAATTTTTTACCAAGGAGGTTTGCCAATACACGTTTTGTCACGTCGCGGATATCCGCTGCGCGTTCTTGCATGTATGGGTTGTCTTCCATACCTTCAAAGATAGTGATAAACATGTCTGTTACTTCTTTCAGACCTGCTTCTGCATTCACTTTCTTCGCACGGATTGTTTCCTTGATTTGGCTGATCATTTCAGGGTCAGCAAGAACCATTAAGTGAGCGTCAAAAACTTGAGCTGCTTCTTCACCGAGCGTACCTACTGCTTTCTCGCGAATAACAGAAAGCTCGTCTTGTGATGCCTGTAGAGCGGCATCAAGGCGAGCTTCTTCTGCGTTTGTATCTTCGACTGTAATAGTCTCAAATGACAAATCCGGTTGAACGAGTAGATATGCTTTTGCAACTGCAACACCGTCAGATGCTGCGATTCCTTTAAGCATTTCTGTCATTTTCCTTATGCCAATCCTTCTTTTTCCATAGTTTCAGTGATAGCAGCGATTGCGTCGTCAGCATCTGCACCTTCAGCTGAAATTGTAACGTCAGCACCTTGGCCAACACCAAGACTCATAACACCCATGATAGATTTAAGGTTTACTGATTTACCTTTGTATTCAAGAGTGATATCTGAAGCAAATTTGCTAGCTGTTTGAACCAACAATGTTGCTGGACGTGCGTGAATACCTGTTTCTGCCACTACGTGGAAATCTTTAGAAGCCATAGTTTGACTCTCCTTTAGTTATTTCTTTTTTGGATTATATGTGATAACCCTTACAAGACTGTATTATATCACCTTCTAGATTATTTTTCAAGTGTTTTATGGACTTTCTTCTATTTCCTTTCTGATAACTTGCTGAAAATCTTCTATTTATCTTACCAATATACAGTATATAGTTTTTTTGTTTTGATAAACTTTGATAGTTCAATGAAAACCCAATTTTACACTCTGACAAAACACTATATCTTGTGCTTTGTTTTTAAAACTGTAACTTTTTAGCACAAGATTTAGTTTAAAAAGTTTGACAAAGTTTTTTTTTCTGATATACTAAGAAAGTAATCTATTTTGAAAGAGGAGTTACGAAAATGGTAACCGTTTATTCTAAAAACAACTGTGTCCAATGTAAGATGACCAAGCGTTTCTTGGACAGCAACAATGTCGCTTATCGTGAGATCAATCTCGACGAGCAACCAGAGTACATCGATCAAGTTAAAGAGCTCGGTTTCAGCGCAGCTCCTGTTATCCAAACACCAACTGAAGTCTTTTCAGGCTTCCAACCAGGAAAACTGAAACAATTAGCATAATCTTAGTACATCATCCAGAAGAAATTGCTTCTAGGGCTAACTTAGAGGCCTTTCTTTTGTAATTAGATAAAGGAAATTTTATGGGATTAAAACATCTTGAGGACGTAACTTACTTCCGTCTCAATAACGAAATCAACCGTCCTGTCAATGGACAAATCATGCTTCATAAAGATAAGGAAGCCTTAGATGCCTTCTTTAAAGAAAATGTGGTTCCAAATACCATGGTTTTTGATTCAATTACTGATAAAATCAACTACCTTATTGAACACAACTATATCGAAACTGCATTTCTAAAGAAATACCGTCCAGAGTTTTTGGAAGAATTGCATCAATTTATCAAGAACCAAAACTTCCAATTCAAATCATTCATGGCTGCCTATAAGTTTTACAACCAATATGCCTTGAAGACTAACGATGGGGAATACTACCTTGAAAGCATGGAAGACCGTGTCTTCTTTAATGCACTTTACTTTGCTGACGGGGATGAAGCAATTGCGACTGATATTGCCAATGAAATCATCCACCAACGCTACCAACCTGCTACTCCTTCCTTCTTGAATGCTGGCCGTGCTCGTCGTGGGGAGTTGGTATCTTGTTTCTTGATTCAAGTAACCGATGATATGAACTCTATCGGCCGTTCTATCAACTCTGCTCTTCAACTTTCACGTATCGGTGGTGGTGTGGGAATTTCCCTCAGCAACCTTCGTGAAGCCGGAGCTCCTATCAAAGGTTATGAAGGTGCTGCTTCTGGTGTCGTACCAGTTATGAAACTCTTCGAAGACAGTTTCTCTTACTCTAACCAATTGGGTCAGCGTCAAGGTGCTGGGGTTGTCTACCTCAATGTCTTTCACCCAGATATCATCGCTTTCCTTTCAACTAAGAAAGAAAATGCCGATGAAAAGGTTCGTGTTAAGACCCTCTCACTTGGTGTTGTAGTACCCGATAAGTTCTACGAATTGGCTCGTAAAAATGAAGAAATGTACCTCTTCAGCCCATACTCTGTAGAGCTTGAGTATGGTGTACCGTTCAACTACATCGACATCACTGAAAAATACGATGAATTGGTCGCAAATCCAAATATCCGCAAGACAAAAATCAAGGCGCGTGATTTGGAAACTGAAATCTCTAAATTGCAACAAGAATCTGGTTACCCTTATGTCGTCAACATTGATACGGCTAACCGTGCAAATCCTGTTGATGGAAAGATTATCATGAGTAACTTGTGTTCTGAGATTCTTCAAGTTCAAGAACCAAGCTTGATCAACGATGCTCAAGAATTCCTTCAAATGGGAACGGACGTTTCATGTAACCTTGGTTCAACCAACGTTGTCAACATGATGACTTCACCTGACTTTGGTCGTTCTATCCGTGCGATGGTTCGTGCTTTGACTTTCGTTACAGATAGTTCACACATCGTAGCTGTTCCTACTATCGACCACGGAAACAGTTTGGCTCACACCTTTGGTCTTGGTGCCATGGGACTTCATAGTTACCTTGCCCAACAACTGATTGAGTACGGATCACCTGAGTCAATTGAATTTACAAGCATCTACTTTATGCTTATGAACTACTGGACCTTGGTAGAATCTAATAACATCGCGCGCGAACGTGGTATCACCTTCCACAACTTTGAAAAATCAGACTATGCTAATGGAAGCTACTTTGACAAGTATGTGACAGGCGAGTTTGTTCCAAAATCAGACCGTGTTAAAGAACTCTTTAAAGATGTCTTTATCCCAAGTGCTGCTGACTGGGCTGAACTTCGCGAAAAGGTTCAAGCAGATGGTCTTTATCACCAAAACCGTCTAGCTGTTGCTCCAAATGGTTCTATCAGCTACATCAACGATGTTTCTGCTTCTATCCACCCGATTACACAACGCATTGAAGAACGCCAAGAGAAGAAAATCGGTAAAATCTACTATCCTGCTGCAGGTTTGTCAACAGATACTATCCCTTACTACACTTCTGCTTATGACATGGATATGCGTAAGGTGATTGATGTTTACGCTGCCGCAACTGAACACGTGGACCAAGGGCTTTCACTCACTCTCTTCATGCGTAGCGACATTCCAAAAGGTCTTTACGAATGGAAGAAAGAGAACAAACAAACGACACGTGACTTGTCTATCCTTCGTAACTATGCCTTCAACAAGGGTATCAAGTCTATCTACTACGTCCGTACCTTTACAGATGATGGTGGAGAAGTCGGTGCTAACCAATGTGAAAGCTGTGTGATTTAATTTTTATCTGGGGCAACCACATTTTCTCAGACTACTGATTAAGTTCCCCATCATACAAAACTTGATAAGTATCTTAAATACTATGAAAAACTAAAAAGTCGGGCTTCCGACTTTTTGTGCGATACTCTTCTCAGACTATGATAAAATAGAGATGATTCGGCAATCGCATTATTACATACAGAAAGAGATTTCAAATGGAAACTTACTACAAAGCCATTAACTGGAATGCCATCGAAGATGTCATCGACAAATCAACTTGGGAAAAGCTGACAGAGCAATTCTGGCTCGATACGCGTATTCCCTTGTCAAATGACCTAGACGACTGGAGAAAACTATCAAACAAAGAAAAAGACTTGGTTGGAAAAGTCTTTGGTGGTTTGACCCTTTTGGATACCATGCAATCTGAAACAGGGGTTCAAGCACTTCGCGCAGACATCCGTACACCACATGAGGAAGCTGTTTTCAACAACATCCAGTTTATGGAATCTGTCCACGCAAAATCCTATTCTTCTATCTTTTCGACCTTGAATACCAAGGCCGAAATCGAAGAAATCTTTGAATGGACCAACACTAATCCCTACCTTCAGAGAAAAGCGGAGATTATCAATGAAATCTACCTCAATGGTAGCCCACTAGAAAAGAAAGTTGCCAGTGTCTTCCTTGAAACTTTCCTCTTCTACTCTGGTTTCTTTACACCGCTTTACTATCTTGGTAACAACAAACTAGCCAATGTTGCAGAAATCATCAAACTGATCATTCGTGATGAGTCTGTTCACGGAACTTATATTGGTTACAAATTCCAACTTGGTTTTAACGAATTGCCTGAAGAAGAGCAAGGAAAGCTCAAAGAATGGATGTACGATCTGCTCTACACTCTCTACGAGAACGAAGAGGGCTATACAGAAAGCCTCTATGACGGTGTTGGTTGGACTGAGGAAGTTAAAACCTTCCTTCGTTACAATGCTAATAAGGCTCTTATGAACCTAGGACAAGATCCACTCTTCCCTGATTCAGCTGATGATGTCAATCCAATCGTTATGAACGGTATTTCAACAGGAACTTCTAACCACGACTTCTTCTCTCAAGTCGGAAATGGTTACCTCCTTGGTGAAGTTGAAGCCATGCAAGACGAGGACTACAACTACGGTTTAGATTAAAAATAAGCTTTAATCCATACTTCTCACAGTTTGTTTAAACAGACTGTGAGATTTTTGTTTTTGTTTTATTTTGTTTTTTTCTATTTGATTGATTGAGCGTTTTATGGTAAGATAATAATAGTAGAAATCGAGGTGATAAGGATGCTAAAGCAAGAAAAACTAGATAGTATTCTAGAAGCAGTAAACACAAAAGGCACTATTACTGTAAAAGAGATTATGGAGAGTCTTGATGTGTCAGATATGACAGCTCGCCGCTATTTACAAGAACTAGCAGACAAGGATTTGCTGGTCCGTGTGCATGGTGGTGCTGAAAAACTTCGTACAGGTTCTCTCTTAAACAACGAACGCTCAAACGTCGAAAAACAAGGCTTGCAGATTGCTGAAAAACAAGAAATCAGTCGTTTTGCTGGTCATTTGATTGACGAAGGTGAAACTATTTTTATCGGGCCAGGAACAACCTTAGAATGTTTTGCTCGTGAGCTCCCTATCGACAATATTCGTGTTGTAACAAACAGCCTTCCTGTTTTTCTAATCCTAAACGAACGAAAACTAACAGATTTGATCTTGATTGGCGGAAATTATCGCTCTATCACTGGTGCTTTTGTAGGAACACTTACCTTACAGGATTTGACCAATCTTCAGTTTTCTAAAGCTTTTGTAAGTTGTAATGGTATCAAGGATAAGGCAATTGCTACTTTCAGTGAAGAAGAGGGCGAGGTACAACGAATCGCCTTGAATAATGCTAATAAAAAATATCTACTGGCAGACCACAGTAAGTTTAATAAGTTTGATTTTTACACGTTCTACAATATCTCAGAGATTGATACCATCGTTTCAGATTCCAAACTGAGTCAGGAGATATTTGAAGAGCTGTCGGAACAAACAACCATTCTTTTATCAAAACCATAAAAATTCCCCTGCCTTTTGGCGGGGAATTTTTGTTGAATTTTATTCAATAAGTTGGGTCTCAGCTAGTTTCTTGTACCAGTGAGCTGATTTCTTAGGATAACGCTCCTGGGTTTCAAAATCAACATAGAAGAGGCCGTAACGCTTTTCGTAGCCGTTTGACCAAGAGAAGACATCCATCAATGACCAGATGAAGTATCCTTTGACGTTTGCACCATCATCAATAGCATCAGATAATACTTCCAAGTGTTGTTTCACATAATCAATACGACCATCATCGTAAACAGTGTTATCCACAAACTCATCTTTATAGCCGAGGCCATTTTCAGTGATGTAAATCTTCTTGTAGTTAGGATAATCTTTCTTCACGCGCATAATTTGGTCATACAAACCTTGAGGGTAGATAATCCAATCCCAATCCGTACGTGGTACATAATCAGGAGCTACACGACGACCAACGCCTTTGATTTGGTATTTAGAGCTTCCTTTCTCACCCTTCCCATTGTGGATGATTTCAGTTTCTCCATCAAAGGCTTCCATCCAGTCACTCATATAGTAATTGATTCCAAGGAAATCATTCAAGTCTTTTGCAGCTTCTAATACTTCGAAATCTTCTTCACGAAGATCTAAGCTACCACCATTGGCAGCCAAGATAGCCTCTACCCCTGCCAGGGTCTTTTCAGAGTAGTGACCCAGATAAGTTGCATCCAAGATAAATTTATTATGGATAATGTCCTCCAACTCTGCCGCAATAACATCTGCAGGATTTTCAGGATCAAGTGGGTACTTGGTTGGGAGAGCGTGCACGACACCAATTTCCCCTTTATAGCCTTTCTCTTTGTACAATTTTACCGCGCGTGCATGAGACACCATCATATTGTGGTGCGATTGGAAAACTTTGGCAAGATCGTACTGGATACCTGGAGGGAATTTCCCAACCAAATACTGACCATCTCCTATCGGCCCAATTTCATTAAAGGTTGTCCAAAAGTTAACTTCAGGAAATTCTTCAAAACAGAAAGCCGCGTAGTCTACAAAGTGTTCAATGTTTTCACGGTTTAAGAAGTCTCCATTTGAATGTAGAGCTTCTGGCGTATCAAAGTGATGAAGAGTTACAAAGGGCTCAACATGACGTTTGTGGCACTCTGCAAATAGATTATGATAGAACTCAACCCCCTTGTCATTAACTTTCCCATAACCAGTTGGAAAGATACGTGACCAAGCGATTGAGATACGGATACCATTGACACCATACTCTTCTGCAAGTTTGAGGTCTACTGGGTATTTGTGATAGAAATCACTGGCTGGTTCAGCAGTGTACCAGTAGTTATCTTCAAGATATTTATCCCACGCTACTGGTCCTTTACCATCAGTATGTGTAGCACCTTCTGCTTGATAGGCAGCTGTTGCGCCACCGAAAATAAAGTCTTTTGGAAGTGTTTTTGTCATTTGATTCACCTTTCAAGAAATAGAAATGAGATGGGGATATAGTTGGGAGGAATTCCTCCATCTCACTTCTTCGCTCTTTACCTTTTATTCTTCGAACTGCTCTTGAACAAAGGCAAGAGCGCCTTTTCCATCGCGAGTCAGTTTAATGTATTGGCCACCTTCTGTCTTGGCAAGTTTGATACCAAGTTTGTCAGTTTCGGCCTTCATGTCTTCAAAGTTTGAAGCAACTTGAGGAGCAAGGATAACCAGATCAAACTCAGGCAACATTTCACGGTGAGCACCATAGCCACCAGCTGCTGCTTTAACAGGAACCTTGTACTCCGCAGCTGCTTTGTTTAGAGCATTTGCAAGGAGACCACTTGTACCTCCGCCTGCACAGAGAACGAGAACATTGGTTTCTTCAGTAATTGTGTTTTGCGCTGCTTCTACACCAGCTTTTTCAAGAATCGCATCTGCTTTAGCAGTATTGAAGTTTGCAGCTACTTTTTCTTTTAATTCATCATTGGCTTTACCAGAACGTTCTTCTTCAAGGATTTGTTCATCATAAACCTTGAGGAATGGATAGTAAATAGCTACGTCAACAAGAATTAACAAAGCAGCAAGTACAAATGACAAGAATTGGAAGTTTGTACCGAGAACAATACCGAGCGGACCTGGTGTTGTCCAAGGAAGGTTGGCAGTAAATGAGTTCATGCCAAGCGTTTCAATAAAGAATTTAAAGATCCAAACGTTGGCAATTGGCGCAAAGATAAATGGAATAAAGAAGATTGGATTCAATACAAGTGGTGCACCAAACAAGATTGGTTCATTTACACCAAAGAAAGTTGGAACTACTGAAGCACGTCCGATTGCACGGTTTCGTTTTGATTTGGTCAACCACATGAACATGAATGGAACAACCAGTGTCGCACCAGTACCACCCATGGTAACGATAAACATTTGTGTACCAGAAGTAAGAATCTTGTCAGCGTGCATACCTTGTTGGAGAAGGTTCAAGTTGACTTCGGCATTTGCATAGGTAATAGCTGCGATTGCTGGTTCAACGATAGATGGTCCATGGATACCCACAAACCAGAAGAAGGCAAAGGCCCCAAAGATAATGGTAATACCCAGATAGCCATCCGCGGCTGAGAATAATGGTGCAAAGAATTTACCGATTGATTCTGCTACACTGGCTCCAACAAAATGACGAGCTAGTAAATCAAGAACATATAGAGAAACAACTGAAAGAGTGAATGGAATCACATCTTTAAAAACTTGTGAGATATTTGGTGGAACTTCGTCAGGCATACGAATAGTTACGTTGTTCTTAACACAAACCTTATAGATGGCTACAGTAACAAAGGCAGCAAGGAAGGCTGAAAGCAAACCTTTTGTCCCCAAGAATCCAGTAGCTAGACCATTTTCGATAGGATCAGCTGCCAACATCAACAAACCAACAATTGCTGCCAAAAGTGTTGACATATAGTTGATTTGATTGGTTTTTTCCATGCTACGGTTTACTGAGTCGGTCAATGACTTAGCTGTTGTACCAGCTACCAAGAGAGCTAGAATCCCCATTGAATAGCTATAAGGTTTCATGAGGAGATTAACAACATCATCAGACCATTTAAAGCCCCATGAGTTTGGTACAAAAGCAATCAAGATAAAGATACTTGAGAAGAGAATAACAGGCATCCCTGCAATGAAACCATCACGAATAGCACGAAGATAGATATTACGAGACAGTTTTTCAAAGAAAGGTTTTCCTTTCTCGATAAATGAAATTAGTTTGTTCATTACTTAACTCCTCTCTTGTAGAGTTCGATTAAATGGTGCATCAAGTCTTTGAGCAAGATAGTTGTCATCAAGTGGTCTTGGCCATGCATCATGGTCACACTATAAGCCAAATCCTCACCAGCTGCTTCCTTGGTCAATAGACTTGTTTGCGCGTGATGTGCTTCAGCAATGCAAGAACCAGCTTCTTCAACTAAGCTATCCGCTTTCGCGAAATCACCAGCTTCAGCAGCCTTTAAAGCTTCCAATAGTTTTGATCGAGCATCGCCAGCATAGGCAACAATCTCAAAACCTAACAATGTTACTTCTTCTCTATTCATGATAGAGTCCTCCTTATATAGTTTTGTAAAATCTTATGACAGCAAACGTTGGATATGAAGAACCAGATAAACTCGTTCACTCTTATATAAATCAAGACCCGTATGTTGTGTAATCACATCATAAATCTTGGAACCAATTTCAAAGGCTTTTGGATAGGATAGTTTGATGTGTTCTTCCATATCCAGAAGAGATTGATTATCCTCTCTGGATCGGTCTAAATAATCTAAAAAATAGTTGAGATGAATCATAAAGCGATCATAGAAATGATTATTCTCTTTGGTTCGTTGAATAGCGTAACCTTTTAGAACTTCTTCAACATTCCTGAGAATTTCTTTCCTCTTATCTATCGACTCAACAACCTCCACTTCATTCTCACCTTCGGCATTGATGAAATGATAAGCAATCCGAATAATTTCGTCTTCAGGGAAATTTTCTATCAACTTTTGACGATAGATTTTAAAAGCATCATTAGCAATTTGAAAAGCTACAGGATACTTAGTAGAAATATCTGGTAGATTACTATCCTTGTACCTTCCTTGAGTTAGAGCTTGATAAGAACAGTAAATATGATCTGTCAAGGTCACATAGAGATATTCTTGAATCGGATAGTGATATTTCTTAGAAAGATTATCAATGATCTCGTAGGTCACTGTGATAAAATCAAGCGGAACATCTTTGAGAAGAGCCATAAAGTTTTCTCTGGACTCTTCTGTCTTCATCCGAAAGATTTTTTCAACCTGATCCTCAGCAATAAAATCCCCCTTCTTTTTTCCAAATGCAATCCCCTTACCAATCACAATCACTTCTTCTCCTTTGTCGTTTCTGACAAGCGAGACATTGTGATTCATTGGGTTTAGAATTCGATACATGATAACCTCCTTTTGCATCATAAAGGTATACGAGTACAAAAAATGACCACAAATGAACTAGAAATTCTTTTGATTTCTAATCCACCTGTGATCATGCCTAATATAACTTAGTAACACTCACCTTGTATTAACTTGTGATTTAAGTATAGCACAAGTAAGTTTTTTTGTAAACCTTTACATTCAACTTTTTTTAAATTTTTTATTTAGATCCATGTTCCTAAGATTAGGGGGGAAACTTATACACGTTCTTTCCATGAAGTCGCTGTTGTTTGAAGAACCTTGTTGAGTTCGTCAATGTTCTCAAATCCAGTTGTACGCAACCACTCACGAGCTGCTACTTCACCATCTTTGATGTAAGCTTCAACTGATCCAGCCCATGTTGCACGGCCACAAAGAACTCCGTTAAAGTTTGCACCTGATTCGTGGGCAAAGACAAGAGTTTCTTGGAAGAGTTTAGCTGACACACCTGCACTCAAGTAGATGTACGGCAAGTTTGTTGCTTCGTCTTGCGCTTTAAAGAAGGCTGCTGCTTCTTCGCGTGTATGAACGATTTCACCATCGCCAAAGCCTTCAACATATTTGACGTTGACTGGAACTTCAACTTTCAAAACATCGATGTTGAAGCGTGGGTCTGAGAAGACCTTCATAGCACCGATAACCTTGTGTGGTTTCACTTTGGCATATTCTGCAGAACCTGCGTCAGCGATTTTTTCATCGTAAACAAGGATTTCAAGGAAGAATGGAATATCTTCCGCCACACACTCAGAACCAATGCGTTCGATGTAGGCTTGTTTTTCTTGGTTGAGTTCGTCAGAACTGTCTACATCATAGTAAAGCAAGAACTTAACAGCGTCTGCACCTTGTTCCTTGATACGTTTTGCAGACCAAACATCCAAGCAGTCAGGCAAGCGTTTAGTGCTAGTTGTGTCATAACCCGTTTTCTCATAAGCAAGGAGAAGACCAGCATTTGGAGCAAGCGCTTTTGTAGCTGGAAGTCCATACTCTGGGTCTAGAAGCATAGAGGATGCGTATTTTGTCAATTCATCTGCTACCAAGACTTTGAGTTCTTCCATTTGAGCCACTGTTGGCTCTTCTGTTTGGTATTGAGCCATGAGGCGTTTTAGAGCACCACGTTGGTCAAAGGCAAGAGCTGAGATAATGCCATTTTCATCTGAAAGTTTTTCTAAGCGTGCACGTTTTTGTTCTGTTAAAGCCATTTTATACCTCTTTTACTATTAATTGATCATATAAAGCTTGATAGTTGGCCATATTGACATGACCTGTCATCTTTTCTTGAGCATTGAGCATACCAAGGACATTGGCCTTGATGAGGAGTTCTTGATCAGATTCCTTATGAAGAAGTCCTGATGAAATACCTGCAACAGTAGAATCTCCAGATCCGACAGGATTGACTACTTGAATTCTTGGAATATCTACCTTGTAGAAAGTGTCCCCATGTTTTGCAAAAGCACCATTTGCACCAAGTGAAACGATTATCCACTCAATCCCTGCAAATAGAGGCTCTTGAAGAACTTCTTTTAATTCATCCAAATCCTCAGAAACTTCTTTCCCAAGAAGCTGAGACAATTCTTCATTATTTGGTTTGATTACTGTTGGTTTGTGTGTTGATTCAAGGACAGCCTGAAGAGCAGCACCTGAGCAATCCAGAACAACTGGTTTTCCTGCGCGATTAGCAAGTTCTACTAAGCTTGCATAGTAGTCAACTGGAAGACCTGCTGGCAGACTACCAGAGATTGCCACTACTTCCACAGTGTCAAGAAGATTTTCGAAATGAGCCAAGAAATCTTGCCCTTCTTGTTCAAGAACTTCGGGACCTTTTTCAAGGATTTCTGTTTGGTTTTCACCGTGTAGAATAGCGATACAGTTACGAGTCTCTCCTTGAATGGAGAAGAAACGTTTCGTTACTTTATCGTCAATATGCTCTACTAAAAACTCACCAAGTTTACCACCGACCAAACCAGTAGCAGCAACAGAATCACCAAATTCTGAAAGAACTCGTGTAACATTGAGACCTTTACCACCAGCTGTCTTGGTCACGTCCACCACGCGGTTGACAGTGTCAATTTTTAATTCATCCAAAGGATAAGAAATATCAATGGATGGATTCATTGTGACTGTTAAAATCATACGTCACCTCTTAGTCGTGGTATTCACCGCGATCCCATTTTTCAAGGAATTCTGTAAAGAAGTTTGCATCTGCTTGATGAGCATTGTGAGTTTCAACGTGCTCGATTTTCGCAATCAATTTTTTATTTTCTTCTGATGGTTTGTATTCAGCATTGATGAAAGCTTCAATGATATCGCACATGAGCAATTCACCAGTGATTTTACCACCAAAACCAATAACGTTGGCGTTCAATTGTTCTTTTGCATAAAGAGCTGTTGTCATATCACGAACCAAGGCAGAACGAACTCCTGGAACCTTGTTGACAGCGTTGTTGATACCAACACCTGTACCACAGATACATACTCCAAGATCAGCTTGACCGCTTGTAACGGCTTCACCAACTTTTTTACCAAAGATTGGGTAGTGAGTACGTGTGTGGTCATAGGTACCAAAGTCGATGACTTCATATCCTTTTGATTTCAAAAATTCTGAAACCGCCATTTTTTCATCTGTTACGATGTGGTCACATCCAATTGCAATTCTCATTAGTTATTCCCTCCGATTAATTATATAAATCTAATATCATTTATCCTTACTCAATAAAAATCAAGATTAGCTTAGGAAGCGAGCTGCAAGCATAACTGAGGTTAGCTAAAGTGAGCTGACAACAGATTATCTTGATTTTTGAAGAGTATTAGCACATTTTGTTCAACATATCGACCCTAATTTGGTGACGTCCACCGTCGTATTTACCGTTAACAAAACCTTTAGCAATATTTTTAGCCAATTCATCACCAACAAGTTGTGCACCCATAGTGATCATACGTGAGTTGTTGTGGCCACGAGTCATATAAGCTGAACGTTCGTCAGATACTTCTGCGGCAACCATTCCTTTGATCTTTGTTGCAACCATAAATGGACCAGCACCATAAGCATCAATCACGATACCAAGATTTTGTTCTTCTTTGTTTACTTCTGCAGCAACAGCAAGAGTCACATCAACAAAATCTTGACCTTCAGCTGTAACATCCACAACGTGGAAGTTTTCTTTTTCCAAGAAGTCTTTCACAACTTCTTTCAATCTCAAACCTGCAGCATCTGCACCGATAACAATAGACATATTGTATACTCCTTTTTATTTTTCTAGGCTAGTAAAGACTTTTATAGTTAGCAGTTTACCTACAAAAGATTTTCTAGCAGTTTATTGACAAATTTGATTGAATGAGATGAATATCACCTTATCCAAGTCCAGGAAATCAAGTTCCTAGAAAGAAACTTTCTCTACAATAGAGAATATAACAAGTGATTATTTGTTTGTTACAAACATCATTTGTTGCTTACAAACATAATATACTCCTATTTTTATAAAAAGTCAACAGTAAATGTTTGTTTTTGTGGTTTTTTATCTAAAATATTTCAATATCAAAGTCAATCTGATCTACTTGACCAGCTTCCAAGAGACGAACATTCTTCTTATCTTCTAAATGATCTCCTTCTTCAAGTGAAGTTGATAAGCCTGACCAGGGTTCAAAAGCGATGAAAGGTCCCTTATTCAAAGTTGACCAAATGATGAGATTTGAGAACTCCTGGAAGTGTACTTTTAATCCCTTCTCATGCTTACGAGAACGAAGGGCAATTGTTCTGGATTGTAACTCATCCAAAGTCACTGCATCTGTGCTAAACAAATCATAGCTAAGGTCTAATTCTTTTTGCCCATCCAACCATGGACTTCTATCTTGGAAGTCTAACATTCCTGTTTCTGGGAAAGGTCGTGGAACAGAGCAAGTCTCTTCTTTCTCAAACTCTAAATAGTAATCTTCATAAGTTTCGCCATCTAGTAGAGGACAATTAAATCCTGGATGTCCTCCTATAAAGAATGGCATTACTTTATTCGTTTCTTTATTATAGATTTTGTATTGAGTACGAACAATCTTGCTGGTCACTAGATAAGTGATTTCAAGGCGGAAGTGATAAGGATAGTTTTGATAAGTATTCTCATCATCTTCGATAGCAAAGGTTACGCTGTTTTCTGTTTGATCAACTAAGTCAAATTCTTTTTTACGGACCAAACCGTGACGAGGAATGTTTCCTTTCGTCTCCGTTCCATCTTCGTGACTGTAGAAGGCTGTATCTTCTCTTAAAGAGCCACAGATTGGAAAAAGAACTGGCGCTTGTCCACTCCAGTAAGTGGCATCTCCTTGCCACAAATACTCAATGCCTTCTCGATCCTTGATCGACGACAAGGCGCCACCTAAGGTTTTAAACTGGACCGTTAACTGGTCTGATTTTACTTCAATTACCATTGTATTCTCCAACTATTTTTAGATTTTTATATAAAAAACTAGGTTGCCACTCCCAATGTAGGAAATTAACAACCTAGTTTTCACAATTTACATTTTATAGGAGCGAATTATTTAGCATTTGCTGCGTATTCTTCGTTACGTTTGATCATTTGTTTTCTATACCAAGCAAAGATACCTACATAGAATACAAGGAAGACTGCTGCACCAAGGATTGCTTTGATATCACCTGTTGTAGCATTACCGATTGCCCAACCAAATAGTTTTTCAATTGGTCCTTCAAGAGTTGAGTGAGTAATCAATTGAGATTGGTTCACACCTTCTGGGAAGGCACCTACACCTTTAGCAAGTTCTGTTGCGAATGGTGCGATAAGAGTACCAGAAAGAAGGAAGAGAGGCAACAAGAGTGTTCCGAAGATAATCATACGGAGCAATTTACCACGTGTAACAACCAAGAGAGCTGGAGTTACACCCATAGCGATGATACCTGCAAGTGGCAAGATACCATTACCGACATTAGAAAGAAGCACAGCTTCTACTAGCATGATTGGAGCAAGTACGTTTGCACAAGCCCAGATTTCAGCACGACCAGCGATGAAAGGCCAGTCAAGACCGATGTTGAATTTACGTCCTTGAAGACGTTTAGTAGCAACGTTTGTAATACCTTGTGAAAGTGGTTCTACGGCTGCGATGAACCAAGATCCGATAAGTGAGAAGAGTTCCAAAGCTACACCGGCAGTCAAACCAAGGCTCAACCAACCTTTAATAACAAGTTCCCATTTATCAGCTCCTTCTACACCTGCAACTGGGTGTGGAGTCCCCATCAAACCAATAACGATACCAAGAATGAAACCGATGAAGAATTTAGAGCCCCAGAAACCGATTTTCTTGTTCAATTTTGCAGCGTCAAAGTCATATTTATCAAGACCTGGGAAGAATTTTTCAAAAATCTTATCCAAAACCATGATAACTGGGTTCATCATGTAGTTCATGTGAGTTGAAGTCATTGGTGATGAACTTGGTGCATTAAGAAGGTCGTCGAATGTTGGTTTCATCAAGTCAGAGTTAATGATTTTCAAAACACCTACAAGGACAACTGCTGCAGTTGCGATGAAAAGTGAAACTCCTTGGCTAACACCATTGTTGTCTGCATACCATTTGATCAAAAGACCAGTGATTGACAAGTGCCAGATATCAAAGATATCAACGTCAAGTGTGTCCGTTTTCTTCATTGCAAGCATCACAACGTTGACAATCAACATCACAAGCAAGAAGTAAAGTGTCCAGGCAGATCCCCAAGTAATCGTAGCAAGTGGTGCCCAACCAACGTCAGTGATGTTTAACTGAATACCTGTGTTTTCAACGAATTTCGCAAGTGATGCTGAGAAAGCTCCGTTGAGCATACCGATGATGGCACCGATACCAGTAAGGGCGATGGCAAGTTTAATACCACCTTCAAGCGCTTTGGAGAATTTCACTCCAAATAGTAAGGCCAATACTGTCAAGATGATCAGCATGATGATAGGACCACCCATTTCCAAGACTGGCTTGAAAATCTTATTGGCTAGTTCGATAATGACATCCATAATAGTTCCTCCCGTTTTTTTTAGTTATATGAATGTTAACAAGATAAAGAATAAATTAGCTTAGTCCGTGTTCTTTGATAGCTGCTTCAATATTGTCAAATACTGGAGCACTCATTGCTGGAATACGGAACAAGATTGGTCCAGCTTCAATTACTGGAATACCAGGTTCAAAACCAAGGTCAGTTGCAGCGATTGGTGTAAAGATATCATAGCCCTTGATAAGGTCTTCGTTTACATCTTTCACCATGACGGCATCACAGTGAACGTCATAACCACGGTTTGAAAGTTCTTCTTCTAGAGCACTTTTAATTTGGTGACTTGAGTTAACACCTGCACCGCAGGCAGCAAGAATTTTAATCATTTGGATTTCCTCCGATTTTATATTTTAATAGACAAGATTAAGCGGTTGCTTCAGCAATGTAAGCATAAAGTTTTTCTGGTTCGGAAATTTTTGATAAATCTTCCAGATGTCCATTTCCTGTGAAAAAGTCCATCAACTGAGCCAGAATATTTGTTTGACTTGAACTTGAGTTGTTAATGATAAAGAAGAGTAGGGATACTTCTACTTCCTTATCAGGAGCTATCATATTGTGAAAAGTTACTGGTTTTTCTAATCGAACAACCACCACTTTCTCAGCTAGATTATGAACAATATCTGTATGAGGAATCGCTACATTTGGCAAGTCCTTACCTAGAAATTCCATATCTAAACCAGTTGGAAATGACTTTTCACGCGTGATCAAGGCTTCACGATAAGTTGGAGTGACAATTTCTCGTTCTTCCAACAAGCTTGCTACCTGATCAAAGAGTTGATCTTGATTATCCGCTTCTAAGCAAAACACCAGGTTTTTGTCAAAGAAATGATCTAATCCCATAACATTTTCCCTTCTTTCAATTATCTTTTATGCTATAAGTATAACACTATATGAAATCGTTGTCAATAATTTTTGTTTTATTTTGTTCATTTTTTTGTAATTTTTGTTTCATTTAAAAAATACAATCAATATCAAACATTCTTGTTATAAAATACACAAAAAAAGAAGGTCCAAGCCTTCTTCTATTTCCTTACTCAATAGTAGATAAAATCTCTTCTAATTTATGGTAATCTTTTACACTATCAATTTCATAGATGCTATTTCCTTCTAATTCTTCGACATAGACATCTAATTCTTTGATATTATCCTTAACCATGTTGTCCCAGTAGAGATCAACAAATTCACCACTTTCATAAGCTTTGTCAATAAAGCCAACAATCTTCTCAGCAGTTGGTGCATCCCAGAATGAAACTCCACTCAGAATGCGACCAGCTTTGCTGTCAACAATAATGTCTTGAACCTTGTAGTCATCACCGTAAACCAAGAACCACTCGTTCGTACAGTCTTCACGATAAACGCTAAAATAGGTAGAACGTTTAAGATCGTTTCGAAACATATTTTTAAAAAGATAGTTATCTGCATCGATGACGTAGCTGTTAGCCAAATCTTCTTTTACTAGATAAAGTGAGTAAAAGTTATTGTAATCAGCATACTTGTCGTTAAAGACTAAACGAACACCATATTTTTCTTTTAAGTAGTCAAATTGTTCTTTGAGATAGCCGACAACAATGATAATCTCATCAATTCCTCTCTCTTTCAAAAACTCGATTTGGTATTCTACCAAGGGTTTTTGATTAACCTTAACCAAAGCTTTTGGGGTATTTTCAGTCATAGGGCGTAGACGAGTTCCTAAGCCCGCTGCTAAAATAATCGCTTTCACACGAATCTCCTTTATTCTTTAATAATAATATAAACACCAGCCATAACAATAAGTGAAGTGATGATTGTCAGCATATCTAGCGGTGCACCCAAGAAAATAACTGCAAATAAGACAGTCCAAACTACATAGCTCACATTCAAACCTGTCGCTTTCGCAGGTTGCAAACGATTAATGGCGATATAATAAGCTAAGTAGGAAATCATATCAAAGGCCGCAAAGACAATCAAGAGGCCGAATAATTGCCCATCTGCCACTTCTGCAAATGAATGGTGAGAAAAGAGCACAATCACAAGATAGGACAAGAATGAGGTTACTTGTCGAATTAACAAGGCTTCAATTTCACTTAAATCACTTTCCATAGCATAGGAGCTGAGAACACTTTCACTCCCCCAGGCAATGGCACAGATAAGGGCACAAAGAATCCCAATGTAAAACGAGTTAACTTGTTCAACCTTGTAGGTTTGAGCAATGATCGCTGCAATAATCAAGAAAACACCGAATACTATATTCTTTGAAACCTTGTGTTTCAAAATGAAGAAGGCTAGTAAAACTGAAACTGCTGGGTAAATAGCCGATACAGATGAAGCTAGAGAACTACCGATATATTTAACCGCATAAAGATTGGCCTGCATACCAATAGGTCCTGCTAGTAAAGCACCGATAATTACACTCACATTTCGAATATTTAAGAAAATCGAAAGACGAACTTTTCTTTCTTTTACCAAAAGAAAAGCTAACAAGATAAAGATACTCAAGAAATCATGAGCAGCAGCCACCACAAAAGGTGAAAGATTTGTAAAAATTGAAAAGATATAAGCACTAATTGTTAGACCTAATCCCCAGAAGATACCAGAGAGCAGACCAAAGGAAACACCATTTTTATTCTTCATCCTAACCTCCATAATAAGTCAAACCTTCGACAGCTCTTTGGTAACGGTTGATACCATAATCTCCAAAATCAGCCCCTTGAGCTTCTTTGTACACTGTCCACAAACTCCAGATAGTATCTTGCAAGATTTTATAGATACGAATTTTCTCACGTGATACAGGCGTTTTGTCACTTTCATAGTAGGAAAGGAAATCATCTTCCTCTTGCTTTGTAAATTCAGACTCTAAGAAAAGAGCTGCCAAATCCCACATCGGGTCATTCATAGAAGAGTATTCCCAGTCAATCAAATACAAACGACCTTGTGGTGACTCGATAAAGTTTTCTGGTACCAAATCGATGTGACAGGACTTTCTATCAACACCCAAATCAGCCAATCTCTTTTCTAGTGAAAATACATCTTTTCTTACAGCTTCATAGTTTTCATAAGGGATAGGTCCCTCAATCAAGGATTCATATTTGCTGATTTCCTCAAAAGGAGCAAATTCTCCTCTTAATTCTTTCCCTGAAGCATGGATGGTTTGTAAAATTGGTGCAATCTTTTCAAACTTGGATTTGATAGATGTTGAATCAAGAGTTACTGCTGATTCGATGTATTCATTTACTTTAATCCCTGACTCAATATCAAAGAGGTAATTTTTGACATCTAAATCTAAATCCTCTAAAAGTTCAAGATTGTACTTTTCATTTTGACGATTGATGAGTTTTTCAGTTCCTTTACCAAAAAATTTCACAATATACTGTTTGTTGGTTGTTTTAACCAAATAGTTTTGGTTGGTCATGCCTCCCAGCTGTTCGACACTGAGGACTTCCTCTTCATCAGATAGCAAAGAAGAAATTTTTTCTTTGATAAGTTTCTCCACAAATAACCTCCCTCTTCTACACTTCCCACTTGAATACTGTTTTAAAAGCAGTATTAAGGTCTGTAGCAAAGACACGGTGAATGTCCTTGATTTCTCTCACAGGCTCTTCAACATAAAGGATATTCTTCAGACGATTCGCAAACTTTTTGACTTCCATCATTTGAATGGCCATCTCAAAATCAACACGTCCTGAACGAGACGATCCCACTAATAACAATCCTTTTTCCAAAGCATCTCGTGTATTGATATTGACTTTGTATTCGCTCACTCCCATCATGAGAATCGTTCCCTGTGGGCGAATATAACGAATCAAGTCATTGATAGCTGGACCTGTACCATCACCACCGCAACACTCAAATCCATGATCAAAGGTCAAATCCTCTGGTATATTATCCGTAATGTAGCACTCTTTTGCAAAAGAGAAGAGCTCTAGTTTTTCCCAATGGCGACCAAAGACGATAATCTCTGCTTCTGGCAAGGTATAATTGATAATATTTGCAACAACAAAGGCCAAACTACCATCTCCGATAACAGCAATGCGCTCTCGCTTACTGTGAGCGAGATGCAAGAAACGATCCATGGCATGCATACCAACACTCACAAACTCAGTAATGGCTGCAACTGTGTCCTCAATGTCATTATAAGACACAACACGATCTTTTGGAAGAGAGACAAATTCTCGCATAAAGCCATCATAACCACTAGATAGGAAGTAGGTCCCGGTCATGTAGTTCTCGTAGAACTCCTTGTCACTCTGCATAGGCGGTTGATTGGGAATCATAACTACCTTTTGACCGACTTCATAAGTCCCAGTCGGATCTGAAATAACAGTTCCACAAGACTCATGAATCATGGCCATAGGAAGCTTTTTAGCCAATATCTTTGGATCACGCTTCCCTTGATAGTAACGTTGATCCGCATGACAAACCGCCATATAATTTGGACGAATCAGGATATGATTCTCCTGATCAATGTCCTCTTCTTGGTATTTTACATTGATAAACTTTGGTTTGGTCAGTTGATAAATTTGATTAATCATAGCCTTAGTCTTTCTCAATCATGCTTTTCGCGATTTTCAAGTCTGTCACAGTCGTGATTTTAAGGTTTGAATATTCCCCTTTAGCTAGAGCAACATCCTTCCCTTTGATAACAAAAATCTTACATGCATCCGTTAGGATTTCCTTTTCTTTATCAGATAGGGATCCATACAAGTCCATGAAATCCTTGCATCGGAAGGTTTGAGGTGTTTGACCTTGATAGAGGTGAGCACGATTTGGAACATCCGTGATAAACTGACCATTGGTACTTTCAACAATGGTGTCAACCGCTTCTACTACTGTATCAACCGCATCATGATTTTGGGCGAGTTTGATATTGTCCTGAATCATGCGAAGTGTGATAAAGGGGCGAACAGAGTCGTGGGTAATCACAATATCTTCTGGAGTGATTGGACGATAGGCATCAATGGCTTCTATAATCTTCTCGATACTGGTATTGCGATCAGCACCCCCCTTGGTGATGATGATGCGATCCTTGTGGAGAGAAAGATACTTTTCAACTAAGTCCTCAGCATGAGAGACCCAATCTCCATGAACTCCAACCACAATTTTTTCAATACTTGGTTCTAAAACGAATTTTTCAATTGTGTGAATCAAAATAGGACGATCACCTAGCTCCAAGAATTGTTTTGGTAAATTACTGATTCCCATGCGTGTGCCAGTTCCTCCGGCTAGGATTCCTGCATAGATCATTTATATTCTCCTTTAGTTTATTCTAAAAAACTCATTACTATCTATTATATCACAATCTGCCTCCATCATGAAGAAAAGACAGAGTGTCATTTAGTCTAATCAACACACTATTTAAGATAAAAAGTGAACAATGTGTTGCTAAATCCGGAAAGACCATAACAAATTAAGAAATAAAATTAGGTTATCCTCTATATTCTCCTATCAACGTTCGGTTAATATAGAGTTCTTTAGAATATAATAGAAACCTTAAAGAAAACTTAAATGAAATTATTTGTTTAGCAAAGAATACTAGGTGTACATAGTAAATTTCTTAAAAGTTTTTTGAGAGACTCATTATAAAAGTTCATATATCTCATGAATTAAACAATTAATAGACTTTTGAACCTAAAATTGATAAAATAAAAAAGAAATAAATAGAAAAAAGGAAACTGTAAACCGCCATGATGAACATGCAAAACATGATGCGCCAAGCACAAAAACTTCAAAAACAAATGGAACAAAGCCAAGCAGAACTCGCTGCCATGGAGTTTGTTGGAAAATCAGCTCAGGACCTTGTCCAAGCAACTTTGACTGGAGACAAAAAAGTTGTCAGCATTGACTTCAACCCAGCAGTTGTAGATCCAGAAGATCTCGAAACACTTTCAGATATGACTGCGCAAGCAATTAATGCTGCTCTTGAACAAATTGATGAAACGACTAAGAAGAAACTAGGAGTTTTCGCTGGAAAATTGCCTTTCTAATCCACAAAAAAAGAGAAACATCTGTTTCTCTTTTTTTTTCTTAGAAATCAAAGAATTCCATTGCTTTCTTTAAGAGTAATTCCGTATATTCCGGATCGTCTTGAGTCATTGTGACTTGTGACTGGACCATTTCAAGATCATCAGTAATCATGCCATCTGCGCCGAGGCGAACGGCTTTATCAAATGCCTCCGAACCATTTACGGTCCAAACATAGAGTCTCTGATCAGTTGTCCAGAGTTTATTGACAAAGTATTCATCCAAAGTCGAGTACTCCATAGTGTAACCCGTTGCCTTGGTTCTTGGGAAGATACTGTTATAGGGAAGAATAAAGTAAACTGGAATTTCAGAATCATAAGTCAACACTTTATCAATCACATGGTAGTCTAGTGATTGCATCTGATGTCCATTTTTCTTGATAGTCGCCCCATACTTTTCAAGGAAATGGTCCATCATTTGCGGACTATCTTTTTTACTGGTTTTAATCTCAATCAGCAATTTTTGGTTTAAAGCATTTGCACGCTCTAAATAGGCATCAAAGCTTGAAATCTTTGTTTGATAACCATTCTCGTAAATATCTGTATTTGTTAATTCATCCAGAGTCAAATCTTGCGGTGTAGCATTAATACCTGTTAAATTTTTGAGGTTAGCATCGTGCATCATCACGAACTGACCGTCTTTCGTTTCCTGCACATCCATTTCGATCAGATCTGGTTTTAGTTGAGCTGTTTTTTCTAAAGACTGCACAGTATTTTGAACACCGTTTTTATTACTTACTCCTCTGTGCGAAATCACTAAAGGTGTATTGGTATCCGGAGATTCCAGATAAACGTAGCCTTCTATGGCAAAAATGATACTTGCACACCCCATGACACCCCATCTCATCAGATGATCTTTCTTTCGCCTTGGCATAATCTCTAGCTCTTCTCCTGTCAGGAAGGAAACAAACTTCACTAGGAAATAAGTCAGGGTCATGTAATGGAAATTTTTAATCAAGACAAAATTAATCACTCCGAGAATCAAGGATTCTTTTTGAGTTAGATTATCCATCACTGCTTGCGCAAAAAGCAAGGGAATTAACAGACCAAAGAAGAAAAGATAGGTTTTAATGATAATGAGTAAAAGATGCCAAGAGAAGAAAAGAACGTTTTTTTTCGTCTTTTGGAGACTATATTTCACACTTTCTCTTACGGTCTTTCTTTCAAAGAGAATCTTAGGCAGGGCAAACATAAATCGGACTGAAATATAGAGTAAGATCCAAGCGGATGCTATGATCATCAGACCTACCAGCCAATGCTTACCTTCCCAATAATTCACAATAAAATCAGGGATAATAATTTTGTTGAGGTAATAGATTTTTAAAATCTTACGGATGAACGGGAAAAGCATAGCAATGTAAAAAAAGACAAAGGCCATCTTACAAAAGCTCAATCGCTTAACAAATAAAAAGCTCTGGTGAAATACTTTTCTACTGTACTCAATTAAGGTTCTCTTTTCATGATAGAGAAGGTGACGAGCCCCGATAAACAAAAGACAAATCTGGAAATAGGCAACCAGGAGATTGATTGCAATTAAGATGAGAAAGGCTAAACTGATAAAAGGCGAGCCTTGTATAATCGCCCAAAAGTTATTGTAGGAGATAAACAAATAGCCGGTTTGTCTCAGAAGGATGCCAGCAATCCATGAATTTAATGGTAGCCAGACAAACTCAACCATCATAAATATCAAGAAAAATAGAAATAAAATCTTATCTAGGTTATAGTATATCTTCCTAAAACCTAGCTTTTTAGGTTTTTCAGGTTTCATAAGCACTCCTAGTCTAAAAATTGGGATAAATCTAAGCCACCGAAAGGATTCATCGAAAAACTACTCTGGTCTTCTATTAATAGCTTTCCTTCATCTGATTCCAAAAAAGCTTCGTAAACACGCGCCGTCATGCGGGCATCCTCTAAACTGTTATGAGACTTCCCGTGAAAGCCTAAAAAATTCGCTACAGTTTGCAATTTAAGATTGGCTATGCCGTGTAGATCAGAACTACGGCGTTCAAAAGCCTCCTCATATAGATCAACCTTATACTGGTCACGATAATCAATACCATGATCCAAGAGAATAGGCAAATCACTCTTAGCTGCATTGTAACCAACGATAGGTATGTCGCCAACGAATGCTTGAAAGTCCTTTAAAACTTGTTCTACTTTTGGCGCATCTTTCAAGGTTTCAGCTGTGATTCCAGTCAAACCATTGATAAAACTCTTCAATGGTGCTGTAGTATAAACATAAGAATCAAAAGCAGCACTTTCTTGTCCATCTTGAAAGCGGACTGCTGATACTTGAATTAAATGGGTAACTCCCTCGTGTTGATTGAATTCCAAATCAAAGGCGATATAATCTCTTAATTTTTCCATTATTTACCTCAATTACTACCCAAACTAAACTATAAATAATAAAAGAAGCCATTAGGTTAGTGAGTAACCCAAACAGCTTCTTTATTTTCCTCCAAAAAGGCGAGCAAAAAAGCCTTTTTTGGTTGCTTGGACTTCTTCTTTTGCTTGGTCCAACTCGAGTTTCAAGGTTTCTTGATCTTTCATCGCTTGAAGAGTCAACTGTTGCTGTTGGTCCAACTGTTTGTCCTTTTCAGCAATCTGGCGGTCCTTGATACGCATCTGTTCATCTTTTTCTGATAACTGGCGGTCTTTTGCCTTGAGCTGCTCGTACAAACGAAGAATTTCAGCATTTTTCTCATCAACCAAGATTTCCATCAGTTCACGTTGTTTGACATCATCACTGACAGGCTCATCTTCAAAAATTGTTTTTTTATAGATTTCTTCTAGCTTGATCAAGCCACTTCGAGTAACTACAGTTACACCTTTGTCATTTTTTTTCGTGTCCTCTTCTGGAAGTTCTTTGACACGATTGTTGATTGCTTGACGAGATAGTCCTAAGACCTCTGCAATCTCACTGACGGTCATTTCAATACTCATAATATCCTCTGAAACGTTTTCTAGCTTTTCTTTATTTAAATCTTATCATAAGCTAGATAAACTGTCAAATTTCCGCTTAATCTAAGGCCTTTAAAAAGGCTAGTAAGACTTGGGCAGAACGACGTCCAGCTTCGATAATAAACTCATCAAAAGAGATAGAGGCTTCGTGATTGGCATTGTCACTCATAGCACGAATGACTAGGAAAGGTAGGCTAAGAGCCTGAGCCGCTTGAGCAATGGCTGCCCCTTCCATTTCAACTGCTAAAACATCTGGAAAGTGGGACTTGATACTAGCAATCTTATCATCCCCAGCTATAAAGCTATCTCCTGTAGCAATCAAGCCTAGGTGCCAGTTTTGGTCCAACAGAGATAGACTCTCTTGGATTTTGGCTACAAAGGTTTTGTCTGATTCAAAATAAAGCGGTTGTTGCGCCATTTGGCCATAAGCATAACCAAAAGCAGTCACATCCACATCATGGTAAGCTAGTCTATCTGCAATCACGACATCACCAACAGCAATCCCTTCAGCAAGAGCACCTGCTGATCCTGTATTGATGATAGCTTCTACCTGAAAATAGTCAGCTAGAATAGCTACACTCATAGCCGACATGACCTTCCCAATCCCACTCTGAACTAGAACGACTTCTGTATTGCCAACAGAGCCAGTGTAGTATGTATTTCCGAGGACTTGGACTTCTTGAGGTTTATCCAAATTCTGAGTCAAATATAGGAGTTCTTCTGGCATGGCAGCAATGATTCCAATTTTCATTTCAAGTCCTTTCAATTACAAGAGTTTCATCGCTAAAATTAACAAAATTAAGAGTAGGATGACTGCAAATAAGATACGATTGAGTTTCGAATTAAAAACATTTCTTTTAGTGTTCTCAATACGACGGCTCTTATGAATCGTTGGTTCTACTTCGATTGTAAGTGTATCTTGACTAAAACCGTGGTCTCTAGAACGTGAGTAACCAAAATGTTGTGATGCAGTTGGCAGAATTTTTGTTTCCTCATCATCTTGAAGAAGTGGTCCTGAGATTTTCTCACCACGATTGGCACGTTCAATTATTTCATCTGTCAATAAAGGTTTTCCCATGGGTTGCTCCTCTATTTCTTTTGTAGTTCCCAGTACTGGATTGCCATAATGGTCTTGGCATCACAGATATGACCTGACTGGATCAGGTTCTTGGCTTCCTCTAGACTTACTTCTAGGACTTCCAAGGTTTCATCATCATCTTGTGGACGAGGATTTTCCACCTTGACCAAATCACTAGCAAGATAGAGTTTTAGTTTTTCATTACAAAATCCAATCGCAGAATAGAAATCGTACAACAGTTCTAACTTAGCCGTGTAGGCAACTTCTTCTTCCAATTCACGAAGTGCCGCTGCCATTGGATCAGCATTTTCACCAATTTCTAGTTTACCAGCAGGAATCTCATAAGAAACCGCCTCGATAGCCTTTCGGTATTGCTTAACGAGAACGATTTTGTCCTCGGCTGTCACAGCTAGTACACAAACAGCTCCATTGTGAAAAATCAAATCACGTTGGGCAGTACCCTTTCCTTCTGGTAGCTCAACCTGATCCTGTACTAGTTTGAAAATAGGACCTTGATAGATTTCTTTCCGACTAATCGTTTTTTCTTCAAATTCCATGGCAAACTCCTACTGGTTCTTGGGATGATGAGGTAAGCGAGTCGCATATTCATCTTTGTTGACCTGACGTCCACGGCCGATAGCAATGGCATCAGAAGGAACATTCTTGGTAATGGTTGAACCCGCTCCAACCAGAGAATTATCCCCAAGTTCTACAGGAGCAATAATAGTTGAGTTTGAGCCTACAAAGACATTATTGCCAATGACAGTTTTGTATTTATTTTTGCCATCGTAGTTGACTGTAATAGTTCCTGCACCGAAATTAACGTTGCTACCCACTTCACAGTTTCCTATGTAAGTCAAATGACCCGCCTTGGTATTTTCACCGATTGAAGATCCTTTTACTTCAACAAAATTTCCAATGTGAACTTGAGCAGCCAGACTTGAACCTGGACGGATATGGGCATAAGGACCAACTGTCACACCGTCCGCAACACTACTTTCCTCAATCATAGAGTTGGTAATCACAGCTCCTGCTCCGATAGTGCTATCCACTACATAAGTTCCATTTGTTAAAATAGTCTCCGCACCAATCTTCGTTTGACCTTTTAAAGTAACGTTGGCTTCGATTTGGACTTCGGGAGCAATCTCAACATCAACGTCGATGTAAGTAGCTTCAGGATTGACAAAGCTAACACCATTAACCATGTGCTTTTGATTGATACGGCGACGCATCACTGATTCCGCAGTCGCAAGAGCTACACGGTCATTTACGCCAAGACTTTCATCAAAATCCTTGAGAGTATAGGCACCAACCTTCTCACCCGCATTACGGAAAATACCAATCACGTCAGTAATATAATACTCACCTTGGGCATTGTTGGTGTTGATGTTTTTAAGGGCTTCAAAAAGACGTTCATTGTCAAATACATAAGTTCCTGTATTGATTTCCTTAATTTGCTTTTCAAAGTCTGTGGCATCTTTCTGCTCCACAATGCGAAGAACTTCAGCATTATCATTGCGGACGATACGACCATATCCAAAAGGATCAGCTGCTTCAGCTGTCAAGATCGTCGCCACATTTTTGTGATTAATATGGAAATCCAAGAGGTTTTTCAAGCTTTCACCTGTAATCAGAGGAGTATCTCCAGCGATAACCAATGTGTGGCCTGTACGATTTTGGAGAATAGGCTCTGCCATCATGACAGCATGCCCAGTTCCTAGTTGTTCTGATTGGGTAACAAAGTCTGTCTGACCGGCTAATACTTGCTCAACTAGCTCTGCCTTGTGACCAACTACAGTAACTGTTTTTTCAGGTTGAATAGCACCAACACTACGAAAAACATGTTCCAACATCGAAATTCCAGCTACTTTATGAAGTACCTTTGGAAGATCTGATTTCATGCGAGTACCTTTACCCGCTGCTAGAATAATGGCATAATTTGACATAATCTTCTCTTTTCTCTAGAAATTCCCTTATATTATACCATAATTTAGTTTCTTAGGAGTAAACAAACAGAGAAATAGGGAAAAGACGCCCATATATTCACTTTTTCCGATGTTTTCTTTGATTTTTTTATCTATTTACGTTAAACTAAATAGATATGAGAAAAAAGATTCATCCAGCTATTATTTTTACTTTATTTACTATATTTATAGCTATTTTGATCCTCAATAGACCAACTTATGAAGACCATCCCGTCAAGTCAAAACCAAATGCTGTCCAGGTTGAAAATCAGGCCTTGCATAATCTTGACAAACCTATTATTGATGTCTCTGGTTGGCAAAGACCTGAGGAAATCAACTACGATACCTTGTCTCAAAATATTTCAGGTGTTATTGTTCGCGTCCACAATGGGGCTCAACATACTGAAAAAAATGATGCCGCTTATGCCAATGGTATTGATAAAGCCTATAAAAGTCATATTACAGAATTTCAAAAGCGTAATGTCCCAGTTGGAGTCTATGCCTATCTAGCTAGCCCCAGCAAGGAAGAAATGGAAAAAGCCGCTGAAGTTTTCTACAATGCTGCTTCTCCTTACAACCCTAGTTACTATTGGTTAGACGTGGAAGAAAAAACAATGTCTGATATGAATGAAGGGGTTGAAGCCTTTCGTGCTAAACTGGAAGCCCTTGGCGCCAAAAATATCGGAATTTACATCGGTGTTTATTTCATGCAAGAGCATAGTATCAATACAGATAAGTTCTCTGCTGTCTGGATTCCATCTTATGGAACGGATTCAGGTTACTTTGAAACCACGCCTAATACTGATTTAGACTATGACCTCCATCAGTATACTTCAAAAGGAAGAATTGCTGGATTTGAACATCATTTAGATATTAACCTGATTTCTACCTTGAAGGAAAAAGAAGAAACCTTCAGAAAACTATTTTTAAGACCATAAAACAAGTGAAAATCGTAACTTTTTCACTTGTTTTTTCATTTTTTTGCCGTCTGTGTTATAATTGTTAGAATAGAGAAGAATTTTATGAAATTGAGGATTTTATGATGTTTTCATGGATTGCAAGAGTTATTAAAGGAATCGTCATCGCCTTAGGATTTATCCTACCTGGAATTTCTGGTGGTGTTTTAGCAGCTATTTTGGGAATTTACGAGCGAATGATTAGCTTTCTGGCTCATCCCTTTAAGGATTTTAAAGAGAATGTCCTATACTTTATCCCAGTAGCAATCGGGATGTTGCTAGGCATTGGTTTGTTTTCTTATCCAATTGAGTATCTGCTAGAAAATTACCAAGTCTATGTTTTATGGAGTTTTGCTGGAGCTATCATCGGTACAGTTCCTAGCCTCCTTAAAGAATCTACTCGAGAATCTGATCGCGATAAGATTGACCTAGTCTGGTTCTGGACTACCTTTATCCTTTCAGGACTAGGGCTCTACGCGCTAAATTTTGTTGTAGGTTCTCTCAGTGCTAGTTTCGCTAGTTTCATCTTAGCGGGTGCTCTTTTAGCACTTGGTGTCTTGGTGCCTGGTTTAAGTCCGTCAAATCTACTCTTGATTTTAGGATTGTACGCTCCTATGTTAACTGGTTTTAAGACCTTTGATTTATTCGGTACTTTCCTTCCTATCGGAATTGGTGCAGGAGCAACTCTTATTATCTTTTCAAAATTAATGGACCATGCCTTAAACAACTACCACTCCCGTGTTTATCACTTCATCATTGGGATTGTGCTATCAAGCACCCTCTTAATTTTGATTCCAAATGCTGGAAATGCTGAAAGTATCCAATACACTGGACTATCTATCGTGAGTTATGTTCTCATCGCCTTCTTCTTTGCGCTTGGAATTTGGCTTGGTATCTGGATGAGTCAATTGGAGGATAAGTATAAATAATGGCAAAGAAAGTTAAGATAAAAAAAACCTTGGTCGAACAAATCTTGACCAAGGCGGGTATTGACCATACTGGTATTCAGATCAATGCGCTTGAGGGTGAACTTCCTTCAGAATATGATCGAACTCACATCTTTAAAACCTTGGCTCTATTAGGGGACAAAACAGGCCCAATCATCGGAATCGTTCCCATAACAGAACACCTCGCTGAGAAAAAACTAGCAAAGGTTTCTGGTAATAAAAAAGTGAGCATGATTCCTCAAAAAGATCTGGAAAAAACGACAGGCTATATTCATGGGGCTAATAACCCCGTCGGCATTCGCCAAAAACACAATTATCCTATTTTTATTGATCAGACTGCTTTGGATTTAGACAAAATGATTGTCTCTGCTGGAGAAGTCGGGCATAGTATCATCATCCGACCTCAAGACTTAGCCAGCTTTGTAAAAGCGGACTTTGCTGATATCTTGGAGGAAAACAACTGATGAAACTCTATTTTGTCCGTCATGGTCGGACTGTCTGGAATCTTGAAGGACGTTTTCAAGGTGCTAGTGGCGACTCTCCCCTTCTTTCAGAGTCCATTGACATCCTAAAACAACTTGGGCAGTATCTCAATGAAATTCATTTTGATACGATTTATTCTAGTGATTTACCCAGAGCAGTTAAGTCTGCTGAAATAATCCAAAGTCAACTCCAGGCTCCTTGTCCTTTAAAAAGCATTCCTGACCTACGTGAATGGCAACTTGGCAAACTAGAGGGATTAAAAATTGCTACGCTCAATGCCATCTACCCACAACAAATCAAGGCCTTTCGCTCTAATCTGGCTCAGTTTGATACGAAGATGTTTGAAGCTGAGTCCCTCTACTCTACGACTCAGCGAACCATTCAGTTTATCAAATCTCTGAAAGAAAGTCCGGCTGAAAACATTCTGATTGTCGGGCATGGGGCCAATCTCACTGCTAGCCTTCGTACACTTATAGGCTATAAAGAGGCTCACCTCCGCAAAGAAGGAGGCTTGGCCAATGCTAGTCTGACAGTTTTAGAGACCGATGATTTTGAAACCTTCACTCTAGAAAGATGGAATGACACTTCCTATCAAAGAAAATAATGGAACTTGATCTTAATAGTCAAGTTCTTTTTAATTTTCAAAGAATATCCGTGAATTTCTCTGCTATTTATGATAAAATGGGAGTATCGCAAAAAATGACTCATCGTATTAAATTTTGAGTAAAATTAGGAGGAACCCATGTCTACAGAACATATGGAAGAACTAAATGACCAGCAGATCGTTCGCCGTGAAAAAATGGCTGCGCTCCGTGAACAAGGAATTGATCCCTTCGGAAAACGTTTTGAACGTACTGCTAACTCTCAAGAACTAAAAGACAAATTTGCAGAACTTGATAAAGAACAATTACATGAACTAAATGAAACTGCTACTATCGCTGGACGCTTAGTAACTAAACGTGGTAAAGGGAAAGTTGGCTTTGCCCATCTCCAAGACCGTGAAGGTCAAATCCAAATCTACGTTCGTAAAGATGAAGTCGGTGAAGAAAACTACGAAATCTTCAAAAAGGCTGACCTCGGTGACTTCCTCGGTGTCGAAGGTGAAGTCATGCGTACGGATATGGGTGAACTCTCTATCAAGGCAACTCATATCACTCACTTGTCTAAAGCACTTCGCCCACTTCCTGAGAAATTCCACGGTTTGACAGACGTTGAAACAATTTATCGTAAACGTTACCTTGACTTGATTTCTAACCGTGAAAGCTTTGAGCGCTTTGTCACTCGTTCAAAAATCATCTCTGAAATCCGTCGTTATCTAGATCAAAAAGGTTTCCTTGAAGTGGAAACACCTGTTCTTCATAATGAAGCCGGTGGTGCTGCTGCTCGTCCATTTATCACTCACCACAATGCACAGAACATTGACATGGTGCTTCGTATCGCGACCGAGCTTCACTTAAAACGTCTTATCGTTGGTGGTATGGAACGTGTCTATGAAATTGGCCGTATCTTCCGTAACGAAGGAATGGACGCTACTCACAACCCTGAATTCACTTCTATCGAAGTTTACCAAGCTTATGCAGACTTCCAAGATATCATGGACTTGACGGAAGGTATTATCCAACACGCTGCTAAATCAGTTAAAGGTGATGGTCCAGTTAACTATCAAGGTACTGAAATTAAGATCAACGAACCATTTAAACGTGTTCACATGGTAGATGCTATCAAGGAAATTACTGGTGTAGACTTCTGGCAAGACATGACTTTCGAGGAAGCTAAAGCTATCGCTGCTGAGAAGAAAGTTCCAGTTGAAAAACACTACACTGAAGTTGGTCACATTATCAACGCCTTCTTTGAAGAGTTCGTTGAAGAAACCTTGATTCAACCAACCTTTGTCTATGGTCATCCAGTAGCTGTGTCTCCACTCGCTAAGAAAAATCCTGAAGACAACCGCTTTACTGACCGTTTTGAGCTCTTCATTATGACCAAGGAATACGGTAATGCCTTTACCGAGTTGAACGACCCAATCGACCAACTTAGTCGCTTTGAAGCCCAAGCCAAAGCTAAAGAACTTGGTGACGATGAAGCAACAGGTATCGATTACGACTACATTGAAGCTCTTGAATACGGTATGCCACCAACAGGTGGTTTGGGTATCGGTATCGACCGTCTCTGCATGCTCCTCACTGATACAACTACTATCCGTGACGTATTGCTCTTCCCAACAATGAAATAATACTCTTCGAAAATCTCTTCAAACCACGTCAGCGTTGCCTTGCCGTAGATATATGTTCCTGACTTTGTCAATCTTATCTACAACCTCAAAACAGTGTTTTGAGCAGCCTGCGGCTAACTTCCTAGTTTGCTCTTTGATTTTCATTGAGTATAAACCCTTATCCTCTGGTACTTTCCAGAGGATTTTTCGATGCAAAAAGAGACTGAGAAAAAACTCAATCTCTTTTCTTATTCTTGATTTTTAACTTGACTGGTGGCTACATCTTCCCCAAACCATTTCTGGCTGATTTCCTGGAATTTTCCTTCTTGGTATAGTGATATAAAAGCCTGATTCAGAGCAGCTAGCAAAGTTTTATCAGCAGGTCTAACACCCACTGCAAATGCTTCACTTTCAAATCCAGCTGAAAAGACATTGTAGTCATTTAATATTCCTTCAGACTGGAGATAATAATTGGCATATACCCGGTCAATCACAAGGGCATCAATCCGATCATTTTTCAAATCAATCAAGGCTTCATTGAAACTTTGGTATTGATTGGCCTTCTGATCTTTCACTTGATTCTTGAGTAGTTCGGGTTGTCCTTCAAAATTCAAATAGCCAGAAGATCCTGCCTGGGCCCCTAAAACTTTGTCAGTCATATCCTGAATTGAGTGGATATTTTGAGACTTTTTAGAGACCAAAACTTGTTGATTTTCCATGTAAGGAATGGTAAAAGCAACCTTCTCTTTCCGTTCATCTGTAGCTGTATAGCCATTCCAGATGGCATCAATGGTACCATTTTGTAGCTCGGTTTCTTTCATATCCCAGTCGATGGGTTGAAATTTAATCTGAATTCCTAGCTTTTCAGAAACAGCTTGGGCCAGGTCAATATCAAAGCCTGCATACTGGCCATTCTTTTCCTCAAATCCCATGGGAACAAAGGTATTGTCAAAGCCAATGGTAATGCTTCCCTGTTTTTGATATTTGGCCCAATTATCCTGATTTGGATCACTTGCCTTCTGAGTACAAGCCGTCAGGAAGAAGCTAAAGAACAGAGCAAGTACAAGGGCAATTTTCTTTCTCTTCATAGGCACCTCCTAGTCCTACTTTGGATCAACCTTAAGGATCTGATCAGCAATGTTTTCCGCAAACTGAAGATCGTGGGTCACAACAATCTGGGTCATCCCACGCTCTTTATTTTGAAGGATAAGTTTTTCTACTTCTAATCGCAATTCTGGGTCTAAGGCTGATGTAGGCTCATCATATCCAATAATTTCTGGGTTTATCATCATGGCGCGTGCTAAGGCCACCCGTTGTTTTTGCCCACCTGAAAGTGAGAATGGAAAGGCATCTGCATGTCCAGCTAACCCAAGCTGTTCTAACAAACCACGCGCCCTCTTCTCAGCAACTTCCTTCTCCATGCTCATCGTTTTTATGGGCGACAGAGTTAAGTTATCTAGAACTGACAAATGCGGAAAGAGTTGAAAATCTTGGAAAACAAATCCCAGAAGATTGCGCTTTTCTAGTTCGTCTATAGCTAGCGATTCGCCGTTATAGTAGATTTCCCCCGAATCGATGGTTTCCAATCCAGCTAACATACGTAATAGGGTTGTCTTTCCGCCTCCTGATGGACCTACGATTGCAAGGATTTGCTTTTCAGGAATAGATAGGCTGAAGTTGGTTAAGATTTGTTTGCCACCAAAGGCCTTGTTGATATTTTGTAATTCTAACATAGCAATCCTCCTATCTGTAATAACTGTACTTCTTCTCAAGTTTTTTCGCTACAATGGTTACAAGACCAATCATAATCAAATAAATCGCTCCGGCTAAGAACATAGGAACAAGACTAGCATCTCGATTGGCTGCTGTCCGACTTGCCAAAATCAAATCTGAAATCCCAAGGGCATAAACCAATGAAGTATCCTTGACTAAACTCATGATTTCATTAAAGACGCTCGGTAAGACAATCTTTGTAACCTGAGGCAAAATAATATAGCGCACTGTGTCAAAAGGACTAAACTTCAAAACCTTAGCAGCCTCATATTGACCTTTAGGAATGGTTTCAATCCCACCACGAAAGATTTCAGCAAAGTAGGCTGCATAGTTCAATACAAAAGCGATCACAGCAGCAGGCAAACGATCTAAACGTATCCCAATGCTAGGGAGAACATAGTAAATAAAGATT
Source organism: Streptococcus sp. 27098_8_70 (assembly GCF_041432215.1). Classification (GTDB taxonomy): domain Bacteria; phylum Bacillota; class Bacilli; order Lactobacillales; family Streptococcaceae; genus Streptococcus; species Streptococcus oralis_CP. The sequence goes on from NZ_JAPVZD010000001.1 coordinate 394,435, forward strand.
AATTGCAAGAGCAAGGGAGTCCCTCGCATCACCCAAATATAAAGGTCAATCAGATAATGGAGGGGTTTCCAGCGGACTTGTAAAGCAAAGGCAACGACAATACCTAAAGGAATTGAAAAGATCAAGACCAGAGCAAAGACTTGAAGAGTCATACTTGCACCGTTCAATAAACTTGGTAATATCTCAAACATATAAGACATACTGCACCTCCTAAAAATTATTGTTCCTATTATAGCATAAATAAACAATTTAGCAAGGGTTTTTGTAAAAAAATTCTATAATTATTGAACTATACACCTTTATCTAAGAAATCAGAGCGAAATATCATCTTACAGAATTCGAAGAATTATAAGGATTCTAGACGAGAATATAGGTTTAACTTCTAATTCTGAGAGAACAATAATCAAAATATTTTTATCAAATATCTATAAAGATTTCAATGATATAGAACTCTATTTACTCTCATTCACTTCATACCTCTAGAGATATAAAAAAGAACCACTTTATAAGAATAGTATCATTTCTACTATCCATACAAGTGGCTCTTTGATGATGCCATAGCAAGGGCATCAAAATTTTTCAACTAGATTATTTAACTTTTTTGAAACGGAATAAGAGAATGGAACCAAATGCAAGTACTACTCCTACAACAGTAAGCAAGATAGTCATTTCAGATGTACCAGTATTTGGTAGTTCTTTATTTTCTTCTGGTTGTTTAGGTTTGTTATCAGAAGAACCCGGAGTCTCAGCAGCATAAGTATTTGTGATGGTTGGATTATTACCTGTAACTGTTGCTACAAGTTGACCTTGACCATTGTCTGCAACTTTTACTGTTACTGTATAAGCATTTTTATCATAAGTTACACCAGTTTCATTACCAGCTTTTTCAGTGATCGTGTATGTGTGAGTTCCTGTAGCAGTGTATTCAATCGCTGGGAAAGCAACTGTTCCATCTGCAGTATTCTTAGCTGTAGCTACAAGTTTGTCGCCTTCTTTCAATTCAAATTCATATTTATCTGCCTCAAGAGGTTTACCATTTAGGACTTTTTTAGCAGTAATTGAAGTTGTTGCAGATTTAGCAGAATACGAGTTTACAAAAACTTTATTGTCATATTTAACACTTGCAAACTTCTCACCATAAACATCTGTTACAGTAACTTCTGCGTTAATAGTCTTATCATCGTAAGCAAAACCTGGTTTTTGATCATTAACTTCTTTGATCTGATACTTATAAGTACCCACTGTAGAGAATTTTACGGCTTTAAATTTCACTTTGCCATCTTTATCATTCTTAACAGTTTCAACAACTGATCCGTTTGGATCAAGTAGTTGGAAGCTAAATTCTTCAGCAGCTAAGTCTTTTCCTTTTAACTGCTTAGAAACCTCAAATGAAACTTCTGTAGAACGTGAACCAGAACTAATACCTTCAGTTGTGGTTAATGGCGCAAAACCTTCTACATCAAAGTTTTCAGTCGAAGTCGTAATTTTAACGTTATTGAAAGCTTTCTTTGTTGTATTATCAACTGGAGCTGTGATACGAGTCTTATAAACTACATACAAACCTTGGTTTGTTAGATCACCATTACCATTTGGAGTAATAGTGAAGCGATTAGAATCTTGAACAACAATGTGACTTGGATTCAAAAGAGGATGATGCTCATCCTTACCCCATTCAGTAAAGTAGTAACCTGTAATCTCACTAGCTAATACTTGCCCTTCAGGGATTGTATCTTGAATCGAAACACCTTCATAAGGATTAGCATATTTGTTTACGCGAATATACCAATTAATATAATTTGGATCGTTCGTATCTTGAACTCCCCATTTAGTAAATCCTGTTGGATCCTCATCTGGAACAATACGAGTCAAATTGTATACTCCTGCTCCAGGAATGTTGATTGGATACGATTTATTGAGTTCAACATTATCAGCCCATACAACAGTAAATAAGGCCGAAATTTGTTTCTCTTCAGGTAAGTTAGCAAAATAATCTTCGTTACTTACCGTTACAGTCGCTGTATTTGCAGACTTATTTGTCGTTAACTCAGCAACCTTAGTGACTCCATCGTTACCAAAGATTTCAGTAGTTGAATCTGATTCAATTTTGAATTCATTTGGAACTTTATAAACCATAAAGTCACCATTCTTCAACGTTGTTGAGTTGTCGAATTTGTAAGTGGTTTGAAGGTAAAATTTCCCTTCACCATACTCTGCACCATCAACTAACTTATTATTGTTAATTGTCGGTACTGTCGTTAGCGTATAGCTACTAGATGGTAGTTCAGCAGCTTTAACCACATTGCTAGTTCTTAGTACTGGGATAAATACTGAAGCTACTAACAATAGCGCCATGAATGCATGAGAAAGTTTTTTATTAATCTTTTTCACAACATTTGCCTCCTTTATTTTTGGGGATAGATTCCCTTATTTATTATTATATATTCTTATATAAATTTGTCAAGTATTTCATAGTAGTTCGATGTTCAAATCATACCTTTAAACTCTTATTTTATAGGGTGTAGCAGGCTTTCATCGTTCAAAACTTCATCTAAATTGGCTATAAGAAATTCTAACATTTATATTATATTAGTAAAAAAGAAAAGACCTCTGAGGTCTTTCAAATCATTCATTTAAAGTCATTCGTTTCTGTTAATAAAATTTTACAAAAAATAGAAATCCTTAAAGTGTCTCTAATAGTTCTTGCATCTGAACATCATCTGGAACGAGTTTTAAATAAGCTTCAGCTTGCACTTTGGCTTCTTCAAAATACCCCAATTCACGTAGGAGATAAGTATACTGCTCCAGAAATTCAGGATTATCCTTGAGATCAAGCGATAGTTCCTGATAGAGCTCATAGGCCTTATCTAAATCCTCAATTTCCTGATAAGAACGGGCAATCATCCACTTGGTCAGGAGGTTTTCAGGTTCTTGACTTTGGAGAGCAATGATATCTTCGTACCGCTCTTGTTCCATATAAATGGTTGCAAGGCGAAGGAAAATTTCTTCTGTATCCTCTGCATCTTCTTTGGCAGTAAGGAGAAATTGCTCTGCACTACTAGGATCATGCAATTCATACGAAAACTGAGAAGCAGCCAGTAAGAGCCGAGTTTCAAATGGATTTTTCTCCAAACCTTGTTTAGCGATACGAAGGGCCTCTTCCACCTGATGTTCCTTATGCAAAGCTTGACTATAACCATATTCATATCCTTCAAAGTCAGGTGAAATGGTATCAATCTGCTTAAAGTAAAGAACAGATTTTTGATACTCTTCTTGGTCAAAGTAAAGACTAGCCAGTTCAAAGGCAGTTTGGTCATCGTATTCTAATTCTAAAGCTTTTTCTAAGAATTCAGTTGCAGCTTCAAACTTGCCTAACTGGGCATAAGCGTAGCCAATTCGTTGATAGGTTGAGACACCCGTTTGCTCATAGATGGAGCGATTGTCTAATTGAGCATAACCCTGAATAGCTTCCTGATAATTTCCTAACTCACTATCCAACTCAGCCAAACCAAAAACTAATAAGGGATCGTCTGAGTAGTTTAGGGCTTCCAGTAACTTTTCACGCGCTACATCTGTCAATCCTTCCAACTGATAGAGGTCAGCCTTCAAGGCCAAAGCCGACACGTACCAGTCACTTTCGGGTGTGATTTCCTCAAGGTGAGCAAAGGCTTCCTCAACATTGCCATCCTCACTAGCAATACTTGCTAAATTCAGATTCACTTCTGGAAATTCTGTAACGATTTTTTGGTAAATTTCTTTTGCTTGAGGATAAAAGCCAATTCCCTCTAGATAGCTTGCTAGTTCGTAAAGAACTTCACTTGAATCTGTTTCGAGGGCTTTGTGAAAATACTGATCCGCTTTGATTAAATCCTGTTCATCCAAAGCCTGGAGCATGTGTTGACTATTGTTCACTCTTGATTTCCTCCCCTTCTTCTTCATACAAACCGCTGACTTTTTTATACCAGTTAAAGATAGCTGAGATAACGACCTTGGCAGAAGCATAGACAGGAATTCCCAGCAAGACTCCCCAAATACCAAACATAGAACCTGAAGTTAGGAGAACAAATAGGACATTGATTGGATGGATGTTTAGCTGACTACCTAAAATAAGCGGAGAAACGAAGCGACCTTCAATCGTTTGTTCAACAATAAAGACAATAATCACTTTCAAAAGCATCACAGGTCCTGCTATCAAGCCCAAAACCAAAGCAGGCAACATGGCAAGAAAACTACCCAGGTAAGGTACTAGATTGAGGATACCAGCCGTGATCCCCAGAGTCACAGCATATCTGAGACCAATAATCTTAAAGAAGATAATAAACATAATTGCCACGATAATAGCAACTGTAACCTGCCCTCTAACATAGTTTGACAACTGTTTATTAACATCTGACAAAACTTGTCCGACAGGTTCTTTTAACTTGTTTGGGATAAACTTAGTCAAATAGTCTCGTAGACCTTTCCCATCTCTCAAAAGATAAAAGAGCATGAAGGGTACGATAATAACCGCAACAATGACCTGGGAAACGCTACTGATAAAGGCGCTAACCCAGTTAACAGCTTGAGAAGAGATTTTGCTGGCCCACATGGTCGCCTCACTAGAAACATTGGAAAGAACCTGCTCCAACTGTGGTCTAAAATCATCTGGCAAGCGTTTGGTTACAAGGTCATTGATCACCTTATCAGCATCTTCCAGGTATGTCGGCACATTCTTCGCAAAATTTAAGACTTGACGTTGCAGATTAGGAATTGCGACTGCCAATCCCCAAATGATAAAGAGTCCGATAATGACAAAAACAATACTAATGGCAAGAACACGATTGATCTTGTGCTTCTCCATCCAGTCCACAATCGGATTGAGGAGGTAATAAAGTAAACCAGATAAAATAACTGGCAACATGACAACCCCTAAAAAGTCCAATACCGGTAAAAAGATAAAACTAATCTTACTTAGAATAAAAATGTTTAGCCCCAGTAACAAGGTTACTAAAAATACAGTGATGGCTTTATTATCTAAAAACCACTTAAAAAACCAAGATAGGCTAAAATGTTTCTCTTTATGTTCCATAAATACATCCTTTCTGTCATTCTCTCATTATACCATTTTTAGACTAAAATAACTCTTTTTTAAAGTGCTTACATGGATGAATCTGATGCTTCATGACTGCCATTTTGTGGTATAATGAACTTATCATTATTAAGAGGTATGGACATGAAAGAAACTGTTTATTTTGGAACTTACACTCGTCGCTTATCTAAAGGGATTTACAAGGCAGATTTTGATACAGAAACAGGCCAGCTTGCAGATCTTGAACTCTTTGCTGCTGAACCAAGTCCGACCTACCTTGCCTTTGACCAACAGCAACACATATACACCGTAGGAAGCCAGGATGGCTTAGGTGGAATCGCTGCATACAAGACAGATGGCGCTTTGCTAAATCATGTGGTTGAAGAAGGCGCTCCCCATTGCTATGTGGCAGTGGATGAAAAACGTGGTCTCGTATACGGAGCTAACTACCACAAAGGCCAAGTTCTAGTTTATAAGCGCCAAACGGATGGTAGCCTCATCCAAACGGATCTAGATCAGCATAGAGGACAAGGCCCTCATGAAAACCAAACTTCTCCACATGTACACTTTACAGATCTAACACCTGACCAGTATCTCGTCACCTGTGATCTAGGTACAGATGAAGTAACGACCTACGATGTTAGTCCAGAAGGAAAACTAAGTAAGCTCCACACTTATCACGGCCAAGCTGGAGCAGGTGCTCGCCACATCGTTTTCCACCACCACTATAAGATTGCCTATCTCATCTGCGAACTTAATAGCACTATCGAGGTCTTGATTTATGATGGGGTCGGTGAATTTGAACGCATGCAAGTCATTTCAACCTTACCAGATGGATACGAAGGCTTCAATGCTACTGCTGCCATTCGTCTTTCAAAAGATGGCAAATACCTCTATGCATCTAACCGAGGTCATGATTCCATTGCAGTCTATACAATCCTCGCTGATGGTAGCTTGGAATTATTAGAGATTGTACCAAGTCATGGTAAAAATCCACGTGATTTCGACCTAACTCCTGATCAAGAGTTTCTCATTGCTGTTCATCAAGATTCTGATAACGCAACCGTCTTTAAACGCAATCCTAAAAGTGGTCGTCTTGCAGAACTTTCTAACGACTTTCATGTCCCTGAAGCAGTCTGCATCAACTTCCCACATTAAAAAAAATGAACTTGAGTTTCAAGTTCATTTTTTTATAGTCTATTTCCGACATTGATACGGTTGATAGCACGTTGCAATGCGATTTTTGCACGACGCTCTTGGTCAATCAAATGCTTGTCATGGGCTTCTTCGATTTCTCGTTCAGCGCGAAGTTTTGCACGTTCAGCACGACTGATATCGATATCACGAGCACGTTCTGCTGAGTCTGCTACAATAGTAATGATGTCATTGGCAATCTCGATAATTCCTCCGTTCACTGCAATCCAGTTCACATGAGTATCATCATCGATACGTTTTACCTTCACTTCATCAACCGCTAAAACCGCAATCATATTTTCATGTCGTGGCAAGATCCCCATCTCACCATCCAGAGTTCGTACCGATACAAAGCTGGCATGGTGATCATAGACGAGGCCATCTGGTGTCACGATCTGGACAGTTAAATGAGCCATAGATCACCTCTTAAAATCCCATTTTCTCTGCCTTAGCAATGACGTCTTCGATTGAACCGACACCACGGAAGGCATCTTCTGGTAACTGGTCATGTTTTCCTTCAAGGATTTCCTTAAAGCCACGAACTGTTTCCGCTACTGGCACATAAGAACCAGGTTGACCAGTAAATTGTTCTGCAACGTTAAAGTTTTGAGACAAGAAGAACTGGATACGACGGGCACGTGCAACCAAGGTCTTTTCTTCATCAGAAAGTTCATCCATACCAAGGATAGCAATGATATCTTGCAATTCATGGTAACGTTGAAGGACACGTTTAACCTCAGCAGCTACTGCGTAGTGCTCCTCACCAACAATCTCAGGTGCCAAGGCACGAGAGCTTGAAGCCAACGGATCAACGGCTGGGTAGATACCCAACTGTACCAACTTACGTTCCAAGTTTGTAGTTGAATCCAAGTGAGCGAAAGCTGTTGCTGGCGCAGGGTCAGTGTAGTCATCCGCTGGCACATAGATAGCCTGGATTGAGGTTACAGAACCCTTCTTAGTTGACGTGATACGCTCTTGCAATTGACCCATCTCCGTTGCAAGTGTTGGTTGGTAACCAACGGCTGAAGGCATCCGACCCAAAAGGGCAGATACTTCTGAACCAGCCTGAGTGAAACGGAAAATATTGTCGATAAAGAGAAGCACATCTTGGCCTTCTACATCACGGAAGTATTCGGCGATGGTCAAACCAGTAAGGGCAACACGCATACGTGCTCCTGGTGGTTCATTCATCTGACCAAATACCATGGCTGTTTTCTCGATAACGCCTGATTCTTTCATTTCCCAGTAGAGGTCGTTCCCCTCACGGGTACGTTCCCCAACACCAGTAAATACGGAAATCCCACCGTGTTCTTGGGCAATATTGTGAATCAATTCTTGGATCAATACGGTTTTACCAACTCCGGCACCACCGAAGAGTCCGACTTTCCCCCCTTTAAGGTATGGGGCAAGAAGGTCGATAACCTTAATCCCAGTTTCAAGAATTTCAGAAGAGGTAGACAACTCATCAAAAGTCGGAGCTTTTTTATGAATTGGCTGACGCTCAGCGTCTTCAGCAAAAGGAGCATCCAAGTCAATGGTATCTCCCAAAACATTGAAGACACGTCCCAAAGTTTCTTTACCTACTGGAACAGAGATTGGACGGCCTGTGTCCAAAACTTCCATTCCACGAGTCAAACCATCTGTTGATTCCATGGCGATCGTACGGACCATACCATCTCCCAACTCCAAGGCTACTTCAAGGACGATTTTTGTTTTTCTTTCGTCATTCTTGTAGACGACAAGTGCATTGTTAATCTCAGGAAGTGTTTCCCCTGCTGCAAACAAGACGTCTACAACGGGTCCAATAACCTGAGCAATTTTACCTGAACTCATCTCCTTCTCCTATTCTATATAAGATACTGTCGGTTCCTAGCTCAACTAGGTCCTAATACTCTTCGAAAATCAAATTCAAACCACGTCAGCGTCGCCTTACCGTACTCAAGTACAGTCTACAGCTAGCTTCCTAGTTTGCTCTTTGATTTTCATTGAGTATAAGTTCATTTTCATACGAGCTGGACTAAAGCCTTATTCTAAGGCACTAGCCCCCGCTACGATTTCTGTAATTTCTTGTGTAATCGCCGCCTGTCTGGCACGGTTATACTGGATTGTCAAATCATTGATAACTTTCTTGGCATTATCAGTCGCCGTTTGCATGGCTGTCATACCAGCGGCATTTTCAGCTGTCTTGGCATCGATAATAGCCCCGTAAATCATACTTTCAGCATACTGAGGCAACAATTGCTCCAAAATTTCTTCTCGACTTGTTTCCAACTCAAATGTCAAGCTATACTCCTCATCTGCTTCATTTGGATCGAGGTCAACAATCGGAAGCATTTGCTCCACACGCATTTGGCTGGTAAGCGTATTGACGTGGTGATTATAGCAAACATAAAGTTCATCAAAGAGTTCATTTTGGTACATCTCAATCGTTTTTGAAATAATTTTACGAACTTCATCAAAACTTGGTTGGTCGGCCAAGCCCCGCAATTCATAGATTGGTTGAATGCCACGAGCCTTAAAGAAATCAGCCCCCATACCACCAATACAGATAACTTCAAAGTCATCACCATTTGGATGATATTCTTCTTTCAGCTCCATCACAGCTTTAAGGATGGAAGCATTATAACCTCCAACCAAGCCACGGTCTGAAGTAATAACGATATAGCCTGTTTTCTTAACTGGGCGACTAATGAGCATCGGATTGGTAGAGCCACCAGATCCGTTACCATGTAGAATATCCGTCAAAAGCTTACGAACCTTCTGAGCATAAACTTGAAAATTGCGTGCTGCTTCTTCAGAGCGACCTAACTTGGCAGCCGATACCATTTGCATGGCATTAGTGATTTGACTAGTATTTTTTGTTGAGGCGATTTTTGTTTTAATATCATTTAGAGATACTGCCATCTGACACCTCTATTCTTATTGGAAGCTGGATTGATTGAGAAACTCTGTAATCGCAGCATCCAAGACTGCTTCTTCTGGCAAGTCTTTTGTTTCACGAATGGTTTCCAAAATCTCTGGATGTTGTGCATCAAAGAAGGCATGGAACTCTTCCTCAAAACGAACAATGTCATTTACAGGAACTGTATCCAAGAATCCGTGTGTCAAAGCATACAGGATCGTCACTTGTTTCTCAACAGGCAAAGGCTTGTGAACAGGTTGTTTCAATACTTCTACCGTACGACGACCACGATTCAACTTAGCTTGAGTAGCCGCATCCAAGTCCGAACCGAACTTAGTGAAGGCTTCTAACTCACGGTATGAAGCAAGGTCGATACGAAGAGTACCAGCAACCTTCTTCATGGCTTTAATCTGAGCAGAACCACCTACACGAGATACAGATGAACCCGCATCAATAGCTGGGCGAATACCTGCGTTAAAGAGTCCATCTCCAAGGAAGATTTGTCCGTCAGTGATAGAAATCACGTTGGTTGCGATATAGGCAGAGATATCTCCTGCTTGCGTCTCAATAAATGGTAGGGCTGTGATTGATCCACCACCAAGCTCGTCAGAAACTTTGGCTGAGCGCTCAAGCAAACGGCTGTGAAGGTAGAAGACATCCCCTGGGAAGGCCTCACGACCTGGTGGACGACGGAGCAAGAGAGAAAGTTCACGATAAGCTACCGCTTGTTTAGATAGGTCATCATAAACGATCAAAACATGCTTGCCTTGGTACATGAATTCTTCTGCCATAGCGACCCCTGCATATGGAGCAAGGAAGAGTAATGGAGAAGGTTGTGAAGCTGAGGCTGTCACAACGATTGTGTAATCCAAGGCACCGTACTGACGAAGTGTTTCTACTTGTGTACGAACTGTTGATTCTTTTTGTCCAATCGCTACATAGATACATATCATATCTTGCCCTTTTTGGTTCAAGATGGTATCGATTGCAATGGTTGTTTTCCCTGTCTGACGGTCACCAATGATCAGCTCACGCTGACCACGACCAATCGGTACAAGGGCGTCAATAGCTTTCAAACCTGTTTGCAATGGTTCTGATACAGACTTACGCTCCATAACACCAGGAGCTGGTGCTTCTACTGGACGAGTCTTGTCAGTATGGATTTCTCCGAGACCATCAACGGGACGACCAAGTGGATCCACAACACGTCCAATCAAGTTATCACCGACAGGAACTTCCATGATTTTACCCGTGCGACGGATAGTGTCTCCTTCACGGATATCCGTGAAGTCACCGAGAATGATGATCCCAACGTCTGTTGATTCCAAGTTTTGCGCCATACCATAAGAGCCGTTTTCAAAAATCAAGAGCTCTCCACTCATGGCATTTTCAAGGCCGTGGGCACGCGCAATACCGTCCCCGATATAGGTTACAACACCAGTTTCAGTCACATCAAAAATGGGTTTGAAATTTTCAATTTGTTGCTTAATTAAAGCGCTGATTTCTTGTGCGTTAATTGCCAAAAGAACACCACTTTCTATTTCAAATTTTCTTTAACAACACGAAGTTGCTGTTTAATACTCACATCAATTGTCTTGTGATTGGCAAAAATGACAAAACCACCAATGAGACTTTCATCGATTTGTTCTTTGATAGTCCGAACTTTCAGAGACATTTTTTTCTCAATCAAAGGAAGCAATCGCGCCTTCTGGTCATCTGTTAATGGATGAGCGGAGGCAATCGTTACTTCAAATCGATTCGTTTCTTTTTCAAGTCGACTCAAACAATCTACAATTACTTCATAAAATAAATTTGCTCTGTGATTGTATAGCAGCACCTGAAAAAAGTTTTGCATTAATGGTGACACTGAGTCTTGGAAGAAACGAACGGTTTTTTCCTTATCCGACTCACCTACTGCCACTTGACCTAAAAAAGAAGGCAAGTCTGTTTCTTCTGCGACTTGCTTGATTTGAGCTAAGTCAGAAAAGATACGGTCTTCTTCTCCCTTTTCAATCACCAATTGGACAAAAGGCATGCTGTATTTTTCAATTACCTTTACTGTCTTTTTGTCCATTAAGCTTCTCCTAGCTGATCGATGTACTGATCAATGAGTTCTTTATGGGCTTGTCCGTCAAGGTTTTGTGAGATGATTTTACCAGCGAGACTAATCGTCAAATCTGCTACCTCACCCTTAACGCTTTGTAAAGCTTCCGCTTTATTTTGAGCAATTTCTTGGTTAGCTTTTTCTTTCAAGCGTCCTGCTTCCAGTTTCGCCTCAGCCAAGATGTCAGCTCTACTTTTCTCAGCTGTTTCCTTTGCATTCTCGATAATTGTCTTAGCTTCCGAACGGCTACCTGCCAACTCAGCTTCACGTTTGCTAGCGAGTTCTTCGGCCTTCTTACGGGCAGCTTCTGCTCCGTCAATATCTGAAGAAATTTTTTCAGCACGTTCATCTAAAATATTGGTAAGATTTCCCCAGGCATATTTTTTCACTAAAAAAATTAATAAAAGGAAGGAACCAGCGATAAGAATAAAGTCACCAATAATGGTACTAATAGTTAAATCCATCTTCTAATCCTCCTCTACTTACTCTTCCCCAGCATTTATCTTCTTACCAATGTACATCGATGACAACATGGTAAAGACATAGGCTTGAATACATGAAATGAAAATCGAAAAGGCTGTCCATAACATGTTTGCGATAAAGGCAAAAGGATACCAATACAAAGCATTTTGTGACAAGGCTAATAGCAATCCAGCTAAGACCTCACCGGCAAAAATATTTCCGTAGATCCGAATCGCCAAGGAAGCAAAATTGGTGAACTCTTCTAAAATGTTCATCGGAGTCATAAAGCCAGGTGTAACAAATGCTCTCAAATATTCTTTAACGCCTCTACGACGAACTCCTTCTACATGGGCGATCAAAGTGATCAAGAATGATAGGGATAAATCGTATCCAAGGTTGGCTGTTGGGGAAGTCCACAAGTTATAACCGTTTGTTGTTTGTACTTTTGCCATTAAGCCGATATTATTGGCAACCAAGATAAACAGAAATAGAGAAAACAGAAATAAGGAATAATCCTTGATGTATGATTCTCCAATGTTTGGTTTGGTAAAACCAATCACAAAGTCGTAAATCATCTCAAGAGCATTTTGTTTGCCCTTTGGACGGATGGTCATTTTACGACTTGCCCAGTAGACAAAGGCAAAAACCATCAAAACAGTTACAAGAGACATGGCAAGCAGGGTCAAATCAAAGGATATTGGTCCAATATTAACGGTTGGATTCAAACTTTCTTCCATGGTTTGACACCTCCATTTCTAAATAGAGTTGTCTATTTAATGACAAATGACATCGCCAAGGTTACAAAGAATGTTCCTTCGATAAAGGCAATCCCCATGATCATCAAACTACGCAATTGTGGGATGATGTCTGGTTGGCGTGCTGCAGACTTGAACAAACCGTTCATCAAAAATCCTTCTGCAAGGGATACACCCATACAGGCAAGACATAGACCGAAAAATGTTAAATTCATGATGAATTCTCCTTTTTATTTAAATTTACTTCCTTAGTTTAGTCCTAAAATTTGTTTTTGTCAACTTTTTACTAACATTGAAAGCGTTTCATATGATTTATTTCTATTTTTGCTGTTTTTACCCCATTCTATAGAAAGTTTTTCCATTTTAGATTGCGAATTTTTCTTGATTTTACTCTATTTTCTGAAACAAACTGAAAAATCCAAGTTAAGAACTTGGATCGATTCATTTTATTTAAAATAGTAGGAATAGTGTTGTTTACAACCTGGATTAAATGGTGCACTGCAGTAAGGACAAGCCATCTGTTTTTGGTATTCTTGGAAAGTCATTGTCCTCTTACAACCCCCACATAAGATTGGTCGATCCTCAAAAAGCGCCAAGGGATAGGGAGAAAAAACATGTGTCTCCATAGTATTGTGACACTGATAGCATGCGTAGTATTTTTTGCATTCATAACATTGGAGTGAAACAATATCCTTTTCACTATGATAATGAACACATCTGCTTTCATCATCTACCAATAAACCTTGAGCTTGTATCATTCCCTTTTCCTTATCTAGGCACGAACTGTAACACTTGTCCCGTCTTCCTTATAGAGGTTGATGAGCCCTTCCTTGAGAGCGCGGACCATATCCCCTGCTTGAACAGGTTGTGGAACCTTGATTGTCAAGAGTTCCATTGGATTTGGAGCACGGTCTATTTTATTGCCCTTGGCATCATGAAGATCTTCGATATAAGTTTCAAAATGTCGGAAACCTGGTCCGTAAAACTCAACTTGGTCTCCTTCATTGATAACATTCCGTTGACGAATGGTTGCCGTTTGAGTCGCATCATCATACGAAACCACTTCAGCGACAAACTTGTATTCAGGAATTTTACGACGAGCGCCAAACAACTGTTCGTTTTCAGACGGTGTACCGTAGTAGAAACCTGTTGCCAATTCACGTTGGGCAACCTTCCACATCTCGTCTACCAAGTCCTGTTTGATGGCTTCAAATTTCTCGGGACTTTCGAGATAAGCATCTACAGCCGCCTTGTAACAGTTGGTCACAGTTGAAACATAGTGGATCGACTTCATACGACCTTCAATCTTGAGACTGTCTACACCGTTTTCGATCATATCTGGAATATGGTCAATCATGGACATGTCAACGGCTGACATCGAAAATTCTTCTGGAATTTCACCTTTCAGACTCTTACGTTCTTGACCAAAAGGCATGTCATAAAGATCGTATTTCCAACGACAAGACTGAGAACAGCCCCCACGGTTGGCATCACGCATACTCATGTGGTTTGATAACGTACAGCGACCTGAGTAAGAAATACACATGGCTCCATGGACAAAGGCTTCAATTTCTACATCAGTACGTTTGCGAATCTCTGCCAATTCTTCCATTGAAACTTCACGGGCCAAAACCACGCGAGTTAGACCAAGTTCTTTCCAGAACTCTAAAGTTTCATAGTTGGTCGCACTAGCTTGGGTTGAAAGGTGGATTTCAAGACCTGGTGCTTCGGTTGCTGCAATCATAATCAAGGCTGGATCTGACACGATAACTGCGGCAATCCCGATGTCACGCAACTTACGGAACCATTCTCCAGCACCAGCTTCGTTTCCTTCGTGCATAACCATGTTAGCAGCCACATAGACCTTGGCACCGTACTTAGCAGCAAACTGCACGCCTTCTTCCATCTGTTCAAAGGTGAAGTTTCCTGCACGGCTACGAAGACCATAGGCCTGTCCACCGATGAAGACTGCGTCCGCACCATATTGAACAGCTACTTTCAGCTTCTCTAAAGTCCCTGCAGGTGATAAAACCTCAGGACGTTTTAATGTTTTTGTCATTTCTTCTCCTATTTGCAATATAAAAGTTTGACGTTTTTCCTTCTCATTTTATAGTAAATAAGCAATAAAATCAAGCCTAGACAGATTGTTTTGACAATTCTAATCTTTTAAGAAAACAAAAAACTAGCCTTTCTAGACTAGTTATTTTCAAGATAAAATTCAAAGCGTTCGCCCACGTATTGACTCTTTACATACTCGAAAGCCGTCCCATCTTCAAGATAAGAGACCTGAGTCAAGGCTAAAATGGCATGCCCTTTTTCAACTTCTAGATAGTGAGCAATTTTTTCCTTAGCCAATCTCGCATAAATGGTCTGTTGGGATTTGCCAATCCGATAGCCATGTTGCTGCAAGGTATGGAAGAAATGACTGGTGATTTCTTCTTTTTTGAAATCCTTAATAAATTTCTCAGGAATAGATGCGACTTCATAGACTAGTGGAACTTGGTCAGCGTAACGCACCCGTTCCATGCGGATAATATTCTCTGTCGGAGCAATCCCTAGATTAGCGACCTCTTGCTCATTTGGAATGGTTCTTCTGTAAGAAATGAGTTGACTAGAAGGAACTTTCCCCTGAGATTTGACAATCTCCGTAAAACTGGTTGTACCCCGCATTTTTTCTTGGACACGAGTGCTAGAGACAAAGGTTCCACTTCCTACACGACGCTCCAAAACTCCTTCCTCAACCAAGAGAGAGATAGCCTGACGTAATGTCATCCGGCTAACTTGAAACTGTTCAGCTAAATCTCGCTCACTTGGAAGTCTCTCTCCGATTTTCCAATGATGCTCATCTATATCCTTCTTGATCTGATCGTGGATTTTCATATAAGCTGGTAACATGATTCTCACTTCTTTTCTTTATTTTCTCCATTGTACCGTATTTGCTAAGAAAAAGTCAAACTTTGCCTTGTTTAGTTGGTAATTCGCCCCTATTTGTGATAGAATATTGAAAAAGATATTTCTTTTGAGAAAGGAAAAAGATGAGCAACATTTCAACTGACTTGCAAGATGTCGAAAAAATCATCGTGCTGGACTATGGTAGCCAATACAACCAGCTGATTTCACGTCGTATTCGTGAAATTGGTGTTTTTTCAGAGTTAAAAAGTCATAAAATCTCAGCCGCAGAGGTTCGTGCGATTAACCCTGTAGGGATCATCCTCTCTGGTGGACCAAACTCTGTATACGAAGATGGTTCATTTGATATTGACCCAGAAATTTTTGAACTTGGCATTCCAATTTTAGGAATATGCTATGGTATGCAACTTTTAACTCATAAACTTGGAGGAAAAGTTGTCCCTGCAGGTGATGCTGGTAACCGAGAGTATGGCCAATCACCACTTACCCATACCACTTCTGCCCTCTTTGAAGGGACTCCTGAAGAACAGATTGTTTTGATGAGCCATGGCGATGCTGTTACAGAGATTCCAGCTGATTTTGTTCGTACTGGAACTTCTGCTGACTGTCCTTATGCAGCTATTGAAAACCCTGACAAGCACATCTATGGTATCCAATTCCACCCAGAAGTTCGCCATTCTGTATACGGGAATGATATCCTTCGCAACTTTGCCCTTAACATCTGTCAGGCTAAAGGCGACTGGTCAATGGACAACTTCATCGATATGCAGATCAAAAAAATCCGTGAAACTGTAGGTGACAAGCGTGTTCTTCTCGGCCTATCAGGTGGTGTTGACTCTTCTGTTGTTGGCGTTCTTCTCCAGAAAGCAATCGGCGATCAATTGATCTGTATCTTTGTAGACCACGGTCTTCTCCGTAAGGGAGAGGCTGACCAAGTTATGGACATGCTTGGTGGTAAGTTTGGTTTGAATATCGTTAAAGCAGACGCTGCTAAACGATTCCTTGATAAACTTGCAGGTGTTTCTGATCCTGAGCAAAAACGTAAAATCATCGGAAACGAGTTTGTTTATGTCTTTGATGACGAAGCTAGTAAGCTAAAAGATGTAAAATTCCTTGCTCAGGGAACGCTTTACACTGACGTGATTGAGTCTGGTACAGATACTGCTCAAACCATCAAATCACACCACAATGTTGGTGGTCTTCCAGAAGACATGCAGTTTGAATTGATTGAGCCATTGAACACTCTTTATAAAGACGAAGTCCGTGCCCTCGGTACAGAGCTTGGTATGCCAGACCACATCGTATGGCGCCAACCATTCCCAGGACCAGGACTCGCTATCCGTGTCATGGGTGAAATCACTGAGGAAAAACTAGAAACTGTTCGTGAGTCTGATGCTATCCTACGTGAAGAAATCGCTAAAGCTGGTCTTGATCGTGATATTTGGCAATACTTCACTGTCAACACAGGCGTTCGTTCAGTCGGTGTTATGGGTGATGGTCGTACTTACGACTACACCATCGCCATTCGTGCGATCACTTCTATCGATGGTATGACAGCTGACTTTGCCAAGATTCCTTGGGAAGTCCTTCAAAAGATTTCAGTACGTATCGTAAATGAAGTGGACCACGTTAACCGTATCGTCTACGATATTACAAGTAAACCACCCGCAACCGTGGAGTGGGAATAGAATTTTCTATAAAATAATAAATAATACTGCTGGAGCATGGACTACAGTAGTATTATTTTTTATAATTTCAATATTAAGAAAATTTCTCGACTCTCAACTCCGCTTTTTAAATCCCTAAAACCATGCTATAATATAGTAAGCATAGATCCAATAACCTAATGATAAAGATTTCTTACATCATCCGTAAGTGTTATTCTACTCTGATTCATATTATAATGAAATTAACAAAAGATGGAGGTGTCTCACATGGAAACAATTTTACGAGTAGAATCATTAAAAAAGCATTATGGAAAAGATCCGAATATCACCAAAGCCTTGAACGGTATATCTTTTCAAGTTGTCAAAGGTGAATTCTTAGGGATTATGGGGAGCAGTGGTTCTGGGAAAACAACCCTTCTTAACTGTCTCGCTACTATCATCAAACCAACTGACGGCTCCATTCAAATGCAAGAAAAAGATTTAGGTCAGTTAAAAGGGAACCAGTTAGCTGATTATCGTGGCAAGGAAATTGGTTACCTCTTTCAAAATTTTGAGCTTTTGGACAATCTGACAGCCAAAGAAAATATTTTACTCCCCTTGTCTTTGCACAAGGTCGATGCCAACGAAAGCAAGGTTCGATTAGAATTGCTCTCCCAATATCTAGATATTTCTGAACTCCTGGATAAGTTCCCTTCTCAATTATCAGGTGGTCAACGGCAAAGGGTAGCTGCTGCGCGTGCTTTGATTTTAGACCCTAAGATTGTATTTGCAGATGAGCCCACAGGAGCTTTGGATTCAAAAAATGCGACCATTTTGATGCAAAAATTAGCTGAAATGAATCAAGTGGAAGAAACCACCATTCTCATGGTGACACACGATTCAGTCGCAGCCAGCTTTTGCAACCGCATCTTGTTCATCCAAGACGGAAAACTATTCCATGAAATCCGACGCGATTATCCAAGAGAAAGTCAGGAAGATTTTTACCACAGAATACTAAAGGTCATGGCAGCCCTAGCTGGAGGTGATGGCAATGTTTTCTAAATTAGTCTCAAGAAATAGCAAGAGAGATCGAAAAAATAATGGCTTGTACTTCAGTTCCATGGTTCTTTCTATTATCTCCTTTTACATCATCCTTTCTTTGTCACATCAAGATGTGATGATCTTTCTAAAACAAATAGAAAGTGACGCTGTAAATAAACTCTTTAGCATGATTCCGATTCTTTACGTAGCAACGCTCTTTATTCTCTTTTTTCTAGTCTACTTCGCAAGCAGTATGCAGATGGAAAGAAGAAAACATGAATTTGGTGTGTATCTCACATTAGGCATGCGAAGAACCAAACTGTTCTTGCTACTCCTCCTTGAGGATTTGAGAAACAGTGTCCTTGCCCTTGGAGTAGGTCTTCCAATTTCAATCTTGATTTCAGAACTAATCAGCCTAATAACCGCTAAAATTGTGGGACTAGGAATTATTGAGCATCAATTTTCTCTATCTACTACAGCTCTACTCTATACAGTCATCGGCTTCCTAGCCGTAAAATTAGCTGTTTTTGTTCTTTTAAGTGCAAAAACAGCCAATAAGGAAATCGGAAACCTGCTTGCCTATTCACCCTCTGGAATGAAGAAACTACTCCCCAAGGGTGTGTACCTTCTTGCTTCCGTCCTAGGGATTTTACTTCTTGGAACAGCCTATTACATGGGTATGAGTGGACGAGCTTGGGAGAGTGTCATAACCATGGGCATCACTGTTTTCTTGGGGACTCTAGGAACTATCCTCCTCTTCTTTGGTATGCGTTTATTTATAGACTTCTTGGTTAAGCTTGGAAGCAATCGAAAACTTCATGCCTATAATTTTAGACAGATTCAGGAATTAGTTATCCAGCGCTCAACTATACTGGCCATCTGCTCCCTCTTAATCTTCTCTGCCTTGTGCCTCTTTGGAGCAGGTGTTGCTATTTCAAGTGGCAATTTAGGCAATCAAACCCACGTATTGGATTATACATTTAGAAATAGCAAGCAGGATACAGATGAAAATCTTGATGTGAATACAGTTAAAAAAGAGCTTGAAGCTGCTGGACTAGCATCACAGTTTTCAAAGATTCTGCAAATTAAAGTAGGCAAACCGAAAGAACACGAGTCCGTGTCCTTCGAAGAGATCATCAAGGAGTTGAAAAAGCAAAAAGGCAGCAAGAACATGGAAATTTTGCTCCAAAGATTTAAACAGTCTACTACTTCCCACCTCATACCAGTTTCCGAATACAATGAACTTAGAAAGGCTGCCAATCTCCCTCCTCTAGAATTAACTAGCAAGGAAGCCTACTTGTATATGGGGAAAGATTTTCTCCCAGATGAAAGTCTCGTCAACTCTGTTCTGAAGACGAAGCCTCAAATCAACGTCATGGGGAATGAGGTGAAATTGATTGGAGAGGTGGAGTCTTTACCGATTGTAACGGATCGTGAAATCACCCTCTCTGTTGCCCTCATAGTCCCAGATGAAGTCTTTATGAACTATACAGACGGTCACTACTCGAACTATGTCAGCGGTATCTTGGCTCCTGAGCTGGTCAAAGAAAAAGGCTTGATGAGAGCTATCTCAGATACGAATGAAAAGCTAGATCAAACCTCTCTTGGCTATGAAAGCTATATACAAAATATGGGAAGACAATTATTTTACATTATCTCTGCCAGCTATATCACTATCTATCTGGCTATCATCTTCCTTGTTGTGGCAAATACAATCATTGGCGTTCAGTTTTTGATGGGACAAAGACAATCCTACAGACGATACCAAACCTTGATCCATCTCGGAGCCAACTACGAAACTCTTTGTAAATCTTCAGAAAAGCAAATCAATTGGTATTTCGGTCTGCCAATAGCCCTTGCACTTATCAGTAGTAGCTTCGGAGTGGGCTCCCTCCTCACAGGAATAGTACCAGCCAGTGCAAGAATGGTCATGGGGCAGAAATTTATCACAGCCATGCTGATAGTACTGCTCTTAGCAGGTTTTGAAGTCATCTATATCAGAATTGTAAAGAAAAATAGCAACAAATACTTGTTGTCCTTAATGGAACCCAAAAGAGATGAATAAGATAGAATAAAATAGGAAAAGGAGGAACCAATATGAAGCATATCCTGGTTATTGAGGATGAGGCCTTGATTCGAGATGAAATTGTCATCTTGTTAGAGAAAGCGAATTATCAAGTTGATAAGTTGACTGACTTCAAAGATACAAGCCAACAAGTGCTGCAATACGATACGGATCTAATCATACTGGATTTGAATTTACCAGGAGAAACTGGTTTTCAAATTTGTAAAAATCTCAAATCCAAACGCTCTGTGCCCATATTGGTTCTCACCTCCCGTGAACAACTAAAAGATGAGATTTACGCCCTAAAATTAGGGGCTGACGAGTACTTAACAAAACCTTTCAAGAAAGAAAGATTCTTGGCTCGTATAGAAAACATCTTGAAACGCTATGAAGGTAGACAAAATTTGCTTGAAAAAGATAATTTTCTGCTGGATAGACAGACCTATACCCTTTATATCAATGGACACTCGATTTTACTCCCCCAAAATCAAGGGAAATTGTTAGAAACCTTATTGGTTACTAATGCTCCTGTCGTCACAAAAGAAGAACTAAGTATGAAACTGTGGAATACAACTGAGTTCATCGATGAAAATGCCCTACAAGTAAACATTGCAAGGCTAAAAAAGGTGATGAAACAGGCTGGCATTGCCCTTCAAGTCAAGTCCGTCAGAGGTATTGGTTACAAGCTTGAAGAGGTAAGTCCAGATGAAACATAATCTAAAATATCTAGCTAGTTATCTGCCTTGGTTACTTGTTCTCTTAGCATTTGATCTATTTACAGCTGTCCTGCTTTGGCTTTCAGATGTGAGAATGTTTCAAGCCCTCATCCTTCTCTATATTTTAGCCACCGTCCTGCTTTTTTTCATCCTATCATTCTTACTTATAAAAACAGAAAGAAAAAAATCATCTGCCTATAAAGCCTTCATAGCCAATCCCAAGACGGATACTGAGCTTGAATTATTGCATTTATCAAGTGCCTCAGAAAAAGAAAGCATTGAAAAAATAGCAGATACACTTTATCAAAAGCAGGCTGAAATAGGAAAACTCAACTCATTACTAGCCGAGTATGAGGACTATGTTGAAAAATGGGCGCATGAGATTAAACTCCCTCTGTCGCTTCTTTCCCTCCTTTTGGACAATCAAAGCGACCAGTTGCCTGAGGATACAGCTTTTAAGTTGGACTATGTGAAAAAGCAAATCCAAGAAAATGTATCACAGATCCTATTCTACTACAGGGTGAAAAGTGAGAAAAATGATTTTCTATTTGAATACCTTGACCTAGAAGAGTGTATCCAAGATCTTTTGGAAAACTTTGATCCCTTGCTCAAAGAAAAGAAATTTACGATTAAGGTAGAAAACATACAAGGAATCTGCTACACCGATCAACGCAGTTTTGAATTTATCCTCTCTCAAATCCTAGCCAACTCCATTAAATATAGCTCCGACAAACCCGAACTCAATATTTATATATCAAAAGACAAGGGACGTACAAGTCTGATTATTAGGGATAATGGCTGCGGAGTTAAAGCTTGTGACTTACCTCATATCTTTGAGAAAGGTTTTACAGGTGATTCAGGAGAGACAAGGAAAAAATCAACAGGCATGGGCCTATATCTGGTCAAACAATTAGCAGATGCTTTAAAAATCGAAATCACAGTAAAATCCGAATGGATGCAAGGCTTTGAAATCTCTCTTTCTATTTAGTCATTTTTCAATTAAGAAAATTGCCTAATCATAGAAAGCACATATTTTATACCAAAAAGGAAAGCACTTCTGCTTTCCTTTTTTATTTACGTTTTTTCTTCGCTTTTTTCATTTTGTTGGCCATACGTTTCATAGACTGTTTCATGGCAAATTCACCGATTTTACCTTTGAGTCCGCCACCAAACATCTGGCTCATATCTGGCATGCCTGCTCCTCCGAGACCTGACATATCCGGCATTCCACCTTGTCCCATCATGCCTTCAAGGGCAGACATATCCATCCCTCCCATATTTGACATATTTTTTGGAAGGTTATTTGGATTGATTCCCATTTGCTTCATCATCTTGTTCATATCGCCAGACATGACACCTTGCATGAGCTGTTTGGCCTGGTTAAAGTCTTTGATAAATTTATTGACTTCAACAAAGGTATTTCCAGAACCTGCAGCGATACGACGGCGACGGCTTGGATTTAACAAATCGGGATTTTCACGCTCCTCAGGTGTCATGGAAGATACAATGGCACGTTTGCGCGCAATCTGACGCTCGTCCACCTTCATGTTTTGAAGGGCTGGATTGTTAGCCATACCTGGAATCATCTTGAGCAAGTCTTCCATTGGTCCCATATTTTGCACCTGATCCAATTGATCAATGAAATCATTGAAATCAAAGGTGTTTTCGCGCATCTTCTCAGCCATTTCAAGGGCTTTTTGCTCATCGTATTCCTGAGAAGCTTTCTCAATCAAGGTCAGCATATCCCCCATACCAAGGATACGGCTTGACATACGATCTGGGTGGAAGGTTTCGATATCTGTTATCTTTTCACCCGTACCAGTGAACTTGATAGGTTTTCCAGTGATGTGGCGAACAGACAAGGCCGCACCACCACGAGTATCCCCATCAATCTTGGTAAGGATGACACCAGTTACTTCCAACTGAGCATTAAACTCACGGGCAACATTAGCCGCTTCCTGACCGATCATGGCATCAATGACGAGGAGGATTTCATTTGGTTGAGCCAGTGCTTTAACATCACGAAGCTCATTCATGAGAAGTTCATCGATTTGTAAACGCCCTGCCGTATCAATCAAAACATAGTCGTTGTGGTTGGCCTGCGCTTGCTCCAAACCTTGGCGAACAATCTCAACAGCTGGTACTTCTGTTCCAAGTGCAAAGACTGGAACATCAATCTGCTGTCCAAGTGTTTTCAACTGGTCGATGGCGGCTGGGCGGTAAATATCCGCAGCAATCATCAAAGGACGAGCATTTTCTTCCTTCTTGAGTTTATTAGCCAGCTTACCAGCAAAGGTCGTTTTACCAGCCCCCTGCAAACCGACCATCATGATAATGGTTGGAATTTTTGGTGACTTGATAATTTCTGCCGTATCGGAACCTAAAACAGCTGTCAATTCCTCATCAACGATTTTGATAATCTGTTGGGCTGGATTGAGGGTATCAATGACCTCGTGTCCGATTGCACGTTCACGAACCTTCTTGATAAAGTCCTTTACAACAGGCAAGGCAACGTCGGCTTCCAGCAAGGCCAAGCGAATTTCTTTGGTTGCTTCCTGGACATCAGCCTCAGAGATTTTTCCTTTTTTACGTAGATTTTTAAAGACGTTCTGTAAACGTTCTGTTAAACTTTCAAATGCCATTTTTCTTCCTCTTACTCTCTATTATCAATGCTTGTTAAAATTTCTATCTGCTCCTGCAGAAAGTCATCCTTGGGATAACGCTCCAAGATCTGGTCAAAAATCTGACTGCGGACAATGTAGTCCGAATACATGTGCAGTTTCATCTCATAATCTTCTAGAATCTTTTCCGTCCGCTTGATATTATCATAGACAGCCTGACGACTGACACCGAACTCTTCAGCAATCTCAGCAAGACTATAATCATCAGCATAATAGAGTTCAATATAGTTCATCTGCTTGTCTGTCAAAAGCGCCGCATAAAATTCAAAAAGGGCGTTCATACGATTGGTTTTTTCGATTTCCATAACTTTTATTATACCAAAAAAACTATTATACTGCTAGAGTAGAAGCACTTCAAATAGAGTAAGGAGAAGAAAAAAAGAACCTTGCAAGGCAAGATTCTTTTAGTGTCTGACTTAAATAATTGTTCTTCTGGGAACTTAATCGAATTAAGCTTCGATTTCTGTAACCATACCTGAACCAACAGTACGTCCACCCTCACGGATAGAGAATGTAGTACCTTGTTCTACGGCGATTGGGTGGATCAACTCAACGTCGATAGTCACGTTATCACCAGGCATTACCATTTCAGTACCTGCAGGAAGTTCGATTGAACCTGTAACGTCAGTAGTACGGAAGTAGAATTGTGGACGGTAGTTGTTGAAGAATGGAGTGTGACGTCCACCTTCTTCTTTAGTAAGGATGTAGACTTCACCTTTAAATTTAGTGTGTGGGTTGATTGAACCTGGTTTAGCGATAACTTGTCCACGTTCGATTTCGTCACGTTGAACACCACGAAGAAGGACACCTACGTTATCTCCGGCAAGACCTTCGTCAAGTTGTTTACGGAACATTTCAACACCAGTAACAACTGCTTTTTGAGTTTCTTCTTTGATACCAACGATTTCGATTTCGTCGTTGACACGAACAGTACCACGGTCGATACGTCCTGAAGCAACTGTACCACGTCCAGTGATTGAGAATACGTCTTCGACTGGAAGAAGCAATGGTTTTTCAGTGTCACGTTCTGGTTCTGGGATGTACTCATCAACAGTGTTCATCAATTCCATGATGATGTCTTCGTATTTAGAGTCACCTTCAAGAGCTTTAAGAGCTGAACCTTGGATAACTGGAAGATCGTCACCTGGGAAGTCGTATTCTGACAAGAGGTCACGGATTTCCATTTCAACCAATTCAAGCAATTCTTCGTCGTCTACCAAGTCAATTTTGTTCATGAAGACGATAAGGTGTTTAACACCAACCTGACGAGAAAGAAGGATGTGCTCACGAGTTTGTGGCATTGGTCCGTCAGTTGAAGCTACTACAAGGATAGCTCCGTCCATTTGAGCGGCACCAGTGATCATGTTTTTAACGTAGTCCGCGTGCCCTGGAGCGTCGATGTGAGCGTAGTGACGTTTTTCAGTTTCGTACTCAACGTGCGCAGTGTTGATAGTGATACCGCGTTCGCGTTCTTCTGGAGCAGCATCGATAGACGCATAGTCTTTTGGTTGGTTAACTGCTGAAGGCAAGCGACGTGCCAATACAGTTGTGATAGCTGCAGTCAAAGTAGTTTTACCGTGGTCAACGTGTCCGATAGTACCAATGTTAACGTGTGGTTTACTACGATCGTATTTTTCTTTTGCCATTTGAGTAAAAGCCTCCAATAAAATATATTTTATAGATAGACAGTAGGCAATACAGTCTAACTTTCCTTACTATTTTATCAAATTTCTGCTAAATTGCAAGTGTTTTACACATATTTTGTGAATTAATCTAAATCTTATCAAATCCTGTTCTTCTGCTTCTTTATAGCAATATGAATTCAAACTTCTTTTTGTTTGGAGATAGTATTTTCATCAAAAAATCAGGTTTCCCTGATTTTAATTTGATTCTGTTTTTTCCAGTTCCTTAGCTTCTTTATGGTTTTCATATAATTTCGCTAGGAACTTAGTAATTTCTTTAAAAATAGAGTAAGTAGGTACTGCTACGACCATTCCTATGACACCGTAGATATTACTTGACAGTAAAAGGAGCACCAAGATTGTAATCGGGTGTACTTTCATAACCCCTCCAACGATACGTGGATAGAGAACATTTCCGTCAATCTGCTGAATAATAAGCATATAAGCAACCGCAATCAACATACGATGAGGATCCGTGAACACATTGGCAATCACCATTGGAATTAAGCCAATACTTGGACCAACATAAGGAATCAAATTTGCGATTCCAGAGAAAATAGCAAAAACTAGGGCGTACTTTAATCCGATAACGCTATAGCCAATATAGGCTAAACATCCAATAATAACCGCATCAATCGCAATTCCACTGATATAACGGGCTATAGTTGTATTGAGATTGGTTAAAAGGCTAGAAAGATTCAATTTGTCATGTTTTAAGATGGTACGTTCCAACATTGGTAGCAACTTATGACCATCCAACAAGAAATAAATCAAGAATACAGGGGTCATAATGAGAATCAGAACCGTACTAAACAAAGCTGAAAGAACGCTTCCTAAACTGTTGCTGACGCTATTCAGGATATTCTGGAGGATATCCACATAGGAGAGATTCAGTTGTTGAATTGTTTGTTGAATATCAATATTTTGGAAGACTGGATTCATGGACAAATCGATGATCAAATCTTGTAGTCTACTATAGATATTTTGACTAGAAATAATCAAGCTGGTCAACTGATTAATCAAAATCGGCAAGAGATAAACGACCCCTACAACGATAGCACCAATCAAGGCACAAAGAGTGACCAAGACACCAATTAGACGATTGATCTTACATCTCTTTTCCAAGAAAGTAACGACTGGATTTGTAATGTAGTAAAAAAATCCACCAAGCAAAAATGGAATCATGATGGTATTCACAACCGTTACGAAGGGAGTAATGATGGCTCCCATTTCTCGCCAAAGATAGAAAATCAGTGTTAATAATAAAATTTCAGCTGTCCAAAAAAATAATTTGTTTCTACGGAACATAGGTATCCTCCTTCTCTCTATTTTACCATATTTCTGAAAAAGATAAGTTGGCTTTAGTAAAAAAGCGAGAATATTTTTTTTCTTTATGATAAAATAAAGCTAATATGAAAAAAATAATTTTATCTTTTATGACACTTTTAGTTTTTGGAACAGCTTCTACTGTTTCTGCTCAGGAGTTTGATGTTGCTGCTAAACATGCCATTGCCGTCGAAGCTACAACTGGAAAAATCCTCTATGAAAAAGATGCAAATCAGCCTGTAGAAATTGCTTCTATTACCAAACTGGTTACAGTTTATCTGGTCTATGAAGCTCTGGAACAAGGAACTATCAGCCTATCTACACCTGTTGATATTTCGGACTATCCTTACAAACTTACAACTAATTCTGAGGCGAGTAACGTCCCTATGGAAGCCCGAAATTATACTGTTGAACAGCTATTAGAGGCTACAATGGTATCCAGCGCGAACAGCGCTGCGATTGCACTAGCAGAAAAGATTGCTGGTTCTGAGAAAGACTTTGTAGACAAAATGAGGGCTAAACTTCTTGAATGGGGAATTCAAGATGCAACTATTGTAAACACAACTGGTTTAAATAATGAGACACTTGGCGATAATATCTATCCTGGTTCTAAAAAAGACGATGAAAACAAGTTGAGTGCCTACGACGTTGCAATCGTCGCTCGTAACCTCATCCGAGATTATCCTCAAGTTTTGGAAATCACCAAAAAACCAACTTCTACATTTGCAGGGCTTGAAATCCACTCAACCAACTATATGTTGGAGGGAATGCCTGCCTATCGTGGTGGTATCGATGGACTAAAGACAGGTACTACTGATAAAGCTGGCGCTTCATTCGTTGGAACAACTGTTGAGAAAGGGATGCGTATTATTACGGTTGTTTTGAATGCAGATCAACAAGATACCAACCCTTATGCGCGTTTTACTGCAACTTCTGCACTTTTAGATTATATTTCTGCAAACTTTGCCTTAAAAACTGTCGTTCAGAAAGGTGAAGCTTACAACGATAGTAAAGTAACAGTTCTGGATGGTAAAGAAGATAATGTGACAGCTGTCGCTAAGTCAGATATTTCCATCGTCCAACGCATCGGAAGCGGTACTACACCAGCCCTCCAATTCACACCGAAATCAACATCAGAAATGGCTCCATTGGAAGAAGGCAAGGTTGTTGGTACTCTGACCTATGATGATCAGGATTTGGTCGGCCAGGGCTATCTCACTCCCGACAAACCATCTTTTGAAATGGTTTCTGAAAAGAAAGTAGAAAAAGCCTTCTTTTTGAAGGTTTGGTGGAATCAATTTATCCGCTTCATCAATGAAAAACTATAAAAAAAATCGCGAATAATCGCGATTTTTTCTTTATTTCATTTCTTTAAATGCTGCTTCTGCATCAGCGTTGCTAATAGCACCAAATTGGATTTTTCCGATTTTACCTTGACTGTCAATCAAGTATTCCGTTGGAATACTACGAATTTGGTAGGCTTGGAAGGTAGTTGCTTGGGTATCATATAGAACTGGAATATCCTTGTAGCCTTGTTCTTGGTACCATTTTGGAAAGTCTTGAACTGTTTTTTCACCTTGGAGACCTGGTGCAATGACACTCAAGATTTCAAAGTCTCGATCTTGTTTGGCAGCTAATTCCATCAGCTCAGGCATGCTTTTTTTACATGGTCCGCACCAAGAAGCCCAAAATTTCAAATAGACCTTTTTCCCTTTATAGTCCGATAACTTCACTTCTTTGCCATCCATAGACTGCAAGGTGAAGTCTGGCGCATCCTTACCGACTGCGATTTGTTGTACAGCAGGTTGTTTTGGAGTGCTTGTCTGTTTGGTTTCTTTTTCACCACAGGCAATCAACAAGAATAGAGACATGAGGCTCAATCCAGCAAAAATAACTTTTTTCATTTTTTCTCCTGTTATCCAAGAATTCCTGACAAGGCATTTAACTGCCCTAGCATTAATAATAATCCCATCAAAACAATCAAAGCTCCCCCGATTTTTTTTAGTAAAATCATATGGGGTTTTAATTTACTAAAATAGGGCATAATCCAACCCGAAGCCAAGGCCAAAACAATGAAAGGAAGGGCCATTCCCAATGTGTATACTAATGTTAACACGGCTCCTTGCCAAGCACCATTGCCACCGGAAGCTGCTAGGGCCAAGACTGAACTTAAGACTGGTCCGATACAAGGGGTCCAACCAAAACTAAAGGTTATCCCAAGTAAAAAGGCTGACAGATAGTGATTAGACTTGGATTGTTTGAAGGTGACTGTCTTTTGAATCTCCAGTTTATTGAAATGCAAGATTTCCATCTGGTGAAGCCCTAAGAGAATAATGACTATGCCCATAGCATAACGAAACCAGTCTGCATAGAGCATGTGCCCTAGGAATCCAGCTCCAAATCCTAAAATAAAGAAAATGAGGGAGATTCCTGCAATAAAGCACAATGTCCGAATTAAGCCTGACCATGCAACGTCTCTTCCAAAAAATCGAAAACTTTTCGAATTTCCCTGATCATCCAGTAAAATACCAGCATAGACAGGTAACAAAGGAAAGATGCAGGGTGAAAAGAAGGACAGAATACCTGCTAAAAAAACGGATACTAGAAATATAATCGACTCCAACGAATTACCTACTTTCTCAAAATTCTAATCCTATTTTACTACAAAAGAATAAATTTGTAAGAAGTCTGCTACGCTTATTTGTTTTGACTAAAGTTGACACAAAAAAAGGAGCTAAGCTCCTTTTTTTTAATACGTTCCTTCTTCGCCTTGGCTAGTCAAGATAACTGGACCGTCTTTGGTAATCACGAACTGGTGTTCATATTGGCAAGACAGGCCGCCATCTATAGTCTTATGAGCCCAGCCAGTCTTCATATCTGTATCAATTTCCCAGTCTCCAGTATTGATCATGGGTTCAATGGTTAGTACCATTCCTTCACGGAGACGGAGTCCACGACCTGCAATACCGTAGTTAGGAACCATTGGCTCCTCGTGCATAGTTGGACCAACACCATGACCAACCAAATCACGTACGACACCATAACCGCGACTTTCAGCGTATTCTTGAATGGCTGCACCGATATCACCGATACGATTGCCAACAACTGCTTGCTCAATCCCTTTATACATAGCTTCCTTGGTCACGTCCATCAGGTTTTTCACTTCTTCAGACGGTGTACCAACCGCATAAGCCCAACATGAGTCAGCTAAACCACCAGTATAACTTTGGGTGTATTTTTTCATTTGCTCAACATTGTTGAAATTGAGTTTAGAGACATTGAGGTCGGATTTGGCAATCGGACCTCCGAGTACCATATCAACCTTGAGCAAGTCACCATCTTTCAAGATGTAATGACGTGGAAAAGCGTGAGCTACTTCGTCGTTGAGAGAGCAACAAGTGGCATAGGGGTAATCCATGACTGCACCATCTACTCCAATCTGTAGAGGAAGGAAATTTTCCTCTTTACAACGGCGACGAACATATTCTTCTACTTCCCACATATCTACGCCTGGCTTAATCAAATCACGTAAGCCAATATGGATACTTGCTAGGAAATCACCAGCCTTGTCCATGGCTTCGATTTCACGTGCTGATTTTAAAGTTATCATTTTTTCTCCTAGATTCTAATTAATTTTAACCGTAACATTTGCTTTTGAAACAATCTGATGACCATGATAAATATCATAATCAATAATAGCTGAACGTCTCGTGTGGTGAATAATCCGAGCCTGAATCCGCAGAGTATCATCTATCTGCACAGCCTGCAAGAAATAAATCAACATCTGCTCAATGATAAGATTGCGCCCGCTATTGACAACGAGGTCTTGGGTCATATGGTTGAGGATTTCAGCCAAGACTCCATTAGCAAGGACACCATTTTTCTCCAGCATGAAGGGCTCAACAGTAATAACGACTTCATCATGATGATAAGAGAGTTTTTGTCCGATTTGCTCGGAGAAAGTCGGCAAAGCTGAAACTTGGGAACGACTCATCTTTTCCATGACATCTCGTCGTGTTACGACACCGAGCAAGGTTTGGTTACTTCTGACAACGGGAACCATCTCAAAGTCTTCTGCAATCATCCGTTGACTGACATTGGCAATATTGGTCGCTAAACCAGTTACGAAGATACTTCGCGTCATCACCTTGTCAATCGTCGTGCTGGGGGATTTATCTCCTGCGTCACGCATAGTAACAACGCCCACAACCACTTGGTGTTGGTTAATGACTGGGAAACGACTACTTCTGTTCTTACGGACCAAATCTAGATAGTCTTTGACCGTATCCGTTTCTCTCAAAAAACCATACTCATGACTGGGACGATAGAGCTTCTCAACTGTCAGAATATCGGTTTTGATTTGAACATTTGAGAGGGCTTTGTTAATCATGGTCGCTACTGTAAAAGTGTCATGTTTACTTCTTAGAACTGGAATCCCTTTTTTATTAGCCAACTCAAGGACATCGTCCTGGACATGAAAACCACCCGTAACGAGGACTGCATTTTCATTTTCTAGCGCTAAAAGTTGAATGCGAGTACGGTCACCTACAATCAAAAGACCGCCATCATGGAGATAGGACAGGATATTTTGCTCTGTCATAGCCCCGATGGAGAATTTACTAAACTCTCTCTCAAGCCCTTCCTGACCAGCTAAAACTTCAGAGGAGGTGACTTCAGCAATTTCAGCATAGGTTAGTCTCTCAATAGCCACTTTCTGGGACTTGACTCGTATGGTTCCACTACGTGGCCGAGTTTCAACAATGCCACGATTTTCAGCTTCTTTGATAGCTCGGTAGGCTGTTCCGTCACTAACACCTAGGTGATTGGAAATACTGCGAACACTAACTCTCTTCCCAATTGGCAACTCTTCCAGATAGGACAAAATTTCCTGGTGTTTACTCATTGAATTCTCCTTTTATGTATCGAAATTCAAGATAGTCCCTCATTTTTCGTGTATAGCGATCGCTCCCCTTAAACTGTCGGACGAGGCTAAAGCCCGATTTTAAGGCTACTTTTTGACTAGCTTGATTCTCCAGATGAGTGATGATGGATAATTGTTTTAAACCAAATTCTTCAAATGAAAGCTGACATAGCTTGGTAACCACTTCAGTCATAAAACCTTGTGACCAAGAATCTTTTTTTAGGAAGTAACCAATTTCTGCTTCTTTTTTGATTTCATCAATCTTTTCAAATTTAATGGAGCCAATCATTTCCTGATTTCCTTGAAGACAAATTGCCCAAACACCCAGAGGATTCTTCATAAAATAGTTAGCAAGTGCGTACTGACTTTCTTCCAAATTTGCTTGACTGGGAAAAATAAACTGCAAATTCTCAGGGTTTGAAGCAATCTCGAAAAACGCTTGACTGTCACTAAAAAAGAAAGGACGCAAATACAAGCGCTCCGTTTCAAAAAAAGAAAACATTGCTAATTTGGTCCAAATATTCATAATCACCTCAACGGCTTAGTCTTCAACGAGTGTAATATCTGCTCCAAGACTACGCAATTTTTCAATAATATCTGAGTAGCCACGAAGGATAAACTCAATATTCGTAATTTCAGTCTGGCCTTGAGCCATCAAGCCAGCGATGACAAGTGCAGCACCAGCTCGCAAGTCTGTAGCTTTTACACTTGCCCCGTGTAAGTTACGACCACCGTTGTAAATAATGTGATCGTTTGTAGTCGTAATATCCGCATCCATTTTTGCTAACTCAAAGACATGATTGACACGTTTCTCATAAATCGTATCAATAATCGTTCCACGACCTTGCGCAGTTAGTAAAAGTGGCGTGATAGGCTGTTGCAAATCGGTTGCGAACCCTGGATAGGGTGCAGTTTTGATATTGATGGCCTTTAAACCAGACTGTTCTTCAACGAAGATACTGTCTTCTGAGACCGTCATACGAACGCCCATTTCCTCTAGTTTGGCGATAAAGCCTTCTAAATGTTCATAGAGAACGTTGTTAATGCGAATTCCTTTTCCTACCGCTGCAGCAAGTGAAATATAAGTTCCAGCTTCGATACGATCTGGAATTACTTGGTGACGAGTCCCATGTAGTTTCTCGACACCATCAATAATGATAATATCAGTCCCTGCACCACGAATATGGGCCCCCATGTTGTTCAAAAGGGTAGCAACATCGATAATTTCCGGTTCACGAGCCGCATTTTCAATGACAGTACGTCCCTTAGCTTTAACCGCAGCAATCATGGTGTTAATAGTTGCTCCAACGCTGACGGTATCCATGTAAATACTTGCGCCATGAAGCCCCTTACCTTGGGCAGATAAATTCATATTATCTCCCTCATAGCTGACCTTAGCACCCATGGCTTCAAAGGCTTTTAAGTGAAGGTCAATCGGACGAGGTCCCAGATCACATCCACCAGGAAGTCCAACTGTAGCTTCACCAAAGCGACCTAAAAGACTTCCGTAGAAATAATAAGAAGCACGCAAGCTATTAATTTTGCCATAAGGCATAGGAATGTTTTGAACACCTCTTGGATCAATCTCCAAGACATCGTCATAACGCTTAACAGATGCCCCCATGATTTCCATGATTTCGACAAGACTAGCAACGTCTGAAATATCTGGAACACAATCTAAAGTGACAATATCATCTGATAAGATAATAGCTGGAATAAGCGCTACAACACTATTTTTAGCACCACTAATGGTGATCTCACCTTGCAATGGACGTCCACCATTGATGACAATTTTTCTCATGTTTTACTCTTTCAAAATTTACTAAAAAGGTCTTTTCGTTCTATTATATCATAATTTTCAGTTTTTTCCCATTCCTATTTACTAAATACCATTCCATTTTGATAAAAAAAGACCTATCATTCAAGCTGTTCAGCTTGAAATGATAAGTCTTAATGTTAGATTAACGTACTGTACGGATACGCATTGTGTTTGTACGAACAGCTTCGCCAAGTGGTACACCTGCAACGATAACAATATCATCACCAGATTCTACCAAACCTTGCTCAACTGCAATTCTTTCAGCGAGATCAAACATATCATCAGTGTTTGATGGGCGATCAGTTGTTACTGGGATAACTCCCCAGTTAAGCATCAAACCACGCTGAGTCAATTCATCGAAAGTGATTGCCAAGATATCAGCATCTGGACGGTATTTAGAAATCAAACGAGCAGTGTGACCTGTCTTAGTAAGAGTAACCACCAACTTGATATTCATAGAGTTTGTCGCATCCTTAACAGCTGAAGCCATAACCTCAGTCTTAGAATTACGTGACAAGTTAACAGACGACAAGCGACCGTATTCTTTTAAAAGAGTTTGAGCGTTCTTGTCAATTGTAGCCATTGTTGTTACTGACTCAAGTGGGTATTTACCATTTGCAGACTCACCTGAAAGCATTGTAGCGTCGGTTCCGTCGATAACAGCGTTAAACACGTCTGATACTTCTGAACGCGTTGCACGTGGTTTTTCAGTCATAGTTTCAAGCATGTTTGTTGCTGTGATAGCGACTTTACCAGCTGCATTTACTTTTGTGATAATCATTTTTTGGTAAACTGGAACCATTTCGAATGGTACTTCAATACCCATGTCACCACGGGCAATCATGATACCATCAGCTACTTCAAGGATTTCATCCAAGTTATCGATACCTTGTTGGTTTTCGATTTTCGCAAACAATTGAACGTGACCATTACCAGTTTCTTCACAGATTGCACGAACTTCTTCAACGTCTTTTGCAGTACGTACAAATGAAATAGCGATGAAGTTGATACCTTGTTCCAAACCGAAACGGATATCATCGTTATCGCGTTCAGCAAGTGCTGGGAAAGGAATTTTAGTGTTTGGGATGTTTACACCTTTTTGCTTAGCAATGATACCGTCATTTTCAACGACTACTTCAAATTCACGAGTTGCATCGTCTTTTACGAAAACACGAAGACCCAATTTACCATCGTCAACCAAAACTTGGTGACCAACTTCAACATCATCGTAGATATCAAGGGCACCAGCAACGTTCAAAGCAATCACATCACGAGTTGATTTGATTCCTTGTTTAGTTGCAACACGGATTTTTTCACCAGTTTTGTATGAGTACTCTTTTGCGTCACCTTCAAACAATTCTGTACGGATTTCAGGTCCTTTAGTATCAAGAAGGAAACCAACTTTTTTACCTGCAAGTTTTTCAGCAAGTTTAACAGTTGCCATACGCTCACCTTGTTCTTGGTGGTCACCGTGTGAGAAGTTGAAACGGAAAGTGTTTGCTCCTGCTTCAATCAATTTAGCAATATTTTGAGCTGAAGCTTCAACATCAAGTTTTTCACCCCAGTATCCGTCTTCACCGAATTTTTTACCACCACGGATTTCAA
Organism: Streptococcus sp. 27098_8_70; assembly: GCF_041432215.1. GTDB lineage: Bacteria > Bacillota > Bacilli > Lactobacillales > Streptococcaceae > Streptococcus > Streptococcus oralis_CP. Next base: position 429,329 of record NZ_JAPVZD010000001.1, read on the forward strand.
CCGCAGGACCTAAAGTTGCAACGATTTTTACACGTTTGTTCATGATTTTTGTGACTCCTTTATATAATTCGACCTTTTATGGTCATGTTACCAAATTAATGAAAGTTGATTAGGACAAGCTCTTGTTCAAAGCAGAAAGTTCAAGATCAGCTTTATGAGGGTTGTTAACAATAATCTTACCTTCTGCAGTTAAGCTAAACAAAGCTCCTTCTTCTGCTGTACCAAGAATTGGATTTTCAACCATTTTTTCGTTACGGATACCAACAGCGACACCACCGATTCCTTGTTTAAGGAGTTTAACAGCGTGTGCCCCCATGCGTGATGCCAATACACGGTCACGCGCAGTTGGTGATCCACCACGTTGGATGTGACCAAGTTCTGTTACACGAAGGTCACTAGTGTCTCCTGCTTCTTTTAGTTTTTGACCAAATTCAGCTGCTGACATAACACCTTCTGCCAAAACGATAATGTTGTGTTTTTTACCGTGCTCATAACCAGCTTTGATACTAGCTACGATATCTTCCATCTTGAAGCCTTCTTCAGGGATGATAATTTCATCAGCACCAGTTGCGATACCAGCCCAAAGAGCGATATCACCAGCGTTACGTCCCATTACTTCAACAACGAAAGTACGACGGTGACTTGATGATGTATCACGAATCTTATCAATCGCATCCATTGCAGTCGTAACTGCAGTATCAAATCCGATTGTAAAGTCAGTACCTACGATATCGTTATCGATTGTACCTGGAAGTCCAATAGCAGGGAATCCATGCTCAGTCAAGCGCATAGCTCCATGATAAGAACCATCACCACCGATAACTACGACTCCTTCGATACCGTGTTTTTTCAATTGCTCAATCCCTTTAAGTTGGCCTTCAAGTTGTGCAAACTCAGGGTAACGAGCAGAATGAAGGAAAGTACCACCACGAGAAATGATGTCTCCTACTGAAGCAGCATCAAGCGGATAAATTTCACCGGCAACCATACCTGCGTATCCATCATAGATACCAAAAACTTCCATTCCTTCTGAGATTGCTTGGCGAACTACTGCACGGATGGCAGCATTCATACCAGGGGCGTCTCCACCACTGGTCAAAACAGCAATACGTTTCATTTGGTTTATGCTCCTTTTTCTTTTAACATTCTTACTGATTATACCACATTTAAATCGAAAATTCTTCTATTTTCCGTATTTTTAGCGATAAATCGTTTTCATAGCAATTCCCTCTAATTTTTCCTCTAGAGCAGAATCTTTTCTTACAAAATGTTGTGTAGAAACAACCGTTTTTCCTTCCTCTTCATACCTGATAATGACAGGAATTGGGCCTTTGTATTGTTCTAGGATATTTGAAATCTCTTTATCGTATTTATGATTTTTAACTTGAATCCAGAATCGTTCCGCCACTGCTTCTTTCAAATCTTGTGCAATCATTTGCAGACGACCATCTCGAGATTGAATTTTGCCATTGATGTAGTAAAATTTCCCTTCGGATAAATTGGAAGCAAATTTTCTATATTGGTCTGAAAATACAGTTACATCCATCCGAGACTTACTATCATGGACCTGTAGAAAGGCCATACTCTCGCCTTTCTTGGTTCGAATCACTTTAATCTTTTGAACTTCAACTAGGAGAGTGGCTTGAGCTCCCTCGGTTAGATTAGTGATTGGCGTCGTCGGATATAGGGCTTGTTTGGCAAGAGTTTGGAGAGGATGGGCACTGATACCTACCCCAATCAGTTCCTGCTCTTTGTAAAATTTCTCTGCCTCAGTAAAATCATCAGCTTCAGTCCAACTATAATTTGTATCCGCAAAGAGTCCACCTAACTCCTCAACAAAGACAAATAAGTTTGGTAGGTTCACTAAGATTTTCTGGCGATTCTTGTCAAATTCATCAAAAAGCCCTAGTTCAACCAAAGGCGTCAAAAGCGACAGTTTCTTGTAATTCTTGGGAAGATGTGTGACGAAATCTTCAATGCTTGAAAAAGGACGATTTTCGATGATCCAGTAAGACAAATCTCTCGGCATTCCCTTAATGGCTTTTAGACCAAGATAGATTTTCTTCTGAGCAATTTTATCATGATAGGGAATGCTGTTGATTGCTAAGGGAGCTACTTCAAAGCCCATTTGTAATGCATCTACAATGTAATCGCTGCTTGAATAATTTAACATGACTTGGAAGAAAATAGCAGGATAATGCGTCTTAAAATAAGCTAGTTGGAAAGCCAGCGCTGAGTAGGCATAGGCGTGGGATCTGTTAAATCCATAGCCTGCAAACTTTTCCATCACTGCAAAAACTTGATTTGCCTTTTCTCCAGTATGCCCCAATTTCATAGCTCCAGAGATAAAATCTTCCTTCATCAAATGCATCTCTTTAGCATTTTTCTTACCCATGGCTCGTCTGAGAATGTCAGCTTTACCAAGACTGAAACCTCCAAAACGCTGAGCTACCTGCATGACTTGCTCTTGATAGAGCATAATGCCATAGGTTGATGACAGAATGTCCTCCAAGGCAGGGTCTAACACCGTTACCTTTTCTTTGCCGTGCTTCCGAGCGACAAAGTTATCAATATAATCGCTTGCCCCTGGTCTGTTGAGTGAGGTTGTGGCTACTACCTCTTCAAAGACTTGTGGCTGAACTCGTTTCAAGAGCCGAATGGCGCCAGGTTGTTCAAATTGGAAAATCCCCTTGGTATTTCCAGCAGCAAAGAGAGCCAGAGTTTCTTTGTCTTCCAGATCAATATCCTCTATTCTCAGATGAATACCTCCTGACTCAGCCAATAATTCCTGCATTTTTTGGACAAAAGTCAGGTTACGTAAACCGAGGAAATCCATTTTTAAAAGGCCATTAGCTTCAACACCATGAGCATCATACTGGGTGATCAGCATATCCTCACCGTATTTGAGCGGGATATAGTCTGTCAGGTCTTGGTCACTCATAACGACCCCAGCGGCATGGATAGAGGTCTGACGAGGATACCCTTCAATCTTTCGAGCAATCTCAAAAGCTTTTTGATATTCCATTTTGCTATTGATGACCTGCCTAAACTGTAAATTCTTTTCATAGGCTGTCGTTAGCGTATCTCGAAAACTGATTTTTTTCGTAATATTGGTTAATTCGTACTCAGGGACACCATAACGTTTGAAAACATCACGAATTGCCTGTTTTGCTCCAAAGGTCGAATAAGTGACAATCTGCGCCACGTGTTGACTACCATAGCGATCACGAACATAGCGAATGAATTCTGGTCTATATAGATCAGGAATGTCAATATCAATATCGGGCATGGTGTAGCGCTCACGATTTAAAAAGCGCTCGAAAATCAAGTTCTTTTCAACCGGATCAATCCCTGTAATATCCAGTGAGTAAGCTACTAGACTACCAACCGCAGAACCACGCCCCATTCCCATATAGTAGCCTTGGGAACGTCCAAAACGGAGCAAATCCCAAACTACAAGGAAATAGTCGTCAAAGCCCATATCATGAATCACAGCCAATTCCTCATTCAGTCGCTCATGATAAATAGCTGAGGTTAGCCCCTTGTCACTCAAGCCTTGCTCAGCTCTCTCTCTAAGTTCTTCGACCGCTGGTCTTTCAGGATTAAAGCGAGGAAGTTTTAAACTTGGGTCGATTTGATAGCTTACATTCTCTATCAGACCTTGGAGATTGGCAAGGGCCTGAGGGAAGCGATTTTTAAACTGTGCTTCCAAATCTGAGGCAGGTAAAAAAATCCCCTGTTGTGAATGTACATCTACTTCTCTCAGGCTGACATTGTCCTTGACTGCTGACAAGATTTGTAAAACCTGTAGGTCTTCTTTTTCAAAAGAGTTGACTTGATAGAGTGGAAGAATGGGTCTGGTAAAGACTTCTTGAGGAGTATCTGGACTAACACCGATAAAATAATCAACCCCAAAATCCAACTGTTCGACCCCATTAAAATAGGGAACAACAATAGCCACATCTTCGAGGTGGGAGGTGAAGTCAGACCATTTTTTCCGTCCAGTCATTTTTAAAGTGGATAACTTCATCAACTCTTGATAACCTTTAGTGGATAGGGCTAGAAAACGAAGAGAAATATTTTCCTCATCTTTGACCAAGGTCATTTCTAGACCAATTAAAGGTCGAATGCCATGCTTACGAGTTGCTTCTAGAAAATGATAAGCTCCATAGAGATTATCCACATCCATAATAGCAAGGTGAGAATAGCCGTATTCTTTAGCCATTTGTACGTATTTTTCAATCGAAACCACACTTTCCATAAAACTATAAACAGTCTTGGTGTCGAGCTGTGCAATCATTTCTTCTCCTCCTTGCTTTCGTTTTACTACTATTATACCATTTTAAGCTGGATATTGAAGCAACTCTGCACTTTCTTTTCAATATCATCAGTTCCAAACTTCTTCTCTTCTTACTGTTAAATTCTTCATTTTTCAAAGGAAGAAAATATAAAATTAATATTATATAATAGTTTTAAATGTAAATTTAGATATATTTATACCAAACGAAGAATAATAAAGATAGGAGTTATATGCAGTTTTACATATAAAATTCTCTAGAAAAAGGCTTACTTCTATGGTATTTATTCAGCATTTTATAATAACTTACTAAATAGATATGCTGGTTTAAGAAATTTATTTCATTTAAGTTTATTTATTCCATTTTTCCCTCTTTTTTGATATAATAAATCCAGTCTGTTTTCAAAGGAGAGAAACATGCGTTTTAATCAATTCAGCTATCAACCAACCACTAGTTCTCAACGATTTGCAGAATTAGAAGGTCTTGGTCTAAAGCTGTCACCCCAACTGTCCTTAAAAAGACAGTTTGAAGACTTCATTTGTTGGAGTTTTTTCACTTATTCTGACACGGATTATGCCTTATCGACTTTGGCTGCGGATAAAGAAACAGATTTAGTAACCTTTTTCCAGTCAGACCGTGAGTTAACTGCGGAGATTTTCTACACAGTAGTTTTTCAACTTTTAGGATTTAGCTATCTTGTTGACTTTGAGGATGCCGAACAGTTTCGTAAAGAAACTGGTTTTCCTATTGTTTATGGGGATCTCATTGAAAATCTTTATCAGTTACTCAATACGAGAACGAAAAAAGGAAATACGCTCATTGATCAACTTGTTAGTGATGGACTCATTTCAGAAGACAATCACTACCACTACTTTAACGGTAAGAGCTTGGCAACCTTCTCTACTCATGATGTCATTCGTGAAGTCGTGTATGTCGAGAGTCGTGTGGATACTGATAACGACGGTCTCCCTGACTTAGTCAAGGTCAGCATTATTCGCCCGCGTTATGATGGACAGATTCCTTCAGTCATGACTGCCAGCCCTTACCACCAAGGGACCAACGATAAAGCCAGTGACAAGGCTCTCTACAAAATGGAAGGGGTGCTTGAGGTCAAACCGCCCCACACCATTGAACTTGAGGAGCCCAAGCTGAATTTAGTCGAATCTCATGGTCAAGCAGAAGTCGTCTCAGAAGCTGAAGAAAAGCTATCTCATATCAATAGCTCATATACACTCAATGACTACTTCCTCCCACGTGGATTTGCCAATCTCTATGTATCAGGTGTTGGAACCAAAGATTCTCAAGGTCTCATGACCAATGGTGACTACCAGCAGATTGAAGCTTATAAAAATGTCATTGATTGGCTCAATGGTCGTTGTCGTGCTTTCACGGACCACACGCGCAAGCGCCAAATCAAGGCTGACTGGTCAAACGGCAAAGTCGCAACAACAGGTATTTCCTATCTAGGTACCATGTCTAATGGTCTCGCCACCACTGGTGTTGATGGTTTGGAAGTGATCATCGCAGAAGCAGGTATTTCCTCTTGGTACAACTACTATCGTGAAAATGGTCTGGTAACCAGCCCAGGTGGTTATCCAGGTGAGGATTTTGACTCACTTGCTGAATTGACCTACTCCCGCAATCTCTTAGGCGGTGACTATATTCGTGGCAATGAAGCTCATCAAACGGACTTAGAAAAGGTTAAAGAGAAACTCGATCGCAAGACTGGTGACTACAATCAGTTTTGGCATGACCGCAACTATCTGCTCAATGCTCACAAGGTTCAAGCTGAGGTCGTCTTTACGCATGGTTCCCAGGATTGGAACGTCAAACCTCTTCATGTTTACCAGATGTTTCATGCTCTTCCTAGCCACATCAATAAGCACCTCTTTTTCCATCATGGTGCCCATGTCTATATGAACAACTGGCAGTCGATCGACTTCCGCGAGTCCATGAATGCCTTGTTAAGTAAGAAATTGTTAGGACTTGACTCAGGCTATCAACTTCCGACTGTCATCTGGCAGGACAATATCGCACCGCAAAAATGGCAAGGTCTTGATAACTTTGGCAAACAGGATGAACTGCATACCTTCTCTCTTGGTAATGATGAAAAAGTGATTCAAAACCAGTATGATCAAAAAGATTTTGATCGTTATGGTAAGACTTACCAGACCTTCAACACTGAACTTTACCAAGGAAAAGCCAATCAAATCACCATTGAACTTCCAGTAAGTCAAGACATTCACTTAAATGGGCGAGTGGAGCTGAAACTTCGTGTCAAATCGAGTACGAACAAGGGCTTATTATCAGCCCAACTGTTAGAACTTGGACAAAAGAAATATCTGCAGCCTTATCCAGCTGTTTTAAATGCTAGAACCATTGATAATGGTCGTTACCACATGTTAGAAAATCTCTGTGAACTGCCATTCAACCCAAGTGCCCAACGTGTCATCACCAAAGGCTACCTTAATCTTCAAAATCGAACCAATCTCTTGATGATTGAAGAAATCCAACCAAATGAATGGATGGACTTCCAGCTAGAGCTTCAACCAACTATCTACAAACTTAAAGAAGGAGATACTCTCCGTTTGGTTCTCTACACCACAGACTTTGAGATTACAATTCGAGATAATACAGACTATCAGTTGACTGTTGATTTAGCACAGTCTAGTCTTATCCTACCTTGTCAAAAGGTATAATCTACCAGACTTTCAATATGGAAGTATTCAAAGGAAAAGTCAATGAATTTGACCATTGAACTTCCTATAACCAAAGTTTTCCACTTGAACAGTCGAATCAAACATAAACTTTGTATCAAATTCAGTTCATCTAAAAGCATTTTAGAAGCCCCTAGATAGAACTTGGACAAAAGATACTTCCTCTAACCAACATGTGTAACCATTTATCATACACGCTACTACACCACATGTTGGAAATCTCTGTGAATTACATTTAGAGTAAATTCACAAAACGCCGTGACAAAAAGCTACCCAAATTGAATGATTCACTGTCATTAAAGAACATCAATGTAGATAAACGGATCGCTACCCAGTTTATCTGCACGCAACTAGTGACAAGTTAAAAGAAGGAGAATCTCTCCATCTAGTTCTTTATCCTACTGACTTTAAAATCATCATACGTGACAATACCGCCTACCACCCCGACTGACATTTTCGTTCAGTCCACGCTACTGTACCTTGTAAAAGGAGTACTTACTTTATGAACAAATCAGAACACAGACACCAACTTATCCGCGCCCTCGTTTCAAAAAACAAAATCCATACTCAAGCTGAATTACAAGCCTTGTTAGCGGAAAATGATATCCAAGTTACTCAGGCTACCTTATCACGCGATATCAAAACCATGAACCTTTCAAAAGTGCGCGAAGAGGATAATTCTTACTATGTGCTAAATACAGGATCTATCTCCAAGTGGGAAAAACGTCTTGAAAATTATATGGAAGATGCTCTTGTTATGTTGCGTCCTGTGCAACACCAGGTTATTTTGAAAACTTTACCCGGTTTAGCCCAATCATTTGGATCTGTAATTGATTCCTTGGCCTTTCCAGATATCGTTGCAACCCTTTGTGGAGACGATGTCTGCATGATTATCTGTGAAGATGCTACAAAAGCGCAAGCTTGTTTTGAAAGTCTTAAAAAATATGCACCACCATTTTTCTTTAGTGAATAAAACAAATCCCGTGATCAAAAGATCACGGGAATTTTTTATTTCTTTGACTGTGTATCTTCTTTCTTTGTACGTGCCAATCGAAGAGCACGTTTTGGATTGAGACGATTAAATAATTCTTCTAGTTTCTTTTCATTCCACACATCTGCTGCAGAAACAAAATTTCCATCTGCATCTCGGAATGATATCGGTTTATCTCCCATATCAATCTCCTAGTCTACAAATTCAAACTCAAATTTACCGATGCGAACCAAATCACCATCTTTGGCTCCACGTGCACGAAGGGCTTCGTCAACACCCATACCACGAAGCTGACGGGCAAACTTCATGACCGATTCGTCACGGTCAAAGTTGGTCATGTTAAAGAGTTTCATGAGTTTTTCACCAGAAAGTACCCATGTCGCATCATCATCACGACTAATCTCAAAGGCCTTTTCTTCCTCGTCAAAGCCATAGTAAGCCTCTTCTTCCATATCGGATTCATCATAAATCGGGAATTCTGGAGTCTTGTCTAACAATTCAGCTGTCGCGTCCAAAAGAGTCGCCAACCCTTGCTTGGTCAATCCAGAAATTGGGAAGATGGCTGGAAGTTCCTCAAACTCGTCGTAGTTTGCTGCCAACTTTTCCTTGAAAGTTTTAAGATTTTCCTGACTTTCAGGCATATCCATCTTGTTGGCTACGATAATCTGTGGACGTTCCATGAGACGAAGGTTATAGGATTCTAATTCCTTATTAATAGCAAGGTAATCCTCATAAGGATCACGTCCTTCGCTAGCTGACATATCGATGACATGGAGGATAACTCGAGTGCGTTCGATATGACGTAGAAACTGGGTTCCAAGACCAACCCCTTGACTGGCCCCTTCAATCAAACCTGGAAGGTCTGCTACTGCAAAAGATTCACCTGACTGTGTACGAACCATACCCAAATTAGGGACAATGGTCGTAAAGTGGTAAGCACCGATTTTAGGTTTAGCTGAAGTGATGACACTAAGCAAAGTTGACTTTCCAACAGATGGGAAACCGACCAAGCCAACATCCGCTAGGATCTTCAATTCCAGTTGCAACTCACGTTCTTGACCTGGTTCTCCATTCTCAGAGATTTCAGGTGCAGGATTTTTGGGAGTGGCAAAACGGATATTTCCACGACCACCTCGACCGCCATGAGCCACGATAAACTCTTGACCATGTTCAATCAAGTCTGTAATGACTTTTCCTGTTTCCGCATCACGTACAGTAGTCCCCTGTGGTACGCGAACACGAAGGTCTTCTGCACCACGACCGTGCATTCCTTTTGTCATTCCTTTTTCACCGGAATCAGCCTTGAAATGACGGTTATAGCGGAAATCCATCAAGGTACGCAAACCTTCGTCTACCACGAAAACAACGTTACCTCCACGTCCACCATCACCACCCCAAGGACCGCCATTAGGGACATATTTTTCACGGCGAAAGGCAACCATGCCATCGCCACCATTACCAGCCTTGACCTTAATCTTGGCTGTATCTAAAAACATACTCATATTTTCTTCTCACTTTAAAAAGGCTGGGGAGAACCCAGTCATTAGTTATTGTTTCTATCCTCGTAGCTTGCTTAGAATCTACTAAAAGCTCCAAGCGCAGTTGCAAAGATACCAGCAAGGGTTACAAACAACATGATGAGCACGACAACAAGTGTCACCTTTTCAAACAAAGTTTTTTTACGTTTTCCGTTATCTCCAAAAGCCATAACTTCTCCTTTTTCTATATAATTTTAATTTAATATTCTGTTGAAACTGGTGCAATCAACCATAAAATGATATAAGCAAGGACTCCTGTCCCATAACAAAATGCAAGAACAGCCCAAATGACACGAACAATTGTTGGATCAATATCAAAATAATGAGCAACTCCTGCGCATACTCCACCAATTTTTTGATCTTTTCCGCTTCTCATTAATTTTTTCATTTTTTCTTCCTCTTATTCTATTATTTGAATTCGTCTCTCCAATAATCTCTGATGCTAGACAATTGTTTTCGAGACGCTCTTAAAATACGCTTGGATTCTTTTACTGGGCTTGTAACAGCCTGTTGAGGTAGATAGAGAATCGTTTTTAAGAAGCGTTGAGTGACAGGTTGTCCATCATGTAGCTCATGTTCAAAGTTATTTGAGATAATGGCATCAAGGTAAAACTCATGAACTCGTTTCCCAAAATTTTCAGCCGAAATCTCGTACAACTTATCCGCTAACTTTTGTTCAGACATATCAGGAGTAGCGATCAAAGCTTCAAGGATAGCTCCTGCAAGCTCTCGTTCTCCATAGTAGAGGGTCCCAAACATTTTATCATTGATCAGATTTTCAAGATAGGGATTGCCATGAGCAATAACAGGCGTTCCACTGGCTAGACTTTCTAGATAGGTTAAACCCTGAGTCTCACTCGTAGAGGCTGAAATAAAGAAATCAGCTGCTTTATAGTACAAGGCTGTCTCACTTGGAGCAATCATACCTGTAAAAATCACATGTTTTTGTATGTTTAATTTCCCTGCTTGTTCTTTCAGACTGTCCAGATAAGGTCCGTCTCCAGCAACAACCAACTTCACCTTGTCTTCTTCTTTCAAAACCTGCGCAAAGGCAGCTAAGACTGCTTGGATATTCTTTTCAAAGGAGATACGAGAAAGGCTCAGTAGCATTTTCTCGCCTTCCTGAATACCTAACTTCGAACGAAGTTCTTGCAAGTTTTCCTCTTTGATCTCAGGTCGTTCAAACTTAGCCAGCTCAATTCCAGTTGGGATGACCCGCTTTTCAACCTTGACTTTGTATTTAGATAAAAGGTCACGAACAATCTCACTAGGGCAAATCACGCCATCTACATCATGAAGGAAGCCACGCACCAAATATTTTACCATACTCGGACGAATTAGCATGCCCTTAGCAATGTAATGCACATAGTCTTCATACTGGGTATGGTAGGTATGAATAACTGGAATTTTCAATTCTCTAGCAATCCAAATCCCTAACAAACCAAGAGAAAATTCGGTCTGGGTATGAATAATATCGAGTTGATACTGCTTGGCAATTTCAAGTGCCTTTGTAAAACCTCGGTAGGCAAATCGTCGATCCTTAAACGCAAAGAAAGGGACACTCGGAATGCGAATAATTTGCCAATCTTCGTATCGGTTTACGTCTTTATCAGTCGTTGTAAAGATAAAAACTGCATGTCCTTGCTTTTCAAGCTCAGTTTTCAAGGTCCGTATACTAGTCGCAACCCCGGAAACTTGAGGGAAATAGGTGTCTGTAAATAAACCAATTCGCATAAATTACCTCACTTTTTGCCCAAAGCAGCCTGTTCTCGATAAAATTTTAACCAGATTTCCAACAAATGCTCCTCAGAGTACTCTTTGGAAATCTCACGAGCTTTTTCTTTCAAGTCCTTTAAGGCTTCAGGGTCATTCTTGTATTCTAGGATTGCTTCTCTCATCTCGGAAACATCACTTGTAGCACGATAATTCCCATCAAGAATAACCTTATACAGATCCAAATCTCTTAACATAATAGGAGCCTCGCAACTAGCAGCCTCTAAGATAGTCATAGGGAATAATTCATTGTAACTTGGTAGCAAGAATAGATCCGCCATAGCGTAAAGTTCCCGCATCCGTTCCGGTGACACAATTCCAGGGAAAATAAGATTTTTGGGTGGATTGTCCATTATCTTCTTGTAGCGTTCATAACCATCTGTCATCCCACCAAATGAAAAACCACCTGCCCAGATAAAGGTAATTTCTGGCAATTCCTCAGCAAGACGGATAAAATCATCAATTCCTTTACGTTTCTGAACCTGACCCGCACCGATTACGACAAACTGATCTTCCGCGAGATCCATTTCCTTCCGGAGTTGAGCAACTTGTTCAGCTGGTAATGGATGCCATTTTTCTTTGTTTACAAAATTTGGAATATAAGTTACTTTTTCACGCGGAATACCAGCAGCCACTAAATCCTCGATAAACATGGGATTGACCACCACCAAGTGTTCCATTCGGTTGTAAAAGGAAAAAACATAGCGTTTGACAATTCCTTTTAGGAAAAATGGAATCTTCAAACTCCCCTCAAGCGTATCAGGCAAAAAATGCACATAGCCAATTTTTCTCCCAGAGCGTTTCTTTTGGAAAGTAGATAAATAGTAGGGGAAATCAATGGTATGAAAGTGAGTTACATCCGCTTCTACAGGAAGATTCTCTGTAACAATCAACTGGTCTTTGGCTTCGCGGTGAAGGAGACTAACCAATTCTCGATAAGCTCCTGACACTCCTTGACCAGCTACTTTTTCACTTGAGCTTAGCATATTAATACGCAATTTTTCGTTTTCCATACCTTCCATTATACCATTTTATTTCCAGAAAATCAGCAAAAGAAAGAAGAGACGATTGGAAAAAGGATAAAATTATCCTATTTTCCAATCGTCTCTCGCATTTTTCTTAGTCTTTATTTAATTCCTAGGGCGATACGCGCGTATCGGCTCATTTTTTCAACCGTCCAAGCTGGATACCAGACCAATTTAACTTCGGTATTGGTTACCTCAGGCACTTCTGTCATCGCATCATGTATCTGGTCTGTCAAAAGGTCAGCCAGTGGGCAGCCCATAGTTGTCAAGGTCATATCAATTTCAGTGTGACCTGTTTCACCATCAAAACGAATTTCATAAATCAAACCTAGGTTGACAATATCAATCCCCAACTCAGGGTCGATGACTTCTTCCAAGGCATTTAAAATGCGTGTTTTGATCGTTTCAATTTGCTCTTCTGTATAAGCCATGTTATTCCTCACTCTTAGTCTTCAATAAAATCACGAAGCGGTTTGCTGCGACTTGGTTGACGCAATTTTCTCAAAGCCTTGGCCTCGATCTGACGGATACGCTCACGAGTCACGTTAAAGACTTTCCCAACATCTTCAAGAGTACGCATTTTCCCATCGTCCAAACCGAAGCGCAAGCGCAGAACGTTTTCTTCACGATCTGTAAGAGTATCCAAGACTTCATCCAACTGCTCGCGCAAAACGATTCGAGTTGTGTAGTCTACTGGATTTTCAATCACTTCGTCTTCAATAAAGTCCCCAAGATGACTATCGTCCTCTTCACCGATCGGTGTTTCAAGTGATACTGGTTCTTGGGCGATTTTCAAGATTTCACGAACCTTGTCAGGTGTCATATCCATACGCTCAGCGATTTGTTCAGGTGTTGGATCTTGCCCCAATTCTTGAAGGAGATTACGCTGTTCACGGACAAGCTTGTTAATGGTTTCAACCATGTGGACAGGGATACGGATAGTGCGGGCCTGGTCAGCAATGGCACGAGTGATTGCCTGACGAATCCACCAAGTTGCGTAAGTTGAAAACTTAAATCCTTTTGAATAGTCAAACTTGTCAACAGCCTTCATCAAGCCCATGTTTCCTTCTTGAATCAAGTCAAGAAATTGCATACCACGCCCTACGTAGCGCTTAGCAATCGAAACCACCAAACGAAGGTTGGCTTCTGCAAGACGTTGTTTGGCTTCAATATCACCAGCCTCAACTGCTAGGGCCAATTCTTTTTCCTCTTCGTTAGTCAAGAGAGGAACCACCCCGATTTCCTTCAAATACATACGGACTGGGTCATTAACCTTGGCAGAAGTTGAGCCAATCAAGTCCTCATCACTGAGTTCTGACTCTTCTTCTACACTAAGCACACGCGCACTTGGATTTCCTTCATTATCTGTGATAGAAATTCCAGCATCCTGAATCCGTTGCAAAAGGTCTTCAATGCCGTCTGCATCGAGGGTGAAAGGAATAACCAGACTTGAATTGATTTCGTCATCTGTTGCTGTTCCTGTTTTTTTGTGGTTACGGATAAAGTCTGCTACTTGCACATCAAATGTGGTTACTTCTTTTTGTTTTGTTGCCATTATTACTCCATTCTTCTCTTTTGGGAAATCAATCGTTGCAATTCTTCCAAGGCTGTGTCTGTATCTCCTACATGACTAGCTTCCTGCACTTTCTTTTTAATTCTTAAATTGTCCTTGCTGAGGAGGGCACGGTTTCGAGTCGCTTCGACTTCCGCTAGCTCTTGAGGCGACATCTCAGCTGGCAAATCCAGACTAAGCACGTGGTACCAAGCATTTTCAACCTCAGGCGTCTGATGAGAAAGTTCCTCTGAGCCGACTTCTCCCTGCTCACTTAATAATTCGTAAAGAATCTGAAATTCTGGGGTATCAAAGAAAAAATCTTCTCTTAATCGGTAGTCATTTAACACAACTGGGTTCTCAGCCATCCTATAGAGGAGATGAGCCTCTGCTCTCATGACTGCTGTCAGTTGCCGCGTTACAGGTAAAGTAATCGCTGCTGGAGGTTGCTCCTCTTTGACTCTTTCCTGCCTCTGGACAATCCGACTTTCATTTACAATCTGCTCCACCTGTTGGTAATCAAAAGAAGGTAGATTATCCGCCAAAATGTGGATATAAGAATTCTGGGCAGTGATAGACTTTTCTTTGGCGATTAGGGGCGCAATCTTTTCAATGAATTCGATTTGCGCCTGTAAGTTATCACTATTTTCAGGCTTTAGCTGGTGAATATAGAACTCTATAGGACTAATCCGAGTCTTGGTTAAAAGGTAAGCCAGGTCTTCAGCAGAATTCTTTTGCAAATACTCATCTGGGTCCATGGCATCAGGTACTCGGACAACCTCAACTGAGAAGTCTTTTAACTCCTCTAGAGCCTTGGCTGTTGCTGCCTGCCCTGCCTTGTCACCATCATAGCTGAGAACTATCTTTTTGGTAAAGCGTTTGAGGTGATCAACATGCTCCTTGCTTAAGGCTGTTCCCATGGAAGCTACAGCATTTTCTATACCAGCACGGTAGGCCGCGATCACATCCATGAAGCCTTCCATCAGATAGAGTTCTGTAATCTTACCTGTTCCCTTTTTTGCCTTGTCCAAATGATACAATTCGTAACTCTTGTTAAAAATTGCAGTCGAGCGACTATTTTTATATTTGGCAGTCTGACTATCCGTTTCTTGCCAGATACGACCTGAAAAGGCAATGACCTGTCCCTTGTCATTGGTCAAAGGAAAGATGATCCGTCCAAAGAAAGTATCATAAAATTGATTACCATCTGACAGATAAAACAAGCCCGAATCCAATAAATCCTTTTCCTCAAACTTGTCAGCCAAACGTTGATAGAGATAAGTTCTCTCTGCTGGAGCTAGTCCAATCTGGAAGTGCTTCAGAACATCATCTGTCAATCCGCGTTTGTAGAGATAAGCCCTTGCTTCTTCTCCCATCTTTGTCGTCATGAGGATGGCATGGTAAAAACGGGCAGCTTCTTCATGCATATCGTATAGAGCTTGATGAGGGGAAGTTTGTTGGGGACGAGACTGTACCGGCGTAGCTAGTTGAATACCGACGCGCTCTCCTAAGAGCTGAACGGCTTCCATGAAGGACACACCTTGGTATTCTTCGATAAACTTAAAGACATCTCCTGAACGACCACAGCCAAAACAGTGATAAAACTGCTTGTCTTCCACAACGTTGAAAGAAGGGGTCTTTTCACCATGAAAAGGACAGAGCCCTAAATAGTTCCGTCCAGCCTTTTGTAAAGAAATCACATCACCTATGACTTCCACAATGTTGGCATTGTTTTTGATTTCTTCAATGACTTGCTTGTCAACCATACACAATACCTCCATCTTATCATAGTTTCACGTAAACTAGTATAGCTCATTTCTGAAAAAAAGTAAACCATTTCATACGCTTTCCGTAATTCTCTTTGCCTTATTTTTCTAGATAGAAAGAGGTGATAAAAAACTCAGAAACACTTCCATGTTTCTAAGTTAATTTTCACTATTTTTTGATGGTTACTTCACTCATCTATTCAAATAATTGATAGTAGTCTGAGATTTTCATCTTAGCTTTTTCTTCTTTATTGAGGTCTTGGATAATACGACCTTCCTTCATGACTATCAGACGATTTCCATACTTCAGTGCATCCTCCATATGGTGGGTAATCATCAAGGCTGTTAGATGATCCTTGCTGACAAAGTCATCTGTTAACTCCATCAAGGCAACACTTGTTTTTGGGTCAAGAGCTGCTGTGTGTTCATCCAACAAGAGCAACTCTGGTCGCTTCAAGGTTGCCATCAAGAGACTCAAGGCCTGGCGTTGACCACCTGATAGAAACTCAATCGGAGTATCTAGATGTTTCTCAAGCCCATTTCCCACTTTTTCAATGGTAGCCTGAAACTCTTCCCGATGACTTGATAGCCTTCTAGGCAGGAGTCCTCTCTTCTCACCACGAAACTTGGCAATTAAGAGATTTTCCGCCACCGTCATACGGGGAGCCGTACCCATCTTAGGATCCTGAAAAACACGAGACAAGTACTTAGCCCGCTTTTCAGGTGAAAAATGCGTCACATCCTCGCCCATGATACGGATACTTCCACTTGTTAAGGGCAAGGTACCTGCAATAGTGTTAAAAAGCGTTGACTTCCCTGCTCCATTTCCACCTAGGATAGTAATGAAATCATGTTCAAAAATTTCAAGAGAAACATCATTCAGAATGATTTTTTCCTCGTCAAAGCCATTCGTGATGACTTTGGTGGCATTTTTTAATTCTACAATTGCTGTCATCTGCTAAACTTGACTCCTTTCAGGTATTTGCTTTTGAAGGTTGGAATCATGAGGCAAACTGCCAAAATCAAGGCGCTGTACAAACGAAGATAACTTGTATTAAACCCAAGAGCAATCACTCCCCAAACGAGGAACTGATAAGCAATAGACCCTACAACGATGGTCATGAGTCGCTCTGCCAAAGTCAAACTCTTGAACAAAACCTCACCAATAATCAAGCTAGCAAGCCCTACGACAATCACGCCAATTCCTCGAGAAACATCCGCGTATCCTTCTTGTTGAGCAATTAAGGCTCCTGCAAGCGCGATAATCCCATTTGAGAGAACCAAACCCATAAGTTCCATACGACCCGTATTGATACCAAAGCTACGAGCCATATCGGGATTGTCACCTGTAGCGATGTAGGCCTGACCTAGTTTGGTATCAAGGAAAAAGAGCATAAGGCCAATAACAAGAGCTACAAAGATTAATCCAGTCAGGAGTTGGTTAAGATCTGAATCGAAAGGCAAGACATCCTGTATTTGTTTAGTTCCAAGAAGCCCCAGATTGGCACGCCCCATAATCATGAGCATGATGGAATGGCAGGAAGTCATGACCAGAATCCCTGATAAGAGGGTTGGGATTTTTCCTTTGGTATATAAGAGTCCCGTCGCCATTCCAGCTAGACAGCCCGCTCCTACTGCAGCTAAGGTCGCTAAGAATGGATTGACTCCCTGTGTTATCAAGGTTACAGCTACTGCTCCCCCTAGAGGAAAAGAACCTTCAGTAGTCATATCTGGAAAATTCAAAATTCGAAAAGTCATAAAGATTCCCAAACCTAGAATCGCCCAGACCATCCCCTGTGAAATAATGGATACTATCATAATCTTTCACTCATTTCTTTCTTTAGTAAAAATGGGAGGAGATGTGTCCAGCTCCTCCTTTATCTTTATTCAATCACTTGTCCTGCTTCTTTTAGAACGGACTCAGGAATGGTGATACCAAGTTCCTGCGCTAGTTTTTTGTTAATCACTGACTTACCAGTTGAAAAGACATTAACTGGCGTATCAGCTGGTTTTTCACCTTTCAATACTTTGGCAATCATCTTACCAGTAGCCACTCCAAGATCGTGTTGGTCAACTACTACAGATGCTAATCCACCTGCTTCTACCATGGCAGTGGCACTTGGATAGATTGGCTTTTTAGCTGTTTGGTTGCTTGAAACAACTGTTGAAAATGCGGATGCGATGGTGTTATCAATTGGAACCCAAATCGCATCGACCTTGCTGGTCATAACATTGACTGTTGAAGCAATTTCATTGGTTGATGGAACGGCAAATGTTTCGACTGTCAAACCTGCTTTTTCAGCATAAGCCTTGAATTCTTCAACTTGTGATTTTGAGTTATCTTCACTGCTTGAGTAGAGAGCTCCGATCGTTTTGACATTTGGTGTGAGGGTTTTAATCAACTCTACTTGCTGTTCAGCTGGGTTATGGTCTGACACCCCTGTGATGTTGCCACCTGGTTTTTTCAAATCTTTGACCAAGTTAGCACCGATTGGGTCTGTAATAGCAGCCATGATAACAGGTAGGTCTTTTGTAGCACTAGCAAGTCCTTGAGCAGCTGGTGTTGCGATCCCAACAACAACATCGTTTCCATTAGCAACCAATTGTTTACTCATGGTTGCAACCTTGCTCTGATCGCCTTCAGAGTTCATAAAGTCGATTTTTACCTGGTCGTCCTTATAGCCTTCTTCAGCTAGTCCATCTTGAATTCCTTGGTAAATCAAGTCCAAGGATGGGTGACTAACAAATTGAAGGACACCAACCTTAGCGACCTTTTGCTCTTCCTTAGCTGCTGGTTTGTTCATTGATGAATAAATCAAGCTAGCCACCACCAATACTGCTAATCCAGCGACAATTCCAATCAAACGTTTATTTTTCATTTTTCTTTCTCCTTAATTCTTTTACCTTAACTTTTTAAATCACATCATCAAGCGATGCCATCGTTTAAATTCCAATATCTTTCCTCCCCATAGAAAAAGTCCTCACACAAAAAACTTGTGTGAGGACGTCGATGCGCGGTGCCACCTCAATTATAGGGAATATCCCTATCGCTCTTTCTCGCAATAACGAGTTGCACTGTAAGGTGTGCTCACCGAATTTTTATGATTTCAAATTCTTAAGTACATTCAGCCCAATTTCATCAATTTCATCTATCTGCTTTCACCAACCACAGACTCTCTAAAAAATGAGCATGATTACTTTCTGAATGTTTAAATTATATCATTTTTCAACTACTTGTCAAGCTTATTTTTAGAATTTTTTAAACAATTCAAAAACTTCCCCTTTATAAAAGAGGAAGTTTGTAGAATATCAGCCTGAATTACGTAAACCGGTTGCAATTCCGTTGATAGTTGTATGGATCAGTTTTTCTTCGTCAGCTGACAATTCGTCGCGACGTTGACGTTTGATCAACTCCAACTGGATGTAGTTCAGGATATTAAAGTAAGGCATACGATAGTTTAGACTGTCTTTTAGGTAAGAGTTTTCTGCCAAGAGTTCGTCATAACCTTCGATAGCTAAAATAATGTCCTTAGTCAACTGCCATTCATCTAAAATAGTGTAGTAGATAGCTTGTACTTCTTCGTCTTCACAGAGCTTGGCATATTCAAAAGCAATGTTCATATTAGACTTAGACAAGACCATGTCTACATTGGAAAGCAAAGATTGGAAGAAAGGCCAGTTTTGGTACATATCTCGAAGAAACTCGATATTCTTCGGATCTTGATCTATAAACTCTTTAAAGCTTGATCCAACTCCGTACCATCCAGGGAACATGACACGGCTTTGTGACCATGAGAAGACCCAAGGAATAGCACGCAAACCGCCAATTTCAGTGATGGTCTTACGAGCTGCTGGACGCGAACCGATATTGAAGCTTGAAATAGCCTTAATCGGACTGGATTCAAAGAAATAGTCATAGAAATGTTCATTTCCAAAGACCAAATCACGATAGATATCATAACTACGGTCCACTACTTGGTCCATAATTGCTTCGTAACGATTTGATGTATTGGTATCACTCTTCTTCTTGGTAATCATACGGTTAATGGCTGCAGAAACCAACATTTCAAGGTTATAATAGGCAGCGTCTTTGTTACCGTATTTGTTTCCAATCACTTCTCCTTGTTCAGTCAGACGGATACGGTCCTTAATAGACTTAAGTGGTTGAGATGTGATGGCTTCATAAGTTGGTCCACCACCACGACCCACAGTACCACCACGACCATGGAAGAAAGTAACCTTAACGCCAAATTCATCCCCAATAGCAGTCAGTTGTTGTTGAGCTTTATATAATGTCCAACATGATGATAGGTAACCACCGTCCTTGTTACTATCAGAGTAGCCAAGCATGATTTCTTGGTAGTTGTCTTTTGAAGCAATCCATTTTTTAGCCAAAGGAAGAGAGAAATATCTTCTCATGGTTTCTTCTGAGTGATCCAAGTCTTCGATTGTTTCAAAGAGGGGAACAATCTGAACGCGGGCTTTTTGGGCATCCACCAAGCCGACTTCCTTAAGCATAATGGCTAGCTCTAACATATCGGATACACTTGTTGCGTGCGAAATGATGGTTTGACGAATGACGTTTTCACCCAGTTTATCCTTCAACTTACGCGCAGCTTTAAAGATAGAGAGTTCTTTTTCAAGCAGTTCTGACTTTTCAGCATGAGTCGCTGAGAGGATACGAGGATCTTCTTCCAACTCTTTTAAGAGGAGGGTACATTTTTCGTCTTCTGACAGATCGCTATAATGGTCGTTGATGCCAGCAGATGCTAGCAATTCAGCCACACAAGCTTCATGAACACTAGAGTCTTGGCGCATATCGATAGAAGCAAGGTAGAAACCAAAAATTTCGACAGCTTGCATCAACTCGACAAATTCTCCTGAAATTAGGTATTCTCCCTTATTCTCAAGGAGAGAATCGCGAATGGCCAACAAATCTTGATAGAATTCATCTGCAGTGGCATATCTAGGCTGAAGGTCTTTGTCTTCAATCAAGTAAGCCTTGGTTGCCTGCATCTTAGCTTGGATATCAAAAAGGGCACGACGATAGAGTTCTTTTTCGCGATAAATCGAGTTGTCTTGTGACTTCAGCGCCATCTCACGGACCTTGTCGCTGACATTCACGATGCTGGTTGACAGTGAAAACTCACGATAAAGATTATAAATCTTTTCATCATAGTAGTTCATGATGACTTCGCACTGAGTCAAGGCTGATTTGTTTAGGGTTTCCGCTGTTACGAAAGGATTTCCATCACGGTCTCCTCCGATCCACATCCCCATGGTAATCGGTTTTGGATGCTGAAGCTCGATACCTTGTTCTTTAGCTAGTTTCTTATACTCAGCTGTCAAACGTGGAACAGCATTCAGGAAAGAACTTTGGTAGTACTCCATCACGTTGGTGATTTCGTTGGTTACTTTCAATTTCTTCTCACGAATCATGTCCGTTTGCATGATAATTTCAATGTAACGACGGAGATCTGTGTGCCATTTTTCTTTATTAATCAAACCGAGTTTGACATCACGGTACTTGCGCAAAAGCGTATGGATATGGTTGGTCAAATCCAGCATACTCTTGCGTTGTACTTGTGTTGGATGGGCGGTTAAGACAGGAACGACATTTAACTTTTCTAAAATTTCGGCTGCATTTTCTTTTTCAGCTACCATCTTAATCGTTGTAGATAGTTTTCCTAAATAATCTTGGTCCACATTGTTTTGGTGATTGATTTCATAGGCCAAATCCACATCCTCAGAAATATTAATCAAAAGTGGAAGGATAGAGAAATAGCGTGAAATGTAAATCATTTCTTCATTCGAAAGACTGGTCACTAGGTCATTTAACCCTTGATAATTCTCGCTAGTTGATAATTCCTTCAACTGGATAATCTTTTCAAAGGTTTCAGGCGCTAGCATATTTTTTGTGATATCTTCTAATAGCTCAGTCAGAATCAAGACTTCTTCTTGGACGACTGCTTTATTACTATAGTTTTCTAATTTTTGAAGAGACATATACTTTCCTTTCCATTCAATCCTTACAGATTTTCATCGGTTTGATTCTCGTATTCTCTGATAAGTTTGGCACGTTTTTCACTTGCATCAATGTTCAGTACAAGCGCGATGGCCACGGATAATACCAATAGACTGTTCCCACCTTGTGAAAGGAAGGGGAAGGTTACCCCTGTAGAAGGAATCAACCCTGAAATCCCACCAATATTGACAAAGACCTGAACAAGGATCATTCCTCCGACACCAATAGCAACCATGGAGTTAAAGGGATCCTTTGCTCGAATACCAACCAAGATGATTCGCAAAATCAAGAAGAAGAGTAAAGCCAAAATCATACTGGCTCCAACGAATCCAAACTCCTCGATGACAATCGAAAAGACAAAATCCGTATGGGCTTCTGGCAGATAACCACGCTTCTCGATGGAATTCCCTAGTCCCAGTCCGAACCAGCCTCCATTTACCATTGCATAGTAGGAATTTGCGAGCTGGTGTCCTGCACCCGCCAAGTCATTAAAGGGATTAAAGAAGGCACTAAAACGTTTAGCAACGTAACCAAATACAGGAATTTGAGAGAACTTTTCAACCCCAACAAAGCGAATGACAGACAAGACTAACATTGAGCTCCCTGCCAAGAGAGCCAGAATGGTCGAGAACCAACGATAGGCGATCCCACTTACGGTATACATGATGAGCGCCACCAAGACCAAGATGGTCGCATTTCCCAAGTCTGGGAAAATTCCCAAGCTACCAATCAGAACTAGCAGAACAAAACGCCAGTCGTTAAAAGCTCGAGGTAGCCACTGATTCTGTGTCAAAACCTGGAAGTCATAAACCGCAATCTCATCTTGTTGTTTTGAAAATCGATGTGCCAGGTACCAGATGATGATAATCTTAAGGTACTCTGCAGGCTGAATCGTTACAGGTCCTACAGAAATCCATCCGTATGCTCCATTGACAGGTGTTCCGACCAGTCGTGCAAGAGCTAAAAGAACCATCTCCACAATCATTACGATAAAGATGAGACGTCCGTTTCTTAGGAAACCTAATTTTAATTTATAGATTAAGGCAATCAGAATCAAACTAGCTATCCAGAAGATCCCTTGGTTTCGCACCAATTGAAAAGCGCTTTTTCCTTCTTCGATCAAGGTTGCACTCGTTGTCGAGTACACCACAATCAGCCCCAAAATCGATAAAAGGAAGTAAGGAATCAAAATGGAATAGTTTAGTAGGTGCCTTTTACTAATTTTCATATTTCACCACTCTAATAGGAACAGACACTTCTGTTCCCAATTCCGTTTTATTTTCTAGTTTTGATTGCTATTATACCACTTTTTCAGAAAGAAAAAAACTCTTATCCTTTAATCCTTCGAATTTTACTCATTTTCTAGTTTCAAGCATAAAAAATACAAACCTCTCTTGAGATTTGTATTTTAAGTTCTTAGTTAGATGAAGAGCTAGTGCTTGAGCTTGAATCACCACCACCGATGTATTGGGTGAAGATGTTTTGGAAGGCTTGGTCTTTAACCTTGATGTTTGCTGCTTGCAATTCTTTACCAATTACTCCTTGAACAAAGGCTGAATCATTTTGTTTTTGAGTCAAGATGATGGTCTTCAATTTTTCTTTGTAATCCTCTGTATTAGAAGATTTTTCTGTTTTCTTCGTTACTTTGATGATGTAGAACTGACTGCTGTAGGCTTGTGTTCCAGTAGCTGTAATCACATCAGAAACCCCGTTCACATCCAAGGCAAAGGCTGCTTTCTTGACTTGTTCTGGAAGTTCTGTTGAAGCAGAGTCAAAAGTGATTTCTCCACCATTTTCTTTTGTTTTGTCGTCGTTAGAGTTGTCTTTTGCCAACTGAGCAAAATCCGCACCTTCTGCTTTAGCTTTCTCAAGTACTTCTTTTGCCTTGTCTTCATTGTCCATACGGATGATTTGAGCAGTTACATCTGGTGTGTACGCTTCAAAAGCCTTTTGGTAGGCTTCGTCTGTCAATTCGCTCTCAGCGGCCTTCTTAACCGCCAATTCAACCAATTTGCTAGTACGGATTTGAGCTTTACGAGTCTCAGGTGTCATACCTGCACGTTGAAGCACGCTGTTATAGCTATCACCGTATTTCTTTTGTTCTTCAGCAACGGCGTCATCCACATCTTTATCCGTTACCTCTGATCCATATTGTTGTTCGAATACTTTTTGGATAGTCATATTGAGCAAGACTTGTTGTGCGGTTGGATTGTTCTTTACTTCTTCAAAGAATTGATGTTCTGTAATCACATCGCCCTTCATGCTGATCAAATCTTTTCCTTCAGAACTGTTTGAACAAGCTGCAAGTGTTGCTACTGATAAAAGTGTGATGGCTCCTGCCATAAGTTTTTTCTTCATTTTTACTCCTTTTACGGTAAGTGTTACCTTATCTATTTTACTATAATTTCTTAAATTTTTCTGAAAATTATTCGCTCTCAGGAAGCTCTACTTCTGCTACATTCTTTCGTAGCATGAGAATGCCGTCTCCAAGTGGAACTAGAGACGCTGTTAGACCTGGATTGTTCAAAGTTGCGTCAAACAGTCTTTGCAAACCACGGTAAATGGTTCGTTGACCCCGGCGGACTTCCATGATATCCTTTGCAACATCGCCTCCTTGGAAAATATCATCCAAGACGACCACTCCACCGACTTCCAAGTGCTTGAGGATTTCAGGTAGAAAGACGATATACTTGGACTTGGCCGAATCCATAAAGACAAAATCATATGTTTCTGTCAAAGTAGATAAAACATCAACAGCATCACCTTCAAGTAAGGTGATTTGCTTACGACTGTCAAACTGGGCAAAGTTTTCCTTGGCAAAACCAATCATCTCAGGATTACGGTCAATCGTTGTAATCTTGGCATTTGGCGCATGTTCCGCCATCAAAAGTGCTGAAAAACCGATAGCTGTCCCAATTTCCAAAATGTTCTTGGGCTGTATGGTCTCCATGAGAAATCGAAAATACACGACCGTTTCATGGGGAATAATTGGAATGTTTTCCTTACGAGCGAAGGTCTCCAATTCTTTCAAAGAACCTGTCACCTGCTTTTGACGCTGCCGCATGAGTTCTACGATTTCTTCTTTAACGACGGGACGTCGCATATTGTGATTGGCATTTTTACTATAAGACTCTACCATCTTAAGCTAGTCCCAATTTTTCAACAAGAGCTTCAAACTCGTTCAAGCGACGTTCAAAGACTGCAAAGGCATCGTTAAGATAGTCTTCCTTCTCCATATCAACACCAGCTTTTCTCATGACATTGAGCGGATAGTCAGACTTACCTGCCTTGAGGTAGTCGATATAGCGGTCACGGTCTTCTTGACTACCGTGGACAATCTTCTCAGCCAAGGCTGAAGCAGCTGCAAAACCAGTTGAATACTGATAAACATAGTAGTTATAGTAGAAGTGAGGAATGCGTGCCCACTCGTATTGGATCTGAGGATTGTCTTCCTTGCTGAGTCCGTAGTACTCTTGATTCAAGTCAGCGTAGAGCTTATTGAGGAAATCACTTGTCAAGACTTCTCCATTTTGGTCTGCTTGGTGGATGGCATGTTCAAACTCAGCGAATTGAGTTTGACGGAAGACTGTTCCACGGAAACCATCTAGGAAGTTATTGAGAATAGCAAAGCGCGTTGCATCGTCTTCCACTTCTCCCAACAATTTCTCTGTCAAGATATTTTCGTTAGTCGTTGAGGCAATCTCAGCCAAGAAGATAGAATAATCTCCGTAAACATAAGGTTGGGTTTCACGAGTATAGCTTGAGTGCATACTGTGACCTGTTTCATGGACAAGGGTAAAAAGATTGTCTAGATTGTCCTGCCAGTTGAGAAGCATAAAGGCATTGGTATCGTAAGAACCACCAGAGTAGGCACCAGAACGCTTGCCTTGGTTTTCATAGACATCAATCCAACGCTCGCTAAAGGCACGTTTGACACGGCTCAAGTAGTCGTCACCCAAGACTGCCAAAGCTTCTTCTGCCTTTTTCAAGGCTTCCTCGTAGGTAAAGCTATAATCTACTGACGAGAGTGGTGTGTAGACATCGTACATCTTGAGGTCGGAAATCCCCAAGATTTTAGAACGAAGGTTAAGGTATCGATGCAAGAGTGGCAAGTGCTTGCGAACTGCTGCTACTAGATTGTCATAGACACTTTCTGGAACAAAGTTTGCTGCGAGAGCTGCATGGCGAGCACTCTTATAGTTGCGAACTTTTGCTCGGTAGTTTTGCACCTTAACATTTGTCTGCAAAGTCTTAGCGTAAGTGTGTTGGAATTGCTCATATGTCGCATAAAGGGCTTCATAGGCACCACGACGCACTTCACGGTTTTTAGACTCCATCAAACGGATGTAAGTACCGTGTGAGAGTTGCACTTCCTTGCCTTCGTCATCAAGGACATATGGGAAGCTAATATCCGCATTGTCCAAAATAGCGAAAGTTTCACTAGCAGAGCCAAAGATTTCTCCTGCTCCAGCAAGCAATTCTTCCTCACGTTGCGAAAGAACATGGTCTTTCTTTTGCAAGAGCTTGTCAAAAAAGTGCTTGTAAACTTGGAGTTTTGGTTGAGCTTCTAGGAAGGCCGCATACTGCTCTTCGCTAATCTCCATAAACTCAGGTTCATAGAATGAAAAGGCTTGTTCTAACTGACTGTATAGGGTCATTGCCTTGGCATAGTACTCTTGATACTTGGCTTCACGCGTGTCCTGGTCATTTTTCATATGTGCATAGACATAAAGCTTTTCAACTTGGCGTTCCAAGTCAAGTGAAAATTCTGTAATCTCAAGCAAACTGTCTGCGCTATCCAAGAGATGCCCCTCATACTGAGATGCTGTTTGTACTTTTTCAGTTAAATCTTTCAAGGATTCTTCCCAAGCTTGGTCTGTTGGGTAGATTGTTGAAAGATCCCATGTATCTTTTTCATTTATTTCATGTCGTTGTAATACCATAAGATTCCTCCATCCTTTCTATTTTACCACATTTTTTGAGAAATATAAGTGATAAAAGGCTGGTGGATAGAGCTTTTGGCGATTATTTTTCGGATTTTTTTGATAGTAAGCCTGAAAATTTCTATAATAGCTAGTCAAATCCGTTTCAATCTGCAAAAAATCACCCGATTCTATTGGTCTGACTTGGGGATACCAGTCGTCCAGTTGACGGTTTAATAAATTGTCTCCTTGATGATAAGCTTCCTCCTGTTTTTTCATCCAGTAAGGGGTTTGGTAGTACAACTGTTGGCGAATGTAGTGACAGATAGTGGTATCTTGCACAACTGCAAAACAAGACAGTTTTTGTTTCTGATAAGGGAATCGTAAAATTTCCAAGAGATTTCCTTGACCAAAGGGAAATTCCTTGACCTGAAAATGAAGCTTGCCACGTAGGTCCTGATGCAGAAGATATTTGAGTCTCAGAACTTGATTTTTGAGATCTAGTTCCCAAACATAGAATCCCATATTTTGACTAAAATAGAGGAATCCTCTTTGCAGTTGTGTTAATCGCTCTTTTAACCAGAGTTTTTCTCCCAGTAGCCAGATAACCTGATAGCCCTGGCTACGGTATCCTTGGCTTCTATCGCCTAAAAGCTTTTGAGACAAGGGGCTACACTGAACCTCCAGAGCTAGTTTCTCATTGACGAGAACATCTGCTATCTGCTGAATCTCGGGCAGACTATATTCTACGGCAACCTGATTGTCCTTCTTGGCCCAGTGATAGAGGGCCTCTTTGTTGCCCAAGTGTTCTGGACTTTCATTCTCAAAAATAGCCATACAATCTCTTAAAGATTCATGAGCGAAATGCGTTCGAATGCTCTGTCCTTGGCGTAATCGTAGTCCGCCCCCACAGGCTGGACAAGTATAATCTTGTCTTGTCACGTCTTTTTCGAGGGCATTTACCAATTTTCCCTTGGCATCTCTGGCTACAAACATGGTCTACCTCCTTTTCTCATTTATTCGAAAAAGAACTAAAAAAGACTGGAATTCCAGCCTTTCATATTACTTTTCTACCTTTTAAACCTCTTAGAGTATTTTTTCAACATGGGAATGAGATTGGGGATCTGCTCACTCCTAATGACCAGCACACCATATTCCTGGCAACGATTGGCATAAGCAGGATTGATTTTCCCCGTACAGACAATTAACTTGAGACAACTCTCCCCAGCAAAATGATTGGCATAGACTTCTAGTTCATTGATGGCTTCAACTGATAAATCCGTCATCTTGCAGGAGATAAAGGTAATCGAGCGTCCCTTTCTCAGAATGACATCAATCTCATTTTGGACATTATCCGCCTCTGGAAAGATGCCATTCCAATCAATCTCACCTCCTATCATGCACTCATCAAACAGCTGAGATTCAAGCGCCAAGAGATAGAGATATACCTCTAAAATATGTCCCTTATTGCGGCAAAAGACTTGAGCTTCTTGACTTGGAAAGCTGTATGCTACTCGTTTCTTGTCCTCGCTTTCAATACAAAGCATCCCCGCTTCCACAAGTAAAGGAATAAGGGATTTTGGATAGTGATAATACCTGCCGTTGTTTTCCAGTATCTTTTCGGTCTCAGCATGCAGGTCATTGGTCTTAGCTAGAGAGAAAAATTGGGTCACTTGATACCAGTGGGCAGGATTGGCAATGGCAGAGCTGGCTAGCTTTTTGATGGCTGCAATTTGCTGAGCTGAGTGGATAGGGCGTTTGGATTTGAGGATTTTTCCACCACGCAAGGCTATCAGCTGCTGGATGCTTAGGGTTGGAATGTCCAAATCTTCTTTTTCTAACTGTCCGGCTACCCACTTGTATTGTTTTCCTCGCTCAACATCCATGGCAACGATGGGGAGGTCCCGATCCAAGCCGTATTGATAGAGAGATAAGGCTAGTAGCGAATCCCCACCAAAAACATCGAGAAGGACTTGGTCATAGCCTGCTAGACAATAATCTAACTGGTCCGCTAGTTGTTCTAAGGATAACTGACGAAAGGTCACTCGTTGGATATGAGGCACCTCATCCATGATAAACTGACGGAGGGAGAGCTTCTCTTCATTGCTTATTTTCGTCAAAGAAAGGAAGAGAATCTCGTCACAATCACTGATAAAGGCCTGGTAGACATTCTTTTCCAATACATGCCGATCATACAATTCCACCAAAAGACTCGTCATTCGACCACCTCCATCATAAAGACTTTCTTGCGCTGAGAGTATCAGCAACACAGTTCTACTGCTCAGATTTCCTACTTCTAGTATAGCATAAAATCCTGCTCGCCCCAATCAACCAACGCAAACAAAAACGAATAGAAACTTTGCAAAGTGGTCTCTATTCGCTGGTATAGGTTTTTACTTGACTTTTTTAGCTAGCATAGTCGCAAAGCGTAGTTGAATGCGATTGCCATTTTCATCACGACGGTGCAGATGTCCTGGATTTTCATTATATTTGACCAATTCCCAATCCTTGTAGTAGTCCGCCAACTCCCCTTCTTTAAAGGTGAATGGGAAGTTAACCGAGCAAGGATAATCCTCCGTATCCATGGCACAGACGATGAGATTGTAGCCACCGACTGTGGTGTGCTCCTGCATATTTTGGATAATAGCTGGAATGCGGTCCGCTTGTAGGAACATCAGAACAACTGTCGATACGATGAAATCATAGTCTTGGCTAATGCTGGCTGAATTGATATCATAAAGTCCGACAGGCATGTCTAGATCCTCTTGCTCTACGATGCTTTGCAAGATTTCAAGGGACAATTCATTTTGATCCACAGCTGTCACATCAAAACCATTCTGTGCGAGAAAGAGAGAGTTACGCCCCTGACCACAACCCAAATCCAAGGCTCTTCCTGGTTTCACCGTCTGCATAGCCTCTAAGACTTCCGAATGGACTGGATTGGTCTGGTATTTCTTAGGGAAATAATCCTCAGGTTTACAATAAAATTCCAAGTACCACTCTACATCGTCTGTTGCAGCCTCTACTCGATGCCAGGCTTGCGGTTGTGCCATGGGATTGTCAGCTCCTGCCTCAAAGAGGTGCTCAGCTAGAACCTCACCATCTTCTGTTAACTCAATAAACTTGAGTGCCCCCTTCAAGACAGTAATTTTTCCCCAAGTGCCGACTTTAGTATTGTGCTTTTGCTGAACTGCTTCAGGCATGGTCTGTTTATTCCACAAGGGCATCCGTTTATAGGCAATTAGTTTTTCCATTATTATTCCTCTTCTTAACGCTGGTTGACAGCTTTCATCACACGCGCGATGTCGCGGTTTTGTTCACGACGCTTGATCGACTCCCGTTTGTCATAGTCATGCTTCCCTTTAGCAAGTCCTAAAAGGAGTTTGGCGTAGCCATCTTTGATATAGACTTTAAGGGGAACAAGGGTCATTCCTGTCCCTTTGGTCTCTTGTTCCAATTTTTGAATTTGCTTCTTATGGAGCAGGAGTTTACGACGGCGTTCTGGTTCCTGGTTCCAGATATTACCCTCTTCGTAAGGGGCAATATGAACATTGCTCAGCCAGACTTCCCCATTTTTTACTTGGGCAAAGCCATCCTTGAGATTGATTCGAGCAGCTCGTACACTCTTGATTTCAGTTCCAGTCAGGACCATCCCTGCCTCTAGCGTATCTACGATTGTATAGTCGTGGCGCGCCTTTTTATTTTGTGCGACGACCTTTCCCTCGCCCTTTGCCATGCTTGGCTCCTTTCTTAGCTACTTCCTTGTAAAAAGGTTTCTTACCTTTTTTCTTCTTGTCTTTTTGTGAATGCTTGCGCTTATCATTTGAGCGTCCTGATTTTCTCTTGTCTTCCTTCTTGTCTGAACGACGACTTGAGCCACGACCTCTATCTTTGCGCCCAGCTTGTTTCAAACCTTTTTCGATGACATCAAACTCACTTGGGATATAAGAGAAGTCAATTTCACCTGTCATCTTATCGGCTCTTTCAACTCGAATGCGAATCTGCTGACCTACACGGAAAGTTATGCCCGATTTCTCCCCACGGAGAGTCAAATCCCGTTCGTTGAAATGATAAAATTCAGGTAGATTGGTAATGTGAATCAAGCCTTCAACTGTATTTGGCAATTCGACAAAAAGACCGAACTTGACAATGCTGGATACAACTGCATCGTACTCTTCTCCCACGTATTCTTCCATGTACTCAGCTTTTTTCATAGCTTCGACTTCACGCTCCGCCTCAATGGCACGACGTTCACGATTGGAAGACTGGGTTGCAATCTCTGGAATCACTTGTTCAAAATGCTCTGCTATTTCCTTAGAACGGCCGTAATCCCGAATCATTCGATGGACTAGAAGGTCTGGATAACGGCGAATAGGACTGGTGAAGTGAGTGTAATAGTTAGCGGCTAGTCCATAGTGACCGTGATTGTGCTCCGAATAGCGAGCCTGTTGCATAGAACGGAGAAGCATCATGGATAATACATCCGCATAGGGCTCTCCCTCAACCGCACGCATGATGTCTTGAAGCGCCTCCTGGCTAATCTCACTGGCAGTTCCATAAATTCGCAAGCCAAAGCTCGAAGCGTAATCAATAAACTTCTGAACTTTTTCTGCCTTAGGCTCCTCATGAATCCGATAAATGAAAGGTAGGTCCAGTTTACTAAAGTGCTCGGCAACCGTTTCATTGGCAATCAACATGAAGGACTCAATCATCCGCTCAGCAACACCACGCTGACGAAGAACGATATCAACTGGCTTGCCTTTTTTATCCACCAAGATCTTAGCTTCACTGGTATCAAAGTTAAGGGCACCACGTTTCTCACGCATGCTTTCTAGCCTTTCATGGAGCTTGGCCATGAGTTCGATACTTGGAACAATTTTCTTAAACTCTTGTCTCTTTTCCTCATCGCTAGCTAGGATGTCATTGACAGCGCTATAGGTCATACGGAAGCTAGTCTTGATGACTGTTTGGGTAATGGTGTAATGAACCACACGACCGTGTTTATCAATTTCCATAATGGCAGACTGGGTCAAGCGATCTACTTGAGGATTGAGAGAGCAGATTCCATTTGACAAACGCTCTGGAAGCATTGGAACTACACGGTCTGTCACGTAGACAGAAGTCGCGCGGTTAAGTGCTTCCTTGTCGAGGGCAGAACCCTCGGTTACATAGTAGGAAACATCTGCGATGTGAACTCCGAGTTCCATATTGCCATTCTTTAAAGGCTTGATGTGTACTGCGTCGTCCAAGTCCTTGGCATCTGCGCCGTCAATGGTAAAGGTGATTTCATCTCTCAGGTCCAGACGACCTTCCATATCCTTCTCTGATGGAGCATCTGGTACACTTTCAGCTTCCTTAAGAACAGCCTCTGGAAATTCTGAGACAATATCCATGGATTCCAAGACTTCAAGGACATCAATCCCCGCATCAGTCGAGTGTCCCACCACGTCCAGCACACTAGCGACAAAGAAATCATGTTTCTTACTTGGGTACTTGTCGATAAAGACCTTGAGAACCTCTGTTCCTTCAAGTTTGAGGGCTGGTTTCTTAACATAGATTGGTTGGCTGATTTTTTGATTTTTGGAACGAATATAGCCCGCATACTTGGGCTTTTCCTGATCTAGAACGATTTGGCCGACAACGGTTGTCAGGCTATGTTCTAGGATATCAATAATTTTGGCTTCTGCTGCCGTTCCCTTATTACGGTCAGCAACTTTCTTAATGACTACCTCAACGGTATCGCCATCAATGGCATAGTTGACATCGTTTTTTCCTACAAAAAGGTCGTCCTCTTCACCTTCCAGACTGACAAAACCAAAGCCGTTTTTATGGGCATGAAAAATCCCTTTGAGGGTAATTTCATGTTTCTTCTTTTGGTCCAGACATAAACTACCATCATCTTCAAAACGAATCTGGTGCTTTCTTTCCATCAGAGACAGGGTTTTAATCAACTCACGGAAATCCTTGGACCCATCCTTTCCGAGAGCCTGAGCCAGGTCATTTACCGTCACTCGCCCCTTCTCTTGCAAATATTCTTTAATTTTATCTTTCATATTTTCTTTCTAGATTTTTTAATTTTCTTTTACTGTAAGACCTTCTCAAACATCATTTAATACTCAATAAAAATCAAAGAGCAAACTAGAAAGCTAGGCGCAGGCAGTACTGGAGTACGACAAGACGACGCTGACGTGGTTTGAATTTGATTTTTGAAGAGTATAAAAATAAAAATAGGCAAAGACCTAGTCCTGCCCATTTCTTATCTACTTGATAATACCGTCAATGCTAAGGCAATGGCTAGCCAGAAAAAGACTAAAATACCTGTCAAACGTTGCATCACAGCTTCAAAACCACGCGCTTTACTACGTTCAAACAAATCACCTGAGCTGGCATCAAATACATTGCTGGATTGGTTCTTAGTTGGTTGCATGAAAATCGCAATCACAATCACAACAGATAATACTAATAAAATGGTTAATAATAGGTTATACATATCAAACTCCTTAAAATCCCTATTATTTTACCATAAATTCTACTTAGATTCAAGATGTAAAGTTACTTTTCTTTCCTTTGGACAATATTTTAACACCTCAATCTTGTCTGGATGGGTTTTGGAGTTCTTACTGGTTAGATAATTCATGCTGCCACAAGAGGAGCACTTGAGATTGATTTTTACTCGCACTAGATTTCCTTTACTTTTAATAATGATCTAAATTGCACTAAGTTACATAAACAACTGAAAGCCACACAGGCTGCTGTCGCATAAAAGACAGCATGGTAGCCCAAATATCCTGCAACTGCGGATCCCGCCATAGGTCCAATCACTCCACCGAGGTAAAAAAAGACTTGGTTGAAGGCGAAAATCCTTGAAATACCTGATTTCGGAGTCATTTTGCTAAGAAGGGCATTAACTCCCGGTATGAGAGCTCCCGTTCCCAAACCAAAGAGAAAACGATACAAGCCAAGTTGAAGGGGGCTGGTTGCATGAGCACAAAGTATGTAAATGATGACGGAATAAATCTGCGCCGCGACCAACAATCTATGATTCCCTACCTTATCGCCAAGTTTTCCTAGAATTCCAGCACTCATCATGCTAGAAAATCCCATGCTGGATACGATCAATCCTGATACAAAGAGGAGATTCTCAGTCTGCCCTAAGTCCCGCACATAGAGAGCTAAAATGGGGCCAATTGATTGAGCTGAAAATTGAATGACAAAGCTCGTCAAAAATAGATTCACTAAAAGCCTAGGATACTTGAAAGAAGAAAATACTTCTTTCGTTGGGATAGCCTTCTCCTTAGCTACTGGCTGAAAATCTTCCTTGATAAAGAAAATGGTTAGGATTGCAGCTAAAAATAGGAAAGCGCCTACCAATAAAAAGACATTGCGAATGCCAAAAATTTCAGCAATAAAGCCTCCAACAAAGGGACCCGTCAGTGTTCCTGCAACAACACCTGTAGATAGAGTTCCCAGAGCCGCTCCCGACTTATCTTTCGGTACCTGACTAGCGATCAAGGCTGTTGCATTGGGGACAAAACCAGTAAATACACCATTGAGCAAGCGCAGAAAGAGTAGCCAATAGATATTCGGAACAAAGGCCAAACCTCCCATGGTAATGGTCATGGCAAGACCTGCTCGAATCATCATGGGTTTTCGACCGTACTTGTCAGCTAGAATACCCCAGATGGGAGAAACTAGAGCTGCTGAAACAGCCGAAACTGAGATGGCTAATCCAGCATAGAAAGCTACTTGATTCCTTTCGATTCCCAACTGCTCTACAAAGATGGGCATGAAAGGAACGACCAAGGAAATGCTGGCGCCCGTTAGAAAACTACCGAACCAGGCGACACGAAGATTCTCTTTCCAACTAATCTCTTGCACAGCTATCGCCTCCTTCAAGTAACTTCACTACTTGAGTCACAAGCTGATCACGACTGCCATTGTTATCTAATATATGACTCGCTAATTTTTTCTTTTCTTCTAAAGACCACTGGGTTGCCAGACGGGACTCTGCTACTTCCTTAGAAAGATAATCCCGTTTCATGAAACGTTCCACCTGAACATCACGGTCCACATAGACCAGCCACGTTTCATCAAACCAAGCACTGTAGTCCTGTTCAAAAAGTAGGGGAATATCCATGAAAAAAATCGCTTCTGTCTGAGCCAACTGGTCTCTCAGTGCAGCCAATTCCTCACGAATAATCTCTCCTTGGGTTTGTTTAGACCATTCCTGCTCCTCAGGATTTGAAAAGATGAGACTAGCCAGGAGAGGGCGATTGAGTTCTCCATTTTCAAGGATTATTTTTTGTCCAAAGTGCTGAACTAAGACCTGATATAGGCGCTCTCCAGGTTTTTGTAGCTGGTGGACGACTGCGTCAGCATCAACCACTTGAAAACCTTGCTCTCTTAGGAAATTTGTCACAGTTGACTTACCTGAGGCAATTCCTCCTGTGATTCCGATGATTTTTCCCATCAGCCCCTCCTTTGACACTGAGGACAAAAATGAGTGCCCCTTCCACCGAGCTGGAATTTCTCAATCACTGTCCCACAGCGGGAACACGCTTGCCCAGTCTTATCATAGACCTGATGGAAGTCCTGCATGGTTCCGTCTTCTCCAAAGGCATTGGTATAGGTTCGAATGGTGGAACCGCCCTTTTCAACTGCCTGTCCCAAAACAACAATGGTCTGGTCATGAATAGCTGACGCTTCTTCTGCAGTCAAAGTTTGGGAAGGTCTAGCTGGATGAACCTGAGCTCGCCAGAGGACCTCATCCACATAGATATTGCCAAGGCCAGCTACCAGGGTTTGGTCTAGTAGATG
The DNA here is from genome assembly GCF_041432215.1 of Streptococcus sp. 27098_8_70. Lineage (GTDB taxonomy): Bacteria > Bacillota > Bacilli > Lactobacillales > Streptococcaceae > Streptococcus > Streptococcus oralis_CP. Next base: position 464,753 of record NZ_JAPVZD010000001.1, read on the forward strand.
GGATTTGATAGGCTTTTTAGACTTGGCTAGGGCAGCTTGAAAGACCTGCAAATCAAAGTCCTGCTCTCTTGGCTCAGGCCCTAGTTTTTTAGATACAAAGTAGGCATCCAAAAGGTCGGGTGCCAATAGTTCCATGGTACCAAACTTGCGCACATCCTCATATACAAGAGTGCCGCCATCCTCAAACTGGAAGAAAACATGGGCGTGTTTACGTTCTGGAACTTGGTCCGGATAGTAAAAATACTTGCCCTCCATCCGCAGATGTGAAATCAAGACCTTGTTTGTCAGGTAAAAAAGTAGATATTTTCCACGGCGTCCCATTGACTCAATTACTTGACCAGCTAACTCTTTTTGAAACTCTTCCAAATCTGTCTTAATCATCTTGGGATAAGCAATCTCTATATTAGAAATCTTCTTTCCCAAAATCAATTTTTTTAAGCCACGACGAACCGTTTCAACCTCAGGTAGTTCAGGCATAAGTCCTCCTTCTGTAAAAACAAGAAGCAGGCATGAGCCCACCTCTACTTAGTATTCTTTTTCATTATAGCCAAAGTCAGCCAAATCTAGCTTTTTATCACGCCAGTTTTTCTTAACCTTGACCCAAGTTTCTAGGAAAACCTTGTCCCCTAGCATGAGTTCGATATCACGACGAGCCATGGTCCCTATTTTCTTGAGCATAGCGCCACCTTTTCCGATGATAATGCCTTTTTGGCTATCGCGCTCGACCATGATGGTTGCTCGGATATGGACCTTGTCTGTCTCTTCATCACGCTTCATAGAGTCGACCACTACGGCAACTGAGTGAGGAATCTCTTCTCGAGTTAGGTGCAAGACTTTCTCACGAATCATTTCTGAAACCAAGAAACGCTCAGGATGATCGGTGATTTGATCTGACGGGAAATATTGGAAACCTTCTTCTAAGTTTTCGCTCAAAATATCGATCAAACGCGAAACATTGTTTCCCTGAAGGGCTGAGATAGGAACAATTTCCTTAAAGTCCATCTGGTTACGGAAGTCATCAATCTGAGCCAAAAGCTGGTCTGGATGGACCTTGTCAATCTTATTCACCACCAGAATCACAGGAACCTTGGCAGCTTTCAGACGCTCGATAATCATATCGTCGCCCTTACCACGTGGCTCATCAGCTGGCACCATGAATAGAACAGTATCCACTTCACGCAGAGTACTGTAGGCAGATTCCACCATGAAATCTCCAAGAGCCGTCTTAGGCTTGTGAATCCCCGGCGTGTCGATAAAGACGATTTGCTCTTTATCCGTGGTGTAAATCCCCATGATTTTATTGCGCGTTGTCTGCGCTTTGTCACTCATAATGGCAATCTTTTGCCCCATGACGTGATTCAAAAAGGTTGACTTCCCAACATTGGGACGTCCCAAAATAGCTACAAAGCCTGATTTAAATGTCATAATTTCCTCTTACTATTTAAAATAATAAATCCCAAATACGTGGGAGAAAGATAAGTACACCTGTCACCGCAGCAAAAAGAGAGACCACAAGCACGGCACCTGCTGCCATGTCCTTGGCTTTCTTTGCCAACATAGAAAAGTGATAGTGACTGGCTAGATCCACCACATTTTCAATAGCAGAGTTAATAATTTCAAAGGCTACTACCAAGAAAATGCTCATTAGGAGAAAGAGCCATTCAATGCGTGACACCTGAAAAACAAAACCTGCAAGGATGACTACTAGGGCCGTCACTGCATGTTTTCGCATATTACGTTCTTCCTTGAAAGCAGTCAGAATTCCTGTAAGAGCAAATTCTAAACTGGATACTAGGTCACGATTTTTCCATTTTCGTTTATTGTCTTGTGAGTCCATAGGCTGTCAAAATTTCTTCTTGTAAACCGAACATCTCCGCTTCTTCTTCCGGAGTGTAATGATCATAGCCGTTAATGTGTAAAAAGCCGTGTACTGCCAAGAAGCCCATCTCACGCTCGAAGCTGTGGCCGTATTCCTCAGCCTGCTCATGCGCTTTATCGATAGAGATGAACAGTTCCCCAATATAGGCATCAAACTCAGACATCATCTCTGCCAATTCAGGATTTTCAAGCAAATCTTCCTCATCAAAGGCAATATCCAACTCTGGTTTATACTCAAGGCTGATGACATCCGTCGGACGATCGGTATCACGGTACTCGAGATTGAGTTCGTGGCTACGCTCGTTGGTCACAAAAGTGACTGCCATCTCCTTGTCTTCTTTTCCTATTTTTTGGGCTGCAAATTCCAAAATTTCTTGGGTTTGTTGCAAGATTTCTTGTGAAACTTGACCAGTTTCATCTACCATTTCAATATACATGTACTTCTCGATTCTCTTTACTTGGCTTTATTATACCATATTTCCATGATTTTATTCTACCTTTTTGATATAATACTATGGAATACAATCACAAGGAGAGAACGATGTCATTTGACGGATTTTTTTTACACCACATGGTTGAGGAATTGCGAAGCGAGTTGGTCAATGGTCGCATCCAGAAAATCAATCAACCTTTTGAACAAGAGTTGGTCTTGCAAATCCGCAGCAATCGCCAAAGTCATCGCCTGCTCCTTTCTGCTCATCCCGTATTTGGACGCATTCAGCTAACCCAAACGACTTTTGAAAATCCAGCCCAACCTTCTACCTTTATCATGGTTTTGAGGAAGTATTTGCAGGGTGCTATGATTGAGTCGATTGAGCAAGTGGAAAATGACCGTATCGTGGAAATTACAGTTTCCAATAAAAACGAGATTGGGGATCATATCCAGGCCACGCTCATCATCGAGATTATGGGCAAACACAGTAATATTCTCCTCGTGGATAAAAGTAGCCATAAAATCCTCGAAGTCATCAAACATGTTGGCTTTTCACAAAATAGCTACCGCACCTTGCTTCCAGGATCGACCTATATTGCTCCGCCTAGTACCGAATCTCTCAATCCTTATACTGTCAAGGATGAAAAGCTCTTTGAAATTCTGCAAACCCAAGAACTAACAGCAAAAAATCTTCAAAGCCTCTTTCAAGGTTTAGGACGCGATACAGCAAATGAATTGGAAAACATTCTTGTCAGTGATAAACTGTCTACTTTCCGAAACTTTTTCGAGCAAGAAACCAAGCCTTACCTAACGGAGACTTCTTTCAGCCCAGTTCCTTTTGCAAATCAGGTGGGAGAGCCTTTTGCCAGTCTCTCTGATCTTCTGGATACCTATTACAAAGATAAGGCAGAGCGCGATCGCGTCAAGCAACAAGCCAGTGAGCTCATTCGCCGTGTTGAAAATGAATTGCAAAAAAATCGCCACAAACTCAAAAAACAAGAAAAAGAGTTACTAGCGACAGACAATGCTGAGGAGTTTCGCCAAAAAGGAGAGTTGCTGACAACCTTCCTCCACCAAGTTCCCAATGACCAAGATCAGGTTACCTTGGACAACTACTACACCAACCAGCCTATCACCATTGCGCTTGATAAGGCCTTGACTCCCAGCCAGAATGCTCAACGCTATTTTAAGCGTTACCAGAAACTCAAAGAAGCTGTCAAATACCTGACTGAACTGATCGAAGAAACCAAGGCCACCATTCTTTATCTAGAAAGTGTCGAGACTGTGCTCAATCAAGCAGGGCTGGAGGAAATCGCTGAAATCCGTGAAGAATTGATCCAAACAGGCTTCATTAGAAGACGCCAACGCGAGAAAATTCAGAAACGCAAAAAACCAGAGCAGTATCTAGCAAGCGATGGCAAAACCATCATCTATGTCGGTCGAAACAATCTTCAAAATGAGGAATTGACCTTTAAAATGGCCCGTAAGGAAGAACTCTGGTTCCATGCCAAGGACATCCCTGGAAGCCATGTCGTCATCTCAGGAAATCTGAATCCTTCTGACGAAGTTAAAACAGATGCGGCAGAACTAGCTGCCTACTTTTCCAAAGGGCGCTTGTCAAATCTAGTTCAGGTAGATATGATTGAAGTGAAAAAACTCAATAAACCAACTGGTGGCAAACCTGGCTTTGTAACCTACACAGGACAAAAGACCCTCCGCGTTACACCAGACCCAGAAAAAATCGCATCCATGAAAAAATCCTGATTCCACTTGAAATCAGGATTTTCGTTTACATTTTACTCTGCAATCAAGGTTTCCAAACCAACCTTCATCATATCAGTGAAGGTATTTTGGCGTTCTTCTGCCGTAGTGTCTTCATCTGGATTGACCAAGCTATCAGAAATGGTCATGATAGCAAGTGCATCAACGTGGTGTTGGGCAGCAAGATAGTAAAGAGCCGCTGCTTCCATTTCCACAGCCTTGACTCCCCATTTACCAAGCTCGATGTTCTTTTCAAAGTAGTTTGAGTAAAAGACATCTGATGACAAAACGTTCCCAACGTGGGTGGTCATACCAAGTTCTTTGGCGATATGGTAGGCCTTGTCTAGCAAATCAAAACTAGCGATTTGTGGGAAATCATACTGTGGCCAGTCGTTGCGGATGATGTTTGAGTTGGTTGCAGCCGCCTGCGCCAAGACCAATTCACGGACATGAACATCTTCATTTAATGAACCCGCAGTTCCCACACGGATCAATTTCTTTACACCGTAGTCCACAATCAACTCACGCGCATAAATCGAAATGGAAGGCATCCCCATCCCAGTTCCCATGACAGATACACGGTGACCCTTGTAAGTACCAGTGTAACCAAACATGTTACGCACTTCATTAAAACAAACAGCATCTTCAAGGAAATTCTCCGCAATAAATTTCGCACGAAGAGGATCCCCAGGAAGAAGAATTTTATCAGCAATTTCACCCTGCTGAGCAGCAATATGGATAGACATAATATAAGATACAAAACCCGTCAAAAAGCGAAGGGAAAATAGGAGTTGGGTGCAGTGAGCGATGCTCGCTAGACCAACTGTCTTTTCCCCACTGCTTTTAGGGTGGGTTCAATTCCTTTCTTTCTTAATTTTTTGATATAGAAGAGAACAGCTCAGGTTCAATTCAAATCCGAACTCCCCTTCCTTTCTGGGTCTCTAGAAAAGCTTTCCGCTCGTGTTCAAATTAGAACACTTCACTCAACTTTTCTATGATAAGTATTTATTACAATTCAGCAATAATAGCTTTAAGCAAGCCTTTGAAGTCACCTTTGACACGCTCTGTCACTTCTACAACTTCTTCGTGATTGAGTTCTTCTTGGAATCCTGCAGCATGGTTCGTAATACATGAAATTCCTAGAACTTTCAAGCCAGAGTGGGCTGCAACAATAACTTCAGGAACTGTAGACATACCAACTGCATCTGCTCCCAATGTCTTATAGGCACGAATTTCTGCAGGTGTTTCATAAGTCGGACCGGTTACACCGATATAGACACCTTCATCAAGCTTGATACCAAGTTTTTTAGCCACTTCATGGGCAGTAGCACGGTATTCTGGTGTGTAGGCTTTAGACATATCAGGGAAACGTGGACCAAAATCATCCAAGTTTTCACCCATCAATGGATTTTGCCCTGTCATATTGATATGGTCTGAGATAGCCATCAAGGTACCAGGACCAAATCCAATACCTCCAGCTGCATTGGTTACAATGACACCTTCACATCCGAGTACTTTCATTACACGTACTGGGAAAGTCACGACTTCAAGAGGATTGCCTTCGTAGAAATGGAAGCGACCTTGAAGAGCCAAGACCTTACGGCCTGAAAGTTCACCATATACCAATTTCCCAGCGTGTCCGACAACTGTTGAACGACCCCAGTTTGGTATATCTGCGTAGTCTACTACAACTGGATTTTCGATTTCTTCTGCCAATTCTCCAAGTCCTGATCCAAGGATTAGACCGAACTCAGGCGCTTGGATTCCCTTGTCTTTCAGGAAAGCAGCTGTTTCCTTGATTTTATCTAAAAATGTCATTGTGTGTCTCCTTTATTATTTGTTAACATTTGACCGATTTTGTCAAAGGTTTTTGCGTTGCGAATGGTGATGTTGCGATAAAAAGGCATCTTGAGCAAGTGCTTGTGATAGGCAGTTGCATAGTAGGATTCTTCAGAGAATTTACCCCAGAAAATCCCAAGTCTTCCAAAATGAACCACTTCATCTTTCAGTTCCAAACTGTTCACTTTCTCGATGACTTGATCCACATCCAAGCTCTCCGTGTAGAAGAGCACATCCTTTCGTGCCAAATCTTTGGTCCACCATTCAGGCAGATTTTCAAGTTCCGCTTCAAAGTCCTCAAGACTCAACAAGGAAAAGCTCTGAATAAATGGATAATGGATTTCAAAGAAAGCCTCTAACTTTTCAACCAATTGGGCTTTGGGAGCTGTCGAAGTAAAGAAAATGTTGCCACTGTTGATGTAGGTTTCAACCTTTTCCAGTCCCAACTCTGTCAGTTCTTGACGAAGTTGCGACATAACAACCTTATTCTTCCCACCGACATTAATGCCCCTTACCAGTAAAGCATAGTGTGTCATCTTATACCAATTTATCTAAGAAACTTTCCCCAATCATGGCAGTTTCCACACCAAAGTTATCCGCAACTGTCGCTGAGATATCTGCAAAATGTCCAACTGGAATGACACCATTTCCCTTAAAGCTAGGACTGTAAGCTAAAAGTGGAATATATTCACGAGTGTGGTCAGTTCCTGCATAGGTTGGGTCATTTCCATGGTCAGCAGTAATCAAAAGAAGATCATTCTCTCTCATGGCTGCGATAATTTCAGGCAAGCGTTCATCAAACTCATGCAAGCAATCACGGTAACCATGAGCATTGCGGCGGTGGCCGTAAAGAGCATCAAAGTCAACTAAGTTTGTGAAGGAGAATCCTTTTTCAAACTCAGCAAGTTCCATAGTCTTCAATAGTGTATCAATTCCGTGGCTGTTTGACTTGTTGTGGCCCATGTCATGATTGATACCCGCGCCATTAAAGATGTCGTTGATTTTACCAACAGCGTAAGTATCGATACCAGCTTCGTTCAATTTATCCAAAACAGTTGGTGCAAATGGAGATACTGCCAAATCACGACGATTTGCCGTACGAGTGAAGTTACCTGGCTCACCAACATATGGACGGGCAATGATACGACCTAGAAGAGCAGGGCGATCAAGGGTAATCGAACGAGCGTATTCACAGATACGGTACAATTCATCCAAAGGAATAATGTCTTCGTGGGCAGCAATTTGCAAAACAGGGTCAGCTGAAGTATAGATAATCAACTCCCCAGTTTCCATTTGACGAGGTCCGAAATCATCGATAACAGCTGTACCTGAGTAAGGTTTGTTGGCTTCACGAATGACCTTGCGTCCTGAAAATTCTTCAATCTTTGTCAAGATTTCTTCTGGGAATCCGTTCCAGAAAGTATCGAAAGGCTCGGTAATGTTGAGTCCCATGATTTCCCAGTGACCAGTCATGGTATCCTTACCAAGGGATACTTCTTCCAATTTTGTTGCATATCCTGTTGGATTGCTTTCAGCTGGTACAGTCTTTAGAGGCGTTTCGCGAGGAATATTTCCTAGACCGATTTTAGCCATGTTTGGCACATTCAAACCAACTGTTTTTGAAATGTGTCCCAGTGTATCAGAAGCTCCATCTGGAACTCCTGCATTGACAAAGTTATTGGCATCTGGTGCAGCACCGATTCCCACAGAATCCAATACCACCAAGTGAATACGATTAAATTTTGACATAGTCTGTCTCCTTATTATGTTGATTAGTTTGCTTTTGTTGAAGTTAAAATCTGAACACCGTCTCGTCCCGCTACGATGACCTTATCCACCATTTGGTTGAACAAGCCATGCTCTACGACACCAACGACATGGTCCAATTCTTGCCCGAAAGCAATTGGATCTTCAATGACATCCAAGGCCAGGTCAATGATAAAGTTCTGCATATCGGTCACAAAACGTTGACCGTCTTTTTCACGGAAACTTGGTTTGTAGCCAGCTCGCTCAAACCGACGAAAGACCTGTTCTGCACCATACTGAACCACTTCTACTGGCAATTTAAAAGCACCTAGTTTCTTGACCAGTTTGCTTTCATCCACCACCCAAATGTATTCTTTTGAGGGCGTTGCCACAACCTTCTCCATCAGAAGGGCACCACCACCGCCTTTGATTCCGTTAAACTGGCTATCTACTTCATCCGCCCCGTCAACCGTCACATCAACAAAGTCAACTTGATCAATCGACTTGAGCGGGATGTTAAGACCTTCAGCCTGTTTACTGGTCACACTGGAAGTTGTCACAGCAGTAATCTGCAAACCTTCTTCCTTAATCCGACGACCGATTTCTTCTACGAAATAGTAGGCAGTTGATCCAGTTCCGAGTCCAACAACCATACCATCCTTGACAAACTCAGCAGCCTTGATACCTGCCATCTTTTTCAGATTCTCCACTTAAACACCTCCATTAAAGAGCTATTTTTATTATAACATGTATCCGTTTTTATTTCATGGATACACTGGAAAAACCCGAACATTTTTATTTCGGGTTTTGGTGTCCTATTTAACCATATCAGGATCGTAATCATAGAATCCTGTGTCGAGGAAACGGTTTTTAGGGTGTAACTTGCGCACTTCCTCATCTAACAAGAAGGCTTGGTCATGGCTGAAATTCCCCTCTTGGATCAAGCCACGCGCTTGAATAAAGAGTTTAGCAATTTCTACAAAATTCTGACCTGGGGTGTAAAGTCCTTCAAGTTTCCAATGAGTAAAACCATGCTCCACCAATTCTGTTAATTTGGTCATCAAATCAAGGTCATTGTTGGCAAAGATGTGAGTACCATGATTATCTTCAAAGATAGAGTAATGGCTCTCAGGGTCACTCGGTTCTGCTAAGAAGAGGTCACGTTTACGTGTCTTTTCATCATCGATGTGCGTGAAGTTATAGTAGTTTTGTAAGAGCGGACGCTTAGAATGGTGAATGACACTAGCCCCATAAACCAATACTTCAGCAGGAATTTCCAAAATCTCTGGCATCTTGAAGAGTTCAGCAGATGGAATTTCACGCGCCAAAACCGCCTCAGATGCGCCTGCCTTTTGACCCCAGAAGTTAATCTGACGACTGCTTGTCACCATGGTTGAAGCATCGTAGATGGTCTTAAAGGAATAACCATCGCGATTGACAACGTAAAAGACACCTGCATCCCCAACAGTGATATAGTCTGTCTTAATCTCTTCCAAGAAGTCTAGGAAAGGCTTGATACGGTCCATCATATCTTGGTGCATGAGGGCATTAACCGCGACAATCAATTCCTTGCCTGCTTCATGAACCAACTTAGCGATGGTGCGTAAGTCTTCATGACTAAAAGTCGTTGGCAGACGAAGGCCAAAATCTTTCTCACCAACATAGATACGGTCTACGCCGGCTTCGAGTAACTGTTCAACTTGTTCAATACTTTCAGCAGTTGCTGTAATGATAATCTTTTCCATAAGAAAAATTATACCACATTTCTAAAAAATCAGCTATGGTTACTGAGAGTTTCACAAAAAGTTAAACTTGTTTCTATCTTTCCCAATCAAAAAAGTGAACAGTAACTTGTACCATTCACTCTATTTTATGCATGTGTTTCTTCAACTAGGTGGCCATCGTTCATGACATAAATACGATCAACCTTATCAAGAAGACGAGTGTCATGCGTAATCATAACAACTCCTCTACCTTGTTCATGGGCAATGGCAGCCAGCATCTCCGTTACTTGGTAGGCATGCTCAGTGTCAAGACTGGCTGTCGGCTCATCTGCAAGCACAATGCTTGGATTGTTATAGAGCGCTCTAGCAATCGCGGCACGCTGACGTTCGCCACCCGATAGAGCTTTGGGATAATGATTTTGAACTTTTTCCAAATCCAACAAGTCAAACAGCTCTTTTCGGTCACTTTTACTATTTTTTCCCTTATCTAGTCTGTCTATCAAATCCAGCTGTTCCTTGACCGTTAGAAAAGGAATTAAGTTTGAAGCCTGGAGAATGAAACCAAACTCTCTAAAACGGAGATCTGTTTTTTCCTTCTCCGTCAAACTGCCTGTTTCCTTCCCTTTGACTAGAATCTTTCCACTCGATGCTTCCTGAAGTTGTCCTAGAGTTGTTAGAAAGGTCGTCTTTCCAGAGCCAGAGGGCCCAACGATAGCTACGAACTCTCCCGCATTTAGCTGAAAATTCGTCTCATGCAGGGCTACGACTTTCATCTTTCCTTCCCCGTAAGTTTTTGTCACTTGATTCATTTCTATCAATGTTGTCATACTATTCTCCTTATCACTCTGCAATCGCAGTAATCGGGTCCACCTTTAGCAAGCGTGGAAGTGAAATGACACCACCTAGAAGGGCCATCAAGGAAATTACCAAACTTAGGACAGAATAGGCTATCCAACTTGGATAGAAAAAGAAGGTAGCTGGTAAGACTAAAATCACTCCTCCGATTGCCAGCAAGGCTAAAGCAATCCCCATACCAGCTAGGAGGAAGATTTGACAGAACAGAGACCATACAATGGTTTTGATCTGTATCCCTTGAGCTCGCATTATTCCATAAAGTCCTAGTTTTTGGATGGTAATGATATAAACAAAAATCCCCACAATCAAGCCTGTGATAACAATCATAGCGAGAATCATTCCTGAAAATACATTAACCTGAGGTGTGTAACCAGGAATTTTCGAAATCATTTTTGGAATGGAAATCTGTTTCAGTCCGTCGCCAGTCACTTCTATGTCATTTTTCAATACCAAGGCAGAGATGGAACGATTGGCTTTCAAGGTTCCTTGTAAGGTCCAATAAGTTGTCAGGCTCGTAAAGACAACAGGCTCGGTGAAAAATTTATTTCCTTGAGTCAGGCCTACAATCTTGTAACTTGAATCGCTTCCATTGAGCTGAATGGCATCGCCTAGCTTCATCCCATAGTTCTCAAAAGACTGGTCCACGACAACCTCATCATCTCCTTCAGGATAACGACCTTCCGTCAAACTAGGAGAGATAAAAGCGTCCCAGTCTTGAGCAAAAATGGAAACATTGACCTTTTCACTACCATCGACTAGATTGGTTACAGCGAACATATAGCCCAGGGGAGCAGCCTCTTCAGAACTCTTATCCTTGTAGTCCTTTTCAGGAATAAAGGATGCTGTCAAATTATCATTTGCGTAGTCGGATAAAACGACACCCGTTGCTTGCCAATTATCAATAGCGGCCCGGTTGTTTCGCACAAGACCGAGAGCTAGACTGGTCATAAAAAAGACCATAAAAGCGATAAGAAGAATGGTCGTTAAGATCAAACTATATCGAAGTTTGTTTCGTAATATCTCTTTGATAGCAAGATACATGCTTATCTCCTTTAACATTTCCCAGAGGTAGCAAGAATGCCACCCAGTCCAATAGACAGAATCTCTGTCTTATCATCCATTCAAAACAACTCCTATCAATACTCTTCAAAAGTATTCAGGTAGCAACTTAACAAATCATCTTAGGAAAAAGCCTCAGCTTGCTATCAATTTATATAAGTTATCCTTACCTTTCTCAGTATATTTATAATATAGAAAGTTAGGTCATCTGTTTTTAAGTGTAACATCCATGCTATCATTTTCTCTAGTGGGTGTCAAGAAGAGCGACTTAGAGGATGATAAGAGACTTTAGTGTTTTTGTAACAATCCTGTAATAATTCTCTGCATAAAAAATGATAAAATAGTTATGTACTGTTAAGGAGAGAATCATGTCCGCAAGAAAACTAGAAGCTTATGAGTTTGAACAAGCTCCCGAATCGAAACAAACTCCGCTTTACCAAGATTACACACCTGAAGCCCCAGTCGGCCCTAACCTAAAAGAGATTTTATTTTTTGTAAATATCGCTTGTTTCTGTATTTTTATGGCACTTTTTAGTTTTATCTTTTTAGCCTTAAAATTAAATACAGCTTTGTCCTTTATCGCTGCTATGGCAACAAGCCTCGCTCTTTTACAACTTCAACGAAAGATGATGAAACGAAAATTTTCAAAATAAAGGTTGGTACTTCTACCAACCTCTTTTCTAGTTATCAAAAAAGACAGTTATCTAACTGTCTTTTTTATTTATTCTTACGTTTTGAAGGAGATTGAATAGCGATTTTAACTTCAAAAATCGTTCCTCTAGGTTTGTTATCTTTCACGCTAATCGTTCCTCGCAAAGCATCAACAATCTGCTTGGCCAAAGATAGTCCAAGACCAAAGCCACCTTTCTGACGGGTTCTCGCCTTGTCTACACGATAAAAGCGGTCAAAGATTTTCTTCTTATCAGTAGCTGAGATTCCAATTCCATTATCCGTTACTGTTAGATAAAGGTGACGATCTGTAGCATGGACTACAAACTCAATTTTCCCATCTTCTTCAGTATACTTGATGGCATTGTCAAATAAGATGGTCATGAGTTGTTTTAGGAGCAACTGATCGGTCATGAAGGGACGATAAATCCGATTTTCATACTCAAAAATACGATCATTTTCAGAAGCAATCAACTCATAGTTAGCAAAGGTTGTCTTAAAGAACTGTGGTGATACTTCTGCTATTTCTGGTTTGATTCCATCATCGCGACGTGCAAGGTTGAGAAGATTGGTCGTGAGGAAACGCATGTTGCGAACTTCTTCAAGACTGGAAGCGATACTTTCGCTGGATTCCATAATCGTTGCCTCTGGTTTTCGAAAGAGATTCTCTAACCGATTTTGTAAAACGGCCAAAGGCGTTCTCAGTTCGTGACTAGCATTTTCAACAAAGGACTTCTGCTTTTGCATACTTTCCAGCAAGGGTTTGACACTGACACGTGCCAAATAAACACTGGCAATTAAAGACAGGAGCCAGAAACTAGCCATGACTACAACAATTAAATGCTCGTGGTTTTGGCTGATTTGCTCGAGCTGGCTAGTATTGATTAAAACCGCCGCATACTTGACGTTACTTGATACGGAGGAAGAGTTGGTTTCCATCAAAATCATCCGATAGGTTTCTTCCTGACCGTAACTATTGACAACTTGGATTTGCCGAATGTGATTCAACTCTTTTTTGTCCAGCTTGATCTTATCCAAACCTAAAAAACGATTGCCCAGTAAGAGTTGGTTAAAATCCTTGTCAAAGAGCAAGACTTCCGTATTGGAGCTGACATTGGGTTTGATTTCAGCCTTGTTGGCATCCGCTGTTGCTGGTTGAATATCCTTGACTTCTTCAGTTGCCCGATTAAGGGCTAATTGGATAACAGCTTGAGGGCTAGTGCTAAGGGCTTGTAGTTTTTCATCTACAGAAGTGTAGAGACTCGAGTGCATGACCTGGAGGATAATCAAGGTCATAGCAGAGAAGATCAGGGTGAACACTCCAAAGTTTCGAATGAAATAGCTGAAATCATCCGCATACCATGTTTTTTTTAGTTTATTGAACATCTTTTAAAATATACCCGACACTACGCAAGGTTTGAAGATTTTCAGCAAAGGCTGTTCCCTTCAATTTCTTACGAACTTTTGAGACATAGACTTCTACAACGGAAATCGTCGTATCGCTATCAAATCCCCATAGACGGTCAAAAATTTGCGTCTTGGGAAGAATAACATTTTGATTTTGAAGGAAATAAACCAATAACTCAAACTCTTTTCCGAGTAGTTCTACAGGAGTATCTTCCACTTTCACTTCATTCGTTGAAAGGTTGACGACAATATCCCCATAGGTTAAGGTGTTTTCGTTAAATTTACCTGAACGTTTGAGAAGGGCTTGGATCCGCATTTTGAGTTCTTCAAGGTAGAAAGGTTTGGTGAGGTAGTCATCCGCTCCAAGCTCAAAACCGTGTCCCTTGTCATCCAAACTCTCTTTGGCAGTCATGATAAGGACTGGTGTCGTAATTCCTTTTTCGCGCAACTCTTTCAAGACTTGGAAGCCATTTTTTTCAGGCAACATCAGGTCAAGCAAAATCAAGTCATAAACGCCACTTTCTGCTTCGTAGAGACCTTCTTCTCCATCAAAAACCTGCATGACATCTGCAAAATCATCCAAAAAGTCAAATACTGAGTTTGACAGACCCAGGTCATCTTCTACTAATAAGATTTTTATCATCAGAAACTCCTCCTTGTTATGATTATTATACCAAAATTGCCTTAAAAAAAACTCAACTCTCTCTTCTTTTCAGATAGAAAGTTGAGTTTTTGTTTACATTTTGAACGAATTAAGCCTTGCCATATTGGGCTACAACAGCTTCGACTGCTGCTTTCTCACGCTTAATCAAGTCAACACGCGCTGCGATATCCTTGATCCCCATGCGGATATTACGGCTAAGAGCTAGGTCAGAAAGTTGCGGTTCAAAGAATTCCTTATACTCAGCCAAGCGTTCTTCTGTTTTAAAGATGTGTGATGGGAAGATGACAAAGCTATCAAAGCTCATATCCCCACCAAGAGCTGCCTTGATCCAATCCCAGTTTTCACGCGCCCATACCCAAACAGTTTCTTGAGTTGTTTGGTGTCCGAGGAATTGGAGGTACCATGAAGAAAGGTCTTGTGGTTTCACCACAAATTTGTCCTTCCATGAACGAATCAAGGTTTGGATATTGTCAGCATCTGTACTGTAGGCTAGAGCAGCTGCCAACTGGCGTTTGAAGACCGCATCCGTCGCATGAGTGTAGAGGTCCAGATAAGTTGCGACCAAGTCCTTGGTCTCATAGTGTTTCATTTCATTGATAAGAACTTGTGCACGGATGGCTGCTGGAAGTCCTGCAAGGTTCTCCTTGTGAGCTGCAAAGATTTGGCTAGCGACTTGACTAGCTTCTGCATCATTGGAGCGAATCATCATAGAAACGGCCAACTGACGAACCAATTCATCCTCATCTGATTCTCCGTCTTTGGCTTCAAAGCCAAGACGGTCATAGTTATGACGAGCCAATTTAGCAACCAGACTGTTAAAGGCTTTCTCAGCTTCTGTACCTTCATCGATAAAGCGCTCAAGGGCAGAAATCACTTGAGAAACAGCTGAAACCACCAGATAAGACTCTTCCTTAGCAAGTTTATCAAGGACTGGAAGCAAGTCTGCATAAGAAATGTGCCCTGCTTCAGCCAACAAACGACGTTCTTGAACGATTTGCAGTTTGCTTGTGTTATCAAGTGTCTCTAACTCAGCAAGAACAGCATCTAACAAGTCTCCTTGATAGTCTGTAATGTAGTGGGCAGTATTTTCAGTATTGAGGCGAAGTGCTCCTTTGTTTTCAGCAAGAAGAGCGGCATAGCCAGGGATTTCGATACTTTCAGTTTCAAGTGTGTCTGGCAAACCTTTCCAGTTGCTGTTGAGTGGCACTACCCAGAGGCGGTTCTTGTCTTCGTGCTCACCGATAAAGAATTGTTTTTGCGAAATCTTCAAGACGTCATTTTCAACTTTGACAGTGAGAACTGGATAACCAGGTTGTTCCAACCAAGAATCCATGAAGGCTGCGACATCACGTCCTGATGCTTGACCAAGAGCATCCCAAAGGTGACGACCAATGGTGTTGCTGTATTGGTGTTTTTCAAAGTAAGCGTGCAAACCCTTAGCAAAATCAGCATCACCTAGCCAACGGCGAAGCATGTGCATAAGACGGCTTCCTTTGGCATAAACGATAGCGCCATCAAAGAGCGTGTTGATTTCATCTGGGTGTTTGACTTCGACGTGGACAGACTGAACCCCATCAGTCGCATCACGTTTAAGCGCCGCTGGAACTCCACCTGTTTGGAAGTCTTCAAAGATGTTCCAACTTGGCTCGATGGCATCCACACAGACGTATTCCATCATGTTAGCGAAGCTTTCATTAAGCCAAAGGTCATCCCACCATTTCATAGTCACGAGGTTACCAAACCATTGGTGAGCCAACTCATGTGCCACAACAAGGGCAACTTGTTGACGGCTAGCAAAGGTTGAGTTCTCATCCACAACCAAGTAAACTTCACGGTAAGTCACAAGACCCCAGTTTTCCATTGCACCTGCTGAGAAGTCAGGAAGGGCGATGTGGAGCGATTGAGGAATTGGATACTTAACTCCGTAGTAATCTTCGTAAAACTCGATTGAGCGAACGGCGATGTCCAGTGAGAAATCAAGGTTTGATAGGGGGTGGGCTTTGGTTGAGTAGACACCAACGAGAGTACCATTCTTGGTTTTAGCGGTTACCCCTTGCAAATCACCAGCTACAAAGGCTAACAAGTAAGAAGACATGCGAGGTGTTGTCTCAAACTTCCAGACGCCTGTCTCCTTACGGTCTTCCACATCAATTTCTGGCATGTTTGACAGGGCCACTTCACCTTCCGCTTGGTCAAAACGTAGAGCGAGGTCAAAAGTTGCTTTGGCTTCAGGCTCGTCCACACATGGGAAGGCTTCACGCGCAAAATGGCTTTCAAACTGAGTAGACAGGACTTCCTTCTTGACACCATCAACTGTGTAATAAGAAGGGTAAATCCCTGTCATGTTGTCTGTGATTTTTCCTGAAAAAGCGATGACCAATTCAACTTGACCAGTCTCAGCCAATTCGATATGAAGGGCTTCATTGTCATGGTCAACTGTAAACGGACGAGCTTGACCCGCAACTTCTACAAAAGCGATTTCCAAATCTTTTTGGTGAAGGGAAATACGGTCAGTCTTGGCTTGACCAGTGATGGTCACCTTCCCAGAAAAGGTCTTGGTCTCACGACTCAAGTCTAAAAATAAATCATAGTGTTCAGGAACAAATTGCGTAATAAAATGTTCAACTGCTTGCATAGTTTTCTCCTATTCTAAGTTTAAGAGTTTTACTCTTCTTCAAACAAACTTATTATATCATGTTTTGCTTTAGAAAAAAGGATTGGACGGTAATTTCCAAAACTTTCTTCCTTCTGCAGTCTAGAGTGGGTAGACCTTGCGAAATTCTTCCAAAACAACCTTGCTGTCAGGTGTAAAAGTCAGTCCTGCCTCTCTCAGCCACTCGGCGAAACAGTCCTCATGAACCTGACGCCAATAGGCTAAAGATTTGTCTCCCTCACCTTCCTTATAGGCATGGTCAGCAGAAACTTGATGAAAGGGCTGAACGGAAACCTTAGTAATTTCGACAATGCAGACAGCTCGATCTTGGCTATCTAAAATGATGTCAAAGGTTCCTTCTCGTGGAAGAGGTTCGTCTTCTATTGCATAGAGGTCGTAGGCTGAGGCAGTTGCTGTCTTTTCGCCTTTTAAAACCAAATCTGCCAAGAGATCTGCTTCCACTCCAAAAGCCCAGGCATCTATCTCATCTCCGATAGAGGGGTTGATTTGCTTGTAGTCATTCCACATTTCTTGCGGTGTCATGGGTTGCTCCTTTGTAATTTTTTACTTACTTCTTTTATACGTTTGAGGTGGTCTGGATGATCAATCTCTAAATTAAAAATCTCTGGAATAGAACTGTAGTGGATAATACACTTGATACCCATCTGATTCATTTTTTGTATGAAAGAAGTATTCAGATAGCCTGCTACAGCAAAGTCAATCTTTTTTATCCTTGCTTTATCCTGCATATCTCTTAGCATATCTAACATTATTGGACTTTCCATATCATGCCATTGACTGTTTCTCACAGTCGCAAAAACAAAAGAAGTCAAATCATTCATTCCAACTATAATCTTTGAAATACCAGTTTCCAGTATCCTGTCCAAGTCAAAATAAGCTGACGGTAATTCAATCATTGTGCCGACTTTTCCAGTAAAACCATGCTCACGCAATACTCTAATAGCTTGTTTTAACTGCTCAGCATCATTGATAAAAGGAAAAATAACAGACAGATTGGGATTTGTTTGATAAACTTCTGTAACGACATGTGCTTCAGCCTGAAATTCATCAGGACACGCCAGCAAGCGCCTAGTTCCTCTATAACCAAACAAGGGATGATTTTCATCAAAATGCTCTTTAGTCCCCTCTAAACAATTAGCTTCTGTATTTGTTAACTCTGAAAAACGATACCAAACCTCTTCATCTGAGTACAAGGAGCAAATGGTATCTAGATAATCTTTTACAAATTGTTGACAACTTGCTAATAGGATATTTTGATTGAGCTCTCTCAGTAAGTATTCTCCACGAATCATACCGACGTGGTGCAATAACTGAGGATAAACTTTTTCAACAATTTGTTCGCCACTAAGGACAAGTTGGTTTCTCATCATTCACCTTCCAATTCATATACAAGGTCTTGTCCAGCTCTGGAAATCCTAATAATTCAGACTTAATCTTCAAGACTAATGGTGATGCATTTTCTTCTGTGATTTTCTGAATATCCATCCAAACATATCCGAGTGAATCATTCGCACCATCAGAGACAGCTTCCGAAATAGTAACTTGAGCTTCCTTCTCGTTGACCTCAATATCATAAAATGCCATGATATGGTGAACCACACAATTTTTTAACTCTTCCCTGACGAAAACATCGTAGATTCGAGGATTAGAGTAGCTTCTAACAGTATATCCCGTCTCTTCCATAACTTCTCTAATCAGCGTTTCCGTCAATCCTTCACCAAGTTGCTGACTGCCTCCGGGTAAATCATAACGATGTTGATAAGGGCCCCTCGTTTTTTCAATGCAGAGTAACTTCCCATTTTCACAGCAAACAGCATAGACTCCAAAGTGTTTTTTGGTTCCCATCCAACTCCTCCTACTTCAAAGACCAGCCACCATCAATGGTCAAGATTTGTCCTTGCATGGCGCTCGCTTTTCCACTTGCTAAGAAAAGGCTAATCACTGCTACTTCCTCTGGCTCAATCCAGCGCTTGATTGGCGTTTCACTAGTCACCCAGTCAGCCAATCCACCTGGCTCAAAGTCGGCAGCGGTCATAGCTGTCTTGACTGCCCCTGGAGCAATCCCAAAGACCTGAATACCAGCCTCAGCATAGTCTAGAGCCAACTGCTTGGTAAAGCCAGCCAAGGCGTGCTTAGACGAGGTATAGGCGTGACCACCGCCACCTGCTATGCTAGAAGCAATGGAGCACATATTGATAACGATTCCTTTTTTATTTTCCAGCATTTGCGTCAAATAATAACGAGTCAACTCAACAGGAGTCACATAGTTGATTTCAAAAATCTCTTGAATTTCCTGGGCTGATTGTTCCAACAGTGGTTTGTAATCATCCAAAACTCCAGCAGTATTGCACAAAACATCCACATAAGGACACCAGTCAAAAATTGGCTCCAAGTCCAAGGTCAAATCTCTCTGTAAAAAGTGGAAATCACCCTGTAAGAGTGGATTTTCACCTTGATCCACACCATAAACTTGATAACCCTTCTCTAAAAAGAGGCGGGCTTGAGCCAGACCAATCCCTGAACTTACTCCCGTAATCAATACACGTCTAGTCATACACTTCTACCCAATCCGTCGCCAAAACATCACAAGGTGTCGGGCTCCACATGGAAAAACCTTCCCCTTCTCCAGACACGTTGATTAGAAAATAAGGCGTCACTTCAAGTGCAACCACGTTTTGTTCGATAGTGTCAAAGAGTTGGACATAGTTTTCAGCCCCTCCCCAACCAGTTCGTACATATTTTTTCTTGGCCTTTAACCCAGGCAGGATTTCTTCAAAAGTCATGATGTTCTCCTTCAATTCTACATTCTTCATTTAATTATAACAAAAAACCGTTTTCCAACGGCTTTTTGACTGTATATCTGCTAAATTCTTCCTATCACTGCAATCCGGCTTCTCTAATTTCTTTCTTGGAAGCGAATTTACCATTTGGTCTGTGCCATCTTCCGTTTTTATCTCTAAAGTAGCCACCTGAATTTGTTGATTGCGAGTTTGATTCCTGGCTTTCTTCCTTTTCTTGTGCGGCTTGGCGAGCTTTTTCCTGCTCTTCTTCTTTTGCTTTCTTTTCAGCTGCTTCTTTTTCTTCAGCCTCTTTCTTGGCTTTTTCCTCAGCTTCCTTCTTAGCCTTTTCTTTTTCTTCTTTTATCTTTGCATCTTCAACTGTATTTTTAGCCGTACCGTCCAAATAATTGATTTCCGCATTAGCTGAAACATTGTCTAAAACAACATGCGTCACTGAATACTGATCAACCTTTTCTTTACTACCACCCAATTTGATTTCCAAGAGTTTGCCATTTTCATCTATTCCCACATACTGCAATTCAATTTGTCTCGGAATCAATTCATCTTTCTGATAGATTGGGGTCACCTTGTAGTCAAGATAATAGTTTGGGTGATTGGCCAACCAAGAGTCCAATCGATTTTCATAGTAAAGCATGCTACTTTGGTTTTGGTCATCTGTTCCAGAATAATTTCCAGCATTTAGCCAGTTAGTCATTGGAACCAGATTCCTCTTTTCATCATTTAATCCGCTAAATTGGTACCCAACCAAATGACCACGACTCATCAACCAAGCTTCTTTTTTACCGTCACCATAAAAGAATTTATAATTGTGCCATCCAACTGGGTTATAACTTATCTTAGGCTCTCTCTTCTCAGTTGGCTCATCGCTGTCCTTAAGTTGAATATGAGCACCCGTTGCGCGTGATTTAGAATCCAATTCCCCAAGTTCTAGCTGCTTTTCATTTTTAAAAGGCAAAAGTCCAGCTTCTTTAAACAACTTCTCATCAAACTTGATTTGCTTCTGTTCAATTTTTTCTTCTGGGACCTTTGATTCTGCCTTACGTCCAGAACAAGCAACTAGGGTTGTGATTGAAAGCAAGGCAATTGAGAAGGATAGTAGCTTTTTCATAAAAATCTCCTTTTTATATAGTAATTAGATTAATATCTCCTCTTACATTTTACTATCATTTTGTTAATTGTTCAAGAATAAAGAGACTGTTATTATACTATTTCTCCTCCAATGTTTAAAACAAAAACGATAACCACTTTTCAGTAGTTACCGTTGATTTCTTTTGATTAGTCTTTCCAACCAAGTTTGCTGTTGATAGTCATCATGATGCTGGCTATCTTCTCACCCCAGTATGGATCTGAAGCATAGCGAACATTCATTCCTGTTGCCTTGTTTCCAAGGTGGTCTCTGCCATAGTCGATGTAGTTCTCACGAATCCACTTGGCCGCTCCAAGGATTCCTTTATCCACATTATCAAAACTCTTGGCTGAGAGATATGGGCTAGTATCATAAGCAGCAATACCAAAGAAGTTGTTCTTATCTCTGGCAATTTGACTACGTCCCCACGCACTTTCAAGAGCGCTATGTGCCATCAAGTAAAGGGCATTGACACCGTAGCGTTCCTCAGCTTCTTTGAAAGTCGCTCCTTTACCTGCTAGAGGACTATCCTGCAAGTTCATCATCGAATACAGTTTATCCAACTCAGCTGCACTATAATTACTTGGCTCTCTCAAGTTTTTATAGAGGAAAGGATTTTTAATGGTAAAGCCCTCAAAGTGCTCTCCATCAGTTGAGTAGTACTTCTTACCAATAACCATAGCAGATGTGTGTGGAGCTACTTTGATACTCGTATAAGGAGAGAGTTCATGGTAGAGGAATTTCCCATCACTAGTATAATGAGGGATAAACTCGCTTCCTTCATCTACTGCTATCAAATCACTTTGATTCATATAGCCAGACAAGCCAGAAATCGAAACTGCAAGTCGGCCACCTTTTCGAGTCGAACTATCCAGTGAAACAATGCTTCCTTGGTTAATGTAACTTAAGATTTCTCCAGATGCACTATAGACATAGGCTGTGATGGGTTTAACTTTGTAATATTTGGTTTTATCCGCAACATGCCATCTACCAGAAGCATCCAAGGTATGACCATCCACAGTTTCATTTTTTGCCATATAACCGCCTGATTTAAGGTAGTACCATGATTGGTCGGATGAATCGTAGATTAATTCTTTCTCAGCCATCTTTCCATTTGACTTGAGGTAGAACCAATTGTTCTTGTACCATACCCACTCACTCGCAGCCATATAACCACCAGATTTGAGATAGTAGTAACCATTATCCCAGAGCCATTCTTTATTGGCATAATTTCCATCAGAGTTGATATAGAACCAAGAGTTATAATTCTTGTCAAAGAGCCACCCTTTGCCAGCTTTTGCTCCACTACTCGTCACATAACTGCGGTCAATCCAAGTTTCCGTAGAGAGGTAGCCGCCTGATTTGAAATGGTAATCCTTGCCTTTGATGGTTTGCCAACCTTTTTCAGCATAGGTTCCGTCAGCTTTCAAGTAAAACCAAGAGTTATAATTCTTGTCAAAGAGCCATTCCGATTTCAGTTTAGCTCCACTTTTAGCAACATAGAAGCGGTCAATCCAGCGCTCGGTAGAAAGATAGCCGCCTGATTTGAAATGGTAATCTTTTTCTTTAATCGTTTCCCAGCCTTTTTCGGCATAGGTTCCGTCAGCTTTCAAGTAAAACCAAGCATCATAATTCTTATCAAAGAGCCATTCCGATTTCAATTTAGCTCCACTCTTGGCAACATAGAAGCGATCAATCCAACGTTCAGTAGAAAGATAACCGCCTGATTTAAAATGGTAGTCCTTCCCATCTATAGTTAACCACCCATTTTCAGCATAGGTACCGTCTTTTTGAAGGTAGAACCAACTGCTATAGTTGTCATCATAAATCCAGGCTTGTTTAACCTTATGACCATTTTCTGATATATAGTTCTTACCAAGCCAAGCATTTTTCAGCATTTTACCTTGTGAATTGATGTAGTATTGATTCTCCCCTTGAGTGATCCACTCATCTTTGGCCATTTTCCCGTCTTCTTTAAGGTAATATTTTTCCTGACCTTGTTGAATCCATTCTTTTTGAGCTTTCTGACCATCAGACTTGAGATAATACCAGGATTCTTGTTCCTGATTAAATACCCACTGTTCCTTGGCTTTAGCACCACTTTCAGTCACATAATACTGGCCAACCCACGTTTTCGTAGCTAATTTTCCAGCTTCGTTAAAATAGTAATCTTTACCACCAACAGTCAGCCAGCCGTTCTCAGCACGATTTCCATCAGCTGTTAAATAAAACCAGGCCTGTTGCGTTTGGTCATAGATCCATTGGTTGGTTGCTGGTTTCCCGTCTGCTTTGAGGTAGGTCTTTCCTAGCCAAGTTCCCTCTTCTGCTTTTGCTGTCTCCACTACAGTAAAAAAACACCCCAATAAGCCAGCACTTACTAGGGCCACTTTCCATCGTTTCATTTAAATGCTCCAATAACGTTTTCTAAACCCTATTGTAACATAGTTAATCGACGGAAATATTACAAATTGATGAAGATTCTATTTCTTGTTGACGATAAGGAAGACCTAGCTTATCTCAGACTGGCTTTGACTTCCTTGCGTAGTTCTTCCAAACTGCTACTGCCATATTTGTCCATGACTTTTGGTAAATTTTCGATAATATCAGGACAGGCATATGGATTGGTAAAGTTAGCTGTTCCAACTCCGATGGCAGAGGCACCAGCTAGATACATTTCTAGCGCAGCTTCAGCCGAATCCACTCCTCCCATTCCAATGATGGGAAGGTCGGTTGTTTGGGCGACTTGGCGGATGAGTTTGAGGGCTACTGGAAAGACTGCTGGTCCAGACATTCCACCTGTTCCATTAGCTAGGATTGGTTTTCTTGTTTTGAGGTCAAAGCGCATACCGACTAGAGTATTGATCATGGTTAAGCCACTTGCTCCTGCATCTTCTGCGGCTTTAGCAATAGTGACAACATCCGTTACACTAGGGGTTAACTTAACATAAACTGGCACATCAGAGGCTTCCACAGCTGCTTTTACCACTTCGTAGGCCAAGTCAGGATCTTGCCCAATCAAAAGTCCATGATTGCCGTGATCCACATTCGGACAAGAGATATTAAGCTCGATAGCTTTTACATTTGCAGCCTTAGAAATTCCTCGAGAAACAGAAGCGTACTCTTGTTTTGAAAAGCCTGCAACATTTGCGATGATGGGAAGCGTAGGATACTCTCTTTCCAGCCAAGGCAACTTTTCAGCTAAAACAGCTTCTAAACCCGGATTTTGCAAGCCGATTGCATTGAGCATACCAGCAGGCGTTTCTGCAACCCTGGGAGTAGGATTCCCAAAACGGGGTTCAAGTGTCGTTGCCTTGATCATAATTGATCCCAAAAGGTCCAAATCATAGTACTTGGCATATTCCTGACCAAAACCAAAACAGCCTGATGCTGGTATGATAGGATTTTTCAAATCCAAGCCCGGTAGAGAAACTTGTAAACGATTGGTAGTCATGACTTTCTCCTTATAATACAACTGTTCCTGTGCGGAAAACAGGGCCATCTTCACAGACACGTTGACTAATTGTCTCACTATCTGGCACTTTTAGGACACAGGCATAGCAAGCCCCCATCCCACAAGCCATACGAGATTCTAGAGATAGATAGGCTCTTGGGTGATCATAAAATCTTTGATTGATATACTTCATCATTCCAGGAGCCCCACATGAGTAAACAGCATCAAATTGAATGTCTAAGTCATTGATGACGACTGACACATTTCCCTTAATGCCATAAGAACCATCATCTGTTGTAACAAAAACCTGACCATATTGGGTCAATTCTGTTTCGAGAATAACAGCATCCTTGTTGGCAAAACCGAGGACTGTCACCACTTTCACCCCACGCGCATGCAATTCCTTGGCCACCTCAAGCAAGGGTGGAACACCGATTCCACCACCAACGAGGAGAACTTGGCTCTGATTGCCTAAATCAGACAAGTCAAAACCATTTCCCTGAGGTCCCATCACATCAAGAGTATCTCCCTGACTTAAGGTTGAAAAAATTGCGGTTCCAGCCCCCTCAATCCGATAAATGAGATGACACTGCTTGTTTGCCTTGTCAATAGACGAAATTGAAATAGGACGACGCAAGAGATGGGCATCATCAGGCACACGCAAGTGAAGAAATTGGCCTGCTCGCATGGCTTCAACCATTTCCCCTTCTAGGACTAATTCAAAGATTGCTGGCGCAATTTCCTCTTGTGCGACCACCTTCATGGTTTCCAAACTAATAGCACCCAAACGTTTCTTACATGTGGGATTCATGACTTTTCCTCCTTAAATTTAAGGGGACCAGATAAAGAAAAGACCTTGCTAATGCAAGGCCTCAGTTGGGTTAGGCTAGAACTCATGCGCACGCTTAAAAAGTCTCCACAGAGAGTCCCCTTATCCCTTTTATCTGACACCTTGTGAGTCTCTCTGGACTCCCCTTAAAGGTTAAATTTGTATTAGTATACTCTTTCAAAGAAAAAAAGTCAAGTAGAAAACGAACATTCTACTTGACTTTACTGGATTATTTTTCACGAATGACTTCGACCTTGTAGCCATCAGGATCCTTGACAAAGTAATAGTTTGGTTGAGTTCCTGGAAGTCCATTAGGGGCTGTCACCTCATAGCCTTTAGCGCTATGTTCTTGATGTAGCGCCTCAAGGTCAGGTGTACTGAGGGCGATATGGGCGAAGCCATCTCCTACCACATAAGGACCGTGATCATAGTTATAAGTCAACTCCAACTCATAGTCATCCCCCTCAAGTCCTAGATAGACAATGGTGAAAGCATGATCTGGAAAATCTCTGCGACGCAATTCTTTAAATCCAAAAGCATCTTGATAAAAAGCGATTGATTTTTCAAGGTTTTCTACTCGCAAGCAAGTGTGTAGCATTTTTGAAGCCATTTTCATTACCTCTTTCATTTTAATAGTTCTATTATACCCTTAATGGACAAAATTTACTAGAAACTTGAACTAGAGTCTTCTTCTCTACGCTTTCATTCTAAGCAGCACTTTTAGATTTTCCTTGCGTATATTGCGAATAAGGAAAAGCATGATCAGGATAAAAAGCCCCTCGAGGAAGTAGAACGTAAATTCGCTGTTCATGAGTAGTAAGTCTTTGTAATGATAGTTATTACCGAAAACTGAATTTGGTGCGAATAGGATTCGCAACAGTCTTCTTAGGAAAATAAAAATCTGTAAGCCATAAATCATAAAGACCTTCTTCACACCAATCATGAAGCCTTGTTCCTTTGTAAAATAAGACAAAGCGATTCCATTTAACAAGAGGATAACGGTTATAGCCAGCGTTTCATTTCGTAGAATAGTTGGATCAAAGATGTCTAAACGGCTGTGAATGTAGGGCAACGTTTGAAATAGTAGGATCCCCAAGACTGCTGGTATGAAAATTTTCTTCAGAGATGGTGGAAATCCAGGACTAAATCTTGTAAAAGACAAGCAAATCACAAGGATTGCAAAAATATGGAAGTAAGCTATGGCAACTCCTGAAATAGTCTGGCTTCGATTTACCAAAGCAGAAAGAAAACCAGCAGAAAGAAAGATACCGATAGGAATCATCTTATCCAAAGAATAATCCCACTTCAGCCCCTGACTCACTTGGAAACCATCGATGAAGCTGAAAAATGTAATGAACATAAGGGCACCAATGAGACCAAATGGTAAGGATGGAAGGACTAGGGTTAATAACAAGATTAATAGGAACCATGGATGAGGACTGTAGTAGAATTTTCGTTTTTTCCCTCTAGCAGTCACTCCTTCCTCAATCGGTGTTTTCCTCAATTTTAGCATATAGGCGTAAAAGAGTGAAAACATACCAGCATGAACCCATGAATTATAACCAGGTCGCTCTATAATACTGAGCAGCAAACTCACAATCGTAAAGAGGCCAAAGAAAATCTGAAGAAACTTATTTTTAAAGACCTGTCTTTTTTTCCAATCCAAATAAGAGAGCTTGGCCTTTGGATGACTAAGTTCATAAGCATAAACTGTCATCTCTTCTAGTTTCTGGTCTGTCTCCTCCGTCATCATTTGGGGAGCCATTTTAGAAGTAGGAAAAGGAGCTAAAACATATCTCAGGAGATCGCCATCTGTAAATCGATGGTACTCCTTATAGATCTGTTGAAGCAAAATCGTTAGAATGCGTGGTCTTCCTTTAAAGTAGCTTCTCCACTTTTCCCAATCATTGATATCTTCATCGCTCTTGGTGAGCTTATCCATATAAAGATAACCTTCATTGTACCAGTAATCAAAATTTTCCTTTTTGTCTAGTTCATACTCCTCTACCACTGAAGGATAGGAATGGATACTCTTCCAGAAATGGAGCTTTTTCAGGTAAGGATTTGATTCCTCATCGCTGTAATGCTCCACAAATTGGAGAACGATTGCTAACACTTTCGCATTGGTTAAAGGATAGACATCCACCTTTTCTAATAAATCAAGTAGGAGCGTGTGATCTTTGACTGATTCAAAAAGGTATTGCCAATCACGTAACAGTTTGTACTCGTCTTCATACTGAGCTTGGAGCAACTCATAGAAGGCTGCCTCAACTTCATCTGGATTATCTAGAGAGTAGTGACTAAAGTCAACGTTTTCTCCCAGCTCCTCTTTTACTTCTTCTAAGTAATCAGCCAAGTCATTCAAGAGTGGATAATCCTCTTCAAATATGACTTGTCGGTTTTTTTCAAGGATATAGCTTAAAACAGGAACGCTCTTGATTATTTGACGATTCTGATTTACTTGATCCAAGACCATAAAGCTCAGATAGGGGTGCTTGAAAAATTCTATCCAAGAGCTCAATTGATTTGCTTTGTTAAAATCATGGAGAATTTCTTGGCAAAGTTTATAAGAATAATAGAATTCTTCAGTGGCTTCATGTGCGCTTTCAAGCGAACTGCCTTCCTCTTCTGCTATAGCTCTTTTAACTTTCCAATACTTCAGTTTATAGTAATAGCTCCAGTACTTAAAGTCAGGTATATAGTCTTCTAGCAAGGGAATGAGGATAGAGAATTGCTCCGGTTTGTTAAAAATATAAACATCCATTTCCTCTAAAACGGATTGAACAATGTCCATATCATACTGATACTGATGAAAGAACTGACGCCATAGATGCTCTTGTTCCTCTTGGTTATAACCGTCATTTCCAACAATACTTTCAATCGCATTTCGGATCAGATAAGTTTCTTCATTATAACCGCTAAAGTCAAGAGTAGACCTTGTTAATCCTTCTTGCCCTTGGTTCTCTTCATCACCAAACGTTTCAAAATTGAGGGTACTCGTAGCTCTTTCTTCAGAATCTCCATTTAGCTGAACTTCCTCATCATAGTCACTAAAGTTAAGGGGGGACTTTGGCTCATCCTCTTCTGCTTTAAAGGTTTCAAAGTTAAAGGAATCGCTGGTTTTATCAGTTGATTGCTGATAATCACTAAAATCAAGACTAGATCTTTCAGACTCTTCGTTCTCAGTCTTCGTTTCTTCAGTCAAGTTTTCAAAGTTGAGACTTGAGTTAGGCTTTCCATTCGCCTCTTCTTCAAGTTCACTAGCTTCTTGAGAGTCACTCGCTTTTCTTAGACTATTTTCTGGTCTTGTGTTTCTAGACCTCGCATAAGTCAAGGCTTTTTGGTAAGCTTCAACAATTTCTTGGTAAATTTCTGGTTGGTCTTCTGGGTGATAGAGCCTAACCAGTTCAGCATAATGCCTTCTAATAAGCTTGACGTCAGTCGTTGGCTCTATCCCTAAAGTTTCCCATATATTCATAAGGTCTCCTCTTTTATAGTCCTCGCTCTAGGAAGTCTAGATAGTTTGAAAATGATTGATAGAGTTTTGGCAAATGATACACAGATGCTTGACTGACCTCTTCTTCAAATCGTCTAGTTTCAGCCATTAGCTCATCTCTTCTTCTCCCCAAGAGCATACTGTACACGCGATTCGCTTTTTCAATCAAGAAACGATAAACCTCTGTTTCTTGAGCATTGATCTTATAGCGAGTCAACTCTGCTTGCTTAGCCTTGATTTCCTTTTCTGTCAGAGTAACACTATCTTGGAGAATAACATGACTAAAAACTTCCTGTGTGGAATCAATTTTCACTTCGACATCCAAAATTCCATTTAAATCATAGGTGAATCGAACTGTGAAACTTTCATTTACTCGAGTATTAACAGGGACGGGAACTTCTAATTCACCTAAGAACAGGTTTTGCGATGCCTTCATCATCTCACCTTGATAGACCTTTATCTTGACTTGGCTCTGTCCCAATTCAGCCGTATAGTACTGTTCGATGCGTGAAGCAGGTAGGGTAGAATTTCGCTCAATAATCGGCGAAAAACGGTCTCCAACTATCTCAATCCCCAGTGTAAAAGGGCAAATATCAGATAGTAATAAATCTCGTATCTCACCCTGCCGTTCTTTTATTCCTGCTAAAAGGGCACAACCTCTCGCAATCATCCGATCGGGATCATCCGATACCTGCACCATTTGATTGATACAGTAGGATAAAAAGTCTTGAACCAAGCGGAGTTTCGAAGTCCCCCCAACAAGAACAAAGTTATCAGATGATACATAGCTATAGCGCGCATCCATCAAGGCACGATCCAAAACGGCCTTAACACGGGCTAGCAGAGGTTGACAAAGCTCATAAAAGCGTTGGTAGCTCAAGTCTAAAGTGTATTCCTGTTCTTGGTCCAGAACCGTCATCTTCACTTCTTCTTTATCATTGAGTTCTAGCTTTGTCTTTTCAGCCTGTACCAGAATTTTGCTGTAAAATTCGCGGGAAATAGTATCCTTGGTTAATTGATTGGAGGCTAAAAATTCCTCAGCAATAGCCGCAGTAAAGTCTTCTCCTCCCAAACGATTGTCCCCTGCAATCGACACGATTTCGACAATGTTATCAAAAAGCTCTACAACTGAAATGTCAAGAGTACCACCGCCAAAATCGACCACAATAAAAGATTGATCTTCTTGGTTTACCATAGATCTTTTAGCAAGAGCCGCTGCGGAAGGTTCATTGATAATCCGATCAATCTGAACGCCTGCAAATTTCCCTGCTAGTTTGGTCGCATAGCGTTGAGCATCGTTGAAATAGGCTGGAACACTGACAATCACTTCCTCAACCTTTTCTCCAAGATAGGTCTCTGCATCGTCTACCAACTTTCGAATGATAAAAGAGCTTAATTCTTCAGCCTTATATGCTCGATTTCCTAGAGTCAACTCATGTTTGGTCCCCATAAAACGCTTGAACTGAGAAACCGTCTTATCTGGGTGGGTCACCAAGCGTTCCTTGGCAATTTTTCCAACTATAATCTCATCATTGTCATCTAAAGCCACAACAGAAGGAGTCAAATACTCACCAAAAGCATTGGGAATCAACTTGACCTGGCCATCTTGGTATACCCCTACTAAAGAATTAGTCGTTCCTAAATCAATACCTACTATCATCTTCTTCAAACTCCAAATCTTTTTTAGATATTCCTATTATACAAGAAATATCCTATTTTCTTTGAAAAAATCTGTCATTTACTCTTTAGAATAGAAAATCATTTATGGTAAATAAAAAAGTTTCACCCTACTCCTGCGGTAAAAACCACGAGAGTAAGAATGAAACAGTTTGTCATTATTTACCAAGTTTTGCTTTAGCTGCATCTGCAAGAGCTGTGAAAGCTGCTGCATCGTTAACAGCCAAGTCAGCAAGCATTTTACGGTTAACTTCGATTTCAGCCAAATTCAAACCATGCATCAATTGTGAGTATGAAAGCCCGTTCAAACGAGCTGCCGCATTGATACGAGTGATCCACAATTTACGGAAGTCACGTTTTTTCTGACGACGGTCACGGTATGCATAGTAGTAAGAGTTCATTACTTGTTCTTTTGCAGTACGGAACAAGATGTGTTTAGCTCCATAGTAACCTTTTGCTAATTTAAGAATACGTTTACGACGTTTGCGTGATACAACGCCACCTTTAACACGTGCCATGTTTTATTTCCTCCAAATATTTCCTAGAATTGTTTACTTACTGTTAGGCTATTATTTCAAGCGAGTAAGCATTGCTTTGATACGTTTGAAATCTCCTGAATGCACCATAGATGCTTTACGAAGATGACGACGTTGTTTCTTAGTTTTTCCGTGGAAACGGTGAGAAGTGTAAGCACGGAAACGTTTAAGTCCACCAGAACCTGTACGTTTGAAACGTTTAGCTGATGCGCGGTGTGTTTTTTGTTTTGGCATGATTTTTTCTCCTTTATTTAACTTTCTGACAATTATTTTTTGTCAGTTGCTGGCGCCAACTGCATGAACATTTGGCGTCCATCCATCTTAGCTCGTTGTTCGATGATCGCAATATCTTGTGTTGCTTCAGCAAACTCGGCTAAAACTTTTGCACCAATCTCTTTATGGGTGATCATACGCCCTTTAAAGCGAATGGATACCTTAACTTTATTTCCTTTTTCAAGGAACTTGCGTGCATTGCGAAGTTTTGTGTCAAAGTCACCCTTGTCAATAGTTGGACTCAGACGAACTTCTTTCACAGTAACAACACTTTGTTTTTTACGTTGTTCTTTTTGCTTTTTCTGGTACTCAAATTTGAACTTACCGTAGTCCATAATTTTAGCAACAGGCGGTTTTGCTTGGGGTTGAATCAATACTAAGTCAACATTTGCACTATCAGCCAATGCTTGCGCTTCGCTGAGTGGCTTGATGCCTAGCTGTTCTCCCTCAAGACCGATCAAGCGAACTTCACGTACACGAATTTCATCATTGATGAATAAGTCTTGCTTTGCTATGGTTTTCACCTCTTTTTTATTATTAGAGAAAAACAAGAGCGGGCTCGTAATGATACAAGCCCGCACGTTATGATAGCGTTTCTTAGAAACTTTTCATCCGTAGGGCCAGGCAACTTGATGTCACAAGGCGAGAAGCTCTCACTTCTGCTTTTCTCAACTTTTATATGATACCAAGTTTTCTATTCCTTGTCAAGATAAAAAGTCAATTTTTCGAAAAGTTTGTCTATTTTATCGAACTGTTTCAATTCGCCAACTATTCCATCCTTTAAAGCGAATGGCTCCTTGCTGGTCAGTTCGGTAAACTTTGCTATTGATATTTTCAATTCGTGTCAAGGTTTCCTGATGGGGGAGTTTGGCACGATTGTTCTTGCCCACTGAAATGAGAGTAAGCTCTGGTTTGAGCTTCTCTAAAAAAGCTGGGCTAGATGAAGTCTTTGAACCATGTTGACCTGCCTTCAAGATATCCAACTCTAAGGTAGGGTATTGCTTTAAAAGTTCCTTCTCTCCCTTCTCCTTCAAGTTTCCAGTAAAGAGAAAGTGCTTATCCAAGAGTTTTCCATAAAGAAGGAGAGAATCATCATAACTTTCATCTCCAATCTTCCTTGGAGATAGGACTTCTAAGTAACTGCCAAAAATTGGTAAATTCTCCCCTCCTGTCACACTGCGTACCTTGGTTTGAGTCGCTTGTAGTTCTGCTACAAATTCCTTCTGTGTCAGACTTCCTTTTGATACTAAAATCTCCCCTACATGGAAAGCCTTGGTCACCTCCAGCAAATCTCCAACATGCTCCTTGTCTGTGTTGGTCAAGATCAGCTGGTCAATCTTGTCTACTCCGCGACTTTTTAGATAGGGAATCAAGGTTCGCTGGGCATTGCTAGCCGTTGACTTTTCTTGCCAATC
The DNA here is from genome assembly GCF_041432215.1 of Streptococcus sp. 27098_8_70. GTDB lineage: Bacteria > Bacillota > Bacilli > Lactobacillales > Streptococcaceae > Streptococcus > Streptococcus oralis_CP. The sequence goes on from NZ_JAPVZD010000001.1 coordinate 497,066, forward strand.
CTCTATTTTCTTATCAGATTCTGCCTTTCCGCCCACATCTATGAGGATGGTTTTACCAGTTACATCCCTTAGAAAAATGCTTTCTCCCTGCCCTACATCCAGCATGGTAATTTCATTTTCCAGCGGGTGTTTGGTTAAGAAAAAGAGTCCCACGATAAAGAGGCTGAACCCTGCTACTCTTTTGATGTTTTTCCTAAAATCATAGACCAATGCCAATGAAGCTAAGAGGAGAATCAAAAGCCATGCGTTTGGTTGTCCAAAGATCAAGGGCCTACTTGCCATCTGCGAAACCAAGCGAATGATGCCCTCCAACCATTCAAAGACAAAGTTAAACTGAGTGACTGGGTAAATAAAGGACAGAATAAATAAGATGGACAAAAGTGGCAAAAAGACCACATCAAACAGAAAGGAAAAGACAAAGGTCAAAATGATAGACCAAGGCTGAAATTCTGCAAAATAAAAGGATAGAATGGGCAATATTCCCAAAGAAATGACCAAACTTTCTCTGGCAACAGCCTTGATCCCATCGCCTTCTTTGCTGGTCATGGTCAAGATAAAAGCATAAGCGCAGGACAAGACTCCTCCTGCAGTTAGGAAAAAGTTTGGCATAATGATAAAAAGGACAAGGACCGTCAAGGCAAAATTATCCAAGCCCTTAATACCATGTTGTGCTAGTAACTTTTGCAAGAGACTGCGAATAACAGATGCTGAAAATCCTGTCAGACCTGCATAGATAAGAGAAAAGGGATAAGTTAGCCACTTCAACTTTTCTTGAGTTAAGCCCAATCGCAAGAGGAGTTTCTTAAAGGCATCCATGAAAAAGCCTACCTGCATACCCGACAAGGCAAAGAGATGGATAATTCCAAGACTGGAATAGAGCTCATTCATCTCCTCAAAGTCCGTGTCCAAATGTCCTAAAAGAAGACCTGTCATATAATTGCGCATAGGATCTGGAAAGTGCATCTTGATCCAAACTACAGCCTTTCGACGTAAACTGGACAGATTTTCTCCTATATCCCAACTGCTAATCTTTCTCATTGACTGGATACTCTTGATAGTCAAAGTTTGGTAAATCCCCTGAGTTTTCAGATAGGCTTGGTAGTCAAAGCCACCAAAATTCCTCTGACCTTCAGGCTCTGAAAGTTTTCCTTCTATCTCTATCTCGTGAAGGTCTGTTAAGGCCTGAAAGAGCTCTTTCTCCTCCTCAGACTGGAGTTTATAGTAAACTTGGAAGGTGCGACCCTCAGCCTTGCCCCGAAAGGACAGACTGTCTCCATTGACTTTGATGGTATCTGGTAAAATCCGTACCCTTTCAACAGAATCCACTAGGTTTTGATTAGCTTGTGTCTGTTGCCAAGTTTGAAACAAAAACCAAAAACCAAAAACTCCACAAAACGCTAGAACTTTACCGGCCGATTTCCAAGGAAATTGGAAAAAGAGACAGACAAGCAAAAAAACAAAACCTAGCAGTGCGAGATAGGACACTCCAAAAATGGCATAGTAAAGCCAGAGCAACAGGAAACTCAGATAGATTAGGGGGATAGGGAAATTCTTAATCCACTGTAACATAGTCTTTTAGCTTTTCTATGGTCTTAGCGCCAATACCAGAAACCTTCTTTAATTCATCAACCGACTTGAACTTGCCATTTGCCTCACGATGATCGATAATATCCTGGGCTCGTTTTCCTCCCAAGCCTTTGACCTGCTTGAGTTCTTCCAGACTAGCTTTATTTAGGTTGACCTTCTTATCTTTACTTGTCGAAGCAGTCGTTCCAGAGGCAGTCTGCTGACTCACTGCTTCTTCTCCCTTAGTTGGAACATAGACAAGAGCCTCGTCACTGACTTTCTGTGCTAGATTAAGCGACTTACTATCTGCTTCCTCTGTCAATCCACCCGCCTTCTGAACGGCATCATGAACACGACTCCCTACTGGTAAATCATAAATCCCTGGCGATTTAACAGCACCTTTGACATCTACCGTAATCAAATCTTGTTCAGGAGACTCGTCCTTTTCTTCCTTTTTCACTTCTTTGTCAGACGATGAATCCTTTGAAACAGCTGCGACTTCAGCCTGCAAATTTGATTCTTTTACAGATGTTTGTGAAGTTGGCTTTAGTAGGAAAAATCCGCCCAAGGCCAAACCTAAACCAGCACAAATGACAAGGATTTTATACTCTTTGATTTTCTCGATAATTGCTTTCATATTTTCTCCTCTCTTAAATTATTCGTAAGTGAAAGAAAAAACAGTTGAAAATTTCTTTTCAACTGCTTATTTATTTGCAAAATAGTCTTCCTTAGTCAAGACATAATGAACCCTTGTGATCATTCGACCTGGTTCTTTATTATCCATTCTGGCATAGGGTTCTTCGTGGGAAAAACGCATCCCAGATTTCTCCATGACCTTGCCAGATGCGGGATTGTCTTTGTCATGAAGAGCGGTCAACTTGTTCATTCCAATCTTCTCAAAAGCCAGCTCAATCACGGCGCGATTGGCTTCTGTCGTCAATCCTTGATTCCAATACTTTTGGTTGATAATGTAACCAATAGCTGCTTTTTTGAGAATGGGATCAATCTTGTGCAAATCAATAGTTCCAATAAACTGATCATTGCTTTTTAGTTCGATTCCCCACCGTCCCAAGGGATTAGCCAAGTAGAACTGAGCGATGTTGTTCTTGGTTTCTTCTAAGCTTTGATTTGTTGGAAAAGTATAGCGTGTATTTTCTCTGTCTGAGGCATACTCAAACATAGCTTCTGCATCGTCCAAAGTTACAGGTCGGAGCAATAAACGCTCCGTTTCTATAGATGGATACTGGGCAAATTTCACAAATATTGATTCCATACTTTTTCCTCCATTAGAGCTTGATTCTCACTAGTCTAGCATAAATAAATTTGGATGACAAGTTTTTCTTGATTTTTGAAGCGGTTTCATATACAATAAAACCATCACATTTTTGATTTATGAACTGGAATGTGACAACCAAAACAATCCCGTCAATTGAAAGGTAGGTTATCTCTATGTTAATCGGAATCCCAAAAGAAATTAAAAATAATGAAAACCGTGTTGCCCTCACTCCTGCTGGCGTCCACAGTTTAGTCAGTCGTGGACATCGTGTTCTCATCGAAACAAATGCTGGTCTCGGTTCAGGATTTACTGATGCAGACTATCAAAAGCAAGGAGCTGAGATTGTCGCAACTGCTGCTGAGGCCTGGGCTGCCGAGTTGGTCGTGAAAGTAAAAGAACCACTAGCTTCTGAATATGGTTATTTGCGCAACGATCTTCTTCTCTTCACCTACTTGCACATGGCCGCTGCACCAGAATTAGCAGGTGCTATGTTAGCAGCAAAAACAACAGGAATTGCCTATGAAACCGTTCGTGACAATCAAGGACAACTGCCGCTCCTCGTTCCTATGAGTGAGGTTGCAGGTCGTATGGCTGTTCAAATCGGAGCTCACTTCCTTACTAAGCAAGCTGGTGGCTCTGGTGTTTTACTTGGTGGTGTACCAGGTGTTCCAAAAGGAAAGGTAACCATCATCGGAGGCGGTGTAGTTGGGGCACACGCTGCCCGCATCGCTCTTGGACTTGGTGCTCAAGTGACTATTTTAGATATCAGTGCTAAACGCCTCTCAGTACTAGAGGAAGTCTTTGGGAATCAAATCCAAACTCTTATGTCAAATTCTTTCAACATTGAGGCAAGCGTGAGAGACGCTGATGTGGTAATTGGTGCGGTTCTCATCCCTGGTGCCAAAGCACCGAAATTGGTGACAGATGAGATGGTCAAACAAATGCGTCCAGGCTCTGTCATCGTTGACGTTGCCGTTGACCAAGGTGGTGTTATTGAAACAGCTGACCGTGTGACAACCCACGATGAACCCATCTATGAAAAACACGGTGTTCTCCACTATGCCGTTGCCAACATTCCTGGTGCGGTTGCTCGTACTTCTACTATCGCCCTAACCAACGTCACCCTTCCTTACATCGAAGCTCTGGCTGGAAAAGGATTCGCACAAGCAATCTCTGAGGATGAGGGCTTGCGTCAAGGTGTGACCACTTATCAAGGTTACTTAACTAGCCTGCCAGTTGCTCAAGGCCTCGATAAAGATTACACGTCTATCGACGAACTTGTTTAAAGCTAGACACTCATTAAAAAAAGCAGTTCACATCTGAACTGCTTTTTTGCTATTCTGTTTCTTCCTTCTTTTCTTCAACCTTAACTGGAGTTGGTTCATAAGCTCGGATAATCTGAGCGACAACTGGATGGCGAACCACATCCTTGGCTGAAAAATGAACAAAGTCAATTTGGTGAATGTTCTTGAGCTTTTCTTGGGCATCAATCAAACCGGACTTAACATTGCGTGGCAGGTCAATCTGGCTGATATCTCCATTGACAATCATCTTAGAATTAAATCCTAAACGAGTCAAGAACATCTTCATCTGCATGATGGTCGTATTTTGTGCCTCATCGAGAATGACAAAGGCATCATCTAAGGTCCGACCACGCATATAGGCAAGGGGCGCAATTTCAATGATTTCACGCTCCATGAGACGGGTCGTTTGGTCTTTGCCGAGAATCTGATACAAAGCATCGTAAACAGGTCGAAGATAAGGATCCACCTTCTCCTTGAGATCACCCGGAAGAAATCCTAGACTCTCACCTGCTTCCACTGCTGGACGAGTAAGGATAATCCGCTTGACTTGCCCACGTTTAAGGGCTGTCACTGCCAAGGTCACTGCAAGAAAGGTCTTCCCTGTCCCTGCTGGTCCGATTCCAAAGGTCACATCATGCTGTTTGACACTGTCCACATAAAGCTTTTGACCTAAGGTTTTGACACGGATCGGCTTCCCTGTATTGTCCTTGATAATTTCTTCTTCGTAAAGGGCGACAAACTTGTCGATTTCATCGTTTTTGACCATGCTAATCGCAGTCACCACATCTGGCGTGCCAACGGTCATTCCTCGATTTACCAAGACCATCAAAGCCTGGATAACCTGACGGGCTTCCTCACAGGCAGTCTCTTCTCCCAAAACCTGCACAATCTCCGTACGAGCATGAATCACCACATCGAGCTCTTCTTCCATCAAACGAAGATGGCGCTCATTGGAACCAAAAAGATGGAACAAGTCATCTGGGTGACTTAGTTGAATGTCTATTGAATGTTCCTTCAAATAAAGAACCTCTCTAATCCGTTTATTTCTTTTTATTATAGCAAAGAGAACAATAAAATACTAGCCTCATCTCATTGTCTCTAGTGTTCTAAGTATTCTTGCCAGATGGCATCAAAATCTCCTAGGTTAAAAGAGAAACTGGCATGCTCCTCCAAAAAGCGACTCACCTCATCGAAATCATCCGTGTGTTTTGGAAAGGCTGACTCCTCAAAAGCAAGGTCTGCCAAGATGGCTTTAGGGCTGTCACTTTTAGGATTACGCTCAGTCATGAGCCAAGTATAAAATGATTTTCTCATAAGCCTCCCTAAATCAGCTCTGTCCCAAACTGGTCTTGCTTGATTTTGCCAGCCTTCATCAAGCCACCGAGTGCTTTCTTGAACTGACCTTTAGAGATACCAAAGGTTGCCTTGATATCGTCAGGAGATGACTTATCATTCAAGGTCATGAAACCGCCATTGCTTTCCAAGTAGGTCAAAATCATCTGGGCATCATTTTCCAACATTTCAAAAGAACGTGGTTTGAGGGAGAGGTTAAGAGTACGGTCCACTTCACGGAAACCGATGACACGCGCATCTAACACTTGCCCCAAACGTGGCTCTGCGTAGCGTTCACTTGGGTGAATGAAACCAAGCATGTTATTCTCTGGTAGGTAAACAAATGTTCCTGACAGCTTGAGACGGTAAACAATGGCTGGCCAGTTTTGGTTCTGCATGTTGTTGTAAGCAGGACGAGCCAGACGTTGGAAGTCTTCCTGATACGCCAAAAGTCCCCAGATTCGGTCTTTCTTGTCCACTTCAAGACGGATGTAAAGTTTATCACCTTTCTTAGGCCAGAGTTCCTTGAGCTCAGGGAGGATATCGAGTGACACAACGATTTCCTTATCAGGTAGACCGGTATCGACAAAGACACCCAAGTCCTTTCGAACTTCTGTTACGGTTCCCCAGCCAAATTGGTCCTGAGTCGCAGTAACTTCTTGAGTGGTCAAGCGGAGTTTTTGCTTCATATCCGTGTAGGCAAAACCTTTGACCGTATCCCCTACTGTATGTTGACCTTCTTCTTTAGCAAGAGCATAGGTCTGACCATCCTTTTGCACAAAGTAAAAACGGTCATTTTCATCGATGATGAGTCCAACGATAAAACTTGCAAGATTTGTATTCATATTTCCTTCTTTCGAATAAAACTCAGCCAGCAATGCCAACTGAGTTTTTCTGTTTATTTTTAGACTTCCAAGATTTCTTTTTCTTTATTGGCAGTCATGTCGTCGATGTGTTTCACAGCATCGTCTGTTACTTTTTGAATATCTTTTTCAAGAGTCTTCAATTCGTCTTCAGTGATTTCTTTTGCTTTTTCTTGTTTCTTAGCTTCATCCATAGCATCACGACGGATATTGCGGACAGCCACTTTAGCATTTTCACCGACCTTCTTCACTTCTTTGGCAAGGTCACGACGAGTTTCTTCTGTAAGAGCTGGGATAACCAAGCGGATCACAGAACCGTCATTAGCTGGTGTAATACCAAGATCAGAAGCGTTCAAGGCACGTTCGATGTCTTTCAATGAAGACTTGTCAAATGGTGTTACCAACAAGACACGCGCTTCTGGAATAGTAATTGAAGCGATTTGGTTAAGAGGAGTTTCAACTCCATAGTATTCTACGTGGATACGGTCTAGCAAGCTTGCGTTGGCACGACCGGCACGGATACCTCCAAATTCACGAGCAAGTGATTGGTGAGACTGGGTCATTCTCTCTTTAGCTTTTTCTACAATTGCGTTAGCCATAATTTTCTTATTCCTTTTCTTCGATATTGTTTGAAACTGTTGTTCCGATATTTTCACCAAATACGACACGTTTGATGTTGCCTGGTTGGTTCATGTTAAAGACAACCAAGTCAATGTCGTTGTCCATAGAGAGGGTTGAAGCTGTTGAATCCATGATACGAAGACCTTTGTTGATAACGTCACGGTGGGTCAATTCTTCAAATTTAACAGCTGTCTTGTCTTTCTTAGGATCGGCATTGTAAACACCATCTACGCCATTTTTAGCCATAAGAATGGCATCCGCTTCGATTTCAGCTGCACGAAGGGCTGCTGTTGTATCTGTTGAGAAGTAAGGTGAACCAATTCCAGCACCAAAGATAACAATACGGCCTTTTTCAAGGTGACGAAGGGCACGTCCACGTACATAAGGTTCTGCCACTTGTTGCATGGCAATGGCTGTTTGTACACGCGTATCGACACCAACTTGTTGCAATGAATCTGCCATCACAAGAGCATTCATCACGGTCCCAAGCATTCCAGTGTAATCTGCCTGAACACGGTCCATTCCTGCTTCTGCAGCAGGTTCCCCACGCCAGAGATTTCCTCCACCAATAACAAGGGCAATTTCGATACCTAAGCTATGAACTTCTTGAATCTCTTTTGCGATTGTTTGAACTGTTTGGATATCAATCCCTACGCCACGTTCACCGGCAAGGGCTTCACCTGATAACTTGATTAAAATACGTTTATACTTGGGATTCGCCATTTTTACTCTCCTTTTTTTATCCTACCTATTTTATCACAATTTCTAAGATTTTTATAGTATCATGAGCAATTCTTTGAAAAAAATTAGACTGTTAAAAATTCCTCTAAGTCGGTAAGAGCACGCTCTGCAATTTTTTCATAACGAGCCTTCTTATCACGGATACGCTCGCCATCCAATTCCTTGATAATCCCAAAATTGACATTCATGGGCTGGAAATGCTTGCTGTCCGCATGAGTGATGTAATGAGCTAGACTTCCAATCGCTGTGGTCTCTGGGAAGATAGCTTCACTTTCACCCTTAAAGAGACGAGCTGCGTTAATACCTGCAACCAAGCCTGAAGCTGCTGACTCAACATAGCCTTCTACACCCGTCATTTGACCAGCAAAGAAAAGGTTTGGCTGTTTCTTAGAACGATAGGTCTGCTCCAGAAGATTTGGTGAATCCATGTAAGAATTGCGGTGCATGACCCCATAGCGAACAAACTCCGCATTTTCAAGACCTGGAATCATTTGGAAGACACGCTTTTGTTCTCCCCATTTGAGGTGGGTCTGGAAACCGACGATATTGTAGAGGCTACCAGCCGCATTATCCTGACGAAGCTGGACAACTGCATACGGTGTTTTGAACTCCCCGTCACGAGGGCCTGTATAATCGTCTGGATACTCCAAACCGACTGGCTTCATCGGACCATAAAGCATGGTTTTAATGCCACGCTTAGCCATGACTTCGATAGGCATACAACCTTCAAAGTACTTTTCTTTTTCAAACGAATTGAGCGGGGCTTCTTCCGCATTGATCAATGCTTCATGGAAATCCATAAATTCTTGCTTGGTCATAGGGGCATTGAGGTAGGCTGCTTCTCCCTTGTCATAACGAGACTTGAGATAGACCTTGCTCATATCGATGGTATTGACATCGATAATCGGCGCCGCCGCATCGTAGAAATAGAAACCATCACCGTCATTAAGGGCATGAATCTTTTCAGCTAGGGCATCGCTGGTTAAAGGACCAGTAGCGACAACTGTAATAACATCAGTCGGCAATTCTGTAATTTCATCACGAACCACTTCAATCAAGGGGTGATTAGCCACTTTTTCAGTCACCATTTGAGAGAAACCATCACGGTCCACCGCAAGGGCTCCACCAGCAGGAACACGTGTAGCTTCAGCAGATTCCAAGATAACAGAACCCAAGCGACGCATTTCTTCCTTGAGAAGCCCAACTGCATTGGTCAAAGCATCCCCACGTAAGGAATTGGAACAAACCAATTCAGCAAAATTGTCTGTTTTGTGCTGTGGTGTTGACTTGATCCCACGCATTTCATAGAGTTTAACTGGAATACCACGTTCTGCGATTTGGTAAGCTGCTTCAGAACCTGCCAAACCTGCTCCGATAACATTGATATAAGATTGAGACACGACACTAATACCTCTTTGGGTGGAACCTAAGTTCATATCAAAACAAGTTACTAGACTATTTGACACCCACAAATCTTTCTAATTTTTCTTCTACTAGTATAACAAAAAAAGGGAAGAAGGCAAACTTCCCTGTTTAGTCATTTTCTTGATTTTCTTCCCATTCGTGATAGGCAGCGTAGAGTTGGCTTTTATTCCACTGGTAGAGTTTCGCAACTTCCTTAATGGCTTGATTTTTCTTCATGCCTTGTTGGATGCGTGCTTGGATATCTGAAAACAAGTCCTCCTCGTCCTTTTCCTCCACATCCTGACTGGCACCTTCAACGATGAGAAGGCATTCACCCTTGAGTGGCGTTTCAGCAATACTTTCTAGTAGCTCTGAAATCTTTCCTCGTTGGTATTCTTCATAGATTTTGGTCAATTCCCTGACCAAGACTACCGAGCGGTCACCGTAAACTACTAGCATATTTTCTAACGTATCCGCTACACGGTGGGGTGATTCATAGAAAATCTGAGTTTCTGGATAGGCTTTTTTGGCTTGAAAAAATTGCTTTTGCTGGCCTGATTTTCTCGGTAAGAAACCGTAAAAGATATGTGGCTGTGGTGCTAAACCGCTGGCAATCAAGGCAGAAATCCCTGCAGAAGCACCTGGAACGGTAACAACTGCGATTTCTTCCTCAATAGCTGCCTTGACCAAATCATGACCAGGGTCCGAGATACTAGGCAGACCCGCATCGGATACCTGAGCGATACTTTGTCCCGCTTTCAAGAAACCAATCAAATCAGGAATTTTTTCCTTGGCATTGTGCTCGTGAAAACTGATCTGCTTGGTGGAAATGTCAAAATGCTTGAGTAAAAGGCCCGTGTTACGGGTGTCCTCAGCCGCAATCCAGTCCACTTCTTTCAAGGTCTGAATGGCACGAAAGGTCATGTCATCTAGATTGCCAATCGGCGTTGCTACTAGGTAAAGCTTGCCATAGGGAGATTGTCCCTTAAAACTTTTTTGAATCTGCATGCCTACTCCCTGTATAACAACTCGTCACAGAACATACACTCCTCGTCCTGCTCCCGGCGTTGTCCATAAAAATCATTACATACGTGAAAACCGTCTTTATAGATCCGACGGACGCTTTCACGAACATGCTTAGCCTTGACGGGAGTATCTGCTTCCACCTCGCCCAAGCGTTCGCGCAACTTACTATTTTCCAATCGAAGAGCTGTATTTTCCTCTACCAGGCTCTTGAGATTTTTCTTGATGGCTTCCACATCGGCCAAGGTCACCAGTAATTGTTGGGAAAAATCATCCAGCGCGTCAAATAATTCTTTTTTGTCCATAAACCAGCCCTTTCCTTTCTATATCGTTCATTTTTGAGTTTATATTTCTTTCAAGACCAGATATTCCATGGCATTTTGAAAGCTAACATTGGCTTGCCACATTTTTCTGGCTTCTAGCAAATCTTGTAAAATCTGTCGAATCCTTGCTTGCAAGAGATCCTGCCCACAGAGCACTTCGAGGATTCGCAAAACCTGATCTTGTTTTTCCTTGTCATCTGCCAAGCTGGCTAATTTAGCAACTTGGAGATAACTTTCTTTTTTCTTAGCTAATAACCAGGTCAGCAAGCGTTCACTCTCATCCACCAAGGTCCAAAAACTAGCCTGATTGACCAACTTTTCAGCTTCAGCACGCGATTGACTAAACTGAGCTAAAAGAGTTGCTTTTTTCTTGACCAGACCTGCTTGTTCTAATTGATGGATGAGCTTTTCTTCTTGCTTTTTAAAATGGAAAATCTGGGTCCGACTTCGGATAGTTGGCAAGATTTTTTCCTCATCGCTGGTCAAGAAGAAAATATAAACTTCACTCTGGGGTTCTTCGATGACCTTGAGCAGAGAATTAGCTGCGTTTGGATGCATTTTCTCAGCTTGCTCGATAATAAAAATCTGTTGTTGGCTTTCAATCCCTGCTTGAGAAAATTGTCCCACCAATTCACGAATACGTTCTGTCTTGATGACCTGATTGACTGGCTTAATCAAGGTAACATCTGGAAACTCTTCCTGTTCAATCAGCTTGCAGTTTCGGCATTTCTCACATGGTAAAACGCCTACTTTATCCGTACAAAAGAGGCTCTTAGCCAAAAACTGCGCCATTTCCAAGCTTCCAAAGAAACCTGAAAAGAGATAGGCGTGATTGAGCTGGTCTTGTTCTAGGATACGGACAAAGCGGTCAAACTGGTCTGGCTGCCAAGCCTTTAATTCTTCTTGTTTCATTTAGCCAAGCCCATTCTATCAAACAAGACAGCCTTGGTAGTTTCCACAACTTGTTCCAAAGGGAGACTAGCATCAATCTTGACAATGCGATTTCCTTCTTTGTCCAGAAGAGAAAGGTAGCCTTGACGGACTTTTTTATGCAAGTCCAACCCTTCCAAGTCCAAACGATTGACCTCCCGGTCACTATTAGCAGCAATGCGAGCCAGTCCCTCTTCCACCTCAATGTCAAAATAAAGTGTCAAATCGGGTTTGAGGCCATCTGTAGCAAAATGATTGAGCCAGTCAATGGCTTCAATGTCCAAGCCACGACCAAATCCCTGATAAGCAACAGAACTATCGATGAAGCGGTCCATAATGACCAACTTGCCAGCTTCAAGGGCTGGAAGAACTTTTTCCACCAAATGCTGTCTGCGACTGGCGATATAGAGAAGGAGTTCTGTCTTAGCATCCATCTGAGTATGACTTGGATCTAAAATCACTTCCCGAATCTTCTCCCCAATCAAGACTCCGCCTGGCTCACGGGTCGTCAGCACCTCTACTCCGTTTTCCTCTAAAATTGGGAGTAGAGCCTCTAAAACACTGGTCTTGCCTGCTCCCTCTGGTCCCTCAAGAGAGACTAAAAATCCTTTTGACATGTCTAACTCATTTCTTTTTTTCTACCTTCTATTCTATCAAAAAAATAGGTTTTTGTGACAATCTTTTTGTGTCTTCTCCATTCAATCGACCATAAAAGAGGCTGGGAGTCATCCAACCTCTTATTTACCTAGTTCTTGTGTTCGTTTGTAGGCTTGCTGAACTGCGTCCATGACGGTACCTCTAAAGGCATGTTCTTCCAGACTTGCTACACCAGCGATAGTCGAACCACCTGGACTGCAAACTTGGTCTTTCAAAACTCCAGGATGTTGCTGACTTTCGAGGACCATTTGTCCAGCGCCGACTACTGTTTGGGCTGCCATTTTCAAGGCCCTTTCTCGTGGCAATCCTGTCTGTACACCCGCATCTGCCAAAGCCTCGATAAAGAGATAGACAAAAGCTGGTCCACAACCTGCGAGACCTGTCGCCGCATCGATTAAGCCATCTCCCAGCTCAACCAAAAGACCAGCCTTGGCTAAAAGCTGACAAAAGAGCTCCCTGTCCTCAGCAAGACAGTTTGCTGACATGGCATAACTAATCACTCCTTGGCCGATAGCCACTGGTGTATTGGGCATGATGCGAATGATTCGGTGGTGACTCGGTAAAAATTTGGCTAGTTTTTCCAAAGTCAATCCAGCTGCCATGGAAATCAAAAGAAGACTTTCTCTATTTTCAAGGATGGTCTGGTATTGAGAAAGCAAGTCTGAGAACTGAGCAGGCTTAACTCCTAGAAAAATCACATCTGCTTCTGCGAAGATTTCGTCATTGCTGGAAGCCTGACCACCAAAGTTGGCAATGAAAGCATCTACTTTTGCTTGACTACGATTGGCAAGGAGAATCTGAGCACCCGTCTTGGCCTGCACAACAGCCTTGGCCAAACTAGCTCCCATATTCCCCAAACCGATAAATCCAATCTTCATCTCTTACTCCCTTATCTGTCCGTCCCCAGTAACCACATACTTGTAGCTGGTCAACTCTTTCAAGCCCATAGGCCCACGCGCATGCAGTTTCTGAGTAGAAATTCCCATCTCACATCCAAGACCAAATTGCCCACCATCAGTGAAACGCGTTGAGGCATTGACATAAACCGCTGCTGAGTCCACTTGATCTGTAAAGTAGGCTGCAGCCTCAGCATTTTCCGTCACAATGGCATCCGAATGATGGGTACTGTGAGCTTCAATATGCTCAACTGCTTCTTCTAAACTGCTCACAACCTTAATCGCTAGGATATAATCTAAAAACTCAGTGTCAAAGTCTTGTGCCTCAGCTGCTCGACCTGAAACAAACTGACTTGCTTGGCTATCCAAGCGGAATTGAATTGGTTCCAGTCCAGCTTCCTTACGCTCTGCAACCAGAACTTGTTCCAAGCGAGGAAGGAAACTTGCTGCCTTGTCTTCATGAACTAGCAAGACCTCCATGGCATTGCAGACAGAAGGACGACTGGTTTTAGCATTGTTGATGATAGACAGAGCCTTGTCTTCATCTGCATCCTTATCCACATAGACATGGACAATCCCAGTTCCTGTCTCGATAACAGGCACAATGGCATTTTCAACAACAGCATTGATCAAGCCAGCGCCTCCACGAGGAATAAGAAGGTCTAGATAACCCTTGGCCTTCATCATAGCATAGCTACTTTCACGGCTAGTATCTTCCACCAGTTGAATCACCTCTGGATGGATGATCGTCGTCTCCAAGCCCTTCTTTAAGGCTGTGACAATAGCATGAGCTGTTTGGTAGGCGTCCTTACCACTACGAAGAACGACCGCATTGCCACTTTTGAGAGCCAAAGCAGCCGCATCAGACGTCACATTTGGACGGCTTTCATAGATAATACCAATAACCCCCATAGCCACACGTTTTTTGGTGATTACCAAGCCATTTTCAAGATGACTTGTCTCTAGGACCTCACCAATAGGATCTGGTAAAGCAACCACTTCACGAATCCCTCTTGCCATCGCTTCTATACGTCCCTCATCCAAATAAAGACGGTCTAGCATGACATCTGAGATTTTCCCCTTGGCCGCTGCCATATCGAGGGCATTGGCCTCTAAAATCTCCTCAGTAGCTGCCAATAAATAATCAGCCATAGCTAGCAAGGCTTGGTTTTTCACTGCTTCACTGGCAGTATTGATTGATTTCTTAACAGCCTGTACCTGTTCAAATTGTTCTTGTGTACTTACCATCGTTCACCTCTAAAATTCTGTAAAGAGCAGCTGGATTTCAGGAGTGATGGAAATCCAGTCATCACGGTGAATCAAGACTCCCTTAGCTTTTTGAGAACGGAGCATATCTTCTAGGGCTGAGACACCAAATTGGACACGTCCCTTTCCAAGAGATTGACCTGTTTCTTTATCTGCTACTGTTACAATATCGTGGTAAGAGAAGTTTCCTTCCACTTCTACCACACCCGATAAAAGGAGACTTTTCCCGTTTTTTGAAAGTGCCTCTGCAGCTCCACCATCTACCCAAATCGTTCCCTGACTTTGAGCATAGAAGGCCAGCCATTGTTTCTGGGTACGAAGTCCCTTCTCTTGCGCAACAAAGAAGGATCCATCCTTGGTCTCCTCTGCTGCTTCAATCAAGGCATCAGATTTCATGGAAGAGCAGATATAGACTGGCACACCTGACTCCGTCGCAATAGTTGCAGCTTTGATTTTTGTCAACATACCCCCAGTACCGTTTGACGAACCTGCTCCACCAGCCATATCAATAATCTCACGATTGATAGTCTCGATTTTCTCCAAACGTTTGGCTGTTGGATCTGAGTTGGGATTTCCGGTATAGAGACCGTCCACATCCGTCAAGAGAACTAAAAGGTCTGCTTGGACCATCGCCGCTACCTGGGCACTCAGAGTGTCATTATCACCCACCTTGAGCTCATCAATAACGACACTGTCATTCTCGTTGATGATGGGGATTGCACCACGATGAAGCAATACAGACAAGGCCTGGTGGGCATTCTTATAGCGACGCTTATCTACAAAATCATCCTGTGTCAGCAAGATTTGTGCAGAAACGATCTGGCGCATGAGGAGGTTGGTTGTGTATTCCTCCAACAAAAGTCCCTGACCAACTGCAGCCGAGGCCTGTTTATCTGCAATCTTGGTCGGACGTTTTTTAAAACCCAAAGCTCCAAATCCAGCGGCAACTGCCCCAGATGACACTAAAATCAACTCATGTCCAGCTTCATGTAGCATAGCCAATTGCTGGGTAATTGCCTTTACTTTACTCCTTGATAAACTCCCGTCTTCATTTGTCAAGGAGGAAGTCCCTACCTTAAAGACGATTCGTTTGTACTTCATATTCTCACTCCGATTCTTCATATTTATCCATTATAACATGAATACTTTAAAATGGAAAAGACTTGAAATGAAAAAGGTTGAGACAAGGCATCTCAACTCTTTTATCTATTCTCAGTTTTACGCAATCTTTCCAGCGTTTCTTTAAAAATCTCTGGAATATCTGCTGTGAACTCCAAGGTTTCACCTGTTCTCGGATGAGTAAAGCCTAGAGTCTTAGCATGGAGAAATTGCCCATGTCCCTTCAGTGTCTTACGAGGACCATAGACTTCATCACCAGCGACTGGATGGCCAATATAAGCCATATGAACACGGATTTGGTGAGTACGCCCTGTTTCCAGTTGCAACTCTAGCAAACTATAATCTCCAAAGCGTTCCAAGACTTGAAAACGAGTCACTGCTGGCTTCCCTTTAGCAGTCACTGCCTGTTTCTTACGATCTTTTTCACTACGACCAATCGGAGCTTCAATCACACCACGATCATTGGGAAGATTGCCATGAACAATCGCCCAGTATTTGCGAAGAGACTTCTTATCCTTGAGTTCTTGAGCGAGTGCTAAGTGGGCCTCATCATTCTTAGCAATCATAAGGAGGCCAGACGTGTCCTTGTCAATGCGATGAACGATACCCGGTCGGAGAACCCCATTGATACCTGACAAGTCCTTGATATGGTACATGAGGGCATTGACCAAGGTTCCGCTAGTATGACCGGCGCTGGGATGGACCACCATACCCTGAGGTTTGTTAACAACGGCTACATCCTCATCTTGGTAGATGATATCTAGCGGAATATCTTCAGCCACATACTCTAAAACCTCCGGTTCTGGCACATGGTAAGTGACGATATCCCCCTCTTGGACAGTGTATTTGGCTTTCTTGACTTGCCCATTCACCAAGACTTGTCCAGCCTTGATTTGTTCATTCGCGAGACTGCGTGACAATTCTGTCAGATCTGACAGAGCCTTGTCTAGACGTTGCCCACCAGTTTCAATTTTTATTTCCATTTACTTCCTCTTTTAGCATTGCAATCAATAAAACAATGACACCGACTGTCAAATAGCTGTCAGCAACATTGAAAATCGCAAAATTGATAAAGTCTAGGTGAAACATATCCACCACAAAACCTTGACTCATTCTGTCGATAAAGTTGCCCAGACCTCCCGCTATTATCAGGGTCAGTCCAAAAACTAACCAGAGAGAGTCCTCCATGTGTTTATGTAAATACCAAATGGCACCCACCATGACGACCAGTGTAATGACAGCAAATAACCACTGCTGATCTTGCAGCATGGAGAAGGCTGCTCCTCTATTTTGCAGGTAGGTCAAACTAACGAGATTGGGGATCCACGAACGCACTTCACCCAGTGGAATCTGCTGGACAACATAATTTTTGACCAACTGATCCAGCCCAATCAAAAGCAGTACAATGACTGCTACTATTCCTCTTTTTTTCATGATTTCCTCTTTTGATCAAAATATTCTTGCATGACTTCTACGAAAAGAGTCCCAGCTTGGCTAAGCTCCACTTCTTCCCGTTTGACATAGACCATGCGATTATCTAGATTATCCTTGAGACGAATGACTGTGATTCCATTGACACTGTCACTATCTAAAAATCCTGAACCTGTCGCATAGGCATCCGTTCGCTCCAAAATACCATTCAAAGTAGCACGGTCGGTCACATTGAACATCTGTGAGCTCGCGCTGGTGTCGACAAAGTTCTCTGAATAGTATAGATACTCATCCTTTTCCTGAGTAAAACGAACTGTTGGTAAATCTGCTAAATCCTCCATGACCAATTCCTCTTTCTGGGCTAAAGGATGCCCTTCACGAAGATAAATGTGAGTCTGGAAAGGAATTAGTTCAATAACTTCTAAACCAAGCTTTTCAACCCGTTGCATGATGCCCTTTTTATTTTGGTTGTTGAGGTAGATAATCCCAATCTCACTGTGTCCTTGGGCTACTTCGTCTAATATTTGAACTGTGGTAGACTCAAAAATACGAAAGTTCTTGTAGTCAGGATAACGCTCTGAAAAGGCCGTAATCGTTGGTGGCAAAAAGTCATAGTGCTGGCTGGCAATGGAAAATTCATCCTTTTCTTCCTCAGGATTGGCATACTGATTTTGAAAAACATCAAAGCCTTTGACCAATTCTTGCGCTTTCTCATAAAATTCCATTCCACGACGAGTCAAAAATGTTCCCGAACTCGTCCGACGGAAAATCTTAAAACCCAGCTCTTTTTCCAAATCGCGAACAGAAATAGACAGACTCGGCTGACTAACATACATCTTTTCAGCAGCTTCACGGAAAGTACCACTATTGGCAATAGCCACAACATAGCGTAATTGTTGAATGTTCATCTTTTACCCCCAACTTCTCTATCTGTTCATTATACCATATTTTAGAAGTTTTCCACCTAGGAAAAATAATGTCGCTCACAAAATTCATCTACACTAGTAACAAAAAATTGTGGGTATCAAAACAAAAAAATAGGCTCTCCGAAAACTCGGAAAGCCTTATTTAATGCTACTTCTAGCTTCCTCGCCTTTTCATTTTAAGGCTCGGGATAAAAAGGTTTACTGAACCTTTTTATTTTGCGATTGGGTAAACAGAAACCTGCTTTTTATCGCGACCTTTACGTTCAAAGCGTACTACGCCTTCAACTTTAGCGAACAAAGTATCGTCTCCACCACGTCCAACGTTTACACCTGGGTAGATGTGTGTACCACGTTGACGGTAAAGGATTGATCCACCTGTTACAGTTTGTCCGTCAGCTGCTTTAGCTCCAAGACGTTTCGCTTGTGAATCACGTCCGTTTGATGTAGAACCTCCACCTTTTTTGTGGGCGAAAAGTTGCAAGTTGTTAAGAGTCATTTTTAACATAATGTTTTCCTCCGTGTTAGTTTTCTGTGATAACTCTGGTTTGGACGAACTCAGAAGAGTTCTCCGATAAGTTTGCCATACCTAAGAAAAATGATTCGAAGAATAACTGGGTCATTTCTCTCTGGTGTGAAGGAAGATCCGCTGGTATTTCAACCTTTAGATAGCCGCCTTCATCTTCGTTTAATTCTAAGATTGGTTCATAGCCTGCAAATTTCTCAATGGAATTGACAAAGTTAATGGCAAGCGTAGAAACCGATGCACACACGACATCTAAGCCGTATTCGCCACTTTCGGCGTGTCCAGTAATTTCCGCACTCCTCAGCTCGCCATCTTCGGCTCTCTCAAAGACTGCTTGTATCATGTGTTCTCCTTAAAATTAAGCGTTGATCGCGTTGATGACAACTTTTGTATATGGTTGACGGTGACCTTGTTTACGGTGGCTACCTTTTTTAGGTTTGTACTTGTAAGTAACAACTTTCTTTTGTTTTCCTTGTTTTTCAACAGTTCCAACTACAGTAGCTCCAGCAACAAGTGGAGTTCCGACAACAGTGTTTTCACCACCAACAAGAACAACTTCGTTAAAAGTAACTTCTTGACCAGCTTCAACGTTCAATTTTTCAACGTAAACTGCTTGACCAACTTCAACTTTAACTTGTTTTCCGCCAGTTTTGATAATTGCGTATGTGCTCATTATGCACCTCCTATGATTTTTAGGGTTTCCCCGTATTATTGTGAAGACTCGCCTAGCATCGTGGGACGAACCACTTAAAAGAAGAGCTCTAAGTATAACAAAATTTAAATTTGTTATACAACGAGCAAACGATGTTCGTGCGGTTGCACAGGACTGTGCATAGTCAACTCTTCAAGTATAGCATATCTTCTTTTTTCTTACAAGTGAAATCAATTAAAATTAAGCTTTTTCTTTCCCTTTTTCCTCCAAAAAGCAAAAAGCATGCTGAAGTAAAAGATACTCATCATAAAAGGAACACCTAGAATTGTCTTCTCTTGATAGTAAATCGTCAAATAAGCTGAGAAAACAACTCCGAAGACAAAACTACTAAGCAAGCTAACAAAAATCAAGCCCTCTCGTAGAAAAGGCGTATGCTTGGTTCGGAAATAATCCCCAAAAGCCAACATGGTTCGTTTAATATTCCCAGTCATAAAGGCATTATTATAGGCGATACCCGAAACTTCTCCAAAGGCTGTTGTCACCAGTCCCATACAAAACGCTAAGGGTGGAACTAGGTAGATATTGTCTACTGACAAGGGAACAAAACCAATGATTATGGATAAGACCGCGAGTGGTATCAAGGACAAAATCGGCTTTTTAACAATTCGAAGTTTTTCCTTATACAATGTCAGAAAAAAGACACCCATCATAAAGGACAACAAGGTCATCACTTTAGCACTGGCGTCCGAGACATTCTGCTGAATGAGTCCTACAGAGAGAAAAACAACATTCCCAGTTTGTCCAGCCACAAGGGTGTTCCCTCGAACGATAAAGGTATAGGCATCGACATATCCTGCACAAAAAGTCAAAAAAAGCGCTAGCCTCTTAGACTGACGTGATATTTTTCTTATTGGTAATAATCTCATTTTCTCTCCCATTTCAGTTTCATTTACTCATTTCAATATTGTACCATTTTCTCCAAGAAATGCGTAGTCCATTTGAAAATTTTTACCATCTATTGGATAGTCTTTCTTTTCTATGTTATAATGAAGGAAGGATTTGAAGTCGGAAAAGGAGTATTTATGCTTAAATTAGGTGTCATCGGAACAGGCGCTATCAGCCATCATTTCATAGAAGCAGCCCATGCTAGCGGAGAATACCAGCTGGTCGCAGTCTATTCTAGAAAACGAGAAACTGCCGCAACCTTTGCTTCTTGTTATCAAGATATCCAACTCTTTAATCAATTAGAAGACTTCTTTAAGTCTTCCTTTGACGTAGTCTATATCGCTAGTCCAAACTCCTTGCATTTTGCTCAAGCCAAGGCTGCCTTGTCTGCTGGTAAGCACGTCATTCTTGAAAAGCCAGCTGTCACTCAGCCACAAGAATGGCTAGATTTGAAACAAACAGCTGAGAAAAATCACTGTTTTATCTTTGAAGCGGCACGAAACTACCACGAGGAAGCTTTTACCACTATTAAGAATTTTTTGACAGACAAGCAAATCTTAGGAGCTGATTTCAACTATGCCAAGTATTCTTCCAAGATGCCTGACTTATTGGCTGGACAAACGCCAAATGTCTTTTCAGACCGTTTTGCTGGTGGAGCTCTTATGGACTTGGGGATTTATCCTCTCTATGCTGCCGTTCGCCTCTTTGGAAAAGCTCAGGACGCGACCTATCAGGCTCAACAGCTTGACAATAGCATTGACCTAAATGGAGACGGTATCCTCTTCTACCCTGACTTTCAAGTTCATATCAAAGCTGGGAAAGACATCACTTCCAATCTTCCTTGCGAGATTTATACAGTAGACGGAACCTTGACCCTCAACACGATTGAGCATGTCTGCTCAGCTATTTTTACCGACCACCGAGGAAAGCAAGTCCAGCTCCCTATCCAACAAGCTCCTCATACGATGACTGAGGAAGTTGCTGCGTTTGCACAGATGATTCAGCAACCAGACCAGACACTTTACCAGAACTGGCTGGATGATGCAGGTTCTGTTCATGACCTATTATATACCATGCGCCAGACTGCTGGCATTAGATTTGAGGCAGAAAAATGAAAACCAAACTACCCACTGAATGGCAAGAACTAAGCGACCAGCTCGGTTTCCAAGAATTCACCCCCATTCAAACTCGACTATTTGAGCCCATTCTTGCTGGAGAAAATCTTCTAGGAGTGAGCCCAACAGGAACTGGTAAGACCCTAGCTTACCTCCTGCCAAGTCTTCTCAGACTACAAAAGAAAAAAGCCCAGCAACTCTTGATTCTAGCACCAAATACAGAACTTGCTGGACAAATTTTTGATGTATGTAAAACGTGGGCAGAGGCTATCGGCTTGACTGCTCAGCTCTTCTTATCAGGTTCCAGTCAGAAACGCCAGATTGAACGACTCAAAAAAGGACCAGAAATACTGATTGGAACCCCTGGCCGTATCTTTGAGTTGATTAAATTGAAAAAAATCAAGATGATGAATGTGGAAACCATCATCCTGGATGAATTTGACCAATTGCTCGATGATTCTCAGATTCACTTTGTCGAGAAAATCACTCACTACGCACCTCGTGACCATCAACTCATCTACATGAGTGCGACGACCAAGTTTGACCAAGAAAAGATTGCGCCAAACACGCGCACTATTGATCTCTCTGACCAAAAATTGGATAACATCCAGCATTTCTACATGCAGGTAGACCAACGTCACCGAGTGGATATGCTACGAAAACTGGCTCATGTAGAGGATTTTCGTGGCCTTGTCTTCTTTAATAGCCTATCAGACCTTGGAAGTGCGGAAGAAAAACTGCAATATCGAGATGTCTTGGCTGTTTCCCTCGCTAGTGATGTCAATGTCAAGTTTAGAAAAGTTATCTTGGAAAAGTTTAAGGACAAGCAGTTAACCTTGCTCCTTGCAACAGACCTTCTGGCTCGCGGAATTGATATCGATAGCCTAGAATGTGTCGTAAACTTTGATATTCCTAGAGACATGGAAACTTACACTCACCGCGCTGGCCGTACAGGTCGAATGGGTAAAGAAGGCTATGTGATCACTCTCGTAACCCATCCTGAAGAACTTAAAAAACTCAAGAAGTTTGCTACAGTTCGAGAAATTGTCCTAAAAAATCAAGAACTCTATATCAAATAAGGTTGGCATTCGCCAACCTTTTTCTTATCCCCAAGTAATTTCTAATTGATAGCTGGCAAAGGGGTGTCCCTCTTGGTTTTGCAGTTGATAGGCAAGCTCAATCTTTTGCCTATCCAGTTCATAGTGATTCGTTTGAATGATAAACTCCTGCATCCCCATCGGAGTCGGAATATAGGCTAAACTATCACTATTCTTGAGAAAACGCATAATGGTCTTCGGATTGGAAAAACGGGTCATCACTAGTTCTTGACCATGGAATTTAATGACCACTTTCTCCTTTTCCTCATTGTAGAAAAGCAGATAGCTATAATCTCCCTTTTCACGCACTTCCACGTCATAAAGTTGGTCTATGACTTCCAACTGTTCATCAAACTGAATCCTATTTCGCATCCGAATCTTCACATCAAATCCTCTTTCTTGTCTCTTGTCCTACTATTTTACCAAAAAGAGCAGGATTTTGCTATAATGGTCATATGAACGAAAAAGTATTCCGTGACCCAGTTCACAACTATATCCATGTAAACAATCAAGTCATCTATGACCTGATCAATACAAAAGAATTTCAACGTCTTCGCCGTATCAAGCAACTAGGAACTTCCAGCTATACCTTCCATGGTGGCGAGCACAGTCGCTTTTCCCACTGTTTGGGGGTCTATGAGATTGCTCGACGTATCACAGAGATTTTTGAAGAAAAATATCCTGAAGAATGGGACCCTGCTGAGTCTCTCTTGACCATGACCGCTGCGCTCCTACATGACCTTGGACATGGTGCCTACTCTCATACTTTTGAACATCTCTTTGATACAGATCATGAGGCCATTACCCAGGAAATCATCCAAAGTCCTGAGACAGAGATTCACCAAGTCCTGCTACAAGTAGCGCCCGATTTTCCGGAAAAGGTAGCCAGTGTCATTGACCATACCTACCCTAACAAACAGGTCGTACAGCTCATTTCTAGTCAGATTGATGCAGACCGCATGGACTATCTCTTGCGCGACTCCTATTTTACAGGAGCATCTTATGGGGAATTTGACCTGACTCGCATCCTTCGAGTCATTCGTCCAGTCGAAAATGGTATCGCCTTTCAGCGCAATGGCATGCACGCCATCGAAGACTATGTTCTCAGTCGCTACCAGATGTATATGCAGGTTTATTTCCACCCAGCAACACGGGCCATGGAGGTTCTCCTACAAAATCTCCTCAAACGCGCCAAGGAACTCTATCCTGAAGACAAGGACTTCTTTGCACGCACTTCTCCTCATTTGCTACCTTTTTTTGAAAAGAAAGTTACTCTATCTGACTATCTGGCACTTGATGACGGCGTGATGAATACCTACTTCCAACTCTGGATGACCAGTCCTGACAAGATTCTCGCAGACTTGTCGCAACGCTTTGTCAACCGCAAGGTCTTTAAATCCATTACTTTTTCAGAAAAAGACCAAGACCAACTCGCAACCATGAGACAACTGGTTGAAGAAATCGGTTTTGATCCAGACTACTACACTGCTATTCATAAGAACTTTGACCTCCCTTATGATATCTATCGTCCCGAATCTGAAAATCCACGGACACAGATTGAGATTTTACAAAAAAATGGGGAGCTGGCAGAACTCTCTAGCCTGTCCCCTATCGTCCAATCCCTTGCTGGCAGCCGCCACGGAGACAATCGTTTTTATTTCCCAAAAGAAATGTTGGACCAAAACAGTATCTTCGCAAGCATTACCCAGCAATTTTTACACTTGATTGAGAACGATCATTTTACCCCAAATAAGAACGAATAGAGGAAATTTATGAGTATTAAACTAATCGCCGTCGATATCGATGGTACCCTGGTTAACAGTAAAAAAGAAATCACTCCGGAAGTCTTTTCTGCCATCCAAGATGCCAAAGAAGCTGGCGTCAAAGTCGTGATTGCAACGGGTCGTCCTATCGCAGGTGTTGCCAAACTCCTGGACGACTTGCAGTTGAGAGACGAGGGTGACTATGTGGTAACCTTCAACGGTGCCCTTGTCCAAGAGACTGCTACTGGCCATGAGATTATTAGCGAATCCTTGACCTATGAGGATTATCTAGATATGGAATTCCTCAGTCGCAAACTTGGTGTCCACATGCACGCTATTACCAAGGACGGTATCTATACTGCCAATCGCAATATCGGAAAGTACACGGTGCACGAATCAACCCTCGTCAGCATGCCCATCTTCTACCGCACTCCTGAAGAAATGGCTGACAAGGAAATCGTCAAATGTATGTTTATCGATGAACCAGAGATTCTCGATGCTGCGATTGAAAAGATTCCAGCAGAATTTTACGAACGCTACTCTATAAACAAATCTGCTCCTTTCTACCTTGAACTCCTTAAAAAGAATGTAGACAAGGGTTCAGCCATCACTCACTTAGCTGAAAAACTAGGATTGACCAAAGATGAAACCATGGCGATCGGTGACGAAGAAAATGACCGTGCCATGCTCGAAGTCGTTGGCAACCCCGTTGTTATGGAAAATGGAAATCCAGAACTCAAAAAAATCGCCAAATACATCACCAAAACAAATGATGAATCTGGCGTAGCCCATGCTATCCGTACCTGGGTATTGTAGCAAAAGGTAAGAATAGACAAAAAACCGCTAAGGAGAGCGGTTTTTAGTATGAACATATCACAATGAGGGTAAATCAATAAATTAAATTGCAGTTTTACAGTTACTTAAATCTTAAGAGTACAAAAACAATGATACGGTTACTGCTCAGCAACATGCTGTTGTACCATTCACGAACTGCATCTCGTGGCCAACGCTTGTCATTTATATTTAGAAATCCCTTCTGGTAGCGAAAACGGTCATCGAACGTATCTACAGAAACACCAAGCATTTTAGCCACATCTTTACGCTTGAGTTCCAGAGGGAACGCTTCTTCAATATCTGCTGATTGTAAGACGGTAAACTTAATCTGACTCGCAATCGCTTGGA
The DNA here is from genome assembly GCF_041432215.1 of Streptococcus sp. 27098_8_70. Lineage (GTDB taxonomy): Bacteria > Bacillota > Bacilli > Lactobacillales > Streptococcaceae > Streptococcus > Streptococcus oralis_CP. Next base: position 522,021 of record NZ_JAPVZD010000001.1, read on the forward strand.
TCAACTCTTCCATTTTTGCTCCTTTCGTGTTATAATTCAGTTAGTTATTTTAGTAAGCGCCTAACTTCCATTAGGTGCTTTTTTGTTACCTTAGTTCATCTACGCTGATTTCTAACGCATCAGCAATTTTCTTGACCGTGTCAAAATATAAATCTTTCACCTCTCCATCTCTTAAACGATAGATTCCAGCAGGTCCGACACCTGCTTTTAAGCAAAGTTTATAAACTGTCCAATTTCGTTCTGAAAGTTTTTCAGATATTTTTTCCCAAAGCATAGCCTTTTTCTCCTTATCTAGCTTTATTTTTTTACTTTTTATGCCTATATATGCTATTGCACTATATATTGTGTTTTCATCAGATTTACTTCTCTTATTTACACTATATATTGACAAACATTGTTTTTTAGCATATAATAGTTCTTGACTAGGACCTCTCACCGTTTTAGTCAAAAATTTCAATAGAAAGGAACAGTCTTATGTCAAAGACTCCAATAAAACCTGGAACAGATAATCAGCCTGCAGGAACTTATGTCGAAAAAGGTCCTCGTGGCGGTAATGTACCTGGTGGTCGTGTTGTTCACATCGATAAAGGCGACAGATTACCACCAACTCAAAAACCAGGTAATGGTTGGATTAAACAATAATCCGATCACTCTACGCATCTAAATAGATGCGTTTTTTTGATAAGCAAAAACTTTTTCCGAAAATATCAATTTGAAACCATGCTTCTGCATAGTATCGCCCATTCTCTTTATACTTTGTAATATAATGAAGCATTTTATTCCCTCCTACTCCTCAACTCTTTGCTACTCAATACCATAATCTTCAATAACCTGAAGAATAAAACTGTTCGCTCGTGGACCTTTTGTCGTTCCACTTAGAATGTTTGTCACTTCCTGTCTCTTAAAGCCGTAAGTAACCGCTAAAGTTGTTTTTTTGATGCCTTTTTCTTTCAAGAAAGCATTAACCTTTTCACGACCGTTTGCGATATCTGGCATATACGTTCCTCCTCTCTTTTTTGTACTATTGAAATATTGCGTTACTCTCCTTATCCCCTTTTTTTCTAAATATGGTATAATCAAGAAAAATGATTGGAGAAGTTTTATGGAGTTATCCACTGTTGATCATCACTTCGGCATAATTGGAAGAACTGTAACTATTCAAATTCCTCAAACTTGCCCTTGGTGCGGAATTGGAAATACTCCCACTAACAACGATGCAGGACATTTAGAAATTCAAGAAGGTCGCATTTTCACTATGCACCATCGTTGTCCATCCTGTAAAAAATACCACATGACAAACCAAGAATGTTTGCATCAAGCTGATGAAACGACCATGGTTCTTGTTTACCCTAACAAAGTCGCTATCAACATAGACCCTCTTTTTATTAAGCACGCTCCTAGATTTGTAGAGTTTTACAGCGAAGCGGTCGAGGCAGAAAAAATGGGACTAGAGAATATCGCAGGAACTGGTTATCGTTCTGCCATTGAATGCTTAATTAAAGATTATGCTTTAGACTTTAAATTAGATGACAAAGAGTATCTATCTAAACCAAAACTATCATTTAATAATGCCATTGACCGGTACATAAAAGATGACGAACTCCTAAAAGGTGCATTGCACTTTATAAGAGAAGTGGGCAATGACTACACCCACTGGGATAAAAGCTCCAGCATCTCTCTTCCTACAATGAAACATTATGTTGAAATTATTATTCAAATCTTTAAGTCTAAATTTATGATGAAGTATCTTCCGGATGCTTGATTCCTAAGCGCATTTCAATTTCTGAGATGCGTTTTTCTTGTTCTGCAACCTTCTCGTATAACTCTTCGACAGAGTAAGCGATGATTTTTTCCATAGTTATACCTCCCTCTTTACAAATTTGTAAACAAGAAACAACTAAATTTTCAACTTTTTTTGTGTTATTACTTGACAAGTTACACCAAATTAGCTAAAATGAAAACATAATAAAAACACTAACAAATCTATAAATACCGTTCTCCAAAACATTTTTTATGATTTATTTCTTAGTTGTTTTTTTAGTTGTTTCTTACTTACAAAAAACATTTTACACCTTTTGGGATAAACAGTCAATAGTTTTACACCAAATTTGTTAAATTTTTTTTGTGATGTCTTAGAAAGGTTGATTTTAACAATGTTTGAGACGTTTGAAAAAATTAAAGAGTTAGCAAAAAAGCGTGGAAAAGCTCTTGGACAAGTCGAAGAAGACTTAGGTTATGGCAGGAATACACTATATAAGATAAAAAACTCTACGCCCAACGCTGAGCGTATCGCAGAGATTGCCAATTATTTCCATGTATCCACTGATTACCTGCTTGGACGGACGGATAATCCGTCTATTGCAAATAATGATACGGTAGCAGGATATACATCGGCTGATCTCAGAGAGATGGCGGAGAATGCCAAGACCTTCGATGGCAAGCCACTTACAGAAGAGGATATTGATGCCATCCAGAACATCATCGAGATTTATTTGAGAGGTAGATAGTATGACGATTACTGAACAAGATACTTTGTTATTCAATAATCTTTTTGAAAAAATATATCAACAACTACCATCAGTTGATAGTTCTAAGGATTATTGGTTCGTAAGAGCTCAGAAAGGGCAATTTTTTAAAAGCTTTCTTACAGGTGGTTATATCGCTATCGGATGGAATTATATAACATTAGATGACCTTAAAAATCTTGACGAAGTTGCAATCAAAGGAAAAATTAAGGAGTTCGACAATAGGATAGAAAAACCTGGTTCAGCCTATAATCAAATGATGAAATTTGCATATAGTCTTAATGTTGGAGATATCGTCATCGTTCCATCGGAATCCCCAAATGATTTTCTTGTTGGTGAGATAACAAGTAGACCTTATACTGAGTCTGATAGTGTCATAGAGTCTGCATCTAACGTTTGCCCATTTAACAAGAGGATGGATGTGCACTGGTTCGGAGTTATACCAAACAGAGATATTGACCCGAAACTTTACAAATTAGTCTATTCAGGCCATACCATCACTGATGCAAATGCCTACAAAAAATTTATCAACCGCGGTCTATATGATGCCTACATCGATCATGACCACATGAGTATCACTTTCAAAGTACAAGAAGAAAACAATATTGATGCTTTTGAATACTCAACATTTCTGTACACTGTCTTGCAAATGGTCAATGTTGTAAAAGAATCTGATGAATTAAAAGATGAGAAAGTCGTTCTAAGAACCAATGTTCAATCGAAAGGACCGATTGAACTACTTGGACATCCTGAAATACTAATCCCGGTTCTAGTATTTATCATTATTCTAACTGGAGGAATTGCTTTTCGCAATTTAATTAAACGCAATGGTGCAAACTTTGAAGTTGATTCTAAGCTTGGGAAATTTAAAGCTCAATTAAATAGCGATGGGGATGAAGCAATCAAAAAAGCCCAGGCAAATAAAATAAATGCCGAGGCTATTGCATTATTAATAGATAAAGGAATGAGTCCGCAGTTTAAAGGCGCTACATCTCAACTAGATATCAAAGTTCCAGAAGTAGCAACTAGGATTCTTCAAGATGAACTACTCGAATCTCCAGAAAAAGTTGAAGAATAATTTCAGAAATAACAAAACTGAGTAAAACGATGATTGGAAGTGTTAGGATTTGTCTTAGAAAAAAGTAACAAATCAAAAAAACAAATGCCGAAACTTGAAACAGTACAGCTAAATGTGCATAGAGTTTCAACTTCATTTTAATCACTTCCTTTCAATTCTATTTTACTCTAGTTCATGAGATAAAACAACTAATTTTAAAAAAATATTTGAAGGATAATAGCCTATGACTATTGAAGAGTTGGTAGACTCACACGGTGTCACTCTCGCCTATTTTGATAATGACCTCTGGCATAAACCAGGAGTCTACATCAAAGAAATCAATATTATTTTTATAAACCGTGAACTGTCAGAGAATGCAAAAAAAACGGGTCATATACCACGAATTAGGGCACATGGACCATTCTGCTGAGTTATACAAAAATAACCACAACAGGTGCGAAAATGAAGCTAATAGACATATGATTCACAAATTGTTAGAAGAAGAACTTGCTCTATCTGATGATCAGTTATCTTTCAACTACTTACACTTCATGAAAAAGCACAAATTAAAAACCATCATAGATGAAGTAATGGTCATTGACGAATATTTTTCTTTGATTAGTTGATAGGAGAATAGTATGAAAATCGGATCACGGACACCGAATATAAAAAAGAGATTATCAGCGCGCACAACTGGATCAGTGACACGAAGGATAAAAGCGAACACATCGCCACTTTATGGGCAAAAAGGTGCTGGATTGGTAAAGGATCCAGAACGAGCAATTTATAATAAAGTTTACAACAAAACTACTTTTGGGGCAGATGATTCAGATGGGTGCACCTATGGATGTGGCTGTATTGTGTTTGTAGCATTTGTGATTATCATGGTAATTTTCTATAACTTTTTGTCAACTCTAATATAAAATTTTTAAAAAATCCCCACGCTCTCAAACTTTGGCGAGTCTGAGCGTGAGGAAGTCGTGTATAAGAAAAAACCATTCAAAAGGGCCTTTTCTTATACTCATTTTACCAAGAAATGAGGTTAAAAGCAAATGGCATCATACAGAAAAAGAGAAAATGGAAAATGGGAATATCGCATTTCTTATAAATCTCACGACGGAAAATACAAGAAAGCTGAAAAAGGGGGATTCCCGACTAAAAAGGCTGCACAGATAGCAGCAGCCGAAAGAGAGAAAGAACTACTTCTTCCCTCTTATGTTTCGGACGACATTACCCTTTACGACTACTTCACCCAGTGGTCTACCATCCATAAGAAACCAAATTTAGCACCAGTAACCTGGCAAGTCTATCAAATTACTGGCAAGCATATCAAACGACTGTTTGCAAATACAAAGCTAAGAAACATAACCAGTTCAATCTACCAGCAAGCCCTAAATACATTTGCTGAGACTCATTCTCAAGCATCAGTTGAAAGATTGAATATTCATATCAAGCAATGCGTTGCTATGGCAGTTCATGAGGAAATCATTCAAAAGGATTTCACAACCTTTGCCAAAGCGGTATCCCAACATAAAGGGATTGAGAAAGAAACCAAATTTCTTGAAGTTGAAGAGTACAAGAAAGTTATAGCTGTTTCAAAGCGTAAAATGGACGTTCAATCTTATGCAGTGATCTATCTTATCGCAGTTACTGGAATGCGTTTCGCTGAATGCTTAGGGCTTACATGGGACAGTGTAGACTATGATAACAAGGTTCTTTCTGTAGATAAGACCTGGAATTACAAAACGAATCTTGATTTCAGCTCTACAAAAACAAAAAGCAGTATCCGAAAGATACCGCTTGACGACTCAACTCTTGAATTATTAAAAAAGTACAGACAAGATCATTGGCTGGAAAATAAAGATAATCGTATTTTCTCTAACATATCAAACAATGCAGTCAATAAGACGCTAAGATATATCGTTGGAAGAAATGTCCATGCTCACTCGCTTAGACACACATACGCTTCTTTCTTGATTTCAAAACACGTTGAACTACTATCTATCTCTAAAATCCTTGGCCATGAGAATATGAACATCACTATTGAGGTGTACGCTCATCAGTTGAAGGAATTAGAGGACGAAAGCAACTCAGAAGTAAGAGAGATATTCGGAAATTTAGGGGCGAATTTGGGGCAAAACACCTCAAGCACCCAGAATAATCAATAGTTTATATGCCCCCTGCAGGAATCGAACCTGCAACTACTCCTTAGGAGGGAGTTGTTATATCCATTGAACTAAGGGAGCTAGAGAAAAACCCTGCTGGGTAAGCAGAGTTTTTTAGTCGAATTAACGACGGATTTCTTTGATACGAGCTGCCTTACCTTGAAGTGCACGCAAGTAGTACAATTTCGCACGACGTACTTTACCGTAACGAACAACTTCGATCTTTTCAACACGTGGAGTGTGGATTGGGAAGATACGCTCAACACCTACACCGTTAGAGATTTTACGAACTGTGTAGTTTTCTGAGATGCCTGCACCTTTACGTGCGATAACAACACCTTCAAAAATCTGGATACGTTCACGGTTACCTTCGACAACTTTCGCGTGTACACGAACTGTGTCACCAGGACGGAATGATGGGATATCTGTACGAAGTTGACCTTCAGTCAAGCTTTGGATTAATGGATTCATTTTATTCTCCTATCTTTGTCAATCTTGAGGAACCTTCCTCAGCGGATAAACTGTATTTTTGTGCGTCCATTACACACAAGATACAGTTTACCAAATTTCCACCTAAAAGTAAAGAAATTTATAGCAGAATTCCTAAAAAAATCGCTAGAAAACCGCCTAGGTAAGTTAAGAGAAAATAGCTATAAAATACCTTCTTATCACTAAGTAGTCTTTGTAGCTCATCATTCAGAGTTGAAAAGGTCGTCAACCCACCACAGAAACCTGTCGCGAGGATAGCATAGACTTCCTTGGACTCCACATGATTGTAGAGTAGACCGATCAAAAAACATCCTAGAAGATTGGCTATGAGAGTTCCTAGGGGCAATTTAGAAGATTGATTGTATCGGGAAAAGAAATACCGCACTAGGGCTCCAAGTCCGCAGGCGATTGCAAGATAGACGATTACCATTTCTTCCTCCCTAGACAATAAGCCAAGAGCAGGCCTCCGCCAATACTCAAAAGTAGGTAGATGCCTAAACTAAGATAACGCTCGGTATCGAGCAACTTCACAGCATCCAAAAGCAGGCTAGAAAAGGTTGTTAAACCACCGCAAAAGCCTGTACCCAGCGCCAAAACCAAACCTTTACTGCTTCCCTTATAGACCAGATAGCCTTTTACCAGATAGACCAAGCAGAAAATTCCCAGATAGTTGACAAGGAGGGTTCCCCAAGGAAAGTCAGGACTGGCTGGCAACTGACTAGATAGAAAATAGCGGACAAGTCCACCCAACATAGCAGCTAAAAAAATCCCTAGCGGATAGAATTGTTCTTTTTTCATTTGATGTTTTGATCCTGATAGTCACGCGAACGTTTGAGAATATCTGAAAAAGTCGCAACAATGGTCTCCTGATAGCGCTTATCTTCTACTCGATTTCTGACTTTTTCAAAAATGATTTCTTCTCGCTTGGTATCTAAGATTGGCTTACCAGATGCTTTCTTATAAGCGACAACTCCCTCAACCAAATGCATCCGTTCTTCTAGGAGCTTTACGATTTGGTCATCGATTTGATCAATTTCTTGCCGAATAATATCTAAATCCATAGTATCTCCTCCTTTATTTGAATTATTGTATCAAAAACCCTCTAAATAGGCTAGTAAAATCCCAAAAAAACTAATAAAAAAACGCACTGACTTCTTCCAGTCAGCGCAATTTGATTCTTATCCTACTTTTGCAGCCAATTCTTCTGCGAATTGTTCCAAACGTTCGATGTCTTCTTCTTCGGCAGAAAGGTCTACTTTAACACACTCTGAACCTTTTTCTGCTCCTGTCGCTACAAAAACGCGATCAAAGTCATCAACAGCTTTACAGAATTCGTCGTAGAAAGTATCTCCTGAACCGACCACTCCGTAGATTTTGCCATTCAAGTTGAGATCTGCTAGGTCTTCGTAGAAGTCCATCATCTCATCTGGCAATTCTCCGTCTCCATAAGTATAAGTCGCAACGATTGCGATGTCAGCCTCCAAGAAGTCTGAAGCGTCAACAGTCGTACATTCATCCACATCAACATCCAAGCCCAAGTCACGCAATTTATCTGCTACAATATCTGCAATTTCTTCGGTATTACCGGTCATACTGGCAAATACAATTTTTGCTAATGCCATATCGTCCTCCTCAATTTATCTTTCTCCATTATATCATATCTTTTTCATTTTAAAAATAAAAATTCTTGTGCTACAATGAAATGAGAAAGAATTGAGGTTATTTATGGAAATTTGCCAGCAAATATTAGAGAAAATCAAAGAATACGATACCATTATCATTCACCGTCATATGAAACCAGATCCAGATGCCTTAGGGAGTCAAGTGGGCTTGAAAGCTCTTCTCACACACCATTTTCCAGAAAAGACCATCAAAGCAGTCGGTTATAACGAACCAACTCTTACTTGGATGGCGGAAATGGATACTGTACAAGACAGTGACTACCAAGGAGCTCTTGCTATTATTTGTGATACAGCGAATCGTCCTCGTATCGATGATAAACGCTACGAACAAGCTGATTTCACCATCAAAATCGATCACCATCCAAATGATGATATCTATGGTGACCTATCTTGGGTCGATACAAGTTCAAGCAGTGCCAGTGAGATGATTGCATTATTTGCTCAAGAAAATCAGCTAGCTTTGTCTAGTGAAGCGGCACGACTTCTCTATGCAGGAATTGTAGGGGACACAGGGCGTTTTCTCTACCCATCAACTAGTGCTCGTACCTTTAGAATAGCTAGCCAGCTCCGAGAAATTGATTTTGACTTTGCTGGATTGTCTCGTCAAATGGATACCATGAGCTTCAAGATTGCAAAATTGCAAGGGTATGTTTATGATCACTTAGAAGTTGATGAGAATGGGGCTGCGCGCGTTCTGCTTACTCAAGACATATTGGAAAAATATAAGGTTACGGATGCTGAAACAGCAGCGATTGTCGGAGCACCTGGCCGAATTGATACTGTTAAGGCTTGGGCTATCTTTGTTGAGCAAGCTGATGGTCACTTCCGTGTGCGAATGCGCAGTAAAATCACTCCTATCAATGAGATAGCCAAACGACACGACGGGGGAGGGCATCCATTAGCCAGTGGTGCCAATTCCTATAGTCTAGAAGAAAACGAACAAATATACAAAGAACTAAAAGAGACTCTACAGATTCACCAAGGCTAAGAAAGAATTTTCTTGGCCTTTTATATGCTAGATTCTTAAAATATACGGTTTCTTTGTACCTCAGTTTATGGTATAATAAATCAAACTGAATAAAAGGAGACTTAATAATGGAAAAAAATCGTTTGTATATTCTCATTTCTGCTGGAGTAGCCATCCTTGGTTCACTTTTGCCATGGGCTAGTTTAAATGCAGGTTCTTTTGGATCCTATAGCGTGAATGGTTACCAAGGAGATGGGTGGTTTGTCATTATCGCAGCTATTGTGTCTATTGTTCTTGCTTGCTTGAATAATATGAATAAAGCAATGCCTAAAGGGTTCTCAATTGGTGTCATTGTTGCGGGTGCAATTGCAACTCTCGTCACACTAAATAGTCTCTTTAATGTAAATAAATACATGTCTAACTTTGGTGGATATGGCGTTTCAATCGGCTTTGGTTTGATTTTAGCTATTCTTGCTAGCATTGCACTAGTTGTAACTGGTCTCTTGGCAATGTCAGGTGGTAAAATTACCAAAGAATCATTTACTGAATTAGCTGAGTCTGGTAAAGATTTTGCTCAAACTGTCGGACGTGTAACAAGCTCTACCGTTAAAACTGCAGTCGAAGAAATCAAAAAAGAATCTCAAGAACGTAAAAAAGAAGAAACTAATGCTGAAAAAACAGAGACAGCTAAAGAGGAAACCGAGCAAACAGAAGAAGCTAAGGAACCAGCTAATGTGGAAGCTGAATCAGCAGCAGAAAACGCAGAACCAGTAAAAGAAGAAACTACAGAATCTGAAACAAAAACAGAAGCTGAGCCAGTAGCCGAACCAACAGAAACAGAGGCTGAAGCTGAAACTGTAACAGAATCAACAGAAACAGAACCTACTGAAACTGAAAAAGAGGCTAAATCAGCAGAAGAAAAAGCTCCAAATCAAGAGAACTAATCATTCTTCTACCCTCACTCCAGTAAACAATGGGGTGATTTTTTATCAAGATTTTTAATAAAATCAGGGAAAAGACTTGCCAAACTTATCAGAATCTGATAGACTAGTATGGTAACAATCTATGGCTCGCAAAGAGACCATGGCAGAAAGGAAATATTGCAAAATGAAAAAAGATATCCATCCAGAATATCGCCCAGTTGTCTTCATGGACACAACTACTGGTTACAAATTCCTTAGCGGTTCAACAAAACGCTCTAACGAAACTGTTGAGTTCGAAGGCGAAACTTACCCATTGATCCGTGTGGAAATTTCATCAGACTCACACCCATTCTACACTGGACGTCAAAAGTTCACTCAAGCAGATGGACGCGTGGATCGTTTCAACAAAAAATACGGTCTCAAATAATGATAAAAAAGAACAGTTGCCACTGTTCTTTTTTTGTACTTCTTTTTATGAACCAACCACTACCACTTTCTATTTGTCAACCTTCACGCTGACGCTATGATTGATTTCAAACGAGGTTAAAAAATATCGAAAAGAAGCTTGATATTGAGAATGGTCAAGATGATTGAAACTGCGTAACCTAGGATAGTGTTCCACTTAGCATTGGTAAATTCTCCCATCAGTGACTTCTTAGAGGTCAGATAGATTAAGGGGAAGATTGAAAACGGAAGAGCGATTGACAGAAATACCTGTGAATAGACCAATAACTGATCCAAGGTTTTTTCTTGATGTCCAAACAAGACGGCGACTATAATCACAGGAAGCAAGGCAAAAATACGGGTACCGATACGGATAATCCACTGAGGCAATCTTAGATGTAAGAAACCTTCCATGACAATCTGTCCTGTCAAGGTACCTGTAATGGTCGAATTTTGTCCACTTGCTAAGAGGGCTAGGGCAAATAAAGTTGACAGAGTTGAACTAGCTATCGCTCCTGCTATTGTCGAATCCTGTAAAGCATTGTACATTTGAGAAAAAGCTGAAATTTCAGATGCATGACCAAAAAAGAGAGATGCCCCTAAAATGAGAAGCAAGGAATTGACAATAAAGGCTAGGGACAACTGAAGATTTGAATCCCAGGTCATAAAACGCACGGCTTTTCGAACATCCTTCTTATCTTTGTGATTGATTTTCCTTGTTTGGGATAGGGATGAATGAAGATAGAGATTATGGGGCATGACTGTCGCTCCCACAATTCCTAGAGCCAAGGTCAATTGGCTTTCATGACCTGGCAATGGTGTTTCGAATAATGTTGGAGTCGGTAAATAACCACCAAAGATACCCTGAATACTTGGATTGGATAAGGCCACCAGATAGGTAAAGATGGCTAATATGGTTAAAATAAGAGTCGTCACAATGGCTTCAATTTTTTTGAAGCCAAATTTCATCAACAACAACAAAAGAAATACATCTAAAACGGTTAAGAGGATAGCGACCATAATCGGTATTTTAAATAAAAGATTTAAGGCAATCGCTGAGCCTAAAACCTCGGCTAAGTCTGTCGCCATTAAAGCTAATTCTAAAATCACCCAAAGACTATAGCGAAGCCATTTGGGAGCATGATGTGCAGTTGCCTGTGCTAGGTCCATCTTAGTTACGATACCGAGCTTTCCAGCCATCTGTTGTAGCTGCATAGCAATGATAGATGAAATCAAAATAACAAATAAGAGACTATATTTGTAGGAAGCACCACCAACCACGCTGGTAATCCAGTTTCCAGGATCCATATAACCAACTGCTACAAGGGCTCCAGGTCCTAAAAATGCTTTTAGATTTTGCCAAAAATGATTGTTATTGGGAGTTTCAATAGATTGGTTGATCTCAGAAAGAGAGACTTTTTTGTAAGAAGACATCGGAATTTTACACTTTCTAATCTGTCTTTACTTTTTTTAATGGATTTTTTGAAATTATAATGAAAATAGTTTCCCATTTCCAATTCTTCCTTATTATATCACATTTTGGAATGATTACAAATAAAAAAAATGATAGTTGAAAGAAGCAATATCAGTATTGCAAAAGCCAGCGTTTTCTGACGCTGGCTTTAAAACTGTAAAAATTCTTTCTCAACTAGATCGCTTCTGTGACAAAACTACGACTTTCTAGCACCTTAAGCATGGCATTTGCTGTGTCTAGTGCTGTAAAGAGTGGCACACCATGTTCAATGGCTGAACGGCGGATTTGCTCACCATCTTCGTCAGCAGTTCGTTTGGTTCCAACAGTATTGATGATCGCTTGGATTTTCCCTTTGCGGACAAAGCTTGGGATATCCTGTTCATCGTCACCAATCTTACCAACAGGTTGGGCTTGAAGTCCATGACTGGCAAAGAAGGCTGCTGTCCCTTCTGTCGCAAGGATACCATAACCGATATTTTGGAAACGACGAGCCAAGTCCAAGGCTTCATCTTTGGCATCATCAGCAATGGTAAAGACAACATTTCCAAAGGTTGGCAAGTGCAGGTAAGAAGCTTCAAAAGCCTTATAGAGAGCTTTTTCAAGAGTAGTATCAGAACCCATGACTTCCCCTGTTGACTTCATTTCAGGACCGAGCAAGCTATCTACCTTGGCTAGTTTCGTAAAGGAGAAGACTGGTGCCTTGATATGGACGCGAGCACTTTCAGGATAAAGTCCATCTTGGTAGCCCAGTTCTTCAAGACTTTGACCAAGAATGAGCTTAGTAGCTACCTGAGCCATAGGAATATTGGTTACCTTAGAAAGGAATGGAACCGTACGGCTGGCACGTGGATTGACCTCAATAACATAGACTTTCTCATCCTTGATGACAAACTGAATGTTCATCATCCCAAGACAGTTAAGACCTATTGCTAGACGTTTGGTATAGTCTGCGATGGTTTCCTGCACCTTTTGCGACAAGGTTTGTGGTGGATAAACGGCCATTGAGTCACCTGAGTGGACACCGGCACGTTCGATATGCTCCATGATACCAGGGATGAGGACATTTTCCCCGTCTGAGATGGCATCAACTTCACACTCCTGACCAACGATGTAAGAGTCAACAAGGACTGGGTGGTCTGGACTGGCCTTAACAGCGGTACGCATGTAAGAACGAAGATCTTCTTCGTTTTCAACGATTTCCATAGCACGTCCACCCAAGACATAAGATGGACGAACGAGGACTGGGAAACCAATCTTGCGAGCAGCAAGCACAGCTTCTTCTTCATTAGTTGCTGTTTGTCCTGGTGGCTGTGGAATATCCAAGTCTTTAAGGGCTTGTTCAAAGAGGTCACGGTCTTCGGCACGGTCTAAGTCAGCGACTTGGGTACCAAGGATGGTCACACCTGCTTTTGCCAAAGGTTCCGCAAGGTTGATGGCTGTTTGACCACCAAACTGAACGATAACGCCTTTTGGTTGCTCCAAGTCGATAACATTCATAACATCTTCGAAAGTCAACGGTTCAAAGTAGAGCTTGTCAGATACCGAGAAGTCTGTTGAAACGGTCTCTGGGTTTGAATTCATGATGATGGCTTCATAACCAGCAGCCTGAATAGCCTTAACAGAGTGAACGGTTGCGTAGTCAAACTCAACCCCTTGACCGATACGGATTGGACCTGAACCTAGAACTAGGACGGATTCCTTATCAGACTTGATAGACTCATTTTCCCATCCATAGGTTGAATAGAAATACGGTGTTTCAGAGTCAAATTCTGCCGCACAGGTGTCGACCATCTTATAGACTGGAACAATCTTGTTTTCCAAACGTAGTTGGCGAACTTGGTCAGCTGTCGTTTTCCAGAGTTCCGCAATCTTACGGTCTGAAAATCCATTGAGTTTAGCTGTTTTCAAGACTTCTAGATCTTGTGGATGGGCACCTAATTCTTGCTCAATTTCAAAGATGTGCAAGAGTTTATCAAGATAAAAGATATCAATCTTGGTCAATTCAGCAATTTCTTCTGGAGTGTAACCACGGCGAATAGCCTCTGATACATAGAAGAGACGGTCATCTTGGGCTTTCACAACCTTTTCAATCAAGGCATCATCTGAAACATCTGCAAGCTCCGGCATTTCATTGTGGTGAACCCCAATTTCAAGTGAACGACATGCCTTGAGAAGTGACTCCTCAATGTTACGACCAATAGCCATGACTTCTCCAGTCGCCTTCATTTGGGTCCCAAGACGACGCTCACCTTTTTCAAACTTGTCAAATGGGAAACGTGGAATCTTAGCAACCACGTAGTCAAGAGCTGGCTCAAACATAGCAAAAGTTGAACCTGTAACTGGGTTGATAACCTCATCCAGGGTTAAACCAACTGCAATCTTGGCAGCCAATTTGGCAATCGGATAACCCGTCGCCTTAGAAGCAAGGGCTGACGAACGCGATACACGAGGGTTTACTTCGATAACATAGTACTTGAAGCTATGCGGATCAAGGGCCAGCTGAACGTTACACCCACCTTCAATCTTGAGTGCGCGGATAATGCTCAAGCTCGCGTCACGTAGCATTTGGTTTTCATAGTCTGACATGGTTTGTGCAGGAGCAAATACGATAGAATCCCCTGTATGAATCCCAACTGGGTCAAAGTTTTCCATGTTACAAACAACGAGGGCATTGTCAGCTGAATCGCGCATCACTTCGTACTCAATTTCCTTGAAACCTGCGATTGAACGTTCAATCAAACATTGGGTAACAGGTGACAGTTTCAACCCATTTTCAGCGATTTCACGCAATTCTTCCTCGTTGGCACACATACCACCACCAGTACCACCAAGGGTAAAGGCTGGACGAACGATGACTGGGTATCCGATTGTTGCTGCAAAGGCCACTGCTTCTTCAACTGTGTTGACAATTTCAGATTCAGGGATTGGCTGCTCAAGCTCTTCCATCAATTGTTTAAAGAGGTCACGGTCCTCCGCTTGGTCGATGGCAGACAATTTAGTACCTAAAAGTTCGACACCAAGCTCATCTAGGATACCATTTTTAGACAATTCCATGGCCATATTGAGCCCTGTCTGACCTCCAAGAGTTGGAAGCAAAGCATCTGGACGTTCCTTACGGAGAATACGCGTCACAAACTCCAGTGTAATCGGTTCGATGTAAACCTTGTCCGCAATCTCCTTATCCGTCATGATGGTGGCAGGGTTTGAGTTCACCAAGACAACCTCATAACCTTCCTCTTTCAAAGACAAGCAGGCCTGGGTCCCCGCATAGTCAAACTCAGCAGCCTGACCAATAATAATCGGACCAGAACCAATCACCATAATTTTTTGAATATCAGTACGTTTAGGCATTTATAAGATATTAAGGGCGTCAAGCGGACAAAGCTAAAATAGGAGTTATGACGAAGAACTGTCAGTTCTAGGAATAACTATCTTTTTAGCACCGTCCGTAGCCCGTATTCAGTTCAGCAAATACGGACCACCCTTCTCCTTTCTATTTGGCAACTCTCGGGTTGCCATTAAATAAATTCTCCGACGATTTTTTAGAGAAACGATATTTTTCGATAAAAAATCTAGTGCAGGGAGTTTTTAGTTCGCCCAATAGCGACTAAAAGAAACGACCTGCCTTTCTATTCGTCGCCTCACAGAGCGACATTAAATAAGATACAAAGGACGAATAGAAAGCGATTGAATTTTAGGAAACCAAGGAAGGATTGACAATCCAGGTTGGTTTCTCTAAATTCCGAGCTTTCCGTTCGTGTTCAGTTACATAAATTCTCTAACGAGCTTTTACTCGTTCTTAGTTTGTTTGTTTAAAAGCTTCCATCATCTCGATAAATTCATCAAATAGGTAGCTTGCGTCGTGTGGACCAGGAGCTGCGTCTGGGTGGAATTGTACAGAAAAACCTGGTTGGTATCTGTGGCGAACTCCTTCAACTGACTTGTCATTGATTTCTTCGTGGGTAATGATCAAATGCTCTGGCAAGTCCTCACGGCTAACTGCATAACCGTGGTTTTGGCTGGTAAAGTCTACGCGTCCTGTTGCAATTTCACGTACCGCGTGGTTAAATCCACGGTGACCAAATTTCATCTTGTAGGTCTTCGCCCCGTTTGCCATGGCAAATAGTTGGTGTCCCATACAAATACCGAAAATTGGAATTTTCCCTTGCACACCACGAATCATGTCTAGTGCTTCTGGAACATCTTCTGGGTTACCTGGACCATTTGACAACATAACTCCATCAGGATTTAGGTGGAGAATTTCTTCCGCTGTTGTTGAATAAGGAACAACCGTAACGTTACAGTTACGCTTAGAAAGTTCACGTAAGATTGAGTGCTTGAGACCAAAGTCTACTAAGACCACACTCAAACCAACTCCTGGAGCTGGATAGGAAGTTTTAGTAGAAACCTGTTTGATATTGTCTGTTGGCAAGACTGTTGCTTGGAGCTGGTCCGTCACATGGTCCATACTGTCCCCGACGTGAGTCAAGGTTGCACGCATGGTACCATGCTTACGGATAATCTTAGTAAGGGCACGCGTATCAATCCCTGAAATACCTGGAATTTTCTTGGCTTTCAAAAATTCATCCAAGGTCATTTGGTTGCGCCAGTTGCTAGCTCGACGCGCCTCTTCAAAAACGACAACTCCCTTACAAGTTGGAATGATGGATTCATAATCATCACGGTTAATGCCATAATTTCCTACCAAAGGATAAGTAAAGGTCAAGATTTGTCCATTATAAGACTGGTCTGTAATGGATTCTTGGTAGCCGGTCATCCCTGTATTAAAGACGATTTCGCCTGTTACATCAATATCTGCTCCGAAGGCCTTGCCTTCAAAAACTGTACCATCTTCTAATACTAGAAGTCTTTTTGTCATATTTTCACCTCTCGTGGACGCTCACTGGCGTCTTTTAACGTCTTGTGTTTTAGTTGGCGTTTCTACTCGCCAATACGGATTCTAAGATTGCCATTCGAACAAAGACACCATTGGTCATTTGTTGGACAATGCGTGATTTTGGCGCTTCAACCAAGTGGTCAGCAATTTCCACATCTCGATTCACTGGAGCAGGATGCATAATGATTGCTGTTTCTTTTAAGCGATTATAGCGTTCTTGGTGCAAACCGTGTTGAGCATGGTAATCTTCTTTTGAAAAAACGGCTCCACTATCATGGCGTTCATGTTGAACGCGGAGTAACATCAAAACATCCACCCGATCAACAATCTCATCAATAGTTACAAACTGTCCATAGTCCGCAAACTCTTGACTTCTCCATTCCTCAGGTCCTGCAAAGAACAGTTCAGCTCCCAAGCGTTTCAAAATCTGCATATTGGATTTGGCAACGCGTGAGTGGTCCAAGTCGCCTGCAATAGCAACCTTGAGACCCTCAAAGTGGCCAAATTCCTCATAAATAGTCATCAAATCAAGCAAGCTCTGGCTAGGATGTTGTCCCGAACCATCACCACCATTGATAATAGAAGTTGTAATCGACGGACTCGCAATCAACTCTCTGTAATAGTCAACCTCTGGGTGGCGAATCACACAGACATCCACTCCTAGAGCAGATAGTGTCAAGATGGTATCATACAGTGTCTCACCCTTATTGACCGAACTAGTCTTCACATCAAAGTCAAGTCGTTCCAGCCCCAGCTTAATCTCTGCCACTTCAAAGGACTTATGTGTCCGTGTAGAATCCTCAAAGAAGAGATTCGATACGATAGATTTGTTCTCGTAAGGAAGTTGGGCTCCGTTTTTAAACTCGATTCCTCGTTTGATCAATTTCATCACTTGATCAACTGTAAGGTCTTCCATAGAAACCACATGGTTCAATGCTTGTTGATTTTCTGACATGGCTACTCCTTCAGCTTTCTAAGCTTCTTCAGTAATCAGAACTCTGTCTTGGCCATCAAGTTCTGTCATCTCTACGATGATTTCTTCAGAACGACTAGTTGGAATATTTTTCCCAACGTAATCTGGACGGATAGGCAATTCTCTATGTCCACGATCAACTAACACCGCTAAACTCACGCGCGCAGGACGACCATGTCCAACAATATTATCAATAGCAGCACGGATAGTACGGCCTGTATAGAGTACATCATCCACCAAGATAACTTCACGGTCTGTCACATCAACAGAAATCAAAGAAGTATCTTCTCCGCTTTTAACATCATCACGGAAAGGCTTGGTGTCCAATTCCACAACAGGAACAGTGATGTTTTCCAACTGCTCCAAGCGTTCTTTGATTCGATGAGCGATGAAAACACCACGCGTTTTTATCCCAGCTAGGATAATTTTATTCAAATCTTTATTGCGCTCAATAATCTCATAAGTAATTCGCGTAATCGCTCGTTTGACAGTCAATTCGTCTACAACTTCTTTTGTCTTCATGACAAACCTCCAAAAAGAAAAGTCTCCTTCTACAAGGAGACTTGAAATGTATAGCCAAGCGAGCCCTACTATAAACAGTATAGACTTCACCCTTCTACTTTATCGCGCTCCTTGCCTGCCTCACGGGACAGGTTTAAAGGACTATTTAGTTATCATTTACTATAGCACAAAGCACCCTTAAAATCAAGCAAAAACTTTTTCAGAGTCCCCTTAAACATTACTAAAATCATATAACTGGGGATAGTGGTCACATTCTGGATTTTTAGGATGACAGATAGCTCGTCCAAAGTAAATCATGGCCTGGTGAGCTGCTAACCATTCTTCTGGTGGCAAGACATCCATAACACGTTTCTCTACTTCAAGTGGCGTAGCTGATTTTTTAACGATATCGTGATGCTTACAGATACGCTCCACATGAGTATCCACTGCAAAGGCTGGGATCCCAAAGCCCACACTCATGACAACATTGGCTGTCTTACGACCAACACCTGCTAGACTTTCTAATTCCTCTCGAGTCTGAGGCACTTGACCATCAAAATCGTCTAGTAACTGTTGGGCACATTTTTTAAGGAATTTGGCCTTATTTCGATACAGTCCCAGGCGAGAAATGTGTGAAGCAATTTCACTCTCTGTCGCTACAGACATGGCTTGTGGTGTCGGAAAAGCAGCAAAGAGACCTGGCGTGGCCTTATTTACCGCTGCATCTGTGGTCTGAGCTGACAACATCACTGCAACCAAGAGTTCAAAATGATTGGTAAAATCAAGACTAGGCTTAGCATCTGGAAAGAGGGCAATAATTTCCTCTATGACATGACGGGCACGTTTCTTAGATAAAACCATCTACTCGTCTCCATCAAACAGTCCTTGCAAGCCAGCAAATGGACTGTTTTCTTCTTTCTTGACTGCTTGTTGGGCTTGGTATTCATCTTCAGTCATGATTTGCCAGTCATTTCCAGACACAAACCCTTGGCCCGCCTCTTCTTCTTCCGTCAAGACCTTGATTGGGATATTGAGCAGAATATTATCTGCTACGCTCTCAGCAAGGTCTATTTCCCCATTTTCAATAGGCAAGACCAAGTCATCATCAAGAACTTCCTGGTCCAGTTGGTTGGTCGCTACTTCCATGAAAACTTCTGTCACTGGATAAGACTCAGCCAACTCAACTGGCTCCATACTGCGGCTGGAAGCAAGAACAATGGTATAAGATAGCTGATAGTCTAAGAAATACAGACGGTCTTCATACTGTACCTTCCCCACTGCAAGGATATCTTTGACATCTAAAATCTCTTGGTTCCGTTTACGCAAGTCTGCTGCCAGGTCCAAAGCTTGTTCAAAATGCAGGCCTTCAGGTTGCTTACGAATTTCTTGAATGTTTAACTTCATATTTCCTCCATAAAGATGTACTCACTTGATTATACCATGAAAAGGCTATAAGTCAGCCTCCCAAACTTTGATATTAAAATCTCATTTTTTAACATATTTACTATGACAAACTTTCCTATTAGTGCTATACTATAGGCAAGAATACATCAGAGCAAGGAGGATGCTCATATGGAGGACAAAGCACTCATCACTGAAGCTTACCAACTCCTTTCCGAGTTAAATAAAAGCTACCAAAGCTGTAAACAAGGAACAGCTGATGATCTTCGACTGCAAGAGCTGCTGAACACCACTCTTAAGGAACTAAAAACAGCAGAAAAACTGGACAACAGTATCTTAATCGACCTTGAGAAATTTTACCAACGTACCAGTCTTCTTATTGGACTAGGGAGCCTAAAACTAAACGATCAAGCTCGTATTGCTTGGCGAAACTATGACAAGTTCCACTACGAACATGTCAAACACGTGCTAACTCTCTATGGGCCTGTTTTCGGTTTTTAGAGTTTGAAATTACTTGTTTTCTGTTGACAAAATTTCCTGAAAGGTATAGGATAGAGGTACTAATACTCGGAGGTAAGGGAGACATGAACAACTAAGTCTATCAAATAAAGAATCTTTATTTAGTAGATCTTGTTTTTGTCTCTTTATTGTGTGCTCTTTTTATACTAGATTTTCTAGTATCTTGTCCTCATTGAAAATCAAAAAACTAGAAAGCTATGCTCCTCTTGGGTTGGGGTAGGCAGCTCCAAGCTAGTTTGACGAGTTTTTCAACGAGGATAATAGAGTTTTGGACAGTGACTTTGGGCTCTACTAGATAAAGTAGAGCTTTTTGTTATGCACTATCGACATTCTAGAAAGGGCAACAATATGATAAAAATCAATCATCTAACTATCACGCAAAACAAAGATCTACGAGATCTTGTATCTGACCTAACCACGACTATCCAAGACGGAGAAAAGGTTGCTATTATTGGTGAAGAAGGAAATGGTAAATCGACTTTACTACGAGCTTTAATGAGAGAAGCATTACCTGATTTTACCATCAAGGGCGACATCCAGTCTGACCTTCAATCACTGGCCTACATTCCTCAAAAACTCCCCGAGTTCCTGAAAAATAGGACTCTACATGACTACTTCTTTTTGGATTCTGCTGATTTAGACTACAGCATTCTTTATCGTTTGGCGGAGGAATTGCACTTTGATAGCGACCGTTTTGCTAGCGACCAAGAGATTGGCAGTCTATCAGGGGGCGAAGCATTGAAAATTCAGCTCATCCACGAGTTAGCCAAACCTTTTGAGGTTCTGTTTTTAGATGAACCTTCAAATGACCTAGACCTTGAGACGGTTGATTGGCTAAAAAGACAGATTCAAAAGATTAGGCAAACTGTTATTTTCATTTCCCATGATGAAGACTTTCTTTCTCAAACGGCAGATACTATTGTCCACTTGCGACTGGTCAAGCATCGGAAAGAAGCAGAAACACTAGTCGAGCATTTAGACTATGATCGCTATAGTGAGCAGAGAAAGGCTAATTTTGCCAGACAAAGTCAGCAAGCTGCTAACGACCAGAGAGCCTATGACAAAACCATGGAAAAACATCGCCGCGTTAAGCAAAATGTAGAAACTGCACTTCGAGCAACCAAAGACAGTACTGCTGGTCGCCTATTGGCTAAAAAGATGAAAACTGTTCTCTCTCAAGAAAAACGCTTTGAAAAGGAAGCTCAGTCCATGACCCAAAAACCACTTGAAGAGGAACAAATCCAACTTTTCTTTTCAGACATCCAACCATTAGCATCTTCTAAAGTCTTAGTCCAACTGGAAAAAGAAAATTTGTCCATTGGCGAGCGTATTTTAGCTCAGGAGTTACAACTAACGGTCCGTGGCCAAGATAAAATCGGTATCATCGGGCCAAATGGTGTTGGGAAATCAACTCTGTTAGCCAAGTTGCGGCAACTACTAAGCGCCAAAAGAGAGATTTCACTTGGTTTTATGCCACAAGATTACCATAAAAAGCTGCAATTGGATCTATCTCCAGTAGCCTATCTCAGCCAAACTGGACAAAAAGAGGAACTACAGAAAATCCAATCTCACCTAGCCAGTCTCAATTTCAACTATCCAGAGATGCACCACCAAATCCGCTCGCTATCTGGCGGGCAACAAGGCAAGCTCCTACTTGTAGATTTAGTGTTGCGCAAACCAAACTTTCTCATTCTGGATGAGCCTACCCGAAATTTCTCACCAACTTCCCAACCCGAAATCAGAAAACTCTTTGCCTCCTATCCCGGCGGTCTGATCACTGTTTCGCATGACAGACGCTTCTTAAAAGAGGTCTGTACGAGTATCTATCGCTTGACAGAAAATGGTTTGGAAGTCGTCGCTTTACAAGATTTATAATTTTTGAACATAGCAAAAATCCAGAGACGATCTCTGGATTTTGTTTACACACGTCTTTCTTGGGAACATTGATATAAAGAGCGCTTCTGGCGTCTTTTACGTGACAGATTATGCTCTGACTTTTGTTTAAATTATATAAGCTAGAAATCATTTTTTACTATTTTACAGCTCAAAGCATTCTAATGCATCATTATCTCATATACAAAAAGCAAAATGCAACCAGATTATTGAGGACATGCAAAAGAATGGAATTCCATAGGTTGTCAGAAGTCTTATACCTTACCCCAAATGCAAATCCCATACCTAAATAGCTGATAAAGCTAGGAATAGTATAGGGACCATGAAGATAAGCAAAAAGAAGAGATGTGGCAAACAATCCAAAATATGTATTCTTAAATACTATCCCCTGTAACATACCTCGCATAAAGATTTCCTCCGTGACAGGTGCCAAAACACAGAGATCCACAAAAAGTACAGACCATGAAAGTGAAAAACTTTGCACAGCTTGAGTTGTGTCTGATTGGGTAGGACCTAAAAAATTGACCATAATATAAAACAGGAAAAGTAAGGCGTATGAAAGAAAACATTTTAAAATATCTTTTAGACAGATTTTCCGAATGTGAAACAAGTCATACTTTTTTCCTACATATAAAAATAATGCAAGTTCAACAAGGGTAAAAAGGATGGATAGCGGTAATGAATTTATTCTCATGATTTTCTCTGCTATACTCAAATGAATTGGCATAAAAATCAAAATCAAGAAAAACGTCATCCAGCGCTTATACATCATTCACCTCAATTATATAGAATTACATATATTATACTATTTTTTGGTGAGATAACAAGTTAAAAGTGAGATACTAAAAGCAAAAATCCAGAGGTCATCTCTGGATTTTTTTACATTTGTTTCAAGCGTTCGATTCGTTCTGAGATAGGCGGGTGGGTATAAAAGAGTTTTTGAAGTCCGCCACCTTTCTTCGGATCATTGATATAAAGAGCGCTGCTGGCATCATCGACATGGTGATGCATTGGCTCGCTATTCTCCAACTTGCGCAGTGCATTGATCATCCCTTGAGGATTGCGAGTCAGCTCCACACTGGATGCATCCGCCAAAAATTCCCTCTGACGGGAAATGGCTAGTTGCACCAAGGTTGCTGCGAGAGGTGCTAGAACAATGGCTAAGAGAGAGATAACAAGCATGATAATCTCCAAACCATTTCCATCACGATCATTATCACTCCGTCTGCGACCAGTGCCACCCCACCACATCATCCGTCCTGCCATACTAGACAGAAGGGTAATGGCACTGGCAAGGGCGACAGCAATGGTCGAAATGCGAATATCGTAGTTTCGGATATGACTGACTTCATGCCCCATAACAGCTTCTAGCTCCTCACGATTCATGATAGCTAGAAGGCCCGAAGTGGCTGCGACTGCTGCATTCTGCGGATTCGAACCTGTTGCAAAGGCATTTAAAGAAGAATCCTCAATGATGAAAACACGCGGCATAGGAATCTGGGCCACCATGGCCATATCTTCTACTACATGGTAGAGGTCTGGTGCTGTTTGCTCATCAACCTCACGCGCCCCATTCATAGACATGACAATCTCTGTCGATTGAAAGATCATGGTCAGAGCGTAGATAAGACCAATAATCAAGGCAATAATCACGCCACCAAGACCTGAGCGCATGAAGAGATAGCCAACCGCATAACCAACCAAGGCCAAGAGTAGGAAGAAAACCAGCAACAAAATCCAAGTTTTTCGTTTATTGCTCGCAATTTGATCAAACAACATCTTAGTCACCTAAACCGCTAAAGTCAACTTTAGGAACTGCCTTTTCCTCTTCAGGTGTTTGAAGGAAGTCTGCAGCTTTAAAGCCAAATAGTCCTGCGATGATGTTACTTGGGAAGCTTTCAAGTTTTACATTGTAGTTGCTGACAACACTGTTGTAGAGTTGGCGTGAGTAAGAAATTTTATTTTCTGTATTGGTCAACTCTTCTTGCAATTTGATAAAGTTGGCACTAGCTTTCAAGTCTGGGTAATTCTCTGCTACTGCAAAGATACCAGAAATCTGGCGGGTAAGGGCATCACTGGCCTTCATCGCTTCAGCTGGTGAAGTTGCTGCGGCTACTTGTCTACGAAGTTCTGTCACCTTTTCCAAGGTAGAACCTTCATATTTGGCATAGCCTTTGACTGTTTCAATCAAGTTTGGGAGGAGATCATTACGACGCTTCAACTGAACATCTATCTGGCTCCAAGCCTCCTTGGTCTGCATACGATTTTTAACCAAACCGTTATAGCTAACAATCACAAAAATAACAATCAGAGCCAAAACTCCAAGAATAATCCAAGTCATAATCTTATTCCTTTCTGCTTTTAGATTACTACCAGTATATCAAAATTTTAACGAATATGGTAAAATAAGATGATACTAGAGAAGGAAACTACTATGAAACCAGAAACATTTTACAGCTTGCTCGCTAAGCAAAATCTTCCACTTTCGGATCAGCAAAAGAACCAATTTGAACGGTATTTTGAACTCTTGGTCGAGTGGAATGAAAAGATTAACCTGACCGCTATCACAGACAAAGAAGAAGTTTATCTCAAACATTTTTATGATTCGATTGCACCTATTCTGCAAGGCTTGATTTCAAATGAAACTATCAAACTTCTTGATATCGGGGCTGGGGCAGGATTTCCTAGTCTACCCATGAAAATCCTCTATCCTCAGTTAGATGTGACCATCATTGATTCGCTCAATAAGCGCATCAACTTCCTTCAGCTTTTGGCTCAGGAGTTGAATTTGGAAGGTGTTCACTTCTACCATGGACGGGCAGAAGACTTTGCCCAAGACAAGAACTTCCGTGCCCAGTTTGATGTGGTGACGGCTCGTGCGGTTGCCCGTATGCAGGTTTTATCTGAGCTGACCATTCCCTACCTTAAAGTTGGCGGAAAACTTTTGGCACTCAAGGCCAGCAATGCCCCTGAAGAATTGCTAGAAGCCAAGAATGCTCTCAATCTCCTCTTCAGTAAGGTCGAAGACAATCTCAGCTACGCCCTACCAAATGGAGATCCCCGTTATATCACTGTGGTCGAAAAGAAAAAAGAAACACCTAACAAGTACCCAAGAAAGGCTGGCATGCCAAACAAACGCCCACTTTAATTTTTTAGTAAAAAAATGTTTACAAAATCATACCTCGCTCTCCCATTTCCAGGCTCGGGAAAAAATGAT
This sequence comes from Streptococcus sp. 27098_8_70, assembly GCF_041432215.1. Lineage (GTDB taxonomy): Bacteria > Bacillota > Bacilli > Lactobacillales > Streptococcaceae > Streptococcus > Streptococcus oralis_CP. Next base: position 547,148 of record NZ_JAPVZD010000001.1, read on the forward strand.
TTACAAAATCAACCTCGCTTTCTTATTTCTAGGCTCGGGAAAAATTCGTTTACAAAACGAACCTCGCTCTCGCATTTCCGGGCTCGGGAAAAAATGATTTACAAAATCTGCCTCGCTTTTTTGTTTCTCAGCTCGGGAAAAATTCGTTTACAAAACGAATTTTTTCTGCTATACTATCCTAAGCAAAGGTTTTTAATGTCATCCTGTGAGGTGACGAAGGCGCAGATTTATATAAATTTTTAAAAGATAGCTATTTTTTAAAAAGTCTTACTCTGAGGGCCTATTGCTGCAAAATAATGGGCTCTTTTTTGGTGCCCAAAAGTGAGGTTTTTATGAAACAGGAATCAACTGTTGACTTGTTACTAGACGTTGATCAACGTCCTTCTGCTGGTAAAGGCATTCTTCTAAGCTTCCAGCACGTGTTTGCTATGTTTGGTGCAACCATTCTCGTTCCCTTAATTTTGGGAATGCCCGTATCGGTTGCTCTCTTTGCATCCGGTATTGGAACACTTATCTACATGATTTCTACTGGCTTTAAGGTTCCAGTTTATCTAGGTTCTTCATTCGCCTTTATCACAGCTATGTCTCTAGCCATGAAAGAAATGGGAGGCGATGTCTCTGCTGCCCAAACTGGAGTTATCTTGACTGGTTTGGTCTATGTCCTTGTAGCAGCAAGTGTTCGTTTTGCAGGTACGAAATGGATTGATAAACTCTTGCCACCAATCATTATCGGACCTATGATTATCGTTATCGGTCTTGGTCTTGCTGGTTCTGCTGTAACGAATGCTGGACTCGTAGCAGACGGAAACTGGAAAAACGCTCTTGTAGCTGTCGTGACGTTCTTGATTGCCGCTTTTATCAATACAAAAGGAAAAGGTTTCCTTCGTATCATTCCTTTCCTCTTCGCCATCATCGGTGGGTATATCTTCGCTATGATGCTTGGTTTGGTTGACTTTACCCCAGTCCTTCAAGCCAATTGGTTTGAAATTCCTGGTTTCTACTTGCCATTTAGCACTGGTGGTGCCTTTAAAGAGTACAACTTATACTTTGGTCCTGAAACCATTGCTATCTTGCCTATCGCTATCGTAACAATTTCAGAACACATCGGAGACCACACAGTTTTGAGCCAAATCTGTGGCCGTCAATTCCTAAAAGAACCGGGACTTCACCGTACGCTTCTCGGTGACGGTATCGCGACATCTGTATCAGCCTTCCTAGGTGGACCAGCTAATACGACTTACGGAGAAAATACAGGGGTCATCGGGATGACTCGTATCGCTTCTGTCTCTGTTATCCGTAACGCGGCCTTCATCGCCATTGCTCTTAGCTTCCTAGGTAAATTCACTGCCTTGATTTCAACCATTCCAAATGCTGTGCTTGGTGGCATGTCCATCCTTCTCTACGGAGTTATCGCCAGCAACGGTCTAAAAGTTTTGATTAAAGAACGCGTTGACTTCAGTCAAATGCGTAACCTCATCATCGCCAGTGCCATGTTGGTACTTGGACTTGGTGGAGCTATCCTCAAACTTGGCCCAGTTACACTTTCAGGTACTGCTCTATCAGCCATGACAGGAATTATCTTAAACTTGATCTTGCCACACGAAAATAAAGACTAATCATCTATACACAAAAAATCCACTCGATTGAGTGGATTTTTTAGTTACTTACTCTTTATTTCCAACAGTAAATCTTTCAATGAAATAATGGTCACGGCTAGTAAAATCATAGCCATACCGACAAAATCAATCGCATAAAACTGTTCCTTCATAATCAGAAAGGCAAAGAAAACGGCAGAAATTGGTTCTATGGAAGCTAATAAACTAGACTTAACAGGGCCTATCAGACTAGCTCCCTTTAGGAAAGCTGTATAAGCAAAGACCGTTCCGATGATGATAATCCCAGCAAATGCAAAGAGAAAATCTAGACTAGTCGGTATGCTGGCCTGTAAGACTCCTGTGAAGGGAATAGCCACTACACCAGAAATAACCATCCCGACACCAATCACCAAAATACTGCCCCACTTCTTAATCAAAACGATGGGAAGAATAATATAGAGGGCATAGGTCAAGGCTGAAAAGAGGCCCCAGAACAGACCTAGGGGTGTGACAGACAACTGGTCGACTTTCCCATGCGTCGCGATCAGAAAAGTTCCTCCTATAGCCAATCCAATCGAAATAATCTCAGCCAGTGTCGGAGCTACCTTATCCTTGATACAAGTATAAACCAAGATCCCAACGGGGCATACATACTGGAGAACTGTCGCCGTTCCAGCATTGGTTTCCTGAATGGCAGAAAGATAGGCAAACTGGTTTAAGAAAAGTCCAAAAACTGCAAATAGCAACAGAGATAGCAGACTTTTTTTGTCTTTTAAAAAAGAAAGGAATTTATCCTTTGAAGTCGTATAGGATAAGAACACCAGTGCCAAGCCTGCAATGATAAGTCGCAAATTGGTCAAGACTAAAGCAGAAATCCCGTGTGCCATCAGGTATTGGCCACTGGTTCCAGACAAGCCCCAAGCAATCCCTGCCACTACTGTATACAGAGTTCCTTTTACGGTTTTCGACATGCTTCCCCCTACTCCTCTTGACGAATCATTTCCATGACTTGGTTTCGGTCAACTATCCACTGGGTACGCTCATCCTTCTCATACGTTCGATTGGATAAAAAGATAGCCGCCTCCTGCTTCTCTCGATTCCACATGATGAAGGTACCTGTATAACCCGTATGGTCGAGCCAAGCCCCTTCCAGATTCCAGGCTAGAGACCGCTCCTTATCATCTAAGGGAGAAAAATTTCGGCTCAATTCTGCAGCAAAATCATCTTTCAAGTAATGTTCCAGAAAGATCTGCAAATCCTTAACAGTCGAAAACAAACCAGCACTTCCAGCGTGTTTCCCTAATAGACGGGCTTTGGGATCGTGAATGATTCCGGCCTCTACTCCTCTCACTGTTGGGACAGCTTGCTCAACGGGGCCGAACTTGGTTCCCGTCATTCCCCATGGTCCCAAAACTTGTTCTTCTATAATCTGATCCAAGTCTTGGTCAAAGATTTTTTCCAAAAGAAAGCCCAAGAGTAAAAAGTGAACGTCCGAGTATAAGAAAGCAGGCTGACTTCGTCTATTGAGGTGAAACATGGCTTCTCTTAATTCCTCTGCCCTTAACTTGTCTCGATTGGGAATAAAGGGGTCCAAGTCTGTGGCATGGGTCAGAAGCTGCCGTATAGTGATATCAGGATAATCACACTCTGGTAAAAAATCCGTTACCGGTCGCTCAATATCGAATGTGCCCTGCTGCCACAAGAAGATAAGAACCGTCCCCACTCCCACGACCTTACTCACACTGGCCAAATCATAAACCAAACCGGTTTCTGTCTTCAAGTCTCGTTCTGGATCACTCAATCCTAGATAAGACTCTTTCCATTCACCATCCTTATAATACGCAAAAGAGGCCCCGGGATAAATCCCTGCCTCGATTTGATTTTCTATTTTTCTTAGAATTTTTTCCAACTTCATGCTTCTTCAAACCACAATTCAATGTTATTGGTATCTTTACCAAGGAAGAATTTTTTAGACTTAGGGACAAAGTAGCCTGTCTTTTCAAATTTCTGACGAAGACTGGTTAGATCAAAATTCTTGACTAAAAATTTTAACATCGTCAAATCCCAAGTGACATTGTTTTCAACAGCCAAATCTGCTCCTTGCCCTTTCGTAAAGGTGATTGCTGGCGCTACTCCTTCAGGATCAAGTAAGCTCTCTGTCCCTTCAGGTAAACGCAACTCCATAGAAACCTCAAATTGGCTCACGTATTTTATACTTGTATTTGAATAAAATTCAGGAACAGTTTCCAGTGGAACCAAATCTCTTATATCATCTTCTGCATGAACAAGGATCACATCCTCTTCAGGTGAAACAATCTCAAAAGCATACCCTCGGTTTCCTTTAAATAGGCGAGGAAGAGACTTCATCTGAGAAAGAAGGCCCTCAATTTCAGAAGGATTTTCAACCTTTATCAAGAGTCTAGCTAGCTTCTTAAGCCCTTCAACTCTGCGTGTTCGCATGCTTGGAGACTCTTCTAAAATCAATCTCTCCGTAGCTGTCTGGTCGCCTAAGGAAAGAAAGGCAGACTCTTCCAGCAAAGGTTTCATCCCCAGAGTTTCAATGTAAAATTTTTCATTTAATTTTCGGTTATTAACTTTCACAGTCGGAATGATCCGAACTATCTCATTCACACTCATATATTCCTCCAACTCTTTTATTTTAAAGGATTTTCGAATATTTTACAAGCCATATCTATTTTATTTAGAAATTTTACAAGAAAAAAACTGGGATTCCCCAGTTTCATTTCTTATAGGTAAAGTAGTTTAAATAGTGCTACTGCCGCAATAGCCGCTGCAATTGGAGCTACAACTGGAACCCATGCATACCACCATTTTGAATCACCCTTGTGTTGACCAAGAACTGATTTTGGAAGGAGTTCGTGAAGAAGACGAGGTCCAAAGTCACGAGCTGGGTTCAAACCAGGACCAGTAGGTCCACCAAGTGAAGTTACCAAGGCCATTACTAGGAAACCAAGTGCCAAGTGCGCAACTGAGATCCCAGCAGCTGTATGTGGAGCTACTTGAGCTTTCACTGCCAATTCACTTAAATCAACAGTTTGTCCAGCTTGAGTAGCCATTTGTTTCATGTATTGAAGAACCTCTGCACCAAAGAAGTTTTTAGTCAAACCAAGTGCTGCAAAGAAAAGAACAAATGAACCTACAAACTCATTGAGGAAGCCGTTAACAGTAGCTGCAAAACGTGATTCTTTTGTACCGTGGTCAATGCTTGAAATTGTTGAGAAGGTACCCAAGATATTGTTAGGGTTCTCTGTCTTCAAGTAGTAAGGACGGTGAGTCGCTACAACCAAAGCTTGACCGAAGATTGCTCCCAAAACTTGTGCTAGGATGTAAAATGGAACTTGATCCCAAGAGAAAAGACCACTAACAGCAAGTCCAAGAGTGAAAGCTGGGTTGATGTGGTTACCAGATACGTTACCAAACATCAAGGCTGGGATCATAACCCCCATACCATAACCAACCGCGATAACGAGCCAGCCACTTTGGTGACCTTTCGTACCTTTAAGTTCAACGTTAGCAACTGCACCATTACCAAGAATGATCAAAATAGCAGTTCCCAAGAATTCTGTGGCATATTTAATAGCCCATGTAAAATCCATTTGATAGATTCTCCTTAAATTTTTTTAGACAATCCTTATTCTATCAATTTTTAGGCCTTTTAGCAATATCTTTTCTAAAAGAATCTATGGAAAACGCTTTATTTAACTTATCTTTAAGAAAAGGACAAAAGAAGTCAAACTCCTTTTGTCCTAATCGTTATTCTTGACGTTGACCAAAGTCTACAATCATCTGCTCCATCTCTTGGCAACTCGGAGTTGTCAGCATATAAAGGTAGTCCCCTTGTAGCTCTGCAAAGGCTGCTGGCATGATTTTTTTGACCTTGAATTGCTGGCTGTACTTAGCAAGCAAGTCTTCTTCTGAATAAACATAGTTTGCATTGGCACGACGTGAAGTTGCCAAGCAATACTGGGGCTCAAACTCTGAACTTGGAAACTCTTCTCCTGCGACAATAGCTGCGTAGCCTCTATAAAGGTCCAAGGAATGAGCAAAGTTATAAACATCAATGGTAAAACCACCTGCGGGACGGTTATTGTACTCAATGGCAATGTAGTCGTCCCCGTCACGGAAAAACTCGATATGGAAAAAGCGTTCTCTCATTCCAAATTCTTTGACGATGGCCTCGCCATACTTGCGCAGTTTGGGATCCATATCCTTAAGCACATAGTAGGAATTGTCCATCTTATAAATCATGAGATCAAGTGGTGTATGGGCGTAGTCAAAAGTCGTTGAAAAGACGATATTACCATCCTTGTCCACAAGTCCGTCAAAGGTACAGATTTCGCTAGAAGTGACAAATTTTTCAAAGAAATAAACGGTTGAATGGTCCCATTCTTCCTTGAAGTGATTTACATCGTCTTCTGTCTCAAGCTTAAAGGTTGCTGCCGCTCCCACTCCGTTATCAGGTTTGGCAATCATTGGTAGACCAATCATCTCAACTGCTCTATCCACATCTGCTTCCGTATGGATAACAGCACCAGGTACCACAGGGACGCCTGCTTTTTTGAAAAGTTTCTTCATCTCAGACTTAAACTTGGTCTTTTTGAGATCCTCTGGTTTGGCACCAAAAATATTGAATTGCTCTCTGAGTGTTGCGTCTAGTTCAAGCCAGTATTCATTGTGGGACTCGATGCGGTCAATTGGGCCATGCTTGTAGAACAGAAAGGCAACAGCACGTTTGACTTCGCCTATGTTCTCAAGATTGTCTACACGGAAATACTCGGTCAGACTATTGCGCAAAGGCTCATCCAGTTGCTCGTATGGTTCTTGACCAATCCCCAAGACTGTGATGCCTTTACGAGCTAGTTCGATAGTAAACTGTTGAAAGTTTTGTGGATAGTAGGGAGAAATAACAAGGTAATTCATAGGCAACTCCTTTTATAGATACAGGTGTCCAAGAAAATAGGGCATTTGTTTACGCCACCATTCCCAGTCGTGGGCGACATCGTGCCCCCATTCAGCAAACCAGGCTGGAATTTGTTTCTGGTCAAAGGCTTCTTTAAGCTTGTAGAAAGATGGTAGACCGTCTTGTTCCCAGGCACCAAGGCCCGTACAGACGACGATTTCTGCCTGACGGTAACGATCAATAAACCAGCCGTCGTTTTGATTCCAGATATAATCTACAGGTGAGTTTTGGTAAATTGCATCGTCATTGTAGTAATCGCCAACGAAGAAACGCGCGTCGTAAACACCACTGAGGGCAATCACCTTGGTAAAGACATCTGGATGCTGGAGAAAGAAATTGAGTGCATGGTAGGCCCCCATTGAGCAACCTGTCGTCATCATGCCATCAAACCAACCTGTCTTATGCTTGATAAAAGGAATGGCCTCCTCAATCACGTAACGTTCATAAGCACGATGCATCTCCGCCTGGTCATGACCATTTTTCCAAGTGGCCAACCAGCTCTCACTGTCCACACTGGAGAGAGTAAAGAACTGGACACGTCCTTCCTCGATAAAGGAAGCACAGGCATCAATCATGCCAAAATCATAGTATTCGTTGTGACTGCCACCAGATGAAGCAAAAACAACAACTGGAATCCCAGCATGTCCATAACGGTTGAGGTACATTTCACGGTTGAGATTGCCACTCCAGTGGCTGAGGTTTTCAATATGCATTGGCTTTCTCCTTTCTTAACTTACCATTTCTCTGCAAAAAATCGAAGACAGTCTGGTAAATTTTCCGACCAAGGGATTTCACTATGGATAGCACCAGACTGAACTTTCAAGACCAGATTATCCAAGTGTACTCCACCTGCAATCAAATCACGGTAATAGCGAAGCGACGAATCGATATAGGCTTGCTTGATATTGCCAGCCATCAAGGTCTTGTCCGTATCGTCTGCTTCTTCTGTTCCTACATAGATGAAAATGCGCTGTTCAGGCGACAATTTCTTACGCTCGATATAGCGGTTAAAGGCTTCTTGGTGAAGCCAGTTGGCAGATGAGAAGATACCTAGACAACCAATTCGGTCTTGGTACTCTAGTCCGATAAACTGGGTAATATTGCCTCCTAGTGACGAACCAATCATAGCCGTGTGCTGGCGATCAGCTTTGGTTCGGTAGGTTTCATCGATAAAAGGCTTGACCACCTCCATGACAAACTCGGCATACTCCACACCCTTACCGCCAAACTGCTGGCCTGGGATAGGAGATTCTTGAAACTTCCAAGCCGCATACTCATGCATCCGCCCCATGCCGTCATTATCTATAGCAACGACAATCATGCGGCTGATGTCTGGATTTCGTTTAATGGCTGGAATAATCTTCCAAGAGTGTCCGATATAAGACTCCTTGCTGTAAAAGACATTTTGCCCATCATGAAAGTAAACAACAGGGTAAAAACGGTCTGTGTCTTTCTCGTAGTCCTTTGGCAGGAGCACACGCACACGACGCTCTTTTCCTGTATAAGGAACCTTAAGTTTGTGTTCTTTCATTTTTAAATAAAAGTAGGAATGATTCATTGTCAGAAAACTCTCTATATTCAAAATTTTATCTCATTATACCATAAAAATAGAAAAAAAGTCAGTAATTGTCCATTTTAAGGATAAATAACTAACTTTTTTCATTTGTTTTTCTGAATTCTTCTGGATTTTCTGATTAGAGGAGATTGTCAATCAAGTTATCGACTTCATCTTTTTCAACCTGGGGAGTGATTTCAGTAATCATGATACCAGCCACTGCTCGCTCAACCAAGCCTTCAACATCCATGCGTTTTTCATACTGCTCTGCATTCTCTATCTTAGGATTGGTCTTAGGACGGTCAGGCGCAAAAATAGTACAGCAGTCTTCAAAAGGCTGGATTGAAATTTCAAAAGTATCGATTTCCTGCGCGATGTCAATGATTTCCAACTTGTCCATCGTAACCACGGGACGAATGACTGGAGTGCTGGTCACAGCGTTGATAGTCTGCATGCTTTCCAAGGTCTGGCTAGCTACTTGACCAAGACTTTCCCCATTGATGATAACTAAACCATTTCTCACCTCTCGAATACGGTCGGTAATGCGCATCATAAAACGACGGGTCAAGGTCATGAGGTAGGCTTCTGGCGCTTTAGCCTTGATTTCCTCTTGAATCTCTGTAAAAGGCACCTCGATAAACTGGATATTGCCACCAAACTTGGTCAATTTTCGAGTCAAATCGTGTGCTTTCTTGAGGGCACCAGGACTAGTATATGGCGGGCTGGCAAAGTGAACCGCCTCAATATCTACCCCACGTTTAAGAGCTAGATAACCTGCTACAGGTGAGTCAATCCCTCCTGACAACATGAGCATACCTTTACCAGAACTTCCCACAGGTAATCCTCCTGCTCCACGAAAAGTTTCATAGGAAAGATAGGCAGCCTCTTCTCGAATCTCAACCTGAAGATTAATATCTGGATTTTTCATCTGAGCTTGCACGTTTGGAATGGCCTCGAAAACAGCTCCACCAAGAGTTTGATTCAGTTCACGACTATCCAATTCAAAGTTGTGGTCGCTTCGCTTACTAGTGATTTTAAAGGTCATCCCTTCCTTATAGATTTCCTTCATAATCTCTTGGACAGCAGACTTCAGAACTTCCACTGACTTTTCAATCTTATACACAGGAGAAAAATTTTGAATTCCAAAGACTTGTTTGAGTGATTCTGCTACTGCTGTGTAATCAGCTCCATTGAGGTAAGCGTGGGCACGGTCGCGATCTGCGGTTACCTTAACTTGGGGATAGATGGACAAAACGTCTGAAATATTATTACGAAGTTTATTGATGAAACGCATACGATTTTTGTGCTTGGTTGACAATTCTCCGTAACGAATCATAATTTCTGAATACTGCATAAATGCTCCTATCTTACTTTTCTAGTTTGATTGTAAATTAATTTTAGCTTGGTCAAAAACTGCTCGACTTGACTCATATCATTTTCCAAGTCTAGGCTTAGACGCACAGCTGACTGGGCCTTATCTTTGTCCACTCCCATGGCAATCAAGGTCCCCGCAGGTTTCCCTGCCTTGGACGAACAAGCAGAGGTTGTGGAAATGAAAATATCATAGTCTTCAAAGGCGTGAACGATGACTTCACCACGAACACCCTTAATCCCAAAAGTCAGGATATGAGGGGCAAAGTCTTCCTCATCTGAAAAGACAAAAATATCTGGATAATCCAGAAGGGCTTGACGAATGACTGCCTTCATCTGGCTTGTCTTAGCAGTAAATAAGTCTAGATTTTCCATAGCCAAACGGAGAGCTTTGGCTGTTGCAGCAATCCCTGCCACATTTTCAGTTGTCGAACGATAGTCTCCCTCTTGACCACCACCAGTTAAAAGAGGCATGATCCTCTTACCAGACTTGATATAGACAAATCCAACACCTCTGACACCATGAAATTTATGACTTGAGAAGGTCGCAAAATCCACTCGATCCGTCAAGTATTTTTCAGTCGGAATCTTAGCAAGTGCTTGAACTGCATCAACATGGAAGGAAATAGTCGGCTTATCTGCTAACAGTTTTGAAATAGCCTCAATAGGCTGGATAGAGCCGATTTCATTGTTAACTGCCATGATGGAGACAAGGATTGTATCAGGTCGTATCAAACTTGTTAGAGCCTTGACATCTAAAAATCCTTTCTCATCAACTGGGGCAATATCCACCTCAAAACCTTGACTTTTCAGCCAGAGTGCTGACTCCTTGACTGCTGGATGCTCAATAGCTGATACGATGATGTGCTTGCCAAACTGGGCTTTTTCAAAGGCCACACCCTTGATGACCCAGTTATCTCCTTCTGTACCACCTGAGGTAAAGAAGATTTCATCACTCTTCTTCCCAATCAAATCTGCAATTTGCTGCCGGGAAGCATCTAAAATTCGTGTTGCCTGGTCTCCCAAACGATGGAGGCTAGATGGATTTCCTACAATTTTTGAAGCAACCTGCATATAGGTCTCAAGTGCTTCAGGATAAGGCTTGGTCGTTGCCGAATTATCAAAGTAGATCATGTTTTCTCACGCTTTCTAAAATCACTCCTTCTATTGTATCACGAAAAGAGACCTGCGACAAGAAAGGGAGGTTTCTCTTTTTTTAAGATTTTTTTAAAGAAATGAGGTATAATAAATCATAATCAAAGGAGAGTATCATGTCTAACTATCGTAGAACTTCTAATAAATCAAAAACAGAACACATCAAAAAGGGATTTACTGTCTTTCAAAAAACGATTGCTACCATCGGTAGTATCCTTGGTCTCATCACCGCTACTATCACCATCATGAACGCCATGGACAATAACAAAAACAACAAAAAAGAACCGACGACAACTCAAACAACTGTTGTCAAGGAAATTCAAAAAGAATCCCCTCAGGAAAATACTACTCCTAACAGGGACAACACTTCTACTAAAGAAAATACCACGCAAGAAGAAACTTCTCAAACCAATAAAAAAGAGGAGAAAAAAGAAGAGCAGAAAACAACAACTCAGGACTCTTCTACACCAGCTACAAATAAAGAAACAAGCGATAACGGAACACAGTCAAATACGACGAGTTCTGAAACTAAAACGAACCAGTAATCACCAAAATAGCTTCTTTCCAAATTTGGAAAGAAGCTATTTTTTTATTGTTGCAATACTTTTCGTGGTTTGGTTCCCTCAGCTGGACCGATGACACCTGCCATTTCGAGCTCTTCCATCAGGCGGGTCGCACGATTAAATCCAACTGACAAACGACGCTGAATCATCGAAGCACTAGCTTTCTGGGTTTCGATAACCAAAGCCTTGGCTTCTTCAAAAAGCGGATCGCCACCAGCTTCACCATCAGAAAAATCTCCTTCATTTTCAGGAACATCTCCTGGGTCAAAGCTTTCATCGTAGTCCGCATCTGCCTGAGCCTTGATGAAGTTTACGATACGTTCAACATCATCATCCGAGATAAAGGAGCCTTGCAGACGGACTGGATGATTTTCATCAATTGGTTTAAAGAGCATATCTCCTCGACCAAGCAGTTTTTCTGCTCCATTCTCATCCAAGATGGTTCGTGAATCTGTACCTGATGAAACTGCAAAAGCCACACGAGATGGGACATTGGCCTTGATAAGACCAGAGATGACATCAACCGATGGACGTTGCGTTGCGAGAATCATGTGAATCCCTGCAGCACGCGCCTTCTGTCCGAGACGAATGATGGCATCTTCCACTTCCTTGCTAGCCACCATCATGAGGTCTGCCAACTCGTCCACAATGACAACAATCAAAGGCAGCGGTACTTGTTTGTACTCAGATTGGCTATTATATTCCTCGACCTTGGCATTGTAACCAGCGATATTTCGTACTCCAACCTTAGCAAAGAGTTCGTAACGATTTTCCATCTCATCCACAACCTTTTGCAGGGCCTTGCTGGCCTTGCGTGGATTGGTCACAACTGGAATCAAGAGGTGAGGAATGTCATTGTAAACCGATAACTCAACCATCTTTGGATCCACCATCATAAACTTGACCTGGTCGGGTCTTGCTTTCATCAGAATGCTAGCGATAATACCGTTAACTGCGACTGACTTCCCTGATCCCGTCGAACCTGCAACGAGTAGGTGGGGCATCTTGGAAAGGTCAAAGGTTCGAGCTGTTCCATTGACAGCCTTACCTAGAGGAATTTCGAGGAGATTTTCTGGTTTAGTCTGAGACTGTTCCCAGAGTTCACGGAAGGAAACGGTCGCAATTTCAGAGTTAGGAACCTCAATTCCGACTAAGGATTTACCAGGGATTGGAGCCTCAATCCGAACATCCTTGGCCGCAAGAGCCAGCGCTAAGTCGTCTGCCAGATTGGAAATACGGTTAACCCGTACACCAACTGCTGGCTTGACTTCATACTTGGTTACTGATGGGCCGATTTCAGCCCGTTCCACCGTCACCTTGATACCAAAGCTGGCAAAGGTTTCTTCTAGGATTTTGATATTTTCTCGAACAATCTTCTTTTCCTTGGACTGATCTTTGGGTTTATCTGGCGCAAAGAGTTGCAAGCTTGGTAGCTTGTATTCAAGGGCTTCCTTAGCAGAAAAATCAACCTGTACCTCTTCATCCTCAAAGTCTTCTTCCACATCAGGAACGTCAAAATCAGTTTTAGGGAGGATAATCTCCGGTTCGATCCATTCTTCCTCAGGAATTGGGGGGAAATCGTAGTCTGGTACTTCTGATAAGATTTCTCCCGTTTCAGGATCTACAGGAGGAAGCGGCAGCGCATCCTGTTCTTCTTGTTCTCTCTGAATTCTGGCGGCTTCTTCAGCTTCTTGACGAGCCTTCTCTTCTTCTCTCTTGATGAAGCGTTCCTGTTTTCTCTGTTCCTGTTTTTCCATGAAAGATCTGAACTGAGCTCCAATAAAGGCTGCGACATCGTAAATAGACCAAGGACTAACTAAGAGTGCCCCAACTAGAATCAAGAGAACTCCAATAAAGTACGATCCGATATTTGAGAAAAGAAAGGCTATGGGGATATAAAGTCCAACACCAAGCAGGCCTCCACCAGCGAAGCTAGTCACCCGCATACCAGTCAGGTCCGTCATAACTTGAGACAAGGTCCCTTTTAGAACTGACTGCTCCAAGCCATATTTCCATACCAAGTAGGCCTCAAAAATCAAGAGCAAGCCAGCGAAGATACAAAGAAATCCTGACAGAAGTCCCTCTTGCTTGCGGATCCATTTAAAAAGAAAAAGATAGATGAGGAGGGCACCTATGGCCACATAGGCCAAACTTCCAACCACCAGTCGAATGAGATTGTAAAGAGTGACACCTGCTGCACCGAGTTTAAGGGCTGCAATAATCAATAACAAGGCGATCCCTAAGGAAATCAACATCCTCTGGATAGCCTGTTTTCTTTCAAGTTCTGCTTTAGACGGTCTCCGTCTTGTTTTTGTAGTATTCTTGTTTACCATTCTTTTATTATACCATATTTCACAGCCATTTCGAATAGAGAAAAAGATTGCACCAAATGGTAACAATCTTTCTATTCTAATACTTTTTATGCTTGTGGTTTGCGTAGGTAACCATAAACCACACCACTTACAATTGCGCCTGCCAAGACAGAGACAAGGTAAAGAAGGGCATTTGAAGTTAGGGCGATAACGAAGATTCCTCCGTGTGGTGCCATGAGTTTGATTCCTGCAAGACCAACGAGTCCCCCTGCTACTGCTGAACCAAGGATAAAGCTTGGAATCGCACGAGCTGGGTCTGCTGCACCAAATGGGATCGCTCCTTCAGTGATGAATGACAAGCCCATGATGATGTTTGTCAAACCAGAGTTACGTTCTTCTTTAGTAAATTTATCTTTGAAAAGAAGGGTTGCGACAAAGATGGCAAGTGGTGGAACCATTCCTCCAGCCATAACTGCTGCCATGGCTACAGAACCACCTGAAGAAACAGTCGCTGCAAGCGTACCTGTACCAAAGACATAAGCAGCTTTGTTGACTGGTCCACCCATGTCAACAGCCATCATGCCTCCAAGAACGATACCAAGAAGAACAGCTGAACCTCCTCCAAGACCGCCTAGGAAATCATTCATAGCAGTGTTGATTGCTGCCATTGGAATGTTGACAGCCAACATAACAAATCCTGTCAAGATTGTTCCGAAAAGCGGTAGGATAAGGATAGATTTAGCACCTTCAAGTGAACGAGGAACTTTTACGTATTTCTTGATAGCAAGAACCAAGGCACCTGCGATAAATCCACCAACAAGGGCACCTAGGAAACCAGATGAGACACCTGCAAGAGTTGAAGTTGCTTCACCACCTGCGGCATAAGGAATTTTACCAAAGGCAAAACCTTCTTTGGCAATAGCACCAGCCACGAAACCAGCTACCAAACCTGGTTTTTCAGCGATAGAGTAGGCAACATATCCTGCAAAGACTGGAAGCATCAAGCCAAAGGCTGCTCCACCAATTTTCATGAACATCGAAGCTAGCTCATGGTAGGATCCGAGATTGCCAAGGCTATCTTGTGGCACACCAAAAGCTCCGTCGATCAAGAAAGCAAGGGCAATCATGATCCCACCACAGATAACGAATGGCAACATTTGGGAAACACCACTCATCAAGTGTTTGTAGAAAGCTCCACCGATACTTTGTTTTTCATTGCTTGCTGTTGCAGCTTTTGCTCCATTGGCAGCACGATAAACTTCAGCATCTCCTGAAAGAGCCAAGTTGATCAACTCTTCCGTCTTACGGATACCATCAGCAACTGGACGATTGATCAATGGTTTGCCATCAAAACGATCCATTTCAACGGCCTTGTCTGCTGCGATGATAACAGCTTTAGCCCTGAGAATGTCTTCTGCAGTTAGTTGGTTACCAACACCGCTAGCACCGTTGGTTTCGACCTTGATCCCAACACCCATTTCAGCAGCTACTTTTTGAAGGGCTTCTTGGGCCATGTAAGTGTGGGCGATACCTGTCGTACAAGCTGTAACAGCTACGATAAAGTCGCTAGAGTCATTAGCAGGTACTTGAACAGGTTCCTCAGCTTTTTCTGAAGCTTGGTCAAAGAGTTCGATAACTTGATCTGCAGATGTTACTTGACGAAGTTTGTCAGCAAAACCATCTTTCATCAAGTATTGAGACAATTCTGCCAAGGCTGCTAAGTGAGTATCATTGGCACCTTCTGGAGCAGCAATCATGAAGAAGAGGTCTGTTGGTTGCCCATCCAAGCTTTCGTAGTCAACACCCTTGTTTGACTTAGCAAAGAGAACCGTTGCTTCTTTGACAGCAGAATTTTTACTGTGAGGCATAGCGATTCCATCACCCAAACCAGTGGAAGTGAGAGCTTCACGCGCTAAAATTCCTTCTTTAAAGGTTTCAAAATCCGTCACGTAACCGTGATCTACCAAGCTATGAATCATCTCTTCGATGACAGCTGTTTTTTCAGTTGCCTGTAAATCCAGCAACATGACATCTTTTCTCAATAGGTCTTGAATTTTCATCGTTTTTCTACCTCAACTTTTTCATATGTTTCTTTAATAAAGTCCGCTGTTGCCAAGTCATCTGAGAAGGTCGTTGCTGTGCCACAAGCAACTCCCCATTTGAAGGCTTCTATTGCGTCTTTTGATTTGACAAATTGACCTGTAAATCCAGCTACCATAGAGTCACCAGCCCCGACTGAATTTTTGACTGTTCCCTTGATAGGTTTGGCGAAGTAAGCTCCCTCAGATGTGACAAGAAGAGCACCGTCGCCAGCCATGGAGATAATAACGTTTTGAGCTCCTTTGGCCAGTAACTGACGAGCATAGTTCTCGATTTCATCTAAACTTTCGAGTTTCACTCCAAAGATAGCTCCAAGCTCGTGATTGTTTGGTTTAACCAAAAGTGGCTGGTAGTCCAAACTATCAATCAAGGTCTGTCCTTCAAAGTCACAAACCACTTGCGCACCAGTCTGGCGTGTCAAGGCAATCAAATCTTTGTAAATAACATTACCTAGATTCTTAGCACTCGAACCCGCAAACACAACCGTATCATCTGCTGTCAGACTAGACAAAATAGCTTTCAACTCTTCTAGCTGAGCCGGTTCCACATTTGGACCAGTCCCGTTGATTTCTGTTTCTTGGTCTGCTTTAATCTTGACATTGATGCGAGTATCTTCTGCTACTTGGACAAAACGAGTTTCGATTTCTTCCTCTGTAAGGGTATCTGTGATAAATTTACCAGTAAAACCTCCGATAAATCCAGTCGCAGTATTTGGAATACCCAAGCGTTTCAAAACACGACTGACATTGATTCCTTTCCCACCAGCAAACTTATCATCACTGTCCATACGATTGACACTACCGACTTGAACTTGGTCCAAGCGCACGATATAGTCAATGGATGGATTGAGTGTGACTGTATAAATCATACTTCTATTACCTCCGTTTTCTTCTTAATAGCCTGCAAGAGCTCATGCCCTTGACTTGTGATGACAATAGCGCGTTTAAGTGGTGCTACCTTGGCAAAGCAAGTTTGTCCAATCTTAGACGAATCCACTAAGACATAGGTTTGTTTGGCATTCTCTAAAATAGCACGCTTAACGGCTCCCTCCTCCATATCAGGAGTCGTATAATAACCATCGTCTACACCATTCATCCCAACAAAGGCACGGTCAAAGTGCAATTGATTGATTTGGTTAAGAGCAACACCACCGATACATGCATCTGTTGCCATCTTGACACTTCCTCCAACCATGACAGTTGGAATCTGTTTTTCAACCAACTGAACCGCATGGTGAATGGAGTTGGTCACAACTGTAATATTCTTATTAACCAATTCCTTGATTAAAAAAGCAGTTGTCGTTCCAGCATCGATAAAAATGACATCTTTTTCCTTAATAAGAGAGGCTGCTTTCTGAGCCAGTAGCTTCTTCTCTTGAAGGTTTTTGACAGATTTTTCTTGGATGGTTTCTTCTTCCTGCAAGGAGTGGGGTAATTCTGCTCCACCATGCACACGGCGAAGCTTGT
The DNA here is from genome assembly GCF_041432215.1 of Streptococcus sp. 27098_8_70. GTDB lineage: Bacteria > Bacillota > Bacilli > Lactobacillales > Streptococcaceae > Streptococcus > Streptococcus oralis_CP. The sequence goes on from NZ_JAPVZD010000001.1 coordinate 564,246, forward strand.
TTTCCGCCTCCAACTCATCCAAATCTCTTCGTACCGTTGATTCTGATGTTTCTAATAGACTAACCAATTTTTCTAGGGAAACCACATGATGTTGATTTAACTCTTCTAAAATCAGTTGCTTCCGCTCAGTTTTTAACACCAAATCACCTCCTGTTATCGTTTACACTATTCATTCTAGCACAATTTCTATCAAAGTCAAGCATTTTTTATCATTTTCTTTCAAATTCTATCATTTTTGTCTATTCCAACATTTTTATTGCAAGATAAGTGGCTTTATGGTAGACTATTTGAGTAAGTATTGGAAGATTACTCAAGAGGCTTAAGAGGCCGTGTTGGAAACGCGGTAGGCGTATAACAGCGTGCGTGGGTTCGAATCCCATGTCTTCCGTAGAAAAAAGAAAAACTGCACCTCAATGCAGTTTTTTATCGTTCTAAGAACAATATCTAGAAATGAAAGGCTGAGTTACTCTAACTATCACACCATATTTTTCTGTATCCTTCCCTATCCTAGAATCACTTTGATTTCATCAAAAAACAAGTAGTTTATTTTGACTACTTGTTTTTCTTCTAAATCTTGTGATTAGATATTGCTTTTATCTTTTTTATCTGAAGATTTGTCTGTTGATTTATCAGTGGATTTGTTTGAAGATTTATCAGAAGACTTGTCTGTTGATTTATCATTAGACTTAGTTGAGTTTTTACGGACAATTTTATCATAACCTTCTGTATCATCAAGCAACTCTGTTGCCAAAGTACGGTAATCTTCTTGTGAAATCAGCCAGTTTCCATCCTTATCCTTAGTTAATTTGATTTCAGTATCAAAATCACCAGTAGTGAAAGGTGTATGAGCTAAGTTAGGATCAACGTCACTGTAGGTTGAGAAATCTTTCTTGAATAGATGCTCAAAAATCCAGTAAGAAACCAATGTTTGGTAACGCTTGATGTCAACGTTTGAACCAGCTTGATTGTATTTACCTAGGTTATCAACACCTCCAATAAGAGTAGTGAGAACTTCCCTTGTAGATGAAGCCAATCCTTTAGAGTGTAACTTCTTAGAGTTGAAAGTAACAGTCGCTGTATTTCCTGATTCATCAACCTTCACGTCTTTAACAGTGTAAGAACCGATATCTTGATATAATCTACGTCTCATCTTCAAGAAACCTGAAATGGTTTCTTCTGGAGTTTCTACAGGGAAATCTTTGTGCCATTGTACTGAATAGGTAGATGCAGGTGAAAGCCCTTCTTCTTTGATTTTTTCACTTGTTTGTACAGCAAATACTGCCTCAGTCCATTTTTCATAAGTGTCGCCATAAATCTTCTTAAATCGAGCAGAGTCGCTAGTAAGAACTGAGTCTAAGAGAATCTCAGCATCTTTTGTAACTTTTTCTTTAACTTCTGCAGCTTCATCTTTCTTCTCAACTTGTTCCGTATTCTCCTTGTTATCAGAAGAAGCTTCAGATGACTGATTAGAAAATACAGAACATGCACCCAAGACAACTGTTGAAAGTGCTAAGATACTTAGTAACTTGATCTTTTTCATGTTTCACCTCTTTATGAAAATTTACTCTTGGAGACTACCTCCAAGGATAGTTGTTTAGAAAAACACTGGGTTTATCTAACGGAGAATGGGGGATTCGAACCCCCGCGCCAGTTACCCGACCTAACGATTTAGCAAACCGTCCTCTTCAGCCTCTTGAGTAATTCTCCACTAACACACTAGAATAAATAGGATACAACGAAGGATACAACAAAGGATATAATTTGGAAAAAATCTACTGTATACCTGTTCATAATGGAGCCGGTGGGAGTCGAACCCACGTCCAAACACCTGCCAACATATTTGTCTACAACCATAGGTTATGTATTGTTTTAACAATCCCTAGACACATAACTCAAGCCTAGGAACTGCGAGTCTATTAATCTCTTATCAAACCACTAGACAAGGCTTGATCGTATCTCGCTAATCATAAGACCTGTCATTGAACACGAGCAATCCAAATCAGGTCACGCCTGCTGGTTTTTAGGCAGCTAGAGCGTAAGAAGTGTTATTTTTTGCAGTTATATTTAACTGAGCGTTTACGTCGCCACACGGGTTGCAAAATATGCCTCATAATGCCTGTCGAATCCGTAACGACCCCAGGATGTTAGAACTATTATAACCTATCTTCAAAAAAAATGCAAAATCAAGCCGTTTCTTTAGAAAAGAACCCCTTTTAAGGCTTCTGATAAGGCTTGATAACCGGCTACACTTAGATGGAGCCCATCTGTTGTATAGGCTGATTGAAGTTGCCCTTCTGAATCTGCCAAACTATCATAAATTGGTAGAAAATCTACTTGCATATAGGCGGAGACTAGAGCCTCATAGGCTTGATTCCATTCTCTGATCTTTTCATTGGTACGAATATATACTGTCTGCTTGTATTCTTCTCCCTCATTGACTGGCAGAATGGAAAGGAGCTTTATTTGTGACAGCGGATATTCTCGGGCAATCGATTGGATTACACGCTCAAGATTATCCAAAGCATCATTCATGGGAATATCTTTTCCAATATCATTTGTCCCAATTAAGAGAACAATTTGATCCACAGCATCACCATAAAGATGGGCATCTAGGTTATCTAGCAAAAGTCCCGTCTGGTAGCCTCGAATGCCACGATTAACAATCGTCTTTGCCGTCCCAAACAACTCTTGCAGAGGGTAATATTCCACAATCGAATCACCAATAAAGATGATATCTGGCTCTAGGACAGAAACTTGATTCAATTCACGATACTTGGTTTGAATCTTTTCCTGCTCCTTTAAGAGCCAATTCTCTAATAACTGTACTGCCACCCTATCCCTCTTTCTCTAACCAATTCTCTAGAACTTGATAAACGCCCGCCTGGCTGTTAGCTGGTGCTAGGGCAGTCGCAACTGCCTTGACATTATCATCTGCATTTTCCATAGCATAGGCAATTCCAGCCATCTCCAACATCTCAACATCATTTTCACTATCACCAAAGGCCATGATTTGTTCCGATTGCAAATTCCAGCGCTTGAGTAATTTTTCCAATCCCCAAGCCTTGTGAACACCAGCCTGTAGGATATCGATACAACCATAACCGCTAGAAACAGCTCTTACATGACCATCAAAGAGATCATTAATTTCCTGCAAAACAGAACTGGATCGCTCTTTACCAACGACCATGCTCATCTTTAGAACTCCTCCAAAGAGGTCTGAGTTTAGCTCATCCACAAAATTGGTCCTTTGGTAAAGTTTTTCAATCATCTCTGGTGTCATAAATTTTTCTAGGTCTGTAAAAACAGTCCCTTCCTTGACAAAACTCCCGTTCATACTAGTGACGACGAACTGATCTCGGCACTCTCTCCCTTTAAAATGAAGGAGAGCCTTGTCAACCATAGCATCATCCCAGGTCTGCGCTTGAATCAGTTCATTGTTTTCAAAAATACGCGCCCCATTGGCAACGACTAGAACTACTCTACTCGCCAAGTGTTCTAGTAATTGCCTCATACGGTGAACTTCATTCCCCGTCGCAATGACAAAACGGATACCTCGTTCATCTAATTGGTCTAAAATCTTTTCTAAACGCGGCAAGTCCAGTTGCCCTCTTGGATCCAGCAAAGTTCCATCCATATCCGTTGCAATTAATTTAATCGTCATCTCGTCTCCTTTAGGGCGAGCGTCTACCACTTCAACCCTACATGTTCATTCATTTCTTTATAGGCCGTGTCAATTCGTTCCTTGGTCGCCTCGTCCAACTTGTCACGGTGACTGCCCCCCTCGATGAAGTCCTCTAGGATATAGGTCTGATAGAGGAAAAGCGGATAGCCTTCTGGAGAGTAAGTTCCTTTAGGTGTTCGATTGACCCAAGTAGGATGCGCTTTGGCGGTTTCAATCCTTGTCTTTCCATCTTTTTTCTTAATGGTCACATCCATAAGAACACCGCGCTCTGTCCACTTGGCATTTTCCTCGTCTTGCATGGTTTCAATGCGTTGATTTGAGAGGAAATTTCCCATGGAATAGATAATCAGTTTTTTGTCACCATCTTTTTCAACTGTTTCGGCAGGTTCAACGACGTGAGGATGTCCTCCAAAGATAATATCAGCTCCCCAGTCAATCATCTTATGGTACAGTGTTTTCTGTTCTTCCGTTGGTTCTAGCTGGTACTCAATTCCCATCTGAGGCATGATGACAGTAATATCCGCTTCTTTCTCTGCGCGCTCGATTTCTGCCTTCATCTTATCTTCATTCAAATCAGAAAGATAGCGATTATAGTCCTCTTGAGAGATATACTGCTCAATGCCATTAAAACCATAAGAATAGGCCAGGAGAGCTACCTTGATACCATTGACTTCCTTGATGACTATAGGGGCTTGGTCACGGGATTCATGTGTGTAGACTCCGATGGGTGTCATTCCAGCCTTTTCAATAGCTTGAGCCGTTGAAACCACTCCCTCAATTTGAGAATCCAAAATATGATTATGAGCCAAGTCTAGAACTTGGTAGCCTGCATCCTTGATCGCATCCATGACTTCCCCTGGTGCATTAAAAAGAGGATAACCTGCCAAGTAGTGGTCCTTGTTCACCGTTCCTTCAAAGTCACCAATCACCAAATCCGCTTGTTTGAGCCAGGGTTTTACATACTCAAAATTTTCATGGAAATCATAGGTCCCATCTTCTTTAAGAGCTGTTCGGTAGATAGGGATATGATAAAGAAGGTCACCATTTGCCATGATACGTGCCGTTGTTTCACCAGACTGATCTTCCTTGGATTGACCAGATGTACTAGCTGAATCAAGAGTTTGGCTACCAGGGCTTGTTCCCTTACTACCTTGTACTGCTCGAACTAATAAGTTCCCCCCCATGGATAAGGCAACTGCAAGCAATAACACAATAATAAACTGGGCATTGGTCCAGGATTTATAATTCCGAAAGAAATCCACACTAGTTCTCCACACCCCATAAAGAGAGCCCTGAGACCGTCTATCTTGTCGCTTTTCCATCTTTATTCCCCCTTGCTTTTTGGTGCAAGTCTTTTCTTTTATTATACCACAGACAAAAGAGGAATACCGTTTATTATATTATTTTTTAGGAACTTCTGCGACTTTCTTTCTCGCCTATTTTGTGTTATCATGTAGAGGTAATGAAAGGAGAGAAAATGTCTGCAATAGAACGTATTACAAAAGCTGCTCACTTAATTGATATGAACGATATTATCCGCGAGGGGAATCCAACTCTTCGCGCAGTTGCTGAGGAAGTTACTTTCCCACTGTCTGACCAGGAAATCATCCTTGGCGAAAAGATGATGCAATTCCTCAAACATTCCCAAGATCCTGTTATGGCTGAGAAAATGGGGCTCCGCGGTGGTGTTGGATTGGCTGCTCCCCAACTCGATATTTCAAAACGCATTATTGCCGTCTTGGTCCCAAATATTGTGGAAGAAGGTGAAACTCCACAGGAAGCCTACGACTTGCAAGCTATTATGTACAATCCAAAAATTGTCTCTCACTCTGTTCAGGACGCTGCTCTTGGCGAAGGAGAAGGTTGCCTGTCTGTTGACCGAAACGTGCCAGGCTATGTTGTCCGCCATGCTCGCGTTACTGTTGACTACTTTGACAAAGATGGCGAAAAACACCGTATCAAGCTCAAAGGATACAACTCTATCGTTGTCCAACATGAAATTGATCATCTAAACGGAATTATGTTTTACGATCGTATCAATGAGAAAGATCCATTTGCTGTCAAAGATGGTCTCCTCATCCTTGAATAAAGAAAATCCCGTTGCAAGACGGGGTTTTGTGTTATAATAGAGGCATGAAAACAAATGATATTGTCTATGGCGTCCACGCCGTTACAGAAGCCCTCCTTGCAAACACTGGAAATAAACTTTACCTCCAAGAAGATCTTCGAGGTAAGAATGTTGAAAAAGTCAAGGAACTGGCTACAGAAAAGAAGGTATCCATCTCTTGGACTTCAAAAAAATCCCTGTCTGAAATGACCGAAGGCGCTGTCCACCAAGGTTTTGTTTTACGAGTGTCAGAATTTGCCTATAGCGAACTTGATCACATCCTTGCCAAAACACGCCAAGAAGAAAATCCTTTGCTATTGATTCTGGATGGTCTAACTGACCCTCACAACTTAGGCTCTATCTTAAGGACTGCTGATGCGACCAATGTTTCAGGTGTCATCATTCCCAAGCACCGTGCTGTCGGAGTGACTCCTGTCGTTGCCAAAACGGCCACAGGTGCTATTGAGCATGTACCGATTGTGCGAGTTACCAACCTCAGTCAAACCCTAGACAAACTCAAGGCTGAAGGCTTCTGGACCTTTGGAACGGATATGAACGGTACTCCTTGCCACAAGTGGAATACAAAAGGGAAAATCGCCCTCATCATCGGAAATGAAGGAAAAGGCATCTCCAGCAACATCAAAAAACAGGTTGATGAGATGATTACCATTCCGATGAATGGGCATGTTCAAAGTCTCAATGCCAGTGTTGCTGCAGCCATTCTCATGTACGAAGTTTTCCGAAACCGACTATAAAAAAGTTTCCAATCAAGTGATTGGAAACTTTTTTCTTAACTATGTTCTGTAATAAACTTGTAGGCTTCTTGACCAGCGATAGCCCCATCTCCAACTGCTGTTGTCACTTGGCGAAGGTCTTTCTGGCGAACATCTCCAACTGCAAAGATACCGTCAACGGCCGTCTTCATGTGATTATCTGTCACAATCCAGCCTGCCTGGTCTTGAATATTCAATTCTTTAACAAAATCGCTAACAGGATCCAAACCGACATAGATAAAGACACCACCGAAGGCTTGCTCTGTCACTTGACCCGTTTTTACATTTTCAAATACGACAGATTCTACTCGGTTTTCACCTTTGATTTCCTTGACAACAGAATCCCAGATAAAGTTGACTTTCTCATTTGCAAAAGCACGGTCTTGCAAAACCTTTTGGGCACGAAGTTCATCTCGACGGTGAACAATAGTGACGGACTTGGCAAAGCGAGTCAAGAAGAGAGCTTCTTCTACCGCTGAATCTCCACCACCGACTACGAGCAAGTCTTGATCACGGAAGAAAGCTCCATCACAGACCGCACAGTAAGAAACACCTCGACTGTTCAGTTCTTCTTCTCCGGGAACTCCCAAAAGACGGTGTTTAGAACCAGTTGCTACAATGACAGTACGGGTTTCGTATACTTGATCATCAGTGATTACCTTCTTATAGTCACCCTGGTCTTCAATATTTTCAACATAGCCATAAAGATGCTCCACTCCAAGGTTTTCAAGTGGTTCAAACATCTTTTCAGCCAATTCAGGTCCACTGATGTTGGCATAACCTGGATAGTTTTCAATATCAGATGTGTTATTCATTTGCCCGCCTGGCAGACCACCTTCAATCAAAGCCACTTTCAGATTGCTGCGAGCAGCATATAAGGCAGCGGTCATTCCCGCAGGTCCAGCACCGACAATAATCGTATCGTACATTTCGATTCCTTCTTTCTTGTTGTAACTATCTTTATTCTAACTCATTCTTGCTAGTCACGCAAGGATTATGCCTTGAAAACCAAGATCAAACTCATGACGGCAAAGGATAATACCGGAACGACCAAAACTCCAATCATAATCATATCATAGAGATGAGCTTGGCGAGCTTTGGCTGTCTTGTCCACACCAGACATGGCTCTCAATCCGATCCAAATCCCCAGAAAAATCACGACAAGGATGGTAGTTAAGATCAAACTCTCGAAATACAAAGAAAATAGATGCAGTAGCATGATTTCTCTCGTTTCTATCTTTTTTAAAGAGTAAACTCAGCTAGTCCAACTAACTGAGTTTTCCTTTTTCTATTATATCAAATATAAGTCCGTTTGTAACTAGCGAAGAATTCTTTTGTTCGTTCTTCTTTCGGATGATTGATGATTTCATCCGGTGTGCCAGACTCGATGATTTTTCCTTTATCTAGGAATAAAACCTTGTCTGCCACTTGGGCTACAAAAGACATATCGTGACTGACCAAAATCATGGTCTGACCAGACTTGGCAGCATCTGCAATAGACTTTTCTACTTCACCGACCAACTCTGGGTCAAGGGCTGAAGTGGGTTCGTCCAAGAGCAAGACATCTGGTTTCATAGCAAGCGCACGCGCGAGGGCAACCCGTTGCTTTTGTCCACCTGATAAGTGTCGAGGGTAATGGTTTTCACGGTCAGAAAGACCAACCTTGGCCAACTCTTCCTTAGCGATTTTTGTTGCTTCCTCGTCCGATAATTTTTTAACGACAACCAAACCTTCCTTGACATTGTCAAGAGCTGTTCGGCGTTCAAACAAATTAAACTGTTGGAAAACCATGGACAACTTGCGACGAAGGGTTAGGATCTCCTCTTGGCTAATCTGAGAAAAATCAACTTTAAAATTGTCAATCTGAATCGTTCCACTATCTGGAGTTTCAAGGTAGTTCAAACTACGAAGGAAGGTTGATTTCCCAGCTCCAGATGAACCAATCAAAGCAACTACCTCCCCTTTTTGGATATCCAAGTTCAGATGATTCAAGACTGTCTGTCCTGAAAAGGATTTGCTTAAATTCGAAATCTTAATCATTAACGAAGGTCTCCTTTCACATCTGTAGACACTGTATCCGGCGCTGAGATAGCCATTTTTCTCTCGATGAAACGGCCGAGGCTTTCAATTCCGATATTGACCACCCAGTAAACGAGAGCAACGGAGATGAAGCGTTCAAAATAGCGGTAATCTGCTCCACCTAAAATCTGAGCTTGGGCAAAGACCTCCACAACACCTGCGCTAAAGGCTAGAGAAGTTCCTTTGGTCAAACCGATAAGGGAATTAATCAAAGTCGGTGTCGCTACCACCGCTGCATTTGGAATAATCACGCGACGGTATACTTGCGCACGAGTCATACCCAAACTGCGTGCCGCCTCAATTTCACCTGGATTAACAGAAAGGATGGCCGCACGAATCGTTTCACTTGCATAAGCCGCCTCATTAAAAGCAAAGGCCACAATCGCAAAAAGCGCTGCTGGAATCGCATTGATATTGAGACCAGTTCCCCATTGTTGGTTGATAGCTTTCAGTGCTAAAGGAATTCCGTAGTAGGTCAACATAAGTTGAACTAGGATTGGGGTACCTTTTAAGAAGCTGACGAAAAAGGCCTGCAAGGGATATAAAATCTTAACACGATTGATCTTAACAATGGCAAAAATCAGGGCAAGTAGCAAACCAAAGAGTGCACCTCCAAGCGTCAACATCAAGGTTGTAGGCAGTTGTTGGACAATCCTTGGAATTCCATCAAAGACCGAACGCAAACTAAAGAGCTTACCATCCGGAATGAATTGCATCAAACTTTGGTACCAATCTGATGCTAAAAATGTTGTAACAGTCATAAAAACATCCTCTCCTGATAATGATTCATTCTATCATACTTCTGCGCGCAAGCAAATTATTTGCTACGGGCTACTCAGACTTTGTCTATCTTCTAGTTTATCACACTTTAAAACAGGGAGGCTATATATTTTACCTATCAAGGAGATAAATAAAAACTATCTCAAACCTAAGTTCTCATAGGGTTTTCTATAGCCGATTTGTTTAACAGCACCATTCTCCACCAAAATTGGACGTTTCAATAACATACCATCACTCGCTAGAAGCTTGGCTGCTTCTTGTTTTGACAAACTTCCCACCTTATCTTTTAGGCCCAGTTCGCGGTATTTGATCCCGCTAGTATTGAAAAATTGTTTCACTTCAAAACCGGAAGTTTCCAACCACTTCAAAATCACATCTTCACTTGGTGTTTCTTCTACGATGTGGACAGCTTTGTAGTCCAGTCCAAGTTGATCCAATTCATTTTTTGCTTTCTTACAAGTTGAACATTTTGGGTATTCGATAAATTCTAACATCTTCTTTTCTTTCTATTTTTTATTTTCTTGAAATGCTGCACCTTCATGTTGCAAGAGCCAGGCTTTCTTTTCGACTCCAGATGCATAGCCTGTCAAGCGATTGCCTGACCCCAGCACCCGATGACAGGGAACAAGTATGGACCAAGGATTGCGCCCCACTGCTCCTCCAATCGCTTGAGCAGAAGCCACTTGCAGGTCTTGAGCTATTTGTCCGTAAGTTACTGTTTGACCATAAGGAATGGCCTGTAAGTAATCCCAAACCCGCTTTTCAAAATCTGTTCCAATAGGAGCCAAAGATAAGTCAGATAGATCCTGAACACTGCCTTCGAAATAGGTATCTAAATAGGAAATAACTTTGTCGAGGACAGGATGTTCCTTAACGATTTCTATCCCATCCGTCTCGATACCTCTCTCAAAATGAATTTGGTCCTGCACCCATATTCCAAACAAATATTGCTCATCAGCAACTAAGGATAAGGTCCCAATTGGCGACGGGTAGAGCATTTTTGCGTACTTTTTCTGCATCATTTTTTTAATTTCTGATAGGCCAAGCGTTCTCCATCAACTGGAACCTTACCAACCTGTTGGAAGCCTAGCTTTTCAAAGATATGCTGCATAGCCTTGTTTTCTGCATGCGTATCTGAACGAAAATCTAGATAATCAAAACCTTCAATCAAGCCTTCTAGGAAAGTCTGAGCAACACCTTGTCCTTGGACATCTGCTGCCACAGCGATACGGTGAAAGACCAGATATTCTGATTCTCCCCCCTGCCAACTCCCTTCATAAATGGCTTCATAGGCTTCCTCTGGACTCTTGGTCACAGCAGCATAAGCTAGCAGTTCTCCTTCTTCCAAGGCCACATAGGCTTGGCCTGAGATGATATCATCAATAATGATATCTGCATTTGGATAGCCATTTTGCCACTGGTCGCTACCAGATTTGGCTAAGCACTTTTTAGCATCCTCCATCACCTGCATAATCGCATCCACTTCGTTTGGAAAAGCTAAACGAATCTCCATCTTTTCCCCTCATTTCTAACTATTTTCTCTCATCATAGCATAATTTAAAGCTTTCTACAAGCAGTTGAAACTTGACTTTTGTTTTTTATTATTTTATAATCTAGTTATAAAAACTAGATAAAAAGGAGTTGGAAATGAATTCTAACTTTTCCTACCCAAAATGGGAAGATATTCCGAACATTGACCTCTATCTGGATCAGGTTTTGCTTTATGTTAATCAAGTCTGTGCCCCTATCTCTCCTGATAAAGACAAGGGGCTAACAGCATCCATGGTCAATAACTATGTCAAACATGGTTACCTGACAAAGCCAGACAAGAAGAAATACCAACGCAAACAAATTGCCCGTTTGATTGCCATCACCACTCTCAAGTCTGTCTTTTCAATCCAAGAAATCGCTCAGACCCTCAATACTCTACAAACTCAAGCGAGCTCAGACCAGCTCTACGATGCTTTTGTGGACTACATGAACCATGGGATTGATCCAGAAAATCCTATTATCCAAACCAGCTGTCAAACGGTTAAACTCTATCATCAAACTCTAGACTTAATCCTTATCAAAGAAGAGGAGGAAATCCAATGAATACTAGTCTAAAGCTCAGTAAAAAACTCAGTTTTGGAGAGGAAATTGCTAATAGCGTGACCCATGCTGTGGGTGCCGTTATCATGCTCATCCTACTCCCCATTTCATCCACCTATAGTTATGAAGCACACGGATTTTTATCATCTTTTGGCGTTTCTATCTTTGTTATCAGTCTCTTTCTCATGTTCCTCTCGTCAACCATTTACCACTCTATGGCCTATGGTTCGACCCACAAATACGTCTTGCGAATCATCGATCATTCTATGATTTATGTGGCTATCGCAGGCTCATATACGCCGGTCGTATTGACTTTGATGAATAACTGGTTTGGCTATCTGATCATTGCCATTCAGTGGGGAACGACCATCTTTGGCATCCTCTATAAAATCTTTGCTAAAAAGGTCAATGAGAAATTCAGCCTTGCTCTTTATTTGATTATGGGCTGGTTGGTTCTGGCTATCATTCCTGCCATTATCAGTCAAACAACACCAATTTTCTGGAGTCTCATGGTAACTGGCGGACTCTGTTATACAGTTGGAGCTGGATTTTACGCTAAGAAAAAACCTTATTTCCACATGATTTGGCATCTCTTTATCCTAGCAGCATCTGCACTTCAGTACATCGCTATTGTTTATTACATGTAAAAAAGTTGAGAATCTTTTCTCAACTTTTTTCTTTACACATATTGATAAAATACTGGTGCAAGCGAGCATCATCTGTTAACTCAGGATGAAAAGAGGTTACCAGCATATTTTTTTCTTGGGCTGCAACGATTTGATCATCAACTGTTGCTAAAACTTCTACACCCTCTCCAACACTGCTGATAATCGGTCCACGGATAAAAGTCATGGGAATCTGACCAACTCCCTTACATTCTGCCTCTGTATAGAAGCTTCCTAGTTGGCGCCCATAAGCATTGCGCTCAACCACTATATCCATAGTCGCTAGATGACTTTCTTCCTGAGAAGTAATTTTCTTAGCCAGCAAGATTAAGCCCGCACAAGTTCCAAAGACTGGTAAGTCATTGAGAATAGCTCCTCTTAGAGGAATCAACATGTTCTGGTCACGCAAGAGTTTGCCCATGGTTGTAGATTCTCCACCAGGCAAAATCAAACCAGACAAGTCACTCTGATATTGTTGAAAATCCTCTAAATTTCTGATTTCGACACTAGTGACTCCTAATTTATCTAACACTTTTGCATGTTCTGCAAAGGCACCTTGCAAGGCCAATATTCCAATTTTCATCTATTTTCCTCGCTCTGCCATAAGAATTTTGATTTCATTCTCATTGATACCAACCATGGCTTCCCCTAGATCTTCAGAGATTTGAGCCAGAATTTGAGGATTTTTGTAGTTGGTTACGGCCTTAACAATAGCACTTGCTCGTTTAACTGGGTCGCCTGACTTGAAAATACCTGAACCTACAAAGACGCCCTCTGCCCCCAATTGCATCATCAGCGCAGCATCTGCTGGCGTTGCCACACCTCCAGCTGCAAAGTTAACAACTGGTAATTTTCCATGTTCATGGACGTATTGGACCAATTCAACAGGGACTTGCAAGTCCTTGGCAGCCACATAAAGTTCATCTTCGCGAAGATTTTGAATGCGGCGAATTTCCTGATTCATCATACGCATATGGCGAACGGCTTGGACGATATCTCCTGTACCCGGTTCTCCTTTTGTGCGAATCATAGAAGCTCCTTCAGCGATACGACGCAAGGCTTCACCCAAATCCTTAGCTCCACAGACAAAAGGAACTTGGAATTCTTTCTTGTCCACATGGAAACGGTCATCAGCTGGAGACAGCACTTCACTCTCATCGATATAGTCAATCTCAATAGCCTCTAAAATCTGAGCTTCAACAAAATGCCCAATTCTAACCTTGGCCATCACTGGAATGCTGACCGCTTCTTGGATTTCCTTAATCATCTTTGGATCACTCATACGGGAAACCCCACCAGCTGCACGAATATCAGCTGGAATTCGCTCCAAGGCCATAACAGCTGCCGCACCAGCAGCCTCTGCGATACGAGCCTGTTCAGGGTTCTGAACGTCCATGATAACCCCACCTTTGAGCATCTGTGCCAAGTTTTTATTTAGTTCATAACGATTTTCAGTCATTTCTTAATCCTCATCATTTGTATTGGTAGCTACCATTTCATTTTAAGCCAGATTAGAATGAAGTACAAGATAGAAAAAGGATAATTGTGTGGGTACAGATTGACACTCAATGAAAATCAAAGAGCAAACTAGGAAGCTAGCCGCAGGCTGTACTTGAGTACGGTAAGGCGAAGCTGACGTGGTTTGAATTTGATTTTCGAAGAGTATAACTAAAAAACTATCTGACCTTAACTTAAGGCCAGATAGCTCAGCTATTGTTATTTTTCAGCTGTAAGTGCAGCCATTGTGATGTAATTGTATGGTTTGTTGAAATGTGGCAAGAAGAATAGGTCTGTCAAAGCCAATTTATCAATGGTTACATGCTCTTGGATAGCAAGTGAGAACATGTGGATTCCCATGCTGATAGCAGAATCGTGTGAAACCATTTGCGCACCAAGGATTTCGCGGCTGTCTTTGTCAAAGACAATCTTGATGGCAACTTCGTGGTTGTCATGTTTGATAAATTCTGGTTTTTGAAGATCGTTAAAGCCAGTTTCAGTTGCATTATAGCCTGCAGCCTTGGCTTTTTCAAGAGTCAAACCAGTCGAAACCATGTGAAGACCGTAGATAGAAATACCGTTTGATCCTTGAACTCCGATTCCTTCCAATTCATGACCACAAGCGTTATAAGCACCAACGATACCAGTACGTACAGCATTAGATGCAAGAGCGATGTAGCTTGTATCTTTACGAGCATTGTCATAAACAGTTGCACAGTCACCAACAGCGTATACACCTGGGATAGATGTTTCTTGTTTCTTATCTACAAGGAAAGCACCGTTACGGAAGAGTTCAATCTTACCGTCAGCAAGAGCTGTGTTTGGACGGAAGCCAACAGCAAGAACCACCATATCCACATCAAATGTTTCTTTGTCTGTTACCAAGCGTTCAACTTTTCCATCACCTTGGATGGCTTTAACTGTTTGACCAAGAGCCAAGCGAATGTTGTGGTCTTCCAAGTTCTTCGCCATCATTTGAGTAAAGTCTTTGTCATAGTAGCCGTTCAAGACAGTGTCTACAATATCTACAAGCACTACTTCTTTTCCAAGACGCTCGAAAGCTTCAGCAAGTTCTACACCGATGTAACCACCACCAACAACGGCAATGCGCTCAAGGTGTTTGCTCTTGTCTTCAAGTTTTTCAATAACTTCTTCAGCGTTTTGGTACAATTTAACAAATTGTACATTTTCAAGAGTCGCTTTGAATTCGCGGTTACCCTTAACGATTTCAACACCTTCGATTGGAGGCAAGATTGGAGTTGAACCAGTTGCAAAGATCAATTTATCATAAGACTCTTTGTGTTCTTTACCTTCAACTTCTGCAGTCACAACTTTGTTATCGTAGTCAATTGAAAGAACTGGTGAGTTCATGTAAACTTTAGCACCTTTTGCTTCCAATTTTTCTTTATCAGAGTAGAAGAGACCTTCTGGGCCATCAATTTGTTCCCCGATCCAAAGCGCCATTCCACAACCAAGGAATGAAATATTTGAGTTTTGGTCAAATACTACGATTTCGTTCTCATGTCCGAAGTTGTCCAACATCGTATTAATACAAGCTGTACCAGCGTGGTTAGCACCAACTACAACGATTTTACTCATAGAAAAATTCCTACCTTTAATTTTTGATTTACCTTTCTAGTATATCATTTACTGTTAGCGTTTACAAGATATTTGCTCAGAATTCTCTTTTTTTCAGAAAAAAATACACTTAACATTGATAAATCCAATTTTTCTATCGCTTTCATATTAGTTTTGAGCATATTTCTTGACTTTTTGTCAAAATTCATTTGTGAAAACGCTGACTTTATGATATGCTAGATACATGGAAAGAAAATGTAAGGGGTTTAATTTTTCTTTAACGACCTTATATTGAATGATTTCCTATAAAGAGAAAGGAGCTGGTAGCTTGCCTCTTCATTCACGTTCTGAACGGCTAATGGGAACAACGATTACGATTTCATTAGTAGGTGAACAGGCTGATTGCCTACTTCAAGGAGCCTTTGATTTGCTCAAGGAACTCGAATACCGCTTTAACGCCAACAGTCAAGAATCCGAACTGATGGAAATCAACTACCAAGCTGGAATCGCACCTGTTAAGGTCCATCCTGACTTATTTGAACTGATTGCTCTTGGACTGGAGCATAGTCTAGCTCCGTCTAGCCATCTCAATATCAGTATTGGTCCCTTGATTCAAACCTGGCGAATCGGATTTGCAGATGCACGGCTTCCAGACTCTAAAGAAATCGAAGCTGTCTTACCACTAGTTGACCCGCATTTTATCAAGTTGGATCCGACTAGCTCTACTGTCTTTTTAGAGAAGAAAGGAATGAAGCTTGATTTAGGTTGTTTAGCCAAGGGCTATAGTGCAGATAAGGTTGCCCAGTATTTAAAAGCACACGGTGTTACCTCTGCCTTGATTAATCTCGGAGGAAATATCCTCACCATCGGGAATAACCAAGCCAAAGAAGGGAATGCCTGGCAGATTGGGATTCAAGATCCGCGAAATCCTCGTGGCAATCATCTCCTAACTATCCCTGCTTCTAACAAATCCGTTGTCACTTCAGGTATCTATGAACGCCACCTGACAGTAGATGGAAAAGACTATCACCATATCTTTGATAGTGAGACAGGATTCCCTGTCGAAACCGATCTCGCTAGCCTAACAATTATCTCTGATAAATCCGTTGATGGTGAGATTTGGACTACACGCCTTTTCGGAGAGCGAAGCGCTTCTATCCTCTGGCAAGTCGAAAGTATAGATGGTATTGAAGCCATCCTCATTGACAAAGAGGGACGCCTTGCTTGTTCTTCAGGCCTTCAAAATTGTATTATGTAAAAAGAGAAAGGAAATCTCATGCTAAAACTTATTGCCATTGTTGGAACGAACTCTAAACGTTCTACAAACCGCCAATTGCTCCAATACATGCAAAAACACTTTGCTGATAAAGCTGAAATTGAACTCGTTGAAATCAAGGATATCCCTGTTTTCAACAAACCAGCAGATAAGCAACTTCCAGCTGAAATTCTTGAGATTGCAGCTAAAATTGAAGAGGCTGATGGTGTGATTATCGGTACTCCTGAGTACGACCACTCTATCCCTGCCGTTTTGATGAGCGCTCTTGCTTGGCTATCTTACGGTATCTACCCACTTTTGAACAAACCAATCATGATCACTGGTGCTTCTTACGGTACACTTGGTTCATCTCGTGCCCAATTACAACTTCGTCAAATCTTGAACGCTCCTGAAATCAAGGCAAATGTTCTTCCAGATGAATTCTTGCTCTCACACTCTCTTCAAGCATTTAACCCAAGTGGTGACTTGGTTGACCTTGATGTCATCAAGAAATTGGATGCCATCTTTGATGACTTCCGTATCTTCGTGAAGATTACTGAGAAATTGCGCAATGCACAAGAATTGCTTCGCAAAGATGCAGAAGAATTTGACTGGGAAAATTTGTAAGATAGGAGACCGAAAGAATGAAATTTGTTGGACTTGTTGGATCAAACTACGATCAATCATATAACCGCAAACTCTTGGAATTTATCCGTCGCAATTTCAAATTCAAATTTGAATTAGAAGTCCTTGAAATCGACGAAGTTCCAATGTTTAACCAAGACGAAAAATGGGACGAAAGCTTCCAATTGCGTTTCTTGTATAACAAGATTACACGTGCTGATGGTGTTATTATCGCTACTCCTGAGCACAACCACACTATCTCAGCTTCACTTAAATCTGTACTCGAATGGCTTTCATACGAAGTTCATCCATTTGAAAACAAGCCTGTTATGATTGTGGGTGCATCATACTATGACCAAGGAACATCACGTGCCCAAGTTCACCTTCGTAAAATCCTTGATGCTCCAGGTGTCAATGCCTACACGCTTCCAGGTAACGAATTCCTTCTTGGTAAAGCTAAGGAAGCTTTTGACAACAATGGAAATATCACCAACGAAGGAACTGTTAAATTCCTTGAAACTTGCTTAGATAACTTTGTAAAATACGTAGGAGTCGTTTCGAAATTGAAAAAACCAAAACCAATCGAACCAGAAGACTTGGATTGTGGAAAACCAATTGCTACAACCATTACTGAAGTTGATCCTGACGATCCAGAATGGGTAGAAAAAGTTGCAGCAATCACTGGCGCTGTTTCTGGTGATACCTATGTCAAATTGGACCACGGTATCTTGACAGTTAATCAAATTGATATGTTCTTGAAAGCTATGCCATTTGAATTGACATACGCTGACGACAACAACCAATTCCTATACTACAACAACGCTCACCAAGATCCAGACACCATGTTTGCTAAACGTGTACCACCTCAATCAGGTAGCCGTATGTCGACTGTTCATGGTTCTCTTCCACCAGCACGTATGAAGAACGTAGAGTGGGTTATCGGAACACTTCGCAACGGAAACCAAGAATACGTTCGTACGATCGTTCCAGGTTCTCCTGCAGGTGTCATCAACACCCACAACTACCAAGCAATGTACTATCCTGATGGATCATACGCTGGTATCAATGAAATCGTCTTTAACTTCCAACCATGGCTTGACTGGTACCTAAAAGAGACTGGTCAACGTTTGGTGGGTGGTAGCGGACAATTTGCTCCTGCTGCTGGAGGTCATGGAGACGCCGATGCTACTTCTGGTGCTTCTGATTCAGGTGACGCTGGAGGCCACGGTGGTGACGCTGACGCTACTTCTGGCGCAAGCAACTAAGAAACCAAAAAGGAGCCAAATGGCTCCTTCTTTTTTATTACAACAGAAAAGGGGAATGTAAATCATCTAC
Source organism: Streptococcus sp. 27098_8_70 (assembly GCF_041432215.1). Taxonomy (GTDB): domain Bacteria; phylum Bacillota; class Bacilli; order Lactobacillales; family Streptococcaceae; genus Streptococcus; species Streptococcus oralis_CP. Next base: position 582,712 of record NZ_JAPVZD010000001.1, read on the forward strand.
ACCCCCTTTCATTTTATGAGTTAGGATCATCTATACTACGGCCGTGCAATCCTTTTTCACGTTGTACTTGGCGTAGTTTTTCTGGCGTGACATCATTTCCTTCCTCGTCCACAATTTTGATTCCTTCAATGTGGTGACGAACAGAACGACGATAGCCTTCGATGTACTCCTCACGAAGTTTAGCTTGTTCCACTTTTTCAGCAGAAGTTAAGCCTTCTGTTTTTTTCTTTTTAGCAAGCTCGTTAATACGAGCGATTTTTTTCGGATCCATTTCTTCTCCTTTGTGATAAGATACAGTCCGTTTGACTGAGTTTATTTGGTATTGATTTGGTTGAAACGTGCAAGTTTAGCTGCTTTCTTAGTTAATTGCGACAAGATAGCCAAGCGATTTTGTCGGACAGTCCGATCTTCAGCCATTACCATGGTATTTTCAAAGAAAGCATCAATAATTGGGCTAAGCGCAAAGAGTTGTTCTAATTGCTGACTTGCAGTCCCTGACAAAACGAGTGATTCTACTACTTCTGCCAAGGCTTTCTCTTCTTCATTCTCAAAGAGAGCAGGATCAACCGTGTCAGTTCCTTCGGCTTTTTCAGCCAAGTTGAAAGCACGTGACAGGGATTCGACAGACGATTTGAAGTTTTCTTCTTTGCTTGCTTCTACAAGAGCACTTGCTGCTTCCAACATATCCGCCACGACAAAGTTCGAACTTGCAAGGACTGCCTCCTTAATGTCTTTTGGAGTAGAACCCATCATCTTATCAACACGAGCCTTAATAAAGTCCATAACCTCTGCTTTATTTTCATAAGTCAAGCTGTCAAATTTCAAAGCATAAAGGCTATCGATCAGCTCATCCATAGCAATGTGCCAACCAAAAGCATCCAAGATACGAACTACACCTTGAGTCGCACGACGAAGAGCATAAGGATCATTAGAACCTGATGGAATCAAACCTACTGAGAAGAAACTCAAAATCGTATCCAATTTATCTGCAATGGCTAGAACTGCCCCAACCTTGCTCTCTGGAAGTTCTCCGTCAGCAGATGTCGGCATGTAGTGTTCACGAATGGCTGCTGCGACTGCTGGCGTTTCCCCAGCAAGGAGGGCATATTTTTCACCCATAATACCTTGGAGTTCATCAAACTCACCAACCATACCCGTCAACAAGTCAAACTTGTAAATGGCTGCTGCACGCGCTAGGTCAACTGTTTCATCCACTGACAAGCCAGCTTTTTCTGCCAAGAGAATAGCAATCTGACCAGTACGAATCATGTGTTCACGAAGAGAACCAATCTTTTCGTGGAAGGTGACGTTGTTTAATTTTTCAACAAGGTCAGAAATCACCAATTTTTGGTCTTCACGCCAGAAGAATTCTCCGTCTTCCAAGCGTGCAACTAAGACTTTTTCATTACCCTTGATAACATTTTCCAAATGCTCTGCGTTTCCGTTACGAACAGAAATGAAGTTTGGCAAGAGTTTACCATCTTGATTACGAACAACAAAATAACGTTGGTGTTCTTTCATCGAAGTTACCAAAACTTCTTCTGGAACTTCAAGGTATTTGGCATCAAAACTTCCCATGAAGGCAGTTGGGTATTCAACTAAGTTCAAGACTTCATTCAGCAAGTCCGCATCAATTTCGATACGTACACCATGTTCAGCTTCGATGGCTTTAATTTGGTCAACAATCATTTGCTCACGTTCACGAGGATCCGCAATTACAAATTGTTTACGAAGGTCTTCTTCATAGCTCAATGCTGACTGAATCTTAGTTTCTTGCCCCAAGAAACGATGGCCGCGGCTTACACGACCGCCCTTGATATCAAGGAAATCCAAGTCAAACTCTTCTTCATCTAAAAGAACAGTCAAAGTGTGTACAGGGCGGATATATTCAAAGGTGTTGTTAGCCCAGTGCATGCTGACAGGGAATGTCAGTGACTTCAAGACGTCTACTACACCTGGAACAATGGCTTCAACTGGTTGCCCCACTTCTTCCTTGGTAACATAGACATATTCTTCACCCTTGATTTCACGGAATTCAATATCTTCAACTGTCAAGCCTTTCCCACGGACAAATCCTTGAGCTGCTTTGGTGAAGTTTCCAGCACTATCCAAGGCGATTTTCTTTGCTGGACCCTTGAAATCTTCTGTCAAATCAGACTGTTTGTCTGCAAGACCAGTCACACGAACAGCCAAACGACGTGGTGTTGAGAAGGTTTGAATAGCTTCAAAAGACAGGCGGTTTTCCTTGAGGAAGGCTGCCATTTTTTCACCTAGTTGTTTTTCGCTTGGAGTTACTACGTAGGCTGGTAACTCTTCAAGACCGAGTTCTACTAATAAGTTTTTTGTCATGTTTTTTCCTTTACATTTTCTTCAATCTTTTTTGATATGCACCTTAGGTACTGGGGACGTCGCTAACTAACTTTTGTGAGTCTGTAAGGAAATCTTATACCAAATAAACTAAGATTTCCAACAGTCTCATCAAAGTGGATTTAGCTGACTGATTTTTGAACCCAAGGTTTCAAAAATCCCCACATAACAGTACGGCGGTGCATATCCCTTTAGCAAGTCTTCAACTTGCCTTTAATGATTTTAGATCACAGTATTACTTACTATTCTGCGTCTTCTGCTAGGAGTTTAGCTCGTGTTGCTTCATCCAAAAGTGGGTAACCTAGGCGTTTGCGTTCTGCGACAAAGGTTTTAGCTACGACACGGGCTAAGTTACGGATACGGGCAATATAGCCTGCACGTTCTGTTACAGATACGGCACCACGCGCATCAAGCAGATTAAAGGTGTGTGAACATTTGAGAACATAGTCATAGGCAGGGTGAACCAAGCCTTCTTCCAAGGCACGACCAGCTTCTTTTTCGAACTTATCAAAGTTTTCCAGCAACATTTCTTGGTCCGAAATTTCAAACGAATATTTTGAGTGCTCGTACTCAGGCTGGATAAAGATTTCTCCGTATTTTACACCATCTGCCCACTCAATATCATAGACAGAGTCAACTTCTTGAATGTAAGAAGCCAAACGTTCCAAACCATAGGTAACTTCCGCAGTCACAGGGCCCGTTGCTAATCCACCAACTTGTTGGAAATAAGTGAACTGAGTGATTTCCATCCCATCAAGCCAAACTTCCCAACCGAGACCAGCTGAACCAGTCGATGGATTTTCCCAGTTATCTTCAACGAAACGAATATCGTGTTCCAAAGGATTGATACCCAATTTTTCCAAAGACTCAAGGTAAAGTTCCTGGATATTTGATGGAGATGGCTTCATAACCACTTGGAATTGGTGGTGTTGGTAGAGACGGTTAGGATTTTCCCCGTAACGACCGTCAGCAGGACGACGTGATGGCTCTACATAAGCCGCATTCCATGGCTCAGGTCCGATAGCACGAAGGAAGGTATAAGGACTCATTGTCCCCGCACCTTTTTCATTATCATAAGCCTGCATGAGCATACAACCTTGGTCATTCCAAAATTGTTGCAAAGTCAAAATAATTTCTTGAAATGTTAATTTCTTAGACATTGAGTACTCCTTTAATTTATATTATCTTTTTAGCTTTATTCATCAAGCAACCAAGAAAAAGCTGGGTCCTGAAAAATATGACGTTTGGGAACCGTTTGTAAATTCTGATCGCATTCGTCTATTGTACCTAGTTTCAAAGCACAGACTTCTGGTATATTTTCTTGAGCAGTGAAAATTTGACTATGACAGTTCTGACAGTAATAGCGTTGTTTTCCTGGAGATGAACTATAGGTAACCAACTGTTCTTTTCCATGCAATACTAGGTTTTTACTGCTAACTTTGGCATTCACTGTATAGGCAGACGCAGTTGCTTTCCGACAGAATGAGCAGTGGCAAAAAACTAATTCCGACAATTCCTCATCTAAAGTGTAGGTCACCGCTTTGCATAAACAAGATCCTTTAAGCATTATGCTCCTTTCTACTTAGGCATTAGACGAAATTCAAAAAGAACCGAATTTCAACACCCAAGCCTTGCGACTAGGGGCGTCAGAAACGCGGTTCCACCCTAATTTATTACTTCATTGTTTTTAAAAATACGACAGAAAGCGCCAGTTTCTTACCTTGTTCTACTTGGCTCCCACTACCCCAAGCTCGCTTGAAGAACGCCATAAGACTTTCTTTCCTAGCTAGTATTATAGCAGATTTTCTAGCTAGTGTAAACCAAAAATGAGTCTGAAACCAAAGTTCCAGACTCATTTAATAGTAAAGCTTCAGAAAGTCCTGTTTAAGGATGTCTTTTCGCTTTTGGTTTTTTGCCATGCAGATTTCTCTTGGCTTGTTTCAATGCTGTAATGGCATCTTTAACATCTTCTTGGCTCGCTCCTGGATCATTCAAGAGTTCCTGAGCTTCTTTAAAGGCTAGAAGATAAGCAGCTTTTTCTTTCTTATCTGCGTAGATAAATCTCGCATTTTTTTCTTGGAAAAGGCGTTCATCTTTGACCAGTTTCTTCAGACTAGAGAAGTCAGTAGCTTTGCCATTTAATTTGCTTTTAGCTGTTGCTAGGGCAATGAGAGATTGGTCAATTTGATCTTGTTTGACTTTAGGGTCCACAGCGAGTAAAGCAATTTCTTGGAAGGCACGATCATAAGCTCGACGTACTTTTTCCTTGGCATTAGCATATCGTCCAGTTTTAGTCGTTGCATAGTATGCTTTCATAGCTTCTTTCAAGGCTGTAACGTTCGAATCTTTTCCATCCAAAGCCTTACCAGCAGCTTCAAGACTAGCGAGAACGCCATCAATCAATTCTTGCTTCAACTTGCTTGACAAGGCTGACTGCGCCACTTGGAAAGCTTGGTCATAAGCTTTTCTCTTATCTGCACTACTATTAAAGTAACGAGACGTTTCTACCAGTTCTTTTTGTTGATTTACCGCAGCAAGCAAGGCCAACTTAGACACAATAGATAGACGCAAAGCATTATTTCGGCCTGGCTGAACGAGCAAGGAAACGAGATCTTCAAGGAGTTCATATCCAGTTGGCAAGGTGACTTGTACAGTATAACGACCTGTAGCAACTTTCTTACCAAAGGCGTATTGACCGTATTTTTCAGCAGGAAGAGTGATACTTGTCCCATCTTCTCCTTTCAGAACCACAGTAGTCGTCTTTGGAACTGCTTGATTGAAGGAAACAGACACAGGTGCATATTCTAGGAGATTTGCTAGGAAGGTAATGGTTTGGAAACTATTTTCTTCCGTCAAGTCAAACTCTTGGGACAAGGCACTGATAAATTTCAATTCTGTTCGGTCGTAACTGAAAATTTCTGCTGTATAATGACCAAACTGTAAGAAATGAATCGCTTTTGTCTTGTCAACATCAACATATTGCCCCTTGCTATTTTTGATTCGATAGACGTAGAGGGTATCAATATCTTGGTTTGTTTTTGCATCCTTCAAGGCGATTTTCACTCGACCACTATTTTGATCGCGGACAAGTTCAGCAAGCGAGATATAGTCTACATTTCCTGCATAGTCCTCAACAAGATAGTAAATATTAGCCTTGTCAACATCCTTAGGAAGTGTATAACTACCGTCAGCATTGGCCTTAATCAGATGGGTGTTCTCAAGCGCACGCGTTCCAGACTGGTCCTTTCCAGTTAGAACCATGGTCCCTTTTTGGTCAAATGGTGTGATATAGAAGACTTTTTCTGAAAGGATACCGCCTTGACCCACATCTTTGGGTTTGCGAGCTACGAATTCTTGGTTTCCATCTTTAAAGCGAATATAACCACTTGTGATGACAGGTTTTTGAGTATCAATTTGAATTTTGAAGGTCGTGTATTGTTCTTTGGCTCCTGGAACGTCTGGTGTGTAACTAATAACATAGTCATATAAACCATCCGCAACAGTATTCCCATCAAAATCCTGACCTCTCCAAGCAGTATTATCTAGAATATAACTCTTCAGATTTCTACTGTCACCATCAAAATAATTCTTACGAAGATCCTTTGCATCGCCCTCCCAAATAGGATGTTCATGCTTAGTATCCGTAGCCGCATAAACTGTTGCACGAAGATTTACAAGATTTCTCAAAGCAACCGTTTTGTATTCAACTAGATCTTTGTTTCCATCATCATTTGGAGAAATGGCAATACGGACATTCCCTTTTTCGTCCAACTGAAGAACATGCTTACCTTCAGCATTTTGTTCAATCCCAAGAACAGTAATTCGGCGTCCTTGGCGTTGACCTTTAGACACTAGAAGGTCATTTTGCAAGGTTGCGAGATAGGTGGCATCATTAGAGTAGTTAACGGCAGGATTTTCCTTGTCTACTTCCGTGTAAAATCCATTTTTCCCCTCTCGAACAAGGTTGTAAATTGGTTTTTCGACAGCGGGGAGATTTTGGAACTCTCCTCGGAAGCCCATAAATGCAAGACTCACAATATCCCCATCATCTGCTGGATCTACAAAGCGAACAAACCCTTCAAGGAAATAGCCATTTGGCATTTGTTTGCTGAGTTCAGCAGCAAATTTTCGAGCATCCACTTTAACAGTGACTGTTTGACTGCTGTGGGCTTTGACCGTCACTTCAGGCCAGACTGTCTCCGTTAGTTTTCGAGGTCGAAGGGTGAATTTCCCATCTTGGACTTCGTCTGTATTGGTATTCACTACCATCTTGAGAGTACGGTCAGTATCTGAAATGTTGTGTACAGTAACCTTAAAAGTAAATTGGTCTCCAACATTTCCCAAAGTCACACTCGGATAACCATTTTCACCCGTTACATAGAGGTCGGTTGAAACTGCAGCAGCTGTGTCCACAATACCAGAACCTTGCTGACGAGGAGAGGTATAAGCGCCTGTTTCCTTATTAACATGTGGTTTTGCAGTTGACATGATCAAGGCCTTGACAGTCTCTGATACTTGCTCAGGAGTCAATTCTGGATGGTGTTTTTGAAGGTATTCCTTAACCAGAACTGCAACACCCGTAACGTGAGGAGCCGCCATACTGGTTCCGCTGATACTACCGTAGGTATTGTCATTAAAGGATGAGTAGATATTGCCACCAGGAGCTGTCACATCTGGTTTCAATTGTCCATCGGTAGTCACTCCCCAACTTGAAAAGTCAGATAGCTGATTGGCTACATCAGAAGGACGATTATCCATCTTGTCATTAAAAACAATCTTGTAGTTTCCTGATTTTAAGGCTTCACCATACTGTTTAGAAATAAATACAGAAGGAATTTTCTTTGCTTCATCATCAATAGACATATTGATGTTTGCGCCTTCTACATTATTGTAGATCAAAGCACCAACTGCACCGTGTTTTCGTGCATTTTTGATCTTCTCTGAAAAATTCATAGCTCCACGCTGAATGAGGGCAAGTTTCCCAGTTAAATCCAACTTCGCAAAGTCTTCTTCACGACCTAACCCTGCTTCGACGTATTCGTACTCTTTTCCTTTTTCAAAGTCCTTATCTGCTTCAGGTTGATTATAATCAAATTTTCCGTTATGAAGGCCGGCATTTCCCTCTAGACCTTTAACTTCAAAAACTGCTGTCGTCAATGTTTTGTTGTTGACAGAAGCAACTGAAATCGAATCCTCAACAGTGGATGGATTTCCAACCAAGCCATAGTCTGGGTTTTCAGCTAGCGGTTTTGAATGACCATTTCCGAATGTATTGCTATTTCCTGCTGAGATAAGAACAGACACTCCTTTGGCACGAGCCCGTTTGATGGCATCCACAATATCAGAACCAGCATCCACCATAGAACCTGTGCTAGATCCCAAACTCATATTAATGGCATCTGCTCCTAAGGCAACTGCGTCATCAATCGCCTTTACATAAAGGGCAGAACTGGTCGTTTTTTGGCGGTCTGAAAAGACACGCATAAACATGACTTGGGCTTCTGGCGCCACACCATAAACTTTTTCGCCATTCGGTGCTTCTTTATCAGGATTTCCAGCTGCAATCCCTGTTACGTGCATCCCATGAGAAGTTCTTTCTGCTTCTTTGATTTTATCTGTTCCGTCAAAGTAGTCATAGGCATAGACAACCTTATCGCTATACCATTTACCGTAATCGATTCCAGCAGCCTTTTTAGCTGCTTCGATAGCTTCCTTGTTTTTAAATTTTGCTTTTGACGGATCCGAAATTCGAAGAACCTCATGATTCAAATCAAGCCCAGAGTCAATAATGGCAACAACGGTCCCCGTCCCCTTGTAACCAGCCTTCCAAGTTTTTGGTACTGTGATGATATCATTGCTTGAAAGACTATTGGGTTTTGCAGACTCAGCTTTTTCTTGTTCTTTTTCAGTAGTTGCCGTTTCTCCAGTAGTTTTAGGAGCTGTCGTTGCTTGAGCCTCTTTGTTCTCTATGTTAGAAGCCTTCTCAGTAGCAGGCGCTGTACTGGTATCGACTGTTGTTTCTTTTTGAACGACACCTTGATTTTCTTCTTTTGCAACTGCGCTATCTTTTCCTGATTCTTGGGCTTCAGCAGTTTTATCAACCGGAGCTTCTACCTTAGTATCTTGTTTACTAGCATCCTCTTTAGAAGTTTCAGCTTCTTGTTTCTCTCCAACTACTGGTGCAATCCCATTAGTATTGGTTTGGTCAGTCGCAAAGTTTGAGTGTTTATCGTCTTTTAGCTCTGTCTTAATTTCCTGAGTTTGAGCTTGATTTTCACCTGTACTCTGCTCATTGGCACTGACTTGACTTGCTCCAAAAACCAATGCAGTTCCCAATAAAACTGAAGCAAGACCAAATTTGTATTTCCTTAATGAAAAACGTTGTCGTCTATTCATAAATAATCTCCTTTTTCTTTAAAGTATACCTATTATAACGCAAATAATCATAAATTTTCATAAAAATCTGAATTGTCACAAAAATGTAATATTTACGTATATATTTTACTTATTTAATTTTATCATTCGTGTTATTTGCTCCATCAAGCCAAAGTTTTTTAAATTCGTTCCTATATTTCAATCCATAAAATTATTTCATTATACAAACAATTTAGATTTTTTATACACAAAAAGACTAGGATTTAAAATTCCTAGTCCTTGTTATTTCGGTATAAATCGATTTTACAAACTAAAAATCCATCTCATCCACACGTGGTGCGCCTGAAGTCACTGAAATTGTCTTTAAGACTTCTCGCTCGTCTCTGCTGAGTTCAATCCCAAAACAGTCGAGATTGCTCTGGATGCGAGAGGCTGTTACGGACTTAGGTAGAGGTAAGAAACCTTCTGCCAAACTCCAAGCCAAGGCGATTTGAGCCACTGATTTCCCATGCTTATCAGCAATTTCTTGGACTTCTTTCTGTTCAAACAACTCTCCTTGGCCAAAAGGTCCCCAAGCCTCTAAGAGAATTCCTTTCTCTCTACAGTAGTCAACCACTTCCTCTTGATAAACTCCTGGTGCCAAGCGCACCTGATTGACCGCTGGAATGACTCTTGCTGTCTCAAGCAAGGCATCCAAATGATGGGGAAGGAAATTACTAACGCCGATAGCACGGATTTTGCCTTCTTGGTAAAGGTCCTCCATCGCTCTCCAGACTTCAGCATTGCGAGTTTTCCATTCGTCATTTTCTCTTAAAGGTTTTGGATTTGGCCAATGGATAAGGTACAAATCTAGATAATCCAATCCCAGTTTTTCCATTGATTCTTCAAATGCTTGGCGAGCTTCATCATAGCTGTGATTAGTATTCCAGAGTTTGGTCGTTACAAAAATTTCTTGTCTTGGAATACCGCTATCTCGAATAGCACGTCCAACGCTCTCCTCATTTTTATAGATAGCTGCAGTATCAATATGACGATAGCCAGCCTTTAAGGCTTCTAAAACGGCTTGGTAGGCTACCTCTCCATTTTCAGCTTTCCATGTTCCAAATCCTAGTACAGGAATTGAAACTCCATTATTAAGGTTGTAAGATTTCATCGTTTTTCCTTTCTATGTGAAGAAAATCTAAAGAAACAAAATCCTGATTATCAGAACACTTGCCCCTTTAGATTTTAACAATTATTGATCACGATCGTAATAGATCTCGTGAGCTTTCAAGCGAGAATTGAGCAATTCAGGAACGGTCACAAATGTATACCCTTCACCCTTTAAATACTCAATAACACTTGGTAGAGAATTAACAGAAGGACCATGGATATCATGCATGAGGATGATGGAACCATTGCGAACCTGACGTTGAATCTCTGTCAAAATAGCTGTCTCGTTTTTACTCTTCCAGTCCAAACTATCCACGTCCCACATGATGAAGCTTAAATCAAGGCCGTTTCGAATATCATCAGTAATGGCACCATAAGGTGGGCGCATCAGTTTAGAGCTTGATCCTAAAACTTGAGTTAACAAATCTTCTGTATCAGTAATTTGCTTTTTAGCATCTTCGAGCGAAAGTTGTGAAAGAACGGGATGACTCCAGCTGTGGTTTCCTACAACATGACCTTCTGATTTCATTCGTTTTAGAAGATTTTCATTACCTGCAATGTTTTTACCAAGTACAAAGAAGGTTGCTTTTACACCATATTTAGCTAAAGTATCCAAAGCTTGTGTGGTTGTAGTTGGATTTGGACCATCGTCAAAGGTTAAGGCTACAACCTTTTTATTTTTCTTAGCAAAGTATGCTTGGTAAAGTTCAGCATCCTTTTCTAATAGATAAGAGGACTCCAATACATCAAAGAAACTGGATATTGGTAAGGCAATTTCCTCCAGAGTCTCCCCTGGATTAGCAGGATAAAGGATGATTTGACTATCCTTATAATCAAAGCTCCAAGATGTCAATTCTTGGTCTGTGAAGCTCTTTATAACTTGATCAATTTTTGCCTGGTCAAGTTTCTTATCTTCTAGAGTTGATTTGATTTGACTCAGTAAGAGTTCCTTAGCCTTACTTACATCTTTGAATAGTTTACTGAGGTCAAAATCTTTCCCATCTTCAGTCAAGAAAATTTTCCCTAAGGAAGTCTTTTCTTTTTCTTCAACCTTTGATGCAGACAAATCGTAAACTTGCTTACTGATACTACGAGCAACAACTCCCTTTAAGACTGGGTCCAACTGCTCACTATAATAAAAGACCAAATCCTCTTTATCTTCCAGCTTTTCTTTGATATCCTGGTTGATTTTTTCTCTAACAGACGCAATGACTTCCTCTCCTTGCAGAGGGTAGTAGGCAATCACCTCAGCTTGACCTTTTCGGAAATGGTCCTTCTGACTACCTGAGTTGAATTGCTGGTCTTTTTCGCTTTTTAACGCTTCAATTTTTTGTTCGTAAGATTGCTTTTGTAGTAGCTTATAACCAATAGCACTTCCTAATAGAATCGTAGCAATTCCTAAGATTCCAACAAGGGAAAGCAATAGCCTTCTCGTTTTATCGTGAGAAACACGTTTCGCTCTATTTTTTTTCATATTTCCATCATATCAAATCGAGGCTATTATTTCAATGATAAACAGGGATTCTGTCTTTTTTAGGAAAATAAAAAAGCTTAGAAATCTTCTAAGCTTCTATTTTTAAAAACGAATCGCTTCACGTGTTTTCTCATATGAAGTTACAAAACGGTTTGTAACTCCTGGTTCAGCAACTTCCAAGGCTTGTGAAATTTTTTCAAATGACGCCTGGTAGTCAAACTCTTTTTCAAAAATTTCAAGCGCTTCGTTGAAGGCCTCTTGGATACGCTCATCAAATGAACGGTAACGGTTTGAGTATTGGAGTAGTTGCTCAGTCAAGGTTGCATATTGAACGATATCATAGGTTTCTGTTTCAAGTGCTTCCATATCATTTGTTGCGACTTCAAGAATTCGTTTAACCGATTCAATATTCACTTGTGGTTGTTCTAACTCTGCCATCAAATCTTCTGTGTTATGACTTGCAGTAAAGAAAAGTTTCAAGAAACTTTGAGGAATACCTGGCAAGTTTCTCTTCTCCATGTAACGTTTGATAGTATGCAAACGGTTCACATAGACATTTGCTTTTTGGCGAGCATTGAGGTCGTCTTTTTCAATTTGCGCAAGTCGTTCGCTAACAGAGATTTGCTCATCCTCAATATCCTTGAGGTTGCTTTGAAGCATTTCCAACTGTTCTTCAAGAGCAGAGTAGGCTTGTGTTGACTCACCTTGGTCCTCTGTCACTTCCATGATTGCTGTATCAAGTGCAGCCAATTCTGCTTGAAGACGACGAACATGATTGCCATCACTTTCAGGAAGAAGGTAGGTTTTAGTCAAACGTTCAAGATCTTGAACAAGCACCTGATTATTTTCTTTCAAGTGGTTGAGATAAGTTGGTAATGTCGAAAGAAGACTTTCAACCACTTTTTGAGCTGCAATTTCACGAGTGAAGATATCATAAAGTGCGTTGATTTCTTCTTGGATGCGATTATTTTCATACTCTGCATTGTCCAATTCCAACTGACGAATATTTTCTTGATTATTTTTCAAAGACTCATGCAAAAGTTGGAAACGGGATTCAATATCTGTTTCTGTAAAGTGGTAGTTGGCATCCAACAGCTTGCGATAACCTTCTTCCAAATCTGCCAATTGTTCTGGCAGTTCCTTTGTCAAGGTTTCAACAAGAGCTGGAATTCGCTCAACGATGTGTGTCAAAGCGAGAATATGATTTTCAGTTGAATCAAGAATTGCTGCGGCTTCAACCGGGTCACCTGATGAATTTAGGGTAACAAATTGAGAGAATTCAGATTGGATGTTTTCCAATTGTTTCTCAATCTCAGGAAGGGCCTTACCATATTTCTCCGAATCTTCTGCAACGGTATGTTGAAGGGATTCAAACAAGTCCAAAGCATGAAGGACACGGCCACTATTCTTAGATTCTTGCTTTTCAAGTTCAGAAAGGGCATTGCGAATAGCCGCAATGTCTTCTTCAATCAAGCCGATTTGGCTCTCAATTTGATCAAGTTTGTGCGTTGCCTTAAAGAAACGGAAAGAATTGTTGTAGCTTTCAGCTTCAAAGAGGTGGTTTTCAATATCAGCGAATGAGTTCAGAGATAAATCAACCCATTTTTGATTCCATTCACGGAAGGTCACCTGACTTTGACCAATCAAGTGCATGTTTTTAACGGCTTCAACCTCATCATTTACAGGAAGGTTGTAGAGTTCTTCTTTTCTTTCTTCAAGGGCCGTTAATCTGCTTACATTACGCTTACGTAAAAAGATGGCTGTTACATAAGCTAAGATCAGAATGACTGCAACCGCAACCATTAGATAAATTAGTTGTCCATTAGACATATCAAACTCCTTTTATACTAGAAACAATCGTAATGATTATATCATATTTTTTAAACCAAGGGAACTATTTCCCACATTTTTTAGACGTCAAGTGTACTGTAAACAGCGTTTTCTTCGATAAATTCGCGACGAGGTTCTACTCGATCCCCCATCAACATATCAAAGATTTTATCTGCTTCGGCAGCATCATCTACCGAAACACGCGCCATCAAGCGATGTTCAGGATCCATGGTTGTTTCCCACAATTGGTGGTCATCCATTTCTCCCAAACCTTTATAACGTTGGATGGTTGGTTTTGAACGCCCTTCACTGTGACGTGCTAAGGCTTCTTGGAGTTTAATTTCTTGATCTGCACCAGGTTGAATGTATTCTTTGATCTCACTTCCAACTTTAACCCCATAAATCGGTGGTTGGGCAATGTAGACATAACCAGCCTCTAAGATTGGTTTCATATAGCGATAAATCAAGGTTAGCAAGAGAGTTCGAATGTGGGCTCCATCAACATCGGCATCGGTCATCAAAACGAGTTTTTGGTAACGAGCCTTAGTGACATCAAATTCTGCACCAAATCCTGTTCCCATGGCTGTGAAAAGACTTCGAATTTCTTCGTTTGCAAGGATTTTATCCATGCTAGCTTTTTCAACGTTCAAGATCTTACCACGAATTGGCAAGATAGCTTGGAATTCACGATTACGACCAGATTTGGCTGATCCACCAGCTGAGTCTCCTTCGACGATGAAGAGTTCGGTTTCAGCAGGGTTGTTAGAAGAACAGTCTGCTAGTTTTCCTGGCAGATTGGAAATTTCCAAACCAGATTTCTTGCGTGTGACTTCACGCGCACGCTTGGCAGCTACACGAGCCTTGGCAGCCAAGATCCCTTTTTCCACGATACGCTTAGCAATCTGAGGATTTTCCATGAGAAAATCAGAGAAGGCATCGCTGAAGAGTCGATTGGTAATCTTGACTACTTCGCTATTTCCCAATTTAGTCTTGGTTTGTCCTTCAAACTGCGGATTAGGGTGCTTGACAGAGATAACAGCTGTCAATCCTTCACGAACATCTTCCCCTGTTAGGTTATCTTCATTGTCTTTTAGTAGCTTATTCTTGCGAGCATAATCATTGATAACACGTGTCAGAGCTGTACGGAAACCTTGCTCATGTGTTCCACCTTCATGGGTGTGAATGTTATTGGCGAAACTCATAACGTTTTCGTGGTAACCGGTTGTGTACTGCATGGCTACTTCAACTGTGATATCATCCATCTCACCGTCTGTGTAGATTGGTGTATCAAAGATCACATCCTTGTTCTCGTTGATATATTCAACGTAGCTAGCAATCCCACCCTCATAGTGGTAATGTTTAGTCTGTTCGAGACCTTCACGCTTATCTGTGATGGAGATTTGAAGACCTCGGTTCAAAAAGGCTAGTTCTTGAATACGTTTGTTTAATTTTTCAAAGTCAAAAGTTGTTGTTTCTGTAAAAATCTCTGGATCTGGTGTGAAGTGAACTGTTGTTCCCGTTTTATCCGTATCTCCAACCACCTCAAGATCAGCAACTACATGACCACGACGATATTCTTGGTAATGAATCTTACCGTTTTTATGGACATGAACATCTAGTTGAGTTGAGAGGGCGTTTACTACTGATGAACCTACACCGTGCAATCCACCTGAAACCTTGTATCCGCCACCGCCGAATTTTCCTCCAGCGTGAAGAACTGTAAAGACAGTCTCAACAGCGGGACGTCCTGTTTTTTCCTGAATATCAACAGGAATTCCACGCCCATCATCCACAACGGTGATGGAATTATCTGGCTCTATAAAGACTTGGATGTGACTGGCAAATCCAGCTAGAGCTTCGTCAATTGAGTTATCAACGATTTCCCATACTAGATGGTGAAGACCTTCTTTTGAAGTCGATCCAATATACATACCTGGACGCATACGAACAGCTTCAAGTCCCTCCAAAACTTGAATTTGACTGGCATCATAATCCTGTGCCTGTTGATTTTTGATTTCTTCTGTCATTTTTTCCCTTTTCTTACATGTCTATTGCTTGTCTCAATGTCGCAACGTTATTAAAAAGATAGGCATCTAAGCCAGCAGCTTTACCTGCTTCTACATCAATATTTCTGTCACCAATGACCAAACCAGATGTAATATGATATTTATCACGTAAATAAATCATGGACTCAGGATCTGGTTTTCGTTTAAAGCCAGAACTGGCAGTCACCACCTCGGTGAAGTAGTTCGCTATCTGGGTCTTAGCAAGAAGTTCTAGCACTTGGTCATTTCGATGAGAAACCAAGAAATGGCGACCACCCTTGTCCGAAATGTCTTTGAGTAATTCTGGAATTCCCTCAAACAAAACTGGATGCTCTAGCTCACGCGCTTCATTTTCTTTGTAGTTCTCTAAAAACCCCTCGATATTTGGTGCAAACTTCTCAATGGCAAAAGCTGTCGAAACCTTCAAAGCTTCGTAGACACGGTCGTGTTCTTGCTCTATTCCATATTGGGCTAAGGTTTCTACAAAGGCTGCTGTAGAAGACTCATAATTATCCAAAAGGGTACCACCTAAATCCCATATATAGTCGTGATATTTCATACCCTTCATTATACCATTTTTTTATGAAAAAAGCGATGATTTCCTAGATTTTTCGGCTCTATAATTTCTATAGAGAGTAAAACACTATTGCATCGATGGAGCCTTTTTGTGAAGAATAGCTCCTCTATGAATAATCAAGCAAAATCTTTCCTATCTCAAATGTACAAATAAAAAAATAGAAACTACTAACAACCGCGTCATTTTTCGCAAACGAAACGATTTTGGATTTCCAAACTTTAAAAATAGAATCCTCATTGCTTTGAATGTCACAATAGAGTGCAGAAAAAGATTATTCCAATATGGAATCTCTTGTTAATTCATTTCAGTTTCCAATGATTCCATCTTTCTTTTCAATTGTCATTTATTCTCCAAACAGGCAAAAAACGATAACGTCCTTTAAAGGAGTTATCGTTTTTGTATATCGTCAGATAAAGTTTGATTTTTATTGAGCTACATTCGATTAGTTTCTTCCGAAGTTTTGACCTCTACCATCGCGGTCAAAATACATCCAACTTCCATCTTCAAGTTGAATCCATTTGCTTCGAGCCATTTCTCCTGAATTGACATCGAAATATCGACTAACTCCATTCACATCAACAACTTTTCCTTTGACTTGCTTGCCGTCTTGCGTGAAATAGAGAGTCTGTTGACCAACCTGCTGCAAACCTGTCACTGCTTTTCCAGCTTGATCAAAATAATACCACTCATTTGGGGAACCTTCGACAAACTTGTTGGTTGCCATCTCTCCTGAGTTAGCATCAAAGTAACGGATACTCTTATCTGAAAGTGTCACGATTTTACCCTTGACTTGCTTGCCATCTTGGTCAAAGTAAAGTGTTTGTTTGCCAATCTTTTGAAGGCCTGTCACTGCTTTACCAGTTTTGTCAAAGTAATACCATTCGTTCTTGGCACCTTCTGCAAACTTGCCGACTGCCATTTCTCCTGAGTTAGCATCAAAGTAACGGATGGATTTATCAGCTAAAGTTACTACTTTCCCCTTGACTTGCTTGCCATCTTGGTCAAAGTAAAGTGTTTGTTTGCCAATCTTTTGAAGACCTGTCACTGCTTTACCAGTTTTGTCAAAGTAATACCATTCGTTCTTGGCACCTTCTGCAAACTTGCCGACTGCCATTTCTCCTGAGTTAGCATCAAAATAACGGATACTCTTATCTGAAAGTGTCACGATTTTACCCTTGACTTGCTTGCCATCTTGGTCAAAGTAAAGTGTTTGTTGACCAATCTTTTGAAGACCTGTCACTGCAACTCCATCTGCTCCAAAATAGTACCAATCACTTGGGTTATCACCTTGAGCAAAACGATTGATAACAGCATTTCCTGAATCCTTGTCAAAGTAACGAAGTTTGCCATCTTTAGCACTCACAATCTTGCCCTTAACCTGATAGCCGTTTTCATCAAAGAATTGCTGTCCATCTCCTATCTTGACAAGACCTCGAGCCATAACGCCCTTGGCATCAAAGTAACGCCAGTTTTGACCATCAGTAGTGTAGTAACGGTTGAGAACTTGGGCACCAGTTTGATCATAGTAGTACTGATTACCATTTTCATCTTCACGGATAGAATCACGAAGTTGAATACCATTCTTCAAGAAATAAACGTGCTTGCCATCAATTTCATGAGCACCTGTTACAAGATAGCCTCGTTTATCGAAGTAATACCAATTTCCATTTTCATCTTGGATAAAGGAATTTTTAGCTTGATAACCACTAGTTGAATAGAACTTAGTACCATTGGCATCACTAACAAATCCTGTGTAAGCATTCTTATTAACTAATTGCTTAGGCAATACTATCTCGCCATTTCTGTTAGTGAGATAGTCGTTGCTAGCCCAGTCTTTAAGAACATAGTAAGCACCACGACCTAAGATATTGGTACCATTGAAGTACTTAGCCGACCACTTGGTAATCTTCTCATCTGTTGTCATCTTTTGACCATTGGAAATCTGTACTCGTTCAAAGATCTCTGGATATTTGGCTTTAAGCTCATCCAAGTAGGCTCCACCGTATTTACCTTGGAAATCAGTCCCATTGGTCTTACTATTAGCTACATAGAGTTTTTCCTTGATTTCTGAACCTTCACGGTAGGTTCCATAGTTATTGACACGTGTTACTGTTACCACTTCCTTACCTGGTAGGTTATAGATTTGGTCTGGTACCCAGTCCGCGATGGCTTGGATATTGACACTGTGAAGCGCACGGAGAGCATTGAGCAAATCTTTTAAAGAACCATATTTATTGTTCTTGCTCATCGCCATATCGTAGCGGTCTTCAAAGGCATAACCATTCTGAATGATAGAATCCAAGAAAGTACCGTCTTGGCTAGATACATACTGAGGTGGTAGCTCAAATGAAGTTACTCCCCATTCCTTGAAGAGGTTGACATTTTTAGCAATGACTTTATTGGTATATTGGTCATCGCGTGTTGCAAAGTCCTGGAAGTTAGAAAATCCTTCGTAAATCAACTGAGAATCAAGGGCTGCGCTAGATTCGTAAACCTGACCACTGGCATTTTTCTTCTTGCTTGCTGTTGTACGAGCATCCTGATCTGCCTTAGCGCCAACTGGTACCCAAACAGCCAGATATCCAGAAACCTGTACATTGCTGTAGCCTGCAATATCATTCATATCAAAGGTTAAAATACCATTAGCATCTGTCTTCTTCCAGAGCGATTGCGGCACTTCTTCGTCAGTTAGATAGCGGGAAATGCCATCTTTGGTCGTCAAAAGCACAGGGCGATAGTATTGATTCTTGTGGGCTGCTCCCATATTGACTTGCAGTTTATCCCATTCGTTCAGTTTCAGGTTAGGGTTGTTAGAAGCAATAACAGCCATCCCTTGAGTACGAGTTTCTGCTGTTCCTTCATCTGTTGCTTCATTGGCACCAGTACCGTAGCGCACAGAAGTCAAAATACCATTGTAAGACCATTTATCAGCCTCACGAGGTACACCCATATATGTGACTTTCATGTCTTGTCCACCTGCTACATACTTAATACGAGCACGCAACAAGGCATCGATAGCATCGTGGTAAGGAGATTTTTTCTCCATGTATTGACCATCATCGGTATAGAGGTCACCATAGTAGACCCGAGTGATAGAGTCTTTATTGGAGAGCATGAGGGCATGAGCAGTTGGGATGTTGAACTGCGTATACTTCTTGTCTGCCTTACGCATATCTTCGTTGTAGATCTTGAAGGCTTGCTTGAGTTCATCCATGGTAAAGGTCAAACCATCCGTATTTGGATTGATATTTTCTCGGATGATGTCAGCAATAACAGTTTGTACTTCACTGTCATGAGCCCGAACAAAGATATAGTTAGCCATCCGTTCGCCATTTTTCTTTTCAGAAGAACGGTCATTTAGACTATTTGTAATCGTAGGCTCTACTCCGCTACGGATAGATAGATTACGCATGAATGAATAAAGCAAGGACAAGCGTAGCTTGTTGTCAATTGCTAGTTGAGCACCTTTAGTATCTTTGTTGTAGTCAGGATCGTTATCAGACCAAGCTTCCAAGATAGACAAATGCTTGATAGCTTCTTCTTCACTTTCTCCCACCTTGTAGCGAGACTTGAAGTAGTCAGATGCGATTTGGAGCAAGTCTGCGTTGACATTGTCCACCGCATCGACACGAACTCCATCAAAATTAGCAGTCGGATCATTGGCTACGATGCTTCCAAAGTTCATCATAAAATGCAACCAGTTGAGTTGTTCGGCTTGAACAGCTGGATTAGAGTTGTCAAAGTCGTTAGCGAGCAAGAACTCATAACCACCATTTGACTTGTCAATAAAGTACTTAGGTGTCCCTGTTTGACTAGTAGGGGTACGGTTAAGCAAACGGAATTTAGAGTTAGCATGTGAGCTCTTCTCATTATTGGTATAAAGCAAAGCTCCACCCTGCAAGTGGTCCTTTTTAGTACCAGTTGTTTCAGACTCTGACTTGATATTCCAATTTGGCTGGGTTTTGACAAAGGCACCCATCAGCGTTCTCAACCATTTGGTATCGCCTTCTTTACCAATTTTTTCCTCAATTTTGCGCTGAACCTGCTGAGAAGCTCCTGTCAGGAGAGCTTGTTCCACTTTGTTTTCAAAAGCACCTGCTCCCAGACCTTGCTGGTTCATATAGTTGAGGTAATTAATTTGAGTACGTTTATCAGGCCACCAAGCCATCAAAAGAGGGCGCAAGTCTGTTTCTGTCGAAGCCGTCCATGTTTTTCCATCTTTTAAGATGAACTTTGGACGATACCAGCTATCTGCTGTCAAATAACCGTCTACAGTTTCAATATCCTTGTCAGTCGTACCATAGAAAGCATTCTTTTGGGAGAATTCATTATTAAGACTGCTGGTTCCTTGTTGGAACTGATATTCGTTTGAATCAACTAAGGCACCAGTTTCTGCATCAAAATAAAGTATTCTCCCATTAAGTTCAACTGCAAAGTTCTTTTTAACTGTACCATCGTCCTGAACATAGTAATTTTTACCATCAATGGTCTTAATATGAGATAGGACATCATCATCGTGATCAGCATTTACAGGTGCAGGTTGAGCCTGATCTGCCACCATTCTTTCAGATATTGCTTCCTGTTTTTGAGCAGGTTCGGGCAAGCGATCTTTCTTTGCAACCTTTGGATTTGCAACAATCTTGTCTTCAACAGCCGTTTTTTCTCGTTTGTTGTCATCTTGCTCTTGGGCAGTTGTTGGCCTTGCTTGTTTATCCTGGTCTGCTACTTCTGTTTTAGGAGTTTCTGTGATTGCATTAGCAGCTTTAACTTCTTCAGCAACAGCAGCCTTTTCTGTAGATGCTTCTTTCGTATCTGCTGATTTAGCAGGCTCTTGAGCATTGGTTTGAACTGTTGCTTCTGTATTTTCTGCTGGTTTAGCAGGTTTTTCACTAGCAGCAACATCGCCTGTCACCTTGTCTGCAGGGGTTGCTTTTTCTGCTTCTTGCTCAGATGCTATTTTAGCTTGGGCTGGAGTTTGCTGACCCGGACCACTAGTCTGAGCTGTAGCAGGTTCTTGAACTACAACCTGCTTTACATCATCCGCATGGACAACACCAGGTTCTAGACCAAGTGCTTTCGGTGCTACAATAAGGGCTAAGGTAGTCAAAGCAATGGCTACCCAGTTTTTCTTAACTTTATGCATCTTATAATGAATCTTTTTCTCCATCATAAAGCCTCCTTCTGAATTTAGTATAAAGTTATGCCCTTATTCTAGTATATTTTTCAAAATGATCATTTTTTGTTGCACATCTACAACTATGAAAGGCAAATTCTTTCAAACTGTTCTTTAAGCTTTTGAGCAACACCAAAGGAATCTAAAAATTCAAAAAAAGATAGGCATTGCTCGATGTCACTGAGAGCATTGGTATTCCCAACCTTGTAGGAGTAAAGAGCCCTATGATACTTAATCAGCGTTCGATCATATAGATCTGTTTCAGGAATTTTAGAGTGGTCGAGATAATTGAGAAACCTCATAGCAACTAGCAGATGGTTTCCTTCGATACAGACGCTAATGACATTAAGTAGCATCTTGATAATACGGCGGCGATTTTCAGGTAGGTTGTTATAAAACTGGGTACGATTGATCATCTCACTAGCGAAGGTTTCCAGCGTTTCCAAGGTCATCAAATCAACACTGTTTGTAAAAAGCCAGAGTTCATAACGTCCCCACTCCTCAACAGAAAAGAGATGATCCGTCAGGAATTCAATATCCTTCTTGCTAATCTGAAAATCTGAGCAACAGGAGGACAAGAGGGCCCTGACAATGATTGTATTGAGTTTATAGTTTTTCTTCTCAGGAAACTGTTCGGTCAAAGCTTCTGAGCTTGACAAAATATTTTGGAGCTTGACAACATTGTTTTCCTGATATGCATCAGCTACTTTTTTTGAGAACAGCACATCATCTGAATCAATGTAATTATGGTAAACATACTGAAACTCCTCTAGGGAAACGGCCATATTTTTTAAACAGCAATAAAAAGAATCAAGTGTGATCCCATTGACTCCCCGTTCAAAACGGGATAGCTGAGCCACGGAAATATCACCAGCAGCCACCTCTTTCAGGGACATTTTTTTTGATTCTCTAATGACTTTGAATATTTTTCCAAATGCTTTCAACATATCACTCCCCCAGTTTCGTATATGCAAAAAATTCTTACTAATTTTAATATACTAGTAACACGTTTCAATTATATTACAGAGAAAGTACTTTATATTTCAAATTAATACAAGCAGATTAATTCGCATGATAAGACCGTTTAATATAGCATTTATTGAATATTCTATCTTTTTCAAGAATCTATTGATTTCAGTAACAATCTGAACTATTCTATCGAACAACTTGAAAACACTAACATTTCTAGAGATAGATTTCCTTCTTATGTTAAACGAAGCTTGATTGATTTTTAAAAGATTGATATAAAAGCGCTAGACAATCATATGAAACATTTTTTAGACATAGAGCAAATAAAAAAAAAAAAAACGAGAGTCTAACTCTCGTCTTACTGTTGATTTCCAAAGACATCCCGATAGAGCATGCCGCCTCGTAAACTTTCAGCATCTCCTCCCAATTGCTCTACCAATTCATAGGCAAAGGCAAGGGCAGTTGACGGTCCTCGGCTAGTCGTTAGATTGCCATCAACAACCACTGTTTGCTTTTGATAAATTCCGTCAGTAATTTGCTCCTGAACTCCGTCATAACAGGTGAAGTGCTTGTCTTTCAGGACACCTGCTTGATGGAGAGCGATTGGAGCTGCACAGATAGCTGCAATTTTCTTTCCAGCTTGGTCAAAGGCTTTAATCTGTGAAATGAGTGCTGGATTATCCCGTAGGTGAGCTGATCCTGGCATGCCACCTGGAAGAACGACCAAGTCATAGTCGGACAAATCACCATCAAAGATACGGTCGGCTTTTACCTGAATGCCATGCGATCCTGTCACCTGCTCTTCAAATCCTACCATATCACAAGAAATGTTTGCTCGACGCAAGACATCGACTACTGTCAAGGCTTCAATTTCTTCAAAACCCTGGGCTAAAATAACTGCTACTTTTGCCATAGTGGCCTCCTTATTTGATTTGTTTTAGGACGACTTTCTTTCGTTTGAATGGAACTTTTCCACTTTTCTCCTCCGCTAGGTTTGTCTGGTAACTCATAGACAAGAGGAGACCGACACCGATGAGGTTACTAATAATTGCGGATCCCCCTTGAGAAATAAATGGCAGAGGAATCCCTGTCAAAGGAAGTAAGCCTGTCACGGCACCGATATTTTCAAAGATATGGAAGAGCAACATCATGATAAAACCAGTCGAGATATAGGTGTAGAACTGATTGTTTGACTTAAGTGTAATCTTTAACATCCGATAAATAAGAAGCAAGTACAGAGCAACCACAAAGACTGAACCAATAAAGCCAAAGTCTTCAGCAATCACCGTAAAAATCATATCGCTCTCGCGTACTGGAATGAGGAGATTGGACACATTGAAACCTTGTCCAAACAAGCCACCACTTCCAATAGCAATTTGTCCCTGCGCCTGTTGGTAAGTCGTTGTTTGCGCAAAGTCAAAGGGATTGAGCCAAGCCAAGATGCGGTTGATCTGGTAGGTTGGCATCCCAATCTGATGCAAGAAGGCACGTCCATCCTTGCTTATAAAGATGGCCATGAAACCTACAACTGCAGTCACTCCTGTCGCAAAAACCGGAATGATAATCTTCCACGAAACACCTGAAAGGAGAACCATACCGGAAAAAATAGCTACAAAGACCAAGGCAGTCCCCAAGTCACTTTGTAGGGCTAAGAGGATCAAGACTGGTATGGTAAAGGCGATCATCCAACCAATCAATAGGAAATCCAAGGGAATAGTCCGTCGCCATTCCTTGTGTTTTTGAGTGAATTGTACGATGACTCGAGCCAACATCAAGATATAGGAAATCTTCATGAACTCCGATGGCTGGAAAAGTGTCGTTCCACCAATCGATACCCAGTTCTTGGCACCTGTTGACGCTACAAGATTTGGATTGTAGAAAACAAGGGGGAGGACCATCAAAGCTAGCCCTAGACCATAAAGATAGGGAGTCACCTTCCATAAAAACTCGGTAT